>JAZNPC010000029.1:0-1766 GCA_045589455.1 Kiritimatiellia bacterium
GGCAAGAATAAATATGGTTTTACTTTTTTTATGTTGGTTTGTTATAATTTGTGTCATGAAAGCAACGGCAGCCATTTTATCAAATAGCACACAGACAACAGCACTATATTATGTCCATTGCTACCACATCAGGAGATAGCGAATGGAATTATTGTTGTTGGTTGCTAAATATGGAGTAATAATTGCTGGGCTTTTTGTTGTTGCAAGCTCTGCATCAAAGGAGCTAAACCTATTATTTGCAAGAATCCGAAAGCAGAGCAAATTTGTTCAGCTTTGCGTATTTGCATTTATTATGACAGATGCTTTGCAATTAGATGGTAATCCATGTATCCCTAATAGTAATTTTGCTCCAACAAATTTAGATAGACCTTGCTTATATCAAGGAGAATGTCTGAATAAATATTTAGAATGTAGGCCTATAATTCAACCAGAGGAATAATATGAAAAAAAGAGTTTTATTAACTATAATATTTAGCGTTTCACTTAATGCTTTTTGCTTTAATATAGGAACCAATACATTTGAGTTTGTATTTGAGGATACAAATTTATCAACAGATATAAAAACGCAAATTATTGACGATTTTTCTGCCATAATTACACGATGTGATTTAGCAGAAGTAAACTATACCACTTCTACAAATGGTTATATAAGATATAAAACACTACATATAGAACCATATCCAAGTAGAAAAATACCTAGAAACTTTATCCAAGTAAACGAAACAAATTATTTATCGGTATCAAAAATTGTTTCTGATGAATTACAACAACGATTAGCTATTCACAATACATATACAAATGCATATTCTATTTGTACAAATTTTGTTAATTTTTTAAATTCAGATGATTTGCAAAATATTAGTTCAAACCACATAAAAAACGTTTTCTATCAAAAAGGGGTGAATGATGCCATTTATATGTCATATAGGGAAGATTTTATTAATGATTTGTCAGGTATTCAATTTTTCTACCCACCTAAATCGTCTTTTTACATTATGGAAGCAGGCTTTAATGGGGTAGCACAAGAAACGGTTTGGGCTTTTATTCCTTATCGCACAAGGTCAAAAAGATTGAATTGTTACATTGCGGTATTCTTTAACAATTACTGGCATTTGATTTCTCCATATGATCCAATCCTAGAAGAGTTTCTGGAAAAAGCAAAAGAAAAAGTAAAAAACACTACTTCTAATGATAATTAGTGAAATAAAGCCTCTAGAACGCAAGTGGTTTGTATGTAAGTTTCCACCAAATTTATCGTGGTTTAAGTCTCTGTGTCTCTGCGTCTCTGCGGGAAATAAAATCCAACACAACAACATCCGTGGTCATAAAAAAGGATTTGTATTATGTTAAATAATTTAGAAATTTTTTCAAAAGTTGCAAAACAAAATAATCTGACACTTACTATTGATAATAGTGGTAAATGTGACTGTGTTATAATAGAGGGATTGAATTTTTTTAAGCGAGAAGACGAATGTATTTTCATGAATTGCGATGATCAAGAAGCAAAATCTCTTTTAACAGCATGGCTTAGTGGCGAATTTATGGGTGATTATGATGTTGATCTACATTTGTCTAAGTTGCTTGCTGTCAAAGGACACCTTACAAATGATTTGGCAACAAAAATCATACACGAAGAAATATGGAGCGGTTACAATTGCAAGCAAATGTTTTTATCTTATATTTGCAATATGAGTGACTATGAAAAATTACTATCTCAGTTTCTTTTTTCTATGCCTTGTGATTTTAGAGATGGTTTATTTGTTGCA
>JAZNPC010000030.1:0-8422 GCA_045589455.1 Kiritimatiellia bacterium
CCTTTTAGATTACTATCTTGAAAGACAAGTAGCTATGACATCAAGTATATAAAAGAAAAAAAAATGGGTTGAACCGCCGTATGCCGAACGGCACGTACGGTGGTGTGAGAGGAGGAGTTAAAACTCCTCCTACTCGATTATTTGTTTGAGGTTGAATTAATAGAATAACAACACCCACAATAATTTTGTCTATAAAGATTATATTCTTTTGCTAATCGAGTGGAATTTAAGAAACCATTTTGCTTCTTAAAATTATAATGCTCAAATATTAAAGGTGTGCCTTGTTCTGTAGCAACCTCAGCAAGCATATCTCCAACACAAAAGATTTGCTCGCTGTTTTTGTGTGGGCTAACAGTAAGTGTTGTTGTGAATGAGGTGAAACCATTTTTTGTTGCATACCGTGCTGCGCGCGAGAGGTTATATGTAAAGCACATAGTGCAGCGTTTCCCTCCTTCAGGCTCCTTTTCATAGCCAGCAATTCCTCCGCGCCATGCTTCGTTGTCATATTTGTCTATAACCAGTTCTACATTGACAAGATTGGCTAGCTTTTGAATTGTTTCAAGGCGCTTATCATATTCTTCCTTGGGCATAATGTTGCTGTTAGAAAAAAATAAAACAGGTTCAATACCTTCATTTCTAAGTGTTTCAATGCAGTGGGTTGCACATGGGCCACAGCATGCATGAAGTAATATTTTCTTTTGATCCATATTACATTATTCTAGTTTACTAAATTTGTTAAAGTTAAGATTGCTAATGTTGTAGCTTCTAAAGAATTATATGAATTTCGTGAAAGAGCTTCTTCATTAATATATTCCTCCCAATATGGCAATCCAGAATTTGGACAATATATTTGTAAGGCAATAATGCGGTTAGCTAAATGATTTCGCCAATCATAAGGGAAAAGTGTTGTGTCTAGGGCTAGCTGTCTATTTGAAAAGCTTGATGCAAATATCATACAAAGAAAACCTAACTGAGGTGTCAGCCTTTCATTAGCGCCAGGAGAAGGATTATGATACCCAAGCTGTAGCTTGCTAGATATGTATCTTAGGTATGCTTTAGCATCGTTTGCTGGAATTTGAGAGCTTGTTCTCATGAGCCTAGATATACCTATAATAGAAATAGAAAGCAAATCGTCTTCTGCTACGCTTGACTGTTCTCGAATAATTGTATCAAAGCATTCTATAGAAAGTGAGTTATATTGCGCTAATGCTAAAATTAAAAAGTATTTGCCAATAGGGTCAAGCTCGCGCACGCTTTGTGTAGAAATATTATTTAGGTGGTCCAAAGCGCCTTCAGGAACTAAATCTGTTTGTCTAACAATCGCTAATAAGTTAAGAACAATCGCAGCCTCCTTTATCTGTTGAGTAGACCAAGGCTTATTAGCATTGTCTTTTAACCATTCATGAGCAGCAATTGTGGCTATGGATAATTCATTAGAATAAAATGGAGAAGTATCTAACCCATCAAATAATGCAAGAGCAGGAAGAATTGTTTCCTCACCAGAATCTGTTGTCCATGTGCCGTTGTCGTTCTGAAGTTCAACTAGAGCATACCTAGCTCTATCAATAGTAGCATATGCCTCTCTATTAATAGATTCTGGTAATTCAGAAGAGTTACTTCTAATGATTGAGATTTTTGTTCCTATATGAACAGGAGCAAATGGCGCTTCAGCAAATGTTATTGGCTCTGCTGCATGGCAGAGTAGGGTACAACAAAAAATTGTAATGCAAGCAACAGGCCAAGTGTTTAACATAATTTTCTCAAAATTATTTTTTAGTTTTGCCCATAATAAGCATTTGCACCATGCTTACGAAAATAGTGCTTATCTAAAACATATTGAGGTACAGTCTCTGCTTTTGGATTTATTAGACGTGTGTTCATAGCCATTAGAGCTATTTGTTCTAGGGCAATAGCATTCTCTACCGCTTTTTTAGCTGTTGGTCCCCATGTGAATGGAGCATGACCAGAAACTAATACTCCAGGAACAGCAACAGGATCTAGCTCTGCCTCACATTGAATAATTTTCCCGCACAATTCTTCTTGTGTATTACCACCAGAAAAGTGTTGGAAGCGCTCTATAATTACATTACCCGTGTTAAGCTCGTATGCTTCCTCAACCTCCTCTTGTGTTAGTATGCGGGTACAAGGGACTGGACCATGGAAGTGATCTGCATGTGTGGTGCCGAAGCAAGGAATTTCTATTCCTGCTTGAGCAAATGATGTTGCACTCGCAGAATGTGTATGAACAACACCGCCAATGCTGTCCCATGCATTATACAATGCCAAATGTGTTGGAAGATCAGAAGAAGGGCGAAGCTTGCCTTCAACAATATTGCCATCAAGATCAACAAGAACAATGTCCTCTGGAGTAAGTTTTGCATAATCTACACCACTAGGCTTAATTGCAACAATTCCATCCTCACGATCAATCCCAGAAACATTGCCCCAAGTAAGAATGACAAGACCATTCTTTACAAGCTCAATATTTGCATCATAAACCTTTTGCTTTAATTCTTCTTTCATAGGACACCTCCCAAAATAATTAAATATAAAATGTTATTCTTTTTGTTTAATAATTTATCTGCTAATAATTTTTGTTTTTTCTATAGCAGTTGTTATACCAGGTTTTGTTTCTAGATAAATAAACTCTGCATCATCACGAAGATACATACCACGATATGTTGTTGTATTGGTTTTTACTTCAAAATCTGGAATAAATAAGCGCTTTAGCTTAATTGTTCCCAATTGTTCAACGGAGTTGCGAGTTATTGTTTTTGTAAGCTTTACATCTGCATAACCAGCGCGAGAGAAAGTAATTTCATGCTCACCTTCAGGAATTAGATTTACTATTGTTTCTGCAGAGAGCTGATCAGATTCGCCTGCTGGTTCTGTTTTTGCATATTCAACACCATCTATCTTTATAGAAACGAATGCGGGAACTGTTACAACAGAAATTGCTCCGGAGTTTTGCTTTAGTCTAAATTCTTCGGTGCGATTTTCAGAAGGCTTCACATTAATAGTTCTTGCCATAAGCTCAAACCCTTTTAATTCTGCTCTAATTCTATATGAGCCAGCTTCAAAAGGAGAGATTTCAAGAGGCGATTCACCACGATATTGGTTGTTTATATAGATGCGAGCTTTTTCTGGGATTGTAACTATTTTTAGTGAAGATGGTAAAGGTGTTAGATTAGCATTAATTGCATGCTCTTGACCTGCAACGAGAGAAATTGTTTCAGAAAATTCTTCATATCCATCTAACAATATTTTTACAGTTGCATTACCTTCTGGGATATTATCAAGCGAGCATGGAGTAACGCCAACAGAAGAGCCATTAATAAAAACATTTGCACCGGTTGGCTCTGAAGAAATAATAGTAGTAGCAAATGTGCTAACTAGCTGTGTATGCAATTTTTGAGGTGTCTCAGAATCAATTTTTAAAATATGACTTTGAGGCTTGTATCCATTAAGATTTAGTTCAATATTGTATTCACCATACGTGAGATTTGTAATAAGTAATGGAGTTACACCAATATTTATTCCGTCTTTCGTAACTGTTGCTCCTTCAGGTTCAGATGTAACTAGCGCTAAACATGTGCTTGGTATAAGAGAGTAGCTCAATGTTTCTGAATAACCAGGGCGTAGCACAACTGTTTTGTATTCTGTTTTGTAACCATCTGCCTGAATCTCTATAACATATTTGTGCGTATTTGGATTTGCATGGAATGTAAATGGGGTGTTTCCCTTATATTCGCCGTCAATAATAACCTTTGCACCATAGGGACTTGTTTGAATTTCAAGTTTGCCATTAGGTGTTTGTTCTTCTGCATAGCAAGGTGATATTGCTGCTACAAGAAAAATTACCGAAAAGAAAAGCTTAAATATTGATTTCATAATTGCCCTCTCCTGATAAATTAGTGGGTTGTTCGAATGCGATCCTCTGCCTGACGTAATTGGCGATCATATTCTTGATAACGAGGATCGTGTCTATCTGGTATCATTTCACGTAGCTCCCGCAAATAATCTGCTGCTGTTTCCCAATCTTCAAGACGCCTTGCTAACTGTACCTCTGATTCTAGATTTTGTAATTTTTCTTCTAGGATGGCTTCTGCCTCTCTTTTCCTGTCAAATGCGATGTCATATGCATCTGGTTTTGGTGAAAAGTTTTCAAGATACTCAATAGCCTTTGAATAGTTGCGAATTGCCTTAAATAAATTATCTGGGGCAATTTCCATCTCAGCATAAAATTTATCCGCAAGCAGAATTGATTCTAATGCTAATTCCTCTAATTTTTCTTTAGAATAGTTAATTGATTTTAAATCCAATTCAGTTTCAGCAAAGGCACGAAGCTCATCACGTACGGAAGCAAAGATTTCATGGAACTGCTTATTTACAAATCTAACAGTTTTGACTTCCTTTGTGTCAATTATTGTTATAGAAGTCTCGTTCCATTCTCCCTGTTTATTAATGTCTTCATAAAGGTCTGCAAGCGTAGAAAATCCAGCTTGATGGATTTTTTCTCTTAGGGATAAAATAAGCTCCTTACTTATAGGATGTTCAGATTTTTTTTCAACATGTCTGCCTTGTGCTAAATCATCAACTATTGCGATTAGGTATCCATCATGAGTAAGCTTGATTTCATATCTAAAAATATTGCTTTCAGTTGCTTCAATTTCAGTGTAGTAAAATTCAAGAGAAGGCTCTAATGCTTTAACAGCAGTTGTGCTAGGGTCTTCTGATTCATTTTTCTGATTTAAAAATAAAAGCATAAAGATGCCTACAATAGCAAAGGTTGAAATAGCTACAATAGCAAGATTTCTTATTGCCTTGATATCCTTTTTCTTTTGCTCCTTTGCTTGTTCGGTGGAGCCAGATGAGGAATTGAAGCCTAAATCAATTTTACCATCATGAGCTTGCTTTGGTGCCCCTGCTTTGATGCTTGGCAAAATAGGATCATGGATTTTTTGCTCAGGCACGGCAGAGCCCATCGTTGTTGCATTTTCGCTTGCCTCTGTGAGTTTAATTGAAGTGTCGCCAATCTGAATAATATCGCCTACAGAAAGTTTAATTTCGTCTATGATTTTTCCGTTAACAGCTGTTCCATTTGCAGAAGCAAGGTCGGTTAGCCAAAGCTCGTTGTTTCTCATGTCAATAGAGCAGTGATGACGAGAAAGTAGCTCGTCGGGTACTGCAAAATCATTCTTAGAAGAACGTCCAAGAGTTACGGGATAAGAGTTTATAATTTGAGCTTTTCCGACATTGTTGCCGCTTATGATTGTTAGTCTATATTCTTTCATAGCTACTCCAAATTATGGTTTTGCAAAGAATAATATTAAAGCTTTATACTTTGAGAGGTTGGTGTGTTAGGAGGTGGTGCTGGCCAGCGTCCTGCCATTGCATTTTTTATGATTTCTTTTGTGTCGTGACCAAAATCACCACGTAGCATCCACTTAAGGAAGCTTGGCTCGTCTATAACAAGGTCACGCAAGCGAGTGCCTTTTTTCTTTCCGAAATTGATGGTTATTTCTCCATCAAGCCAACGTAAACGACCCTCTCTATCAAGCATAAATGGATCTCGTTCATTAATTAGACGATCCAATTCTTCTGGGTCTGTAGGAAGATCATCATATTTAGCAAATTCACCCTCAAGCACACGAAGTGTTGCCTCTGTATCAGCTTCAGCACCATGAGCATCAGTAAGCTCTTCATTGCAATAAAAACGCATTGCAGCAGATAAATCTCGAGGTTCCTTTTTATGAAAGATTCTCTGAGCGTCAAATTGGCGTCGTTCATTAGGGTTGAATTTTAAATTACAGCGTAGAAATTCTTCTTCGAGAATAGGGATGTCTAATCTACCCATACCAAAGCCACCCAAATCACACTCTTCAAAATAATCAAAAATTTCATTAGCAACATCAGCAAATTTAGGGCAATCTTTGACCATGTCGTCATCAATACCATGTATCGCAATTGTTTCTATAGGAATAGGGCAGCCTGGATTTAAAAGCCAAGTTTGCGATGAGCGAGCACCATTTGTTTCAATTCTAATTACAGAAAGCTCAATAATTCTGTCTGTTCGTGCATTTAGTCCTGTTGCTTCAATATCAAATATAGCAAGAGGTCTATCTAATTTTATAAATCTCATGATGTACAATTTTCCATTTAATTTTCTATACTATATTAATATATCATAATCATTATATTGGTGCAAATGCAAAAATAAATGGGATATAAGTAGGGCACGTCTAAGCTATTTACCCGTTAAAAGATTAAATCAAAATATAAATTATTTAAATTTAGCGCTTTATATGAATAATAACTATTACGCTAAAAGCTTGTAGAAAATTTATGTTTGTACGGATATGAAAATAATTTATTTTTTAATAAAAATAAAACTAGCTTAAAAATCAATTTTGATTTCTTCAAAGTAATTTGGATCTAAACAAGCCTCTGGCAAAATAAATCCATCTACCTCTTCAAAAGAGAAATTTGGGTCTATCTTTTTTAATGACCAATAAATCAATTCTGTACAATAAATTTTTGAATCGTCATTTTTGTCAAATTCCCAATCAAAGGGTGTATTTATATATGCTTCCGCATTTTGTAAAAAAATCTCTGGAGAAAAGGTTTTTAAACGAACAAGACCAGCATCCTTTGAGGCAGCTATGAAGTTTTCAAGTGTAACTATACTGACAACACCAGAACCAGTTACTTGGTTGCCGGAGGCATGTAAAACATGAAATTCACCATCAATTATTTTAATTATACCAACATGAGAGAATCTCTTGTCATGTGTATTTGCTGCTCTAAATCTGTCTGACCAGAATCCTGTTCCTGAACGGAGAATTATATCTCCGGTAGTCGCATTTTTTTTAATAGCATTATATTGTTGCTCAAAATTTAATGTTGTTTTTATCTCTCTTGTTGTATATTCTACATATATTAGTCCAACAGACAACAAAATAAAAGCACAAAACCACAATAAGTTATGTTTCCAGGTGTTGGGGTTCGCATTTTTTTTGAAGAGGTTCATCGTTTTATGTCGTTAGATTGTATAAATTAATTTTTTGTATAAGACAAGTTAGTTTGATGCTGGGTGGCAAAAGTTTTCAAAATGATACCACATAAATTCCATAAAAGTAAAGTTAAAGAGGAGCTAGGTAAGGCCTGATGGTGCATCTGAATTATGTATCCACTTTCCATAATACCTTTTTGTTTTTGTAGAGGTGCATTTAAGATGCTACTTTACTGGGAATACCTTCCATTTGCCATCTTCTTTAACTACCATCATTGCTGTCTTTTCGCCTTCAACAAAGGCCGCCTCGCCAGCATAGAATTTTTGTCCGCCATCATAATCAACCTCGCCACCTAGAAGATCTTCAATATCTGTTTTAAATTCTTCTCTATCACGTGAATCGCTTTTTAAGCTCAAAATTAAAAATTCGTTAATACCATGGCATTCTGTTGCAGTATATTTATTTGCTTCTTCTATGTTTCCTTCAAGAATAGCCTCGCTCCAATTCTCAATTGCAGATTTAGGTGATCCACCACAACCAACAACAAATAGCATCGCGATTGCAAGTGCAAACAATGAGAAATGTTTTTTTTGTTTCATAATTTTCCCTTTTTAGTTTTATAACAAATTAATGGATGTTGTATTACCAAAATTGATGTTGTGTTGCAATTGGAAATACAGCTTTTGTGTGAATCACAGTGTAAAAAAAAGGAACCGTGTTCCCACGACTCCTTTTTTAAGTTTATTTAAAAAATAGGCTTATTATTTTACTGGGCAAACCTTCCACTCGCCATCTTCTTTAACTAGCATAATCTCATGTTTTTCGCCACTTACTTTAGCAGCATCATTACCTGTCTCTGAATCTACGTAATCAACCTCGCCATCTAGAAGATCTTCTAGCATCTCTTCAAAGCCCTCTTTATCCGCTGATACGCCCATCATAAGAAGTTCATTCATGCCTTTGGAACCATCTGCTGTATATTCATTTGCGGTTTCTAAATCGCCATCAAGCATAGCCTCGCCCCAATTTTCAATAGCAGATTTAGGTGATCCACCACAACCAACAACGAATAGCATTGCTACAGCAAGCATAAACATTGAGAATACATTTCTAATTTTCATAATTTTCCTTTTTTGTGTCAATTTGTTTTGATTTTAATTGTCCTTTAAGAGAAATAAACCTCTTTAAACTTAATAGTATTCTACTATAAATAAGCATCAGAAGTAAATAATAATAATGTCCTGAGTGAATGTACAGTAAAATAAAAAAAAGGGGCTGTTGCAAAACTCAAAAGATTTGCAACAGCCTTTTTCTATTGTTTGAGTTGAAAATTTACGTATAATAAGCCATGATAGGAGAAAATTATGGCTTGTTTTACTAATTTTCAAGGGTATTTATTCCTTTGCTCA
>JAZNPC010000031.1:0-23766 GCA_045589455.1 Kiritimatiellia bacterium
TTAGGCTACGATTTCGCTATCCCTTCTTCTCGCCTATGCCTCGCAACATAAACCTTGGGAGTCGCTATTGGGTTGGTCGGTAACTACCCCCCGTTGGACTTTCACCATAGAACTATGACATGCCCGTCATACATAAAAAAACGGTGGGGAGCTTTATACTCACCACCGTTTTATTTAGCTTAGAATTTCTAAGGAAAATTATTCCTCAGACTTCTTCTCACCAGGTGTCCACTCTTCTGTTGTTGAGAAAGCCTCATCAAATGCAGAAGCAAGACCTACGATGTTCTGATCAGCGCGAAGACCCTGCTCAGCTGCATACTCAGCTGGAATATCAAAGTCCTCATCCTCACCGCCCTGTGCCTTTAGAGATAGACCAATGCGACGCTCATCGCTATCAATGCGAACGATGCGAGCCTCAACCTCTTGACCAACCTTTAGAGCATCCTTAACGCGATCAACATGATCATCGCTAATCTGAGAAATGTGTACTAGACCATCAACACCACCCTCTAGCTCAACGAATGCGCCGAAGGAAGCGATCTTAGATACCTTACCCTTAACCATCTGACCAACAGCATAGCGAGCTGTGATGTTGCTCCATGGATCCTCAGAAGCCTGCTTTAGACCTAGAGAAATGCGCTGATTATCAGAATCAACCTCTAGAACAACAGCCTCAACCTCCTGTCCCTTCTGTAGAAGCTCAGTTGGGTGATTGATCTTACGTGTCCAGCTCATGTCTGAAACGTGGATCATGCCGTCGATGCCATCCTCAAGTTGAATGAATGCACCGTAAGATGTGAAGTTACGAACCTTACCCTTAACGCGTGTGCCAACTGGGTAGCGATCCTGAACTGTATCCCATGGATTTTCCTCTGTCTGACGGATACCAAGAGCGATCTTCTGATCCTCCTTGTTTACGCCTAGAACAACAACGTCAACCTCGTCACCAACATTTAGAACGTCAGATGCGCGAGCTACGCGGCGTGTCCAAGAGAACTCAGAAACGTGTACAAGACCCTCAATACCATCCTCTAGCTCTACGAATGCACCGTAAGCAACTAGATTTACAACCTTACCACGTAGGCGGCTGTTAACTGGGTAGCGAGCCTCAATATCGTCCCATGGATTTGCCTGTGCCTGCTTTAGGCCTAGTGAGATGCGCTCACGATCACGATCAATCTCTAGGATGATTACGTTAAGCTCCTGGCCAACCTTTACCAAATCACCTGGGTGCTTTACGCGGCCCCATGTAAGATCTGTGATGTGTAGAAGACCGTCAATACCATCTAGGTCAACGAATACACCGAAATCTGTGATATTCTTAACCTTACCGATGCGGCGCTGACCAACCTCTAGAGTTGCCAATAGCTCACGGCGCTTATCTGACTGACGCTCCTCAATCAATTCACGACGTGAAAGGATGATGTTGCGGCGATCATTTGAAATCTTGATTAGTTTGAACTCGTACTGCTGACCAAGGTAATCATCTGTGCTGTGTACAGGAGAAACATCAATCTGTGAACCTGGTAGGAATGCCTCTACACCATCAACATCGATTAGTAGACCACCACGTACCTTGCTCTTAACAGTACCGTTAACTGTGCAGCCCTCGCTGTAGCGCTCTAGAACAGCCTCCCAGCGAATCTTATCGTCTGCCATTTTCTTGGAGAGAACAACCATACCATCTTCATTTTCTGCCTGAAGAACTAGTACGTCAACTTCCTGACCAACCTTTACAGATGCAATATCTTCGAACTCATTAGCTGGTACTGAACCCTCAGATTTACCGCCAACATCGATTAGAACCTCAGTTGGACGAACCTCAAGGATCATACCCTTGATAATGCGATTTTCTTCTGCCTGCTGTAGTGTTGCATTTAGAAGTTCATTCATTTCCTGGCTATTTGCCAAGTCTCTGCCTTTTTTTGTTTTTAGCATGTTATTATTTTTAGGCTTTTGGGGTTAATTAATATAACTGCTAGCTATTGGACGCCACCCGGCGTTTATGCTGCGATTTGCATGAGATGCCTTAACTCGCGCAAAATAATGGGGTAAATTGTACCAAAAAGTCAACCCGCAATTCAACTGATTTTTTGAAAAAAAATAATTTAGTAAATCTTTTAATTTCACAAAATTACTGAGACAAATTGCGAGACAATCACTTACTGCTCGTTATTGAAAGCATGCACCATTGTTTTAGGGAAATTCCAACCAAGTTTATCTATATTAAAGGTTGTTACCACATAGAAAACAACATCTGCATTTTTACAATATGCTTCATATGCATCTTTTTTATTATGTATTCCCATATTATTATAATTAGCATATAACCAACGCTTTTTAGAATAATCATTTGGGCCTGTCACTAAATACGTTGTTCGACAGTAATACCAATAAGTAATCTCATCAAACATAGGCTGGCGAACCATTGCATCACACAACCCAAAACCATAGCTATCACCTATGACTAACGCCTTAAGTTTTTTCTCCCGGGCATTTTTTGCACAAACAAAAGCATCACCTAAATCAGGATTTGGAACTGGATATTCAGAAACCAATTTTTCTGAATAATCAGTACAGAACCTTGGTAAATTTAACTGAGGGCGAAGCTCATCGTCCATTCCAACTGCTTCAGCTATAAGAATATCCTTTAATTCTGGAACAGGAAGTTCAATATCTAATGCTTGTTGAGCATTGATTAATGGAATTGTATTAGTGAACACCATCCATGCACCGTAATAACTCCAATGGGCACTGTGCGGTGCATGAAGCTGCTCATGTGTGGCCCAATTTTCTTTAAAATATTGATTAGAATCAAAGCAAGAGATGCCTCTTTTTTCTAGTTCTTGCTTAAAGAGATAGTAATCAGAATTCTCATATTTAGATAAATCACGCGCCCAAGCAGGAAGATTTTCAGGGCAAATTAATGCTTTATTTGGTGCTAGAATCACAACAAATGCAGTGTTTCTTTCCTTTAACTCATCTCTAACCTGCTCTAGTCCTCCAACAAATTTTGAAATATCGGACTCAGACATACCTGGCTTACGAACAGCGTCTATCACATATAGATTCTCATACAAATATCCATTTTTACCAATTAATGTGTCGTTATTTGTTGCAGGAGCATGAACCACTTGCCCTGTTAGTTTATATAATCCATATCTGTGGAGTCGAACCAGGTCTGTTGCAAAACCATGATGATCTTTTATCCACTTATCTGTGTCAGCAGCATATTTACCACTAAACCAATCTTCCATCGTAAACTTAGGCGCTACACTATCTGCTTTGTGAATACCAATAAGAGGAGTCTCTTCATAAGATGGGAAAATTCTACCAACAACTGGTGAAAATCTATGTATATTTGGAACAATTAGTGCTAGAAAATATAGCACTATCATCGCATATCTTAAAATTCTATAAATCTTAGCTTTCATAATTAGAACTGGAAGTAAATAAATGGGTTAAAACTAGTAGCACATAGCTCCATTGTTGAAACAATCAGAATAGCAAGAGATGCACCAAAACATAATGTTTCCTTCCACATTGGTGCAACCTCACTATCGGTCAACACTTCACTATCCTTCTTATCTGCCAAAATTCTTGCCCATTTAAAGAACAATGGTGCAAATGCGAAAATCACAGCTAAAATAGTTATCGCGATGAAATAGGTGTTTGAGAATATTTCTGGGAGAATATTTCTATTGGATTCAACAGCGCCGATTCCAAACATAGGCTTAAATATCTTAAGAGAATTGATTGTACCAGGACTTCTAAATAAGACCCAACCAATTACAACAATGAAAAACGTAAATGGTATTGAAAGAATTTGTGGAATCTTTGCAAGGCGTTCTTTGCCTATAAATCTCTCAAAGGATATCCAAAAGCCATGCCATGCACCCCAAATAATAAAATTCCAGCTAGCTCCATGCCAAAAACCTGAGAAAAGAAATACTAACCAAAGATTGCGCATTGTACAAAATGAACCCTTTTTATTACCTCCCAATGGAATATATAAATACTCCATCATAAAGCGACCCAATGAAATATGCCACCTACGCCAAAACTCTGTTATACTGCGAGAGATGTACGGGAAACGGAAATTTTCGAGGAATCTAAAGCCGAAAATTCTCCCTAAACCAATTGCCATATCCGAATAACCAGAGAAATCAAAATACAACTGGAAGGTATATGCCAAAGCACCAACCCATGCCTCTGCGGTGGTTAACTCATAGGTTGCATTAAACATAGCATCCGCCACTCTAGCAAAACAATTTGCAATTATAACCTTTTTGAAAAGACCGAGCGAAAACCGCCAAAGTCCATCAAGAAATGTGTGAGTATCTGTTTTACGTTCACGAATTTGCTCTGCAACATCATGATAACGCACAATTGGTCCAGCAATTAACTGAGGGAATAACGATATGTAAAGCAGATGATCTATTGGGGAACGAGATGGCTCCACTTCTCCCCTATAAACATCGACTAAATAACTAATCTTTTGGAATGTAAAGAAGGAAATACCAATAGGTAAAATCACTTCCTCCCAAGCAAATTTTGAAACATTTAATAGATCATAAATTCTATAGAGCTGGTCTACAACAAAATTAGCATATTTAAAGTACCCTAAAAGCCCTAAATTCAACGCTATAATGAGGAATAGGAAAAGCTTACGTTTACCGTTAGAAATAGCGCCAGGAGAAAGCTTACGACTAACCAAGAAATCTAATAAACACGAGCCAATAAGAACAAACAAAAACTTTGGTGCTCCCCATGCGAAAAAGGCAAGACTTAAGACTAAAAGCACATAATTTCTAAGTACCTTGGGAGAGAAAAAATAAAGCACCAAAGCTACGGGCAAGAAGAAGTACAAAAATGTTATAGAACTAAATACCATACTGACAACGTTTTGTTTATATAACTATCTAACGTTTAAATGTTTAATGCATTCCTAAATTAGTCAATATTATCTTAATTAAACCAATCTCTTTAAAAGGAATTGCGTGTATTATACAATGCATAAACCAATAAAGTCAAGTAACCGAACAAACCACTATACAACAACTACAAACAAATTGTATTAAGCACTTTTACGATTTATAGTTGAACTATGGTTTCTCTGCTAGACCTCACATTTTAACCATCGTGTGCATCACGCTAGTAGAATTAACACCCCATTACAGAATTATGGAATTGGGGTGAATAATTTAGATATTAGTTGTTGTTTGTTGTTTTTTATCTCTGCTTATGTTATACTCTATGAGTATAAACAACTTAAATTTGAAATTTACTAAAATATCGTATGACCGGTCAAAAACAAATTGATGAGTTTTTCATGGCAAAAGCACTTGAGCAAGCAGCTCAGGGGCTAGGTCATACTCGTCCTAATCCACCTGTGGGTTGTGTAATTGTCAAAAATAATAATATTATCGCTGAAGGCTATCATGCTTTTGCTGGGGCTCCTCATGCTGAGGCATCAGCCCTATCTAAGCTCCCAACTCAAGAATATGAAGGCTCTACTCTATACGTGACTCTTGAGCCTTGCTCTACCACGGGGAGAACACCTCCTTGCACAGAAGCAATTTTAAAAGCAAAGCCATACCGAGTGGTAATCGCTACACTTGATCCAAATCCAAAGCACGCAGGAAAAGCTATTGCAATACTTCAAAGCGCTGGTATTGAAGTAACAACTGGCATTCTTGAACAAAAGGCAATAGAACAGCTAGCACCATTTTTTAAGTGGATTACAACACGCCGTCCATTCTTAACACTAAAAATGGCGCAAACACTTGATGGTGCAATTGCTGATCACACAGGACAATCAAAATGGATTACATGTACTGAAGCTCGCAAGGATGTACGCATACTACGTGCAAAAGCTGATGCTGTGCTTGTTGGTTGTAACACTGCATGCGAGGATAATCCATCCCTACTTCGAGAAGGCGAGGATGGTTTAAATCAACCAGGATATCGCATCATACTCGACACCTGTGGCAGAGTCCCTATCTCTGCAAAATGCTTTACAGATGGCTTAGCTAAGTTAACAATTTATGCAACCAGCGAGCATTGCCCAATAGAGCACCGTAAGCAAATTGAAAGCACAGGGGCAATCGTATGGGTACTTCCAACCGAATTTCCTTTTTCCAAACAAGCACGCCCAACCTTATCCCTTGATGCGTTATTAGCTAAAGCTGGAGAAATTGGCCTCCTACATATTCTATGCGAAGGAGGAGCAGAGCTTGCATCATCTCTTCTAAATGCAAAGCTTGTAGACGAACTAGTAATGTTCATCGCGCCAAAAATTTTTGGTGAAACACAAAAGCATACATTTGGCTCAATCCCTTTTGATTTGCCAACTGCTCCTAGCTTTTCAATTTGCTCAATGACTCAAATTGGTTCAGACATTAAGCTTGTTCTTAAACCAAACGATTTAATTTAACTCACGAGAAAATTTATGTTTACGGGACTAATTCAAAAAATAGGCCGATTCAAAGGCATAACCCAGCAAAATGGTGGCAGCTGCATACGCATTGAATGCGATGCATGGGCTAATGATCCATATCAGTTAGGAGAAAGCATTGCTGTAGACGGAGTATGCTTGACTCTTGTATCACACGATGCCAATGGGTTTTCGGTAGATGTTCTCAAGGAGACTCTTGATGTAACGACTCTAGCAAAATTAAAAACAGGCGCAAGCGTAAACCTTGAACGAGCAATGCGTGCAGATGCTCGTTTTGGCGGACACATTGTCCAAGGACATGTTGATGGAACAGGAACCATTGTTGCAATAACCCCAACGGGGCGTGACATCACAATCCGCATCAAAGCAAACGAGCAGCTTCTCTCTCAAATCGTTTACAAAGGATCTATTGCAATTAATGGGATTAGCCTAACTGTTGCCAAGCTAGTAAACAATACTGAATTTGAAGTTTGCATAATACCCACGACACTAAAGGACACTTCTCTCGGAGAGAAGCGCGTTGGTGACAAAGTAAATTTGGAGACGGATGTATTAGCTCGCTATGCAACACAGCAAGTTAGCTCCTCCAAGACAGAGGAAAAAAGCAAAATTACTGCTGAGTTCCTACAAAATGCTGGATTTAAAATTTAATTTAACGCACAACCTTTAAAAATACGATATGAAAAAAACAGAAACAAAAGAGTCAAAGACAACAGCGAAAAAGACAACTGCTAAGAAAGCGACTGTGAAGAAGGCAGAGCCCACAAAGAAAGCTCCTGCAAAGAAGGCTGAGCCTGCAAAGAAGGCACCTGTAGCAAACCAACCAACTGTTACTCGTCTTCGCGTAACATGCATGGAAGGTCCTTGGCTTGATGATAAATGTGTTCGCTACATTGACGTAACAAACAATGCAAATCTCTATGATTTACACATTGCAATCCTTGACTCAATCTGCTTTGATGACGAAATGAAATTCTCTTTCTTCTTTACTGAAGAGCTTGATGATCTATGTGATAGAGAGTATATCCCTGAGGATTTTGATGGTAGCGACTACGATGAATTTGACACCGACGTTTATGAAGATATGCTTATTAGCAAATATGCTCGCAAGGATATACCTTTTGGCTTCTACTATGTGTATAAGCTTGATGTTGATGAGTGGATTTTCCAAATCGAGGTTACTGACGAAAAACCTGAATACGACGAAAAAACCTTTTACCCAATCACTATTGATAGCCTAAGCGAGGGTCCAAATCCAGAGCAATATGGTTCTGGCTTTGACGACTACGCTGAAGACCCAGAGCATTTCTCTCCTCAAGGCAGAGCAATGTATGGCAATGATGAATACAACATGGATGATGAGCGCGATGATTTCTTTGATGACGACCGTGATCCATGGGGCATGGGTGATGACTACGAAGAGGACGATGACAATGAATGGTAAGATTGAAACAATTATTTCTGTTCCACCTGGAGCAGTGAGCCAAGATTATTCAAATATTGGAGCAAACATTGTTTTTGCTGCATCAGACCCTCCTGGTTCACAGCTAGGAAGTGGTGGCGGCACCGCCAATATTCTATATGAAGCATGGCAATCAACTCGCCAAGACAATGCTTCCTTTAGAGATTGGCTAAATACAACTCGCAAGCTTATCATTCATGGAAGCGGTCAGAGCCGCCGTCTACCTGCTTATGCAGCTGAGAGCAAGCTTATGCTTCCTCTACCTCTATTCCCTTCTATGAAGGGTCAGCATCCAGATCAAAGATTAATCAACCTACAGGAAAGTAGCTGCCGCCATATTGTACGTCATGCACCAGATTCATATCGCATGATTGTTGCCTGTGGTGATACTCTTGTAACATCGCCTGATGCAATGCCTATCTTCCCTGAAGTTGATGTGCTTATCGCAGGTATTGCGGCTTCTCCAGAGGAAGCTCGAAATCATGGCGTAATTTTCTGCCCAGTTGACAATCCTCAAACCCTTACATTCTTCCTTCAGAAACCATCTGTAGAAGAAATCAACAAGCTTTCCACAAAATACAATTATTTCCTAGACACTGGTGTATGGCTATTTAGTGCTCGCGCTGTTGAAGTGCTAATGAAAAAATGTGGATGGGATATTGAAAAAGAATGCTTTGAAGGTGGCAAATGCGGTTACTACGAGCTATTTGACAAATTTGGTACAGCACTTGGCGAAATTGCTCAAAGTGATGACCATGAGATTAACCAGCTTACTTGCGCCGTATTACCATTAAACAGCGGTAAATTCTTCCATTTTGGAACAAATCGTAGTGTACTAAGCTCAGTAGCACAGCTATCACACCCAGCTGAAGACCGCCGCGCATTTGGTCATACTGCTAGCGACAAGGCTCAAAGCACAGTAGTACTTCACTCCTCTGTAAAGGCAAACATTAGTAACTGCCATAATCTTTGGATTGAAAATTCAATTATACCAGAAAGCTGGAATTTAATCGGCTCAAATGTAATTACAGGCGTCAGCTGCGAAATACCAAACGTTAGATTGCCTATTGGCACTTGTGTTGATATGTGTGGTGTAATTGGTTCTGCAGAATCTGCTCTTCGCATCTATGGCTTTGACGATACCTTTAAGGGAAATATTGAAGACTCTTCAACACTATACCTAGGTATTCCAATTTGTGATTGGTTTGAGGCTAGAAACTTAAATCCTACAGATTTAGGATTTAATGGTGACATACAAAATGTACCTCTATTCCCTTTAGCAAAAACGCCAGAAGACATGTCAAAACTCATAGCTTGGTTTACTACAAATCCAAATGATACTGAAGCTCGTGATATTTGGCTAAAATCAATACGTGTTTCTGCAACAGATTTGGTACAAACCTGTGATTTAACAAGTCGAACAGCTCAACGCAAAAAATTGGTTAAAGAGCAAATTGCAAATCTTTCAGAATCACAGCTCCAAGAGCTATTCCAAATTACCGACCTCAATGCTCTAGCACAACTAGACATTAAAATTCCAATTGAAAAACTAGAGCAACAAAATAGCTCCCTCCCTCTTGTACATGCTTACATGTATGAGGCGGCAAAGAATAATGACGATAAGCTTACAGACAAAGCCTTCAACACATTGCGCAAGCTTATGATTGATGATATGGCCCTAAAGAAGGTGCGCCCTGTGCGCAATATTCTTGATGACCAAATCATTTGGGGCCGCTCCCCTGCTCGTCTTGACTTTGCAGGTGGTTGGTCAGACACACCTCCTTTCTGTCTAGAAAATGGTGGCAGAGTGCTAAATGTGGCTGTTAACCTAAATGGGCAGCCTCCTATTCAAACCTTCGTACGCATCTGCACAACACCTCACATTGTTATCCGTAGCATTGACTTAGGCATTGCTGAAACAATTAAAACATATGAGGAGCTCACTTCTACCTCTGAGCTTGGTGGCTTTAGCATTGCACGTGCAGCACTACGTCTATCTGGCTTTGATCCAAACTTCCATGTTAATGGTGGCTATGAATCTCTTGAAAAGCAGTTAATGACAGAGTTTGGTGGTGGTATTGAACTATCAATGCTTGCAGCAATTCCTAAAGGATCGGGGCTTGGAACAAGCAGCATTCTTTCTGCAACAATCCTTGGCGTTTTAGGTGAGGTATGCAGCCACAATTGGTCTGCAAATGAAATCTTTGCTCGCACATCTGTACTTGAACAGATTCTTTCCTCTGGTGGTGGTTGGCAGGATCAGGTTGGAGGCATCTATCCAAGCCTGAAGTTAACAACCACAAGTGCAGATTTATCACAACTACCAGATGTTCATTGGCTACCTGAAAAGGTATTTGCAGAGGCTATCAATTCTGGTAGAGCAATGCTCTATTACACAGGTATCACACGCGTAGCTCGTAATATTCTCGCAGAAATTGTTAAGTCTATTTTCCTTAACAAAGCAGAAACAATGTCTATTATCAACGACATTTCTTTAAATGCAAGCTTTATTGCTGAAGCACTACAGCGTAATGACACAGCAAGCTTTGACGAAGGCATTCGCCGTAGTTGGCAATTAAATAGAGAGCTAGACAAGGGTACTTGTCCTCCTGCTATCAAAGAAATAATGGACCAAATTGCTCCATTTAAACCAGCTTGCAAGCTTCTCGGCGCTGGCGGTGGCGGATATATGCTAATTTTAGCAAAGGACACAGCCTCCGCAGCTGCAATCCGAGAATCACTAACAGAAAAAGCACCAAATCCACGTGCTCGCTTTGTTGATCTTGAAATATCCCATACTGGCCTACAAATCACTCGAAGCTAATATCTATGCGACAGACTCTTGTTAAGCCTATTATTTGTGCTACTACTCTAATAGTAGCGAGTATGTCTCTCAATGCGCGTGTCTTTATCCCCGATAATAATGACATACGCATTGTTGGCATTCCTATGCTTAAGCAAGAAGGCTCTGGTTATTGCGCTCCAGCAACCCTAGCTATGGCCCTTGAGTATAAAAACATGCTAGTAGATCAAGCAACCATTGCTAAATGGGCTCAGTCCTCCAATGATACCGGAACAGATATCGAAGGAATGTACGATGCTATCAACTCTAGAAGCGACGAGCTTAATGTAAAAATAACGCCAATTATTGATTTCAATATTGAGCGAATTCGTGACACAGTAAACGAATATAACTCCATCGCAATCAAGCAAAATAAACCAATTTTGCAAATTAATGCTAATGAAGATATTTATCTTGCTGAATTATTTAAAGATGCCGACATAACCATACTACGTGAGACTGTTGGCTTTTTTGAAAGAAGAAGATTTGCTAAATCAATTCGAGAAGCTATTAGCGATGATAAACCCATTCTATGGGGTATGATTTTAGGTGTTGCTCCAGAAGAAAAGCTTCCTGCATCTGCAAATGGTGGACACATGCGTTTAATTATCGGCATTTCAAGCGATAATGAATATATTTTCTATTGTGACCCATGGGGAGAAGAGCATGCAAAGAAAAAAATGCCACTTATAGATGCTGCTGCTGTAACCTTCTCCCTACATTGTGTTGAATAACATAACAAACAACCCTTTATGGCAACTATATGTACAAATTTGAATTAAAGGATTTTCCTACTCCTCCATTTAAAATTAAACACGTTGACCTTTCACTCAGCTTCTTTGACACATATGTCGAGGGCTCTGAAGTTTTAACTCTTGTTGCGCCAGAAGCTCCTACAAAAAGCATCATACTAGATGCGCAAGATTTGACTATTTCAAGTGCAGCATTTGCTGCTAGTAAAGATTTTTCAGACTCAAAGCCACTTAGCTTTTTATATAACAAAAAAGAGAATAAACTTGAGCTGTTTTTCCCTTCTCCTGTAGGCAACAATGCCACAATCTACATAAGGATTGATGCAATTTGTCGCCCAACAGATAATATCTTAGAAGGACTCTATTTTGATGTTGCTCCTGAAGGCGCACCTCCACAAATAATTTCACAATGCCAGCAATGGGGCTTTCAGCGCATTATGCCATTTATTGATGACTGCAGAGCAAAATGCACATGGCGCACCACTATTGAAGCAAACTCTGCATATACACATCTTATCTCTAATGGAGATGTTTGCAAAGAGACGAACCCTAATGGAATTCCTGTTCCTTTAGCAAGCGACTCTTCTCGTAAAAGCATAACATATGTGAACAATATTCCTATGCCTCCATACCTATTTGTTGCAGCAGTAGGCACATGGGAAGAAGTAAGTGATTTTGTTGAGCTACCAAATGGGCGCAAGGTAAAGCTAGAATACCTTGTACCACCAGGCAAAGCGAGTGGAGCAAAGCTACCTCTTGAGATTCTAAAGGCAGCAGTTGTATGGCAAGCAAGGCGACTCAACTATGAATACCTCCGCGAATGCTATCGCACCATCTGCATGGAGAAATCTAATTTTGGTGGTATGGAGAACGTGGGCAATACCACTATTATTACAGAGGCTGCTATTATTGATCAATGGACCACAGATGCTCGCCTAGTTTATGCGAATGCAGTAATTGTGCACGAGTTTGAGCACAATCATTGTGGCAGTGATGTTACTATGGCAACCCCATTTGATATGTGGCTAAATGAGGCCTTTACCGTAAATATTGAGCGCGAATATCAGGCAGAGGTGTTTGGGGCAGAATATATGCGCCTATATGAGCTTGATAGCATCCGAGATCCTTCTCGTGGACCACTCTATGAGACAGAGACTGGTGCAGCTGGACGCATCGTTCGCACGGGCTTTGATCACCCAGATGATGTTGTTGACGGCACCACATATGTAAAGGCACCTGAGGTGCTTGACATTCTTGCTAAGATTATAGGCAAAGAAGCATATGAACGTGGAACGACTAAATATTTTGAGCGCTACTTTGGTGGCAATGCAAGCACAGCGGATTTCCTCCGTTGCATTGCAGAAGAAGCTCCCGATGGTTACGATATTTATTCTATTCTAGATTTCTGGCTACACTATGCCACATATCCTGTGCTAACACTAGGATGGGAGCGCGATGCAAGTGATTCATCAAAGCTAAACATCGTACACACTGCCACACCAAGCTTCTGTGGCGAAGCTATTCCTGAAGGCGTTGTATGTCATATTCCAATGACCTTTACTCCATGCGCAGAAGATGGCTCAGCATGTGGACCAACCCAAGAGACCGTTCTAACTCTAACTCAAGGTAAGGATGGCATCATACACACTGCCACACCAACCTTGCAGTGCGACTGCGAGCGCCTTGCATATGTGGATTACCATCCTGAGCTACCATTCTTTGGGCGTCTTACAATCACATCGCTTTCACAAGAGGCAATGCGCACAGCAATTCTTCACTCAAGCAATCCTGTGCTCCGTGCAGAGCTAATGCACATGTACACTGACGCTCAGTGTATCGCATTTATTGATGGTAAAGCACCTAGCAAAGAATGGCTAGAGCTATTCCCTGCTCTACTTAATGACCCTGCCACATTAATTAAGGCAAGACTTCTTTCGGTGAGCGAGACCTTCCTTTCAAGCGAGTATTTAAACGCGCCTGAGAAACGTCACGCTGCTGCAAAGTCATTACGCAAGGCTGTGGCAGAGTCTATTGGAGAAGA
Source organism: Kiritimatiellia bacterium (assembly GCA_045589455.1). Classification (GTDB taxonomy): domain Bacteria; phylum Verrucomicrobiota; class Kiritimatiellia; order RFP12; family UBA3636; genus RGIG990. The sequence continues at coordinate 13,555 of JAZNPC010000031.1, forward strand.
GACATTGCTTGAAGCGCTTAAGCGCGAAATGGCTACTACTAACGAAGCAGAGCCATGCTTTAGTGAGCTTCCTAAGCTTATTCCACAGCGTTCCTTGCGCTCTGCTATTGCACAGCTACTTGCAGCATTAGGCACAGACTCTGCCACAAAGGCAATCGCTGATGCATTCCATGCTGCCACAAATATTACAGACAAGCTTAACTATGCTAGTGCATTAAATAAGTGCGATAGCAAGCATAGAAAATCTGTTATTAATGAGCTTGGTAAAATATGCCGTCCGCACATTGCAGCATATAGTGCATATTTACGCATTTTAGGTGGAGGAGAACACCCTGCCACAATTGATGAGCTTATGACAGAAGCCAAGGGTGGTTGCTTCTCTCCTTCGCACCCAACACATAGCCGTGCGCTATATGGTTGCTTCACAGCAAACAATTCGATGATTTGGTTAGACGAAGGACTAGCATTAGCAAAGCAGCTAATCCTAGAGCTAGCAGAGCTCAATGAGTATGTTGCTCTCGTAGTAATTGCTCCTCTACTCATTGCACAGAAGCTTGATGAGCCACTTCGTGGCAAGGTCATTGAGACACTACAAACGATCTTTAAGGAGCTAGAAGCAAAGCCAGGCTGCCACTCACTAAAGGCGAAGCTAAAGCTCGCCATTTAAAACAATACAATAATACAACAATCAACAACCAATAAATAATGGAGCGAGTTATATTGAAGCTTTCCTTTCTGCTCCTATGATTGCTGTTCTTTAGCAGACGTCTTATGTGTTTTGCTACCACTCTACCTTAGCTTAATTACCTTGGCAGGCTCGCGGCTATCGCAGATGTAATAGGTAACAGTTACACCTTCGTCAGAAACATCCATTGTTGCATAACCGGCAGAGTCTTTAGCAAAGAAATACTCCTTAATGCCAGATTTAAAACTATCCAGTACAAACAGCTCTGTTTCTGCCTTACCATAAAGTCTCCTTACATTTGAGCCAATATCTTCTGGCGTTGTAGCAATAACATCTAATTCCTTTGGAGAATCTTCCTTCCAAACACTATTAACCATTAATTGTGTAATAGAACCAAATTCATCAACATACTTGCAGTAAGCAAAGGCATGAACATGACCTGTTAAAACGATAACATTGTTCTCTGCAAACACCTTGCGCATTTCATCACGGCGCTCATTTACCTTACCTCCATACAAGCCATACGTCACTCCCCATGCATCCCAAGGTAGTACGGCACCATGAGTGACAACAAACTTGTAGCGTGCATCTGCATGCTCTTCAAATGCTTTCTTTATTACACTTGTGGATGGATTATTAAAATCAACTATGACATACAAATCCTCTTTATGTCGAAAAGCAAAGGTTGATCTTTTGACCTCAACATCTGCATTAATCGGAGGAAGCCTCAACTCCTCTGTCATGCGTCCTGGCATGTATCTTTCATACGCTCCACGTGCATCAACTCCGCGAACATCGTGGTTACCTGCTGCAGTTATAAATGGAAGCCCAGGCATTGTCCTCTTGAAATAATCAATTGTGTCCTTTAACATCCTTGTGTGGACCTCTGGGTCCCCACAGTCGCCTTGAATTAAGTCACCTAGTTGTAGCACAAATGATGTATTAGGTGTCTTTTTGCTATATGCAGAAGCAACTAGCCTTGGACAACGCTCCTTCCACATTGCCGCATTTCTAGCAAACTCTTTTTCAATTACAGCAGATGGCTTTCTTCCATTTTCATAGCAGGCGCTATGATATACCTCTTTATCTGTATCATAATGAGTATCGCCAAGTAAAAGTACGCGATAGCTTTCTGCATGAAGGACTGTTCCTAAGCATAGCACCACTAAAAACACGACACTACACAACAAGTTTTTCATCTTTTTGATACCTCCATTTAATAGTAGTTATAGCTATTGCATTAATTAGAACAAACTCACTTCAGTTTTTGTGTGCAAGCTCTTGAATTGGCTCGGAATGCTGCCCACTGCCCTCTACATGCATAAAGAAATATTCCGCTAAACAAGAAAAGCAATCGATAAAAGAAAACCCCTCGTGCGCATTTCTTGATATATAGCATTTGTCCACGACGATAGTTATAAACCTTATTGTATGCCTGAGATCCAATTGCAGCTGACCCATAATGACGAATAGGTGTGCCCTCAGCAACAGCTAGCTTCCAGCCTGCTTTCTTTACACGATATGAGAATTCTGCATCCTCAAAAAAGAAAAAGAAATCTGTATCTAATAAACCAACCTGATCTATTACTTCTTTACGAATCAAGAGGCTTGCACCGCATAGATAATCATAGTTGTCGCCTGGTTTTGGTAAGAAAGGAGTATACAATGGGAAGCCCATTAGCTGGCCACCAGAAACAACCTTTCCTGCCATTGCTCCTGCACTTTGAAGCATATCACACCCTGCCACACCGCACTTTTCATCCTTATATAATGCAGCTAATAACACCTCAAGAGCATTGGCATCACACTCTGTGTCATTATTGAGTAGCCATATTGCATCATATTCATAGCCTTTTTCTTGGATATATTTATAACCAAAGCCATTTCCACCAGCAAAGCCAAGATTTACACCTGAGCTTATTACCTCTGCATTTGGACACACTGCCACAAGCTCTTCAAAGCTATGAGCTGTTGAACCATTATCAACGACTATTATACGAAGTTGATCTGCATTAGTTAACTGAGCCAAGGAAGCGCAGCACTTTTCTGTAAAGGCTAGACCATTCCAATTTAACATAATTGCAATAACTTTTTTGTTTTTCATTTTTAGTTACTCCAATTATGGCAAGTTCCAAGAAACGCCAACATTCATTGCTCTATTAGAATTTTGTCTACCCAAATGCAAAGCTAATAGCTTACCTTCCAACTCTCGTCGTAATGTAGAATCTATTACATCTTCCGAATAGATAACAACATTAGAAACAAAACCATCAGCTCCAACAGTAAGAACAACCTCTAGACTACCTGACAACCAACCATATTTACGCATTAACGGCTCAATTTTTGGCATTACGCTAGCTGGTATATTATTTGGCAAGGCCCAATAAATATGAGTCCCTTCTTGGCTCCCAACACTTGCATTACTTGTTTCGTTACTTAGTGATGCATTATTTAACAAAGACCCAACAGAAAGCTGAGGCTTTTCTATATTTTCAATAGTATCTATAGGAGCGAAATCTGTTACTAGTAAACGTTCTAAAGCATTATCATTATTCAATTCTACACGAGGAGCAGCCTGCGCGTCTCCTGGTTCATATTCAAAAAAATATAATACATCGTTTCTTGTTCCTATATCGGAATTTAAGCCAAAAGCAATTAGCTCTGGATTATTTGATGAATCAAGCTCTGGTGCAGGAATATAACCAACTCTAAATTTGTGTTGTTGAGCGATTCTTTCTTCTTTAGTAGATTTTGCCGCATTTTCTGCCATTGTTTTTGCTTCTAACACGGGAGTAGGACGCATAGACAACCATACAACAACTACTAGCATCAAAAAGAACACTAGTACTACTATGGTATCTAGATAAAGCGAATAAAATTTTCGCCTATACTTTGCGCCATTATTTTTCATATTACTTTGCTTCCTCTACAAAGCATACATTCTCAAGACCCGCATTACGAAGAACATCTAGTAGCTTCATCGCATCGCCAAGTACGATATCTTTGTCAGCATAAATAAGCGCATTCCTTTGATTATGCGCTATACTTTCTTCCTTGAGTTTTTTCTCAAAGCTAGCATAGCGATGTGGTAATGATAGATTAAAACGCTCCTCCTTAAAGAAAACAATGACTGCTGGGAGAGTTTGATTATCTACACCTTCTTCAATATTGCTTATGTTCCCAATATCTAAGTTTTCCATATTGTCAGCGGCTACATCTCTAGAATAGATAGGTCGAGCAGTAATGATAAACCCTGAATTTAGCCCCGAACTATACTCTGTTGCCATTGGTAGAGAAACCTTTTCACCAGGAACAATACTCAATGCGTGAGAGAAATACACATATGCAAAGGCTAATAAAAATAGATTAAACCAAGGCAAAATCAAAAAGAAAAATGAGTATATTTTAACCTTTGGCTTATATTGCGTATAAAACCGGTCACGTCCAAATGACTGTGCCCAATTAAAACGTTTTTCTTCTGACTGATTCATTATGCATTATCTCCTGTAGCAAGTCCTACATTTGCACGTTCTTCAGCAGAAACAATGACAGGCACATCCTTCGTTACAGAGGAATCATCGCCTAAAATTTTGTCATAAAAATTTATTAGCTCTGAACATGCATGGCGCATATCCAAAATTAAACGATCTATCTTTATAACTAGGACATGAAAACCAATGTAGCATGGAATTGCTACCACCAGTCCAGCAATCGTTGTTACGCAACCATAGATAAGACCAGGAGTAATATCTGTTGTTTGCACCATTGGTGCTTCAGCTTGCATAGTAATCAAGGATTTTAATATTCCTAAAATTGTACCTAGGATACCAAGCATAGGTGTTATGTGGGCTATAAGCGAAATAATTGAAAGTCTACGCTCCATACGAGAGATTTCTGATGATGCTATTTCATTTAAATCATTTTCAAAGACCTCGCGAGTGGACTGTCTATGTGAAATTGCTATTGAAGTAAGGCGAGCAACTGGTCCAATTGTATCATCACACAATAGCTTTGCTTCAGCGATATTTCCTCTACTTATTGAGTTAAATATACCCTGCAAGAAATCTGTTACATCTATTCGTGAACGATGAAGCTGCAAAGAGCGCTCAAAAAACACGCTTAATCCTATGATACCCATTATAATAATTATCCAAATAATAGGACCACCATTCTCAATAAAAAATCTAAAACTTAGCATACTAAACACTCTCCATTATTATTATTAAAATTATTTTTCGTTTGATATCAGCTGTTTTACACTTAACCCATTGATACGAGCTAACGACATTTCTGCCTCGTCAGCACAAGGAAGCTGAGTGCCAACCAATCTACTCAATAATGCCTCTGCAGATTTCAAAGACTCCGGGGTTGCCTGCTTTTCATATAAAGCAGCAACATCTATTATTGCGCGAGCATACCAAATAGAGCCACCAATTGCTTGCAAGTAATTAACGACATTTATGTTGTTTGCTTCCTTAGCCCAATCCTCTACTTGCAAAATAATATCAACATAGTAGCAATTAATAGCATTTTCTACTTGTCCTTGTTTTTCATAGCATTTTGCTAACTTATAAGCCATCTGTATAATAATACTACGATGTTGATTTTGTGCTAGCATCAACTCTTTGTAGATAGCAATCGCCTCATCATAACGCGATGGATTATCTGCTCCCAAGGTATAAAAACAATCTGCTTTGCGCATCGTTGCACGAAGTCTTAATTCATCAGACTTGGCATTCTTTATGGCTTGTGCATAACTATGAGCTGCTAAATCAAACTGAAGAAGCTTGCATCTAGCCTCGCCATTAATAAACTGTACATCGGCAAGCAGCTCATTATTGCTATGAGCATCAGCCCATTGAGCTGTGTGAACAATAACATCTGCATATTTCTCTTGCTCCATCATAGCATAGATAGCCAAAAGATGAGCTACTGGTGCTTGAGGAGAATCGCTCCATTTATTGCAAAACTCTAAAAAGCGTTGCTCTGCTTGTCCATAATTATGTGAATTGAAATCATATTTAGCTAGCCAAAAATTTGCATCAACAACTAATGGAGATTCAGGGAATTGCTCAAGAAATGTAACGGTATTTGAATATGCTGCCGTTTCTTGTCCTAGAGAATATAATGCCTCTGTCTTTAAAAATGCTGCACGGACAGAAAACTCTCCCCCATTTTCAACATTCTCTGCTAATTTAAAGCTATTTAAAGCATCCGCATATCTGCTTGTCCTTAGCTCAACCAAGCCTCTTCCAAGCAAACCCAATGCATAGCTATCACGATTGGCCACACTAGAAAGTTCAACAAGCTTTGTGTAATATTCTAACGCCTGAGTAAGCTCTCCATCATTAACACTTAATGCGGCTATTGCTATTAAGGCAGACTCCTTAAGTACAACATTCTCACTAGTGGCTAATTGCTTGTAGATTTGTTTAGCTGAAGGCAAATCAAATCTTTCCATTGCTTGAGCATGATAAAGTTGACCAGAAACAATTAATTCCTCTTGTGTTTTCACCCCAGGTATAAGAGCCGCGAAACATTCAGCAGCCTGTATATAACGCCCTGACTTATAATATGCTTCACCAGCTTTAAAATTAGCAAGATTCTTCTTGCCTGGTTCTATTGAAAATTCACTAGCTCGCTTAAATTGCAATGCGGCCTCATTGGTTTTTTCTAATTGAACCAAACAGTCACCAGAATCAATCATGACATCATATTCAAATGGATTCTCTGTAAATGAGTGCAAATATAATTGATAAGCCCAATAGGCTTGCTCATATTCACCACTTGCTTGATAACCACGAGCAACCTGACGCAATATTCGGGCAACATACAATGAATTTGGTGCATACTCTAATAATGAAGTTAAACGAATCTTAACCTCATCAAAGCGTTTCACAGACGCTAAAACATTGATTAGTGTTTCTACACAAATCATACGCTCTTCTGAAAAATAAACATCATCCACTGCACTATTTGCATCAGCAATAGCATCATCTACAGTGTCAGATTCTGCCCCATGAACCAAAGCCAATGCTTGAGCATATTTACACAATAGCAATGCTTCAACTCTAGGTGTCGCTTCCTCAAATAATTCATCTCGATTTATTTCTTCAAATAATTCGACTGCATTTGATGGTCGATCATTAGCAAGCAAAAGCTCCATATTCATTAGATACGCAGTTGCTGTCAAAGAAGGATCAACATTTGAATCACTAATTAACTGTTTAAGTACAAGCTCTGCTTCTATCGGCTTGTTTAACTGAAATAGCACCTGTGCATGGGCAAGGCGGAACAATGCAACCGCTTCTCCACATAACGGATCAGAAATAGAAGGTAAATCCTTAGTTGCGTAATATATTGCAGCTTCCTCTAATTCTCCCGCTAGCACTAGCTCATAACAAAGCCTACGCAAAACCTCAACCTTTAAGAAATCATGGTTAAACTTATTTTCATTCACTAATCCACGCAATAGTGCTATTGCTTCAGAACGCTTATTCATATCAGCCAGGCAGCATGCCTTCCAAAAAACTACAGACTGAGCAAATGCGTCTGGAGCTTTCGAAACAAATGCAGACCCCCACAATTGGCCAAATTCCTCATTAGAATCAAGGAGCTCTAGACAACGCTGTTCCCCAAGAATATCTAATTTATTAACAAGCATTACGATATTAAATAAAATTTCCGCATTTAGACTAGAAAAATCTTCACATTTGTTTAGTTCTTTGCGGGCAATACTAATTGCTGTAGGGAAAACACCATCAGTCAGTGCTGCGATAGCAAGCCGTGTTTGGCTACTAATCTCTTCAGATTTTGTTGTCTCGTTAGGCACTATGAAACTCAAATCTTCAAGCTTCACGGTTCTTGAAGGTTCTGGGGTTATATTAGTTTGTGGCGTAATCGGTTGTTCAACAGCTTCTTGGGTATTTGTTTCTGATTGTGCAGCAACAATGCTAGCATACAAAGCAACTGCTAAACAAACTATACCCTGCCACATCTTTTTACTAAATCCTACATCAAAATAAAATTTCATTTTTATTCCATATCGAAAAATACAATATGTAATATTGTAACATAGAAAAAGCATATGAGCAATAGGTAATCATATGCAAATCACTTAATATAAACTTGATTTCTATGATGATATACACGAGGAGCTCATCTGAGTTATTCATCCAATCCATCCAAACCTAATAATCAAGATTGTGATACACGTGATGACTAGGGCGACGCTAGCTCCCGCCTAAGGAAAATTGGGAGCTGGGGAGGATGGGGGCTTGTGATGATTATAAGTGTGAGACAAAACGGGTGAATAAACTAGATACTCCCATATACATGAACCTTAAAATATTAAACTTGTAAGTTTTTGTTTATTATGAGAAAATAATTACATCATTTTTTGTTTAGGTAAAAATTGGATTATGACATATTTTAAATCATTCTTTAAAAATTGTGCCGGAGCATATATCGCTCTAGGAATTTTACTTGTCGCTTGTTGCATTTCTAATGAGCATTTTCGTTCTGTTGAAAACTTTACAAATATTTTGCGTCAATGCTCATTAAGTGGCATTATTGCTCTTGGCATGACTTATGTTATCATTGCCGGTGGCATTGATTTATCAGTTGGATCTCTCCTTGCGCTTTGCGGTGTTATCGCCATCAACACCACACTGACTGCAGCAGGAGAAGGTGCTTCTCCAGTAGCAGCAACACTAATAGGCTGCCTTGCTGGCGTAGGCTTAGGATTTATTGGTGGTGCAATTAATGGTGCACTAGTTAACCTCGGGAAGCTTCCTCCATTTATCGCAACCTTAGGCACCTATTCAATTTACCGTTCTCTTGCAGTATATTTTGCAAACTCTGGAACTGTAGATTTATATAGCAATATGGACATCTACAATTGCTTTTTAAAATTTGGTAATTCATCATTCTTATCAATTACCACCCCTGTATGGGTGATGTTTATTATAGCTATTTTACTTGAATTGGTTCTTTCCAAAACAAAGTATGGCAAGTATACATTAGCAACAGGAGCAAGCGAGCGCGTATCTCAATTTTCTGGAATAAACACATCCATGATGCGCTTTACAAGCTACATCATCATTGGTATTTGTGTAGGTATTGCTGCTATACTTTCTTGTGGTCGTATGGGCTCTATACAATCAACTAACGCAGGGCAATTTTATGAATTAGATGCAATTGCCGCAGTGGTAATTGGTGGAGCATCTATGTCTGGAGGAAGGGGCTGCATTCGTGGTACAATTGCTGGTATTTTGATACTTGGTATTGTAACTAATGTTCTTGTTTTCTGGCAAATCTCCGCTTATCTACAAGGGTCTGTTAAAGGCTTAGTAATTTTAATTTCTGTTTTAACTCAAAGAAAACAAAAGGCAAAATAATGAAAATAAAATCTATATTAAAATCATCTATGGCTATTATTACTTGCGCATTTTTAGCCGTTGGTTGCTCAAACTCTACATCAACAAATGCAAAAATAAAGATTGCTATTTCCATTCCCAGCGCTGACCATGGCTGGACAGGTGGCGTAGTTTTTTGGGCAAACAAAGCAAAGGCAGAGCTTGAGGCGAAATATCCAAATTATGAAATTATAGTGTCTGCTTCTGCTAATGCAGCTGACCAGTTTTCTAGTGTTGAAAATCTAATGATTCAGGACATCAAGGCACTTATTATTCTTCCTCATGAACCAGCTCCATTAACACCTGTTTGCCAACAGGCAAAGGCCAAAGGAATTAAGTTAGTTGTTGTTGACCGCAATTTAGCTCTTCCTATTGAGGATTTAGCCGTTGTTGGTGATAATGCTGGTTTTGGTCGTGTTGCTGGTGAGCAGATTGCTAAGGCTCTTGATGGTAAGGGCAATGTTGCAATCATGCAAGGCGTTCTCTGCCAAGTAAATACTGATCGCGTTGAAGCCTTCAAGCAAGTTATGAGCCAATACCCAGAAATAAAAATTATTGCTCAAGATGTTTCTGATTGGAACACAGAAAAAGGCTTTAATCTTATGACAAACTACCTACAAATGCACTCTCAAATTGATGCTGTTTGGACAGGTGATGATGACGTTCTAATTGGAGCCCTACAAGCATACTCTACATCAGGTCGTAGCGATGTAAAGCTAATGCTAGGTGGTGGCGGAAGCAAGATAATAATAAAGAAAATCATAGACAATGATCCTCTTGTAACACAAACAGTTACATATCCACCAAAAATGATTTATCATGCTACTGAAGAAGCAATCAAGCTACTAGAAGGCAACGTTCCTGCTGAGAAGAAAATTGTAATTCCTGCTGAGGTTGTTGATGCTTCAAATGCAGAAGAAAACTACTACCCTGATTCAGCATACTAATCTGGTATAATAAATTATCAGTAAATCGAGTAGGAGGAGTTTTAACTCCTCCTCTCACACCACCGTACGTGCCGTTCGGCATACGGCGGTTCAACCCATTTTTTTTTTTCTTTTATATACTTGATGTCATAGCTACTTGTCTTTCAAGATAGTAATCTAAAAG
>JAZNPC010000032.1:0-8867 GCA_045589455.1 Kiritimatiellia bacterium
CGTAATGTGTCAAATATAAAAGACACCGAACCGGGCGTTAGTTTTCAATTTTTTTTGGATTTTCTTGAGAAATAATTTTGCTTTTTCTTATCCTTTCTTGTTCTTTGTAAATTCTTTTTTTCAATAATTTGATTTGCTCTAGTAGTTGGAAGCGATTTAATTTGCTTTTTAATGTTTCATAATGTTTTATTCTCTGAGGAAATCCACCTCCTGTTTCCTTTACTCTTTCAAGGGGTGTTTTTGGGGTGTCGTATTTCTTCTTTGTTTTACGCAGCTCGTCTTTTGGTTCTCGGCTAATAAGCCTTTTACATGGACAAAATAGGTTGTTATATAAGCTTATCATATAACAATACTTCCAAAGAAGATCTTCTAATTCTTCTTGATCTAAACGTTTATATCCAAAAAAACACCTTACTAATGAGCTGTTTTTTTGTTCAACTCTAGCATTGTCATTTTTATTTGCTATTCTTGACCTTGTAAAAAGGATGCCATGCTCCTTCATGAAATCAAAAACATAGTGATTCATGAATTCATTTCCCGAGTCAGAATGTATCTCGCATACTTTAAAAGGCATTTGATTTACAGTTTTACTGATTGCTTCTTTGGTATTATAACCACATCTATTTCATACAGGCATGCATACATCCCATTGTGTGAGCCTTTCTACAGCATTGTGAATCCACTAACAGCTTCCTGTAGAGGTGTCTCCGCATAATTGGACAGTATCTATTTGTACTTCTCCTAAGACTGATGGCAATTCGAATTCTGCATTTTTACATGGAACTTCTTTGAAGATATTGTTATATCCACTGCGTTTGTTTCTCCGGCGAGGGGATTTAAGTCCGTATTTTCTTAGAATACGATTCATTGTTGATATACTCATTTTTTCAACAAGTTCATATTCTTCTGGCTCTATATGGCGAACTTTTGATAACTCTTTTAATATGTTATCAATATCCGAATGAATATATTCCGGGCATTTATAATTTATCCATTTCCATAAATCTATAAAAAATTTTTCTGCTGCTTCGGTATATTTTTTTTGTTCTTCCTTTTTTGCCATTTCCTCTTTTAATCGAGCCGTTTAAAAGTTTTATAACATACTTTCTGTCTGCTCCTATTTCTTCACATACAGAAGAAATAAACCTAGTTTTTGCTTGTTTATTTAATTCTTTAAAATAAATATTTCGCTTCAATTCAATATAAGTTTTCATGAAATTTTTAGTGCATTTTGCATTCATAATATCCCATTATCTTATAGTGTCATTATTTTTGAAATATGGGCATTGAACTTATTTTATTCATTTTCCCTTTCGGTGTCTTTTATTTTGACACATTACGGCACACTCACAGCTCCTCGCAAAGCGCGCTTGCGCGCTAATAAACCAGAATCATATGTGCAAAACTCTTAAGACGAATGCTAATAAACTCAAATCATAGGGATAGCACTGATGGGAAAAGATAAGCGCCCATTTCAGTTGCGGAAGGTGCATTAGCTATTTGCGACAAAAAAGCGTTCTTTACGCGCTTTGTTTATGCTCCAAAAGTGAGGCGTACTCAATGAGGGTACTGACGGCTATCTGCAATAATATTAAAAACATGATTAAAACATGCGTTTTATGGGTTTAAAAACTTGACGACGGGGGGGGGTATGATAGCATTTTTTAAGAAGTTTTAACCATTATTGGTTTTCTAAATGTACGCCACATTTTTTATGTGTGGTCATGCTTGTTTTAGTAATCACAAAAAAGGAATAACATGAAAAATATTTTTCTATTTTGTATCGCAGTTCTAACTATGTTTAACACATTAGCGGATACCTGCACAATTGATGGAATTGAATGGTCTTACGTTGTAAATAATGGCGAAGCAGAACTCTATCGTGGTGAATGGTCTCCTGCTATTTCTAGAGATACTGAGGGAGATATAACAATACCATCCTCGTTGGGTGGATATCCATTAACATCGATTGGAACGTCTGCTTTTGAAGGTTGCAGTGGCATTACAAGTATAATAATACCTGATAGTGTAAAACAAATAGGTTTCTATCCGTTTATAGATTGTACCAGTGTTACAAATATTTTTATTCCAGATAGTGTAACGCGAATTGATAGCACTGCTTTTCAAGGTTGCAGTAGTTTGACTTCTATAAACATTCCAAATAGTGTAACATATTTAGGTGGTCATGCTTTTGCTGATTGTACTAATTTGATAGAGATTAATCTTCCAGAAAAAATAACAAGTATAGGTGCTTCGCTGTTTGATGGTTGCAGTAAATTGACTTCTGTCAATATACCTGACATGGTTACAAGCGTTGGAAATGCTGCATTTAGAGGATGCAGTAGTCTTACCTCAATTATTATACCGGATAGTGTTACAACTATTGAAAATGATGTATTTGATGGTTGTAATCTAACAAGTGTTAATATTCCTAAAAATGTAAATCAAATTGGAATCTCTCCTTTTTCTGGACTAAATGAAATTATACTAGATAGCGAAAATTCTAATTTTACAATAAAAAACAGATTGTTATTGTCAAAGGATGAAGCATCTGTAATAGTTGGTGTTAATGGAGATGTTGAAATACCTTATGGAGTTACAACAATTGGTGAAGGTGCTTTTCAAGATTGTAAGTTACTTAATTCAATAATAATACCTGATAGTGTAACAAGTATTGGTGACAGCGCATTTGAGAATTGTAGTGGCCTTTCAAACATATCAATTCCTGATAGTGTAACAAATATAGGAGAGAGTGCATTTAAAAATTGCAGTGGTCTTTCAAACATATCAATTCCTGATAGTGTTATAAAGATCGAAAGTTATGCCTTTGATGGTTGTAATCAGTTGAGTTATGACATTACTACTATTTCTGGATTAAAATTGTTGGATGGATGGGTTGTCGGTTATACAGAGGATTGTCCTGCTGTGCTTGATTTAACTGATACATGTGGAATAGTTGGTGATATCTTTAAAAGTAATACTAGTTTAACATCAATTATATTGCCAAATGGTATTACAAGCATTGATAATGAAGCTTTTTATAACTGTAGCAATTTGAGTCATATTACTATGCCAAATAGTGTTACAAGTATAGGTAATTATGCATTTAGAAATTGTTCTAGATTAACAGATATAATAATACCTAATAGCGTTACAAATATAGGTGATTATGCATTTAGAAATTGCAGCAGTTTAACAAACATTGTTATTGGTAGTGGAGTTATAAATATAGGTGGTTTTGCTTTTAGAGACTGCACTGGTTTAACTAATGTAACTATACCAGAAGGTGTTACTAATATAGGTAATTATGCATTTTATTATTGTGAGAATTTAACTAAAATAACTATACCTAATAGTGCTACAAATATTGGAAATCGTGTATTTTATGGTTGTTCTGCTTCTCTTTTTGATACAGCTACAATTTCTGGTGTGAAACTTGTTGATGGATGGGTTGTCGGTTATACAGAGGATTGTCCAGCAAATCTTGATTTGACGGGTGTTAGAGGAATTGCAGAGTTTGCTTTTGAAAATTGTTCGAATATAGAAGAAGTCAAAATACCTGACAATCAAATTAAAATTTCTGATTTTGTATTTTATGGTTGCAATAAATTAACAAGTGTTACAATTCCAGATAGCGTAATATGTATTGGATGGTCTGCCTTTGATAGTTGTAGCAGTTTAAGTTCTATTGAAATACCCAATAGTGTCACAAATATTGGAGATACTGCGTTTTATGGCTGTAGTAGTTTAACTAAAATTGAAATCCCTAGCGGAGTAAAAAAAATTGGGTATGGAACATTTTGGGGTTGTAGCAGTCTAGCCTCGGTTTCAATTCCTGATAGTGTAACATATATTGGTGAACAAGCATTTGATAGTTGCACTAGCTTGACAACAGTTTTAATACCTAATAGTGTCACTGTTATAGAGGAATATGCCTTTTATGAATGTAGTAATTTGAAAGCTATAAATATTCCAAATGGAATTACGACTCTTCTTGATTCTGTTTTTTATGGTTGTAGTAGTCTAACAGAAATCATATTGCCGGAAACAATTGAAAGTTTAGGAGATCTTGTTTTTGCTGGAAATAGTTCACTTGAAACAGCCACATTTTTAGGCGATGCACCTAGTTTAGGAGAAGATGTGTTTGTAGGGTGTCATGCTAACTTTAGTGTGAGGGTTGCGAGAGGCACATGTGGCTGGGATGGAGATGATACATCAACAGCACTTCCTGAGACATGGTGTGGTTATCCAATTGATTATATTGATGAGGATGATACAGGAGATGGATCTGATGCAACAATTCCAGAGCTAGATGTCTCAGCATCCGCAGAGGAAGTAGCGGTAGCTCTTGAAGGCTCAACAGACACAGCACTTGTTGAGAATATAACAGATGTTGAAATGTACTCAAAGTATCGTGAATGGGCATTGTCTGTAAATGATTCTACAGGGGCAAGTGTTGCTGGAGCAGAAGCAGTTAAGGCATCTCCTAATGCATGGCTATCGTTTGCACTAGGTTCTTCAACGCTAATCGCAGATGAGCCAGTAGATGGTGAAGTTACAATTGATTCTATTGGCACGATTTCATCTGATGGAACTATGGCGTTTACTGTAAGTATTGAAGACATTGCCGTTGGCGATGGTGCTCTAGAAGAAAACCTAAAAAAGGTATTTAATATTGAAGGAACAACCTCTATTGGTGACTCGTCAAGCTTCTCAAGTGATAATGTTGAAATCCATCTCGCCGAACCAGTTGATGGTAAGGTTAAATTTACCGTATCGCCAAAGGGTTCACCAAACACATTCTTTATAAGATCAAAGCTTATAAAATAGTATTTTCATTAAGATAGAGTAAGAAGTTTGGTTAAAGCGGTGCGCGGGCGAATACGCCTTCACACCGCTTTAATTTTACCTCTTACTTCAAACTTCTCCTATATATATACACCCATAGATGCGCCCACTTATTTGTTGGCTGTTGATTGTTTTCTAAGCGCTTGCTTCGACAGGTGCGCGCTAATTTAACTGGGGTGCAAGCCTTTTAGTCTTACACTTAACTGGGAAGCAAGCCTTTCAGCCTTGCACATAACTGGGAAGCAAGCCTTTTAGCCTTGCACATAACTGGGGTGCAAGCCTTTTAGTCTTGCACATAAACTGATTCTCGCAAGAAGTATGGAGAAGCGACTTCCAGTCGCTTTGCTTTTCACAATGAGCGCGCTTTGCGCGCCTAAAGCGACTAGAAGTCGCTTCTCCACAAGCTTTCACAACGCGCTTGCGCGCTAATAAACCAGAATCATATGTGCAAAACTCTTAAGACGAATGCTAATAAACTCAAATCATAGGATTAGCACTAATAGGAAAATAAAAGCGCCCATTAGACGCGCTCATTCCTTTGTCGGCTGTTGGTTGTTGATTGTTGTATTGTTCTTCCGTGTCGCTTTTCCTTTGCAAAGATTGGGCTTTGTGTTGTATAATGATTCAAACAAACATAATATTAGGATAATTTATGAACAACAATCGAAAAATCGTTATACTTGGAAGTACTGGTTCAATTGGTGAAAATGCGCTACGAATTGTGCAGACCCTGCCACAGGAGCATCGTCAAGAAGTTATAGCTCTAGCAGCACATTCTAATTATAAGCGATTGCTTGAACAAGCCCAAGAATTCAATGTAAAGCACATTGCACTTATGACTCATGATGCAGCAGAAGCTGCTCGTGCGATTGCTCCTAAAGATGTTTGTGTTCATGAGGGCGTCGAGGGTATGTGCACACTCGCAACACAAGAGGGCAATGAGAGGCTGATTTGTGCTATTGTTGGTATGGCAGCACTTCCTCCTGTGGTTGCTGCAATTAATGCTGGTATTGATGTTGCGATTGCCACAAAAGAGGTGCTAGTTGCAGCAGGTCAATTTGTTTGCCGCTTGTGTGAAGAAAAGAAGGTCAATCTTTATCCGATAGATAGTGAGCATAGTGCTATATTCCAAGCCTTGCAGGATAGTGGTGCAACACCTTGGTGCACTCGTAATAATCCTGAATTTATGGGAGCAAATCCTCCTTCGGTTAAGCCAACAATTGAACGCCTTATCCTCACAGCCTCAGGTGGCCCATTTGCATTTCTTCCTGAGGTGGATTTTTCTAAAATCACAGTTGAGCAGGCTTTGAAGCATCCTCGTTGGAGCATGGGGCCAAAGGTAACAATAGACTCTTCAACAATGATGAACAAGGGACTTGAGCTTATTGAGGCACGTTGGCTATTTGATATGCCTATGGAGCAAATTGATGTGCTTGTTCATCCAGAAAGCATAGTTCATTCGTTGGTAGAATTTAAGGATGGTGCTCAGCTAGCTCAGCTTGGTGTTCCAGATATGCGTGTGCCAATTCAATATGCAATGACATGGCCATTCCGTGTTGATAATCAAACACTTCCAAGATTAAAGCTTGAGCAGCAGGAAACACTTCACTTTTATCCACCAAATTATGAGCGCTTCCCATGCTTGCGCCTTGCACGTGAGGCATGCTCAATGGGTGGCTTAACCCCATGTGTTATGAATGCAGCAAATGAGGTGGCTGTGGCAGAGTTTCTTAAGGGACGCATTGCAATGCCTCGCATTTGGGAGCTAATTTCAAAGGCAATGGCTGCTGCCCCTGTTGTTGCTCCATCTGATATAACTTTGGATGCAATTTTTGATGCAGATAAGGAAGCTCGTAGCTTCACAGCAGGATTGATATAAGCTATGAATAATACACAAGAAAAACGCAAAAGAGCTCTATTTATTGCTTCTCAGCCTTTCTTTCAATGGAGAGGTTCTCCTATTCGTCTAGGGTTTGATGTTAAAGCAATCTATGAAAATGGCTATGATATTGATTTTTTAACTCTTCCAATTGGAGAGCGCAAAGAGGTTCCAGGAGTCAATATTTATAGAGCACCAAACATTTTCTTTGCAAAGAAAATATCTATTGGTCCATCTCCATTAAAGTTGGCATTTGATGGTGTTATGTTCATACAAGCACTATTCATGATTATGCGTCGCCGCTATCATGTGATACATGGAGTTGAGGATTGTGGCTTTATGGCTTGGTTTTTGGCAAGGCTTTGTCGTGCTAAAGCAGTATTTGAAAAGCATTCTGACTCAAAGAGTTATAAGAAGAGTTTAATAATTAAACTTTATGCAGCAGTAGAGCGATTCGTTATGCGTCATACAGATGCTGTAATTGGTACGGGGCCAGGACTTGTTGCCCAAGTGGCAGAGCTTAATTGTGGCACACCAGGCTACCACATCAGTGATATCCCATCATCTTTAGAGGAGCCATCAGAGGAGGGTACGTCTAAAGCGCGTGCCGAACTATCAAAGGCACCTGATGAAATTATTGCAACCTATGTTGGTTCTTTTGCTGTATATCAGGGGATAGAGCTTCTATTTAATTCAATGCCTTTTGCACTCAAGGCTTGTCCAAAGCTACGTTTTGTAATTATTGGTGGAAGTGATGCAGAAATAGAGCAGTGGTCTAATTGGTTAAAGGAGCATGGATGCTTAGAACAGGTTTCCTTCATTGGTAAGCGCCCACCAGATATTCTTCCATGCTATCTAGCGGCTTCTGATATATTGCTTTCACCACGTATTGCTGGTGTAAATACACCATTAAAGCTACTTGACTACCTTAAGGTTTCACGTGGCATCGTGGCAACAGATTTTGAAGCAAATCGCTTAATTCTAGATGAATCAGTGGCATTGTTAGCCGATATGACACCTGAGGCATTTGGTGGAGCGGTTGCAGAGCTTGCAAATAATCCAGAGCTATGCAAGGAAAAGGCAGAAAAATGCCGTGCTTTGGTTGATAAAACATACAACTTCAATGTGTTTAAGCAGGGTCTTGCCACCTGCTATGCAGATATTTTAGTAAATAGTAAGAAAAAGTAGGCGTTAATGGAAAAAACATTACTCCCAGATCCAGATGGAATTTTATTAGTAGATAAGCCAGCAGGAATTACTTCACATGATGTGGTTTATCGTATACGCCGCACCTTTCAGCTAAAAAAGGTCGGTCATGGAGGTACGCTAGATCCTGCTGCAACAGGCCTACTTATTATGCTTATTGGTAAAGGCACAAAGCTTTCTAATGCTATCATGGGTCATGATAAGATGTATGATGGAATTATGCGTCTAGGACAAACTACCACAACTCAAGATGCTGAGGGTGAAATTTTAGAGACACGTGATATTTCCGGAATTACCCAAGAGCAGGTGCTTGAGGCAATGGCAAAGTTTAAGGGAGATATTTATCAGCTTCCTCCAATGGTTTCAGCATTAAAGAAGGATGGAGTGCCACTTTATAAGCTTGCTCGTAAGGGTGAGGAGATAGAGCGTAAGGAGCGCTTAGTGCATATCTATCGCTTTGATATGCTCAACTTTGGAATGCCAGATAGCACTGTGCGTGTAAAATGCACAAAGGGAACATATATTCGCACCCTTTGCTATGATGTGGGTGAGGCTCTAGGCTGTGGTGCACATCTTGCCGGCTTGCGTCGTCTATCGTCAGGAAAATTCTCGGTTGAGAATGCATTGCCATTAGATCAAATACTTTCACTTTCACGCGAAGAATTTGAAAAATTGGTAGTTCCTGCTTCTGCTATTAACGGCTAATTTTCCATAATACCCTTATACATAGCACTCCTAGCCACCACACAAGTAACCCCAGCATCCATTCGTGTTTATTCGTGGTTTCAAACCTATCCGTGCTGGTAATGTATTCCTTGTTTCTGAAAAAAGAACAGTAAACGGGGTTGAAAGTCTGCCTCGTATTGGAATATTATACGGGACAGCAGGTGCATGGAAAACATCTGCTGTGCGCATGGGAGACACTCGGGGATGT
>JAZNPC010000033.1:0-27234 GCA_045589455.1 Kiritimatiellia bacterium
TTTGTAACTAAACGCACCTTTTTCCATAGAAAACTTTGTGTTTTTACGAAAACCCCTTATTTTTAAAATATTTATGCAACTCTAATCCCTGTCGCACGACTAAACGCACCAAAACAGGTGCATTTAGTTTTGCAAATAACACAAATAACACAAAAGTAAAAAAAATAAAAAAACAGTTGCTTTTGGTTATGAAGATGTGGTACAATTAGCGCGTTTTACAACTTAAAGCGCCCATCGTCTATCGGTTAGGACATGAGGTTTTCATCCTTAAAAGCGGGGTTCGACTCCCCGTGGGCGCGCCAGTTCGAGTTGATCAAGCTCGGGTGGCGGAATTGGCAGACGCGCCAGCTTGAGGGGCTGGTGGGAGCAATCTCTTGCGGGTTCAAATCCCGCCCCGAGCACCATAATTTTCTACAGGAAGTCATCGATGATAATCGATGGCTTTTGTGTTTTTTGGGGTGTCTGTAATAACGCAGGGCTTGCGTGATGCACGAGACGCGAGTGTGATGCACGTGGTGGCTAAAAGTGCGAAAAAGGGACGCAGAGACGCGGAGGACGCAGAGGTCGCAGAGCCATGATGCCGTAAAAAACACTAGCGGAGTGAGGTTTGCCTTGACTATTGCTTTATCTTTCGAAGCAATTTGGCAAACCTCATCCACTAGTGTGCTCGCCCAGAAGCTCATTAAGATGCGGAGGCTTGCTACGCAAAATGAAGCTGTGCTTCGCTTCATGCACCTAAGAGGTATCCAATACATTTTAGGTGCGCTTCATGCTCATTTATGAGCGCTTCATAGCACGCATGTGCTGCTTCATCCTCAAAACTCAACTATCAAACTCGCATACTCGCATACTCGCAAACTTGCAAACTAACTCAGTTCTTGTACGGTTTTAAAGTTTGACAGTTTGACAGTGGGCGAGTTTGACAGTTTGACAGTGGAGATGAGGGTGGCTCTGCCGCCCGGTGTTGCTGGGGCAAGAGGTGGCAAGGTGTTAGCCCTTGCCTCCTCGAGCATCGCCATTATAATAAATGAAGAATGAAGAATGAAGAATGAAGAATTCAGGTAGAGTTGAGTGGTTTTTTCTCCAATCTCTAGTCTACCATCTTTTGATCTCATGACCTTGTCTCACGTCTAATGTCGTTTAACCGTCTAGCGTCTAACGTCCAACATCGCACTACCGTGCTTTAGCCTTCGGCGATACGGGGAGATTAGGAGGCACGGAGCACACGTAGTGTGATTTTCCCGAGAACGGAGACACGGAGAGTGTGCTGGGGTTTTGGGAGAAAGCGAGAGGAGGCAGAGCCACCTTCATCTTCTCTCTCAAACTGTCATACTGTCATACTCTCATACTGTCAAACTATAAAACTATAAAAAAATGGAACTGTTTAGGTATTGAGGTGTTGGAAAGTTTGACAGTTTGCGAGTGGGCGAGTTGGAAAGTTTGACAGTTGAGGGTCTAGGGCGGCAAGGCACCTTCATCTTCTCTCTCAAACTGTCATACTGTCATACTATCATACTGTCAAACTATAAAAAAATGAATCAATTTAGGTGTTGGAAAGTTTGACAGTTTGCGAGTGGGCGAGTTGGAAAGTTTGACAGTTGGGGGTCTATGGCGGCAAAGCCACCCTCATCTGCTCTGTTAAACTGTCATATTGTCAAACTGTCATACTGTCAGCACGCAAAGGGCTGTAGCCCCTTTCTCCAATATCTTCTTAAAACTCTCCGCGTCTCCGTTCTCCCCAGACTCCGTGTTAAGCGTAAGCAATGAGTGTAACGATTTAAACGCTCTCGCTCTAGCTTTCGGCGAAACACGGAGGATAAAGAGGCTCGGAGACACTGAGGGGTTCTGGGGTTATTGTTGCTTGCACAATTCTCCCTTGTCCTCCGTACTCCGTGTTAGGCGTAAGCAACAAGTGAAACGATTAGCATAGTACTCCATTTTCCTCTGCACTCCGTGTTGAGCGTAAGCAATAAGTGTGAATAGGGGACACAGAGGCATTCTCAAGGAGAATTTTGGTGATGTACTAGTGAATTAGGGAATATGTTTTTAGAGAGGAGGAACGGCGGAGCCAGCGTAGCTCTCGCGCACGCATTGCACGATATTCGTGTGGCTCATGATCATCATTGCCAGCGAGATGATCAACCCCATGTGCAATATATAATGCTAGCTCATGGCTTGCATCCCAGTTGGCACGTGCCTTGCTCTTTGCCATGTCTATGCTAATTATTAACTCTGCGCCTAAAGGCACACCTGGCATTGGCTCATAGGGAAGGGTAATGACATCCGTTGTGGTAGGAATGTCCATTGTGGCAGCGTGTATATCAGCAATTTGCTCAGCATCTGTAAAGATAAGAGTTAGCTCATCATAAATTGGAGCACCATTACGCTTTGCTACTGCCTCAGCAAAGCCACACAACTCCTTTGCAAGCGCCTTGATTGCCCTTGTGTTGAGCCTAATACTTGGATGCTGATTTACAATCTGTATGCCGCTCATCGCCTTGCCTTGCCTAAATGGCGTATGCTTAGCTCTCTGAAGAGCTAGGAGTTTCTGTAATGACAGGTGTTTTGTCAAATACAGCAATTTGCTCAGCAGGGGCTACTGGTGTGGCATTCTCAGCATCCTCCTTGGATGGATAAGGAATGCGAGCATGAAGTGAATTTGTTAGAGAAGTTGTGAAAACAGATTTAATTATGGAAATATCACGATTAGTTAATTCACAATTGTCTAACTGACCATCTAATATCTTTTGATTAATAATGCTACGCACTAGAGCATCTAGCTTTGCAGGAGTAGGCTTTTCCATACTACGTGAGGCAGCCTCAATTGAGTCGGCTAGCATAACAATACCAGCCTCCTTAGATACAGGAGTAGGTCCAGGATAGCGATACAAGCTCTCGTCAATCGTTTCCTCTGGTAGGCCTGCTGCAGCATTCTTTTCAGCCTGCTTACGTGCTTTATTTAAGAAATAAGCAATTGTTGTTGTGCCATGGTGCTGACGGATAATATCCAAAATTGGAGGTGGCATATTGTAATGAAGTGCTAGAGCAACACCATCCTTAACATGGCTCATGATAACAAGAGCACTCATGCTTGGACTGATGCTATCATGCACGGATGCGCTTTGTGCAATTGAGGTATTTTCTACATAAAAATATGGCTTTGAAAGCTTGCCAATATCATGGAAGTATCCACCTACGCGTGCAATGAATGAGTTTGCTCCAATGCGCTCTGCTGCATTTGCAGCTAGCGTTGCCACCTGAATACTGTGGTGGAAGGTGCCCTCTGCCTCTGAAGATAAGCGTAGCAATAGAGGGTGACGCATGTCACAAAATTCATTCAAGCGCACATTGCTTGTACATGCAAAGAAATGCTCAAAGATAGGCAATGTAGCAATAGTAATTATAAATGATAGTAGAACGCTTATAATTGAGAAAATTAGTACATATAGTAGCTGAGTGCCGATAACTGTGCTTGTTGTACTACTGTAGCTAGAAGCAATAATAAGAGCCACAGCAATGGCCTGGATAAACTGTGTTGTAATGAAAGCCTTTAGAACATGAGTTCTACGATAAGCATTTCTCAAAATATATGGAAGAATGATAGATCCAAGGCACCCAGCCACCAATAGCTGAGTATGGGCACAAACATCAGCATTTGCATTTGTACCATTGAAGCCAAAGATCATTGTTATTAGAGTTAATCCTAAGCCAACAGATATACCAGCCTTAACACCAAGCATCAAGGTGATTAGAGCAGGGGTAATTAGATATGGTAGATTTAGTGTGACAATATCGGTCTGAACCTGGCTTTCTTTAAATAAGGTAGGTATGAATATGTCAGTACTAAATGCTATTAGCCATATCGTGAAAAGAGTAATTGCTAAAATTGATACAAGGCAAATTAATAAAATACGGGAATTGCGCTTGATAATATCAGGACGCGAAGTCTTTAGGAGATAACGAGCACTAAGCAATCCTGTGAAGATGAGCACCACGCCTGTAAATAGGGCGTGATTGTGGTTTGTAACAACACCAGCATACTTAAATGTTAGTGCCATAGATAGCAAAGCAACAATACCAACCATAGAAGCATATATGGTTGCCAAAAAACTACCATTTTTAAAGCCAAAACTCTCGGCTCCTAAATTGGCATGCTTATCAGCAAGCTTAGAAATGCGCTTCTGCCTTTTTTTTGAGATTCCAGAGTTCATGTGTATTGAATTTTGTTAGTGATTGTTACTTAAGAATATAAAAAGGCGCATCAATTACATTTCCTATTTATAGAATTATGTAAAGATGCGCCTATTAATTTACCAATTAGTGGTTTTTCTTGAATTCAGCCATGAATTCAACTAGCTTCTCTACGCCCTCAACAGGGAATGCATTGTAGATAGAAGCACGGATACCACCAACGCTGCGGTGACCCTTCAAGCCACCAAAGCCAGCCTTAGCAGCAGCAGCGATAAACTCAGCCTCTAGCTCCTCTGTAGGTAGGCGGAAGGTGATGTTCATGTCAGAGCGGAACTCCTTAACAGCTGTACCACGATACCAGCCATCGCTGTTGTCGATAGCAGAGTAAAGCATTGCTGCCTTATCAATGTTCTGCTGGAATAGAGTTTCCTTACCCATCTTCTTAATCCAGCGTGTAACAAGTGCTAGGATGTAGATTGAGAAGCATGGAGGTGTATTGTATAGAGAGTCCTCAGCAATATGTGTGCGATATTGAAGCATTGTTGGTAGGTTCTCTGGAGCAGCCTCAGCAAGATCATTGCGGATGATAACAACTGTTAGACCAGATGGGCCTAGGTTCTTCTGTGCACCAGCATAGATAAGACCAAACTTAGAGATGTCTAGAGGACGAGAAAGAATGTCTGAGCTCATATCAGCAACGATTGGGCATGCAACATTTGGCATTTCCTTCCACTGTGCGCCAGAAATTGTCTCGTTTGTTGTGATGTGTAGGTATGCTGCATCTGGAGTTAGCTTTAGCTCATCCATTGTTGGCACGCGTGTAGGGATTTCCTTTTGGCAATCTGCAACAATATTGATCTTACCAACCTTCTTAGCTTCCTTGATCGCCTTGTTTGCCCATGTACCAGAATTTGTATAGTCAGCAACCTTACCCTCTGTTAGTAGGTTCATTGGAACCATTGAGAACTGTGTGCTTGCGCCGCCCTGAAGGAAAAGGATAGAGTAGTTCTCTGGGATATTCATTAGCTCGCGAATGTTATCCTTTGCTTCCTGATGAATAGCAGCATAAGCCTTAGCACGGTGTGATGACTCAAGGATTGACATACCTGTGCCATTGAAATCGATTAGCTCTGCCTGTGCAGTCTGCAATACCTCAAGTGGAAGTGCTGCTGGACCTGCGTTGAAGTTATATATACGTGACATTTTTTATTTGCTCCTAATTTGCCATTAGGTCTTTGCCTAATGGACTTGACTTTTTAAAGAAGTGATGAAGACGATCATCACAGTTTAAAAACATTCGCTTCAAGTAGAGAAAGAAGACGATCAGACCTACCGGAAACGGATGGTACCCCAGACAGGGATCGAACCTGCGACCTACGGTTTAGGAAACCGCCGCTCTGTCCTACTGAGCTACTGGGGCAAAAAACATTCAGTCATTTTATTATTTTTAAGGGCTTATAGTCAACTAAAAAACGCCCTTTCCACGCGCGCGTATCAATTTAATCAAAAGAGCTTATTTTTGGCGCAAAGCGCCTGCTTGCACATCTATCTCCCAATCCCAATAGACTCGGCGTAGGTGGTTGCGTCCCTTTTTCGTACTTCTAGCAGTCGTCCTAGCCGTTACACTTGTTGGCTGTCTCATGGACGCTATGCCAAATGGTTAGCTTTATATCACTTCTAATGTCTAGCTCACCAACATCAACTCCACGTGGGAGCGTAACACCAAACGCACCATCCTTATAATCCACATGGATCATGCCAAATGGAGTTGGGACATCGCCAGTAACAAATTCTAGCTCCCCGAGGCATGGAGCAAGTATAATCTTGCGGAAGCCTGGCTCAAGAGGAGTGATGCCAAGCACAGCACGGGTAAGCTGATAAGCCGGTGTGCCGCCCCAAGCATGAGAATAATCGCCGCAATCCCAGCATTCCTTAAGGCTGCTTGGGTGCTCCTCAATAATACTTCTCCAGCGCTCCATAAGAGCGTAGCCCCATTCATTAAATTTGCCAATAGAGCAAATTGCATCAAATAAGAAATGACAGAAATAAGGCTGTGGCTGAATTAGAGAGGCATCTGTCATAATGCGCTCTAATAGCTCCTCTGATTCATCAATAGGATGAATTCCATAGGCAATTGCCAAGATTGATGTATATGGGGTTTTACCTATTCGGCCTATATCATCCACATAAAATGGGCTTGGCTCACCTTGGGATATGCCACTAATACCTGCCTTATAAAGGCCCGTGGCAGGGTCCCAAAGGTGTTTGCGTATTGCTGTGCCAAGGGCTTCGCGTTGCTGACACCACTGTTGCCCTTGATGGGCGTCGCCCATTTGTTGAGCCAAGGCCTCTGCGTTTTGCAATGCACCATAGTAGAAGGCTGACATTGCACCGAGTCCAAGCTCAGCAGGTGGGTGGTGATATGTGATGTCTCCTTCAACAACCCAGTCTATGAACATATAGTTAGGGGCCTTAGTAACAAGTCCTTCCTTACCAATATATCCCTTAAATCTATTAAGAATTGCTTTAATTGCAGGGTAAACCTTTTGTAGGGTCTGGAAATCTGCTGTATACCAGAAATAATCCTTAACCATTTGAATGTACAAAAGCGAATATGAGGTATGGAAAATTTTACCATCCTGTGCTTCTACAAGTAGGGCTGTTCGTCTAATATCTGCACGAGAAAGGCGCATATCTCCATATAGAGCTTGGGCAATTAGAGATTCAATCATATAGTCCCCAGTGCAGCCAAGAGGCTCCTGGTGTACAGGAGAATCAAGATGCATACGCTGCATGCACATGCGCATTGTATTATCAATGGTTTTACGCAGCTGCATCAAAAATGGGTTTGAACAATTAAAGCGAGTTGTCGTAGGAAGAGGGAATCCACGAGAATATAGCTTTATACTATGGATTTGCACAGGCATAGCCGCAGGAGTAACAAAATCTGCGCATGAGACAAGGATGCGAATGTATTGAGCCGTGGTCATCATTGTGAAGCGATGTGTATGCCTTCCTTCAGCAGTAACATATTTGAAGCGATTTACACAGCATCCTGGGGTTTCTTCAGTAAAAATTTCAACAATTGCACTATTGCCAGCAGTAACATCAAGCTCAATGTGCCCACATGCCTCCTGAGGAAGAGTAAGATAAATTGTAGATGGAGGACCAGGTAAAACAGTTAGTGGATCTGCCGATGCAGAGTCTGCATTGAGAATGCTCTCGGCATTTTTAACATATCGCTTTTCAAAAGGAAGCTCCACTTTAATTGGGAGAATTGTTTTCTCTTCAAGAGGAGGAAGCTTTAAATCCATTAGATTATTGTGGCATTGAGCGGTTTCCTCAGACATCACAGCTTGTACCCATCCAACAATAGAATAATCGGGTGAATGATAATCGCCAATGCATTTTTGTTGGTCAAAGGCTGTGGCAGAGATATATCCAGAATTAATAGCTGTAAGCCAGCTTTCATCGGAAGAAAGTAGTAGCTCATCCTTAGAATAAAGCTCAAAGGCAATACCAGGCTTACCACAAGAAAAATCAGTTAGTGCTTCTGGGTGATTAAGTAGCTCAAAGCAAATTATGTTTTTCCCTTCAACGAAGTATTGTGTCACATCCTGTGTTGACACAAACCACCAGCTTGGAGCATATTGATGATTATAATCTCCACCAGCTTCCACAGGTCCATCTGTAACAAATGTCCCATTGATAAATAATCTAAATTTACAGTCGCCAGTAAATTTTGCGATTAGCTTTTCTGGGATATAATCTAGAGAGAATTCCCTACGAAAAACAGCCATTTGTGGACGACAATTTCCTGCCGCAGTAAATAGAGAGATTCTGCTACGATTAAAGACTTCAAATTGCTGTAAATTTAAGGATATCCATTTCATAGGCGAGGGGAAGTATTAGGGGTTATTTATCTTTATATAAATAAATTATAAATCATTTATTTTTATCATTCAATCTAAAAGTATCTCTGCTTCCAAAATGCCATCCTACGTTGGCTCCCGCCTAAGGGAAGATGGGGAGCTTTGGAGGATGGGAAGGCTTGGCTGATGGGTGGTGTGGTTGTGGCGCTACCCACCAAGGCTATTAAGCAAGGAAGCATGATGCACGTAATGTTGTTTTGGATGCACCAAGCTTGGTTGTGCGCTGCGTCGCGTGCGTCCCTTTTTCGCACTTCTAGCCATCACGTGCATCACACAAGCCCATGGGTTGCGTCCCACACTAGCGCTTGTAAGTTGGCCTTGCGACACCGAGAGCAAGACCATGTCCAACGTCAAGCGCTAGTGTAGTGCGCTGCGCACACACCCAAGCAATCCTGCCCATCCTGCCCATCCTGCAAAATCCTGTAATCCTGTTCCTGCGCGAGAGCGCACTCGCGCGCCCCACGCGCCAATCCCACCCCCAATCCCCACACCCTCACATCCCTCACATCCCACACGCACCCTCGCACTTTTAGCCATCACGTGCATCACGCTCTTTGTCTCAATGACCTTGGTGGGTCGTACACATTAGCGCTTGGCAGTTGCATTATTGCTTCGTCAGATTTCGCAATAATAAAGGCAACAACAAGCGGTAATGTGCGCGCTAGCGCCTCAACACCACACCCATCACACAAGCCCCGCGTCCACTGCGTCTCTGCGTCCCTTTTTCGCACTTCTAGCCATCACGTGCATCGCATAAGTAACATGGGTTGCCCCCACACTAGCGCTTGTAAGTTGGCCTTGCGACACCGAGAGCAAGACCATGTCCAACGTCAAGCGCTAGTGTCGTGCGCTATGCACACCCCAACACAATCCTGCAAATCGTGTAATCCTGTTTTACTGCGCGAGAGCGCACTCGCGCGCCTCGCGCGCCAAAAGCGACTAGAAGTCGCTTCTCCACACTTTCAGCTCACAACAATTTCCATCACGCTCCCCATCTTCCCTTAGGCGGGAGCCTGTGTAGGATTAGCCACCGCCCTAGCCATCGCACTTGCCACCACATCCGTTACGCGAACACTCTCGCTGATTTTGTATTGCAATTTTGGGCCAATTTTGCTATATTTACATCAAATTTAGTTGAGAAATCAACGTTTAATTAGATTCGCCTTTGTATAATTTTTAAGGTCTTTTATGATCAAAATCGCAGTTACAGGCGGAATAGCGTGTGGCAAAAGCTTGTTTGGTGAGCTGCTCGCACAGAATGATAAGGTTGAACTTTTTGATGCTGATGATGTGGTTCGACAAATGCACGAACCCAATATGCAAGGAGCAAAATTAGTCGCCAGCACCTTTGGTGATGAATATATCTTGCCTAATGGAGCAACAAATAAAACCGCTTTAGCAGAGCTCGTGTTTAAGGATGCAGATGCTAGAGATAAATTAAATTCTATATTCCACCCAATAGTTCGTCAGGAACTAATTTCAAAACAAAATTTAAATTTATCAAAACCAATTAAGGTCGCATTAATACCACTATTGTTTGAAAGTGGATGGGAGACAGATTGGGATTTGACTGTCTGCGTCACTACTACAGCGGAGGAGCAGCTAAAAAGATTACTAACGCGGGGCCACACATTGGAGCATGCAAAGCAACGCATTGCTGCCCAGTTATCTACAAGGGATAGAGAGGCACGCGCAGATATTATTATTCGTAATGATGGGTCCAAAGAGCAGCTAAAGGAAGCTGCCGACGCATTACTACGTTATGCTATGGAGAAAATATAAATATGACAGATGATCAAGAGCTATCATCGGTTGCCGCAGAAGTTGCGGCAGAGGAACAGCCAAAGAAAAAGCGCGTGGGTCGCCCACGTAAGGTTGCTGCAGAGCAACCAGCAGTAGAAGAGGCAGCTCCTGCCCCAAATCCAGCAGGCTTTGCATCACCTCTTGTTATGCCACCACCTCAGGTGGTTACACCTCCTGCACCAGTTGCACCCGCACCTGTAGTTGAAGCACCTGCTCCTGCACCAGTTGCACCTGCTCCTGCACCTGTAGTTGAAGCACCTGCAGCACCTGCATCTGAGGTGACATCTGCTCCAACACAAGAGATTCCTGAGCCTGTCCTTGTCATTGATAACCAAAATAATAGAAATCCACAGCAGGATAATCGCAATAATCAAAATCGCAACTGGAACAATAACAACAATAGAAACCAGCAGCGCTTTAACAATAACAATAATAACAACAATCAGCAGCAGCGCAATAACAATGGTCAGCAGGACAATCAAAATAGAAGATTGTCTCGCCGTGAGCAGCAGCGTTTACGCCATCAGCAGCGCCAACAACAACGTCTGCTTCAGCGCCAGCAACAGCAGCAAAATCAAGATGGACTAGCTCCTGCACCTGTTGACCCTGCAGTTCCACCTCCACCTCCAGTAAATGTTAGAGACTATCAAATCCAAACAGTTGAGGCTCTAACAGCTCTTGCAGAGCTAAAGGGAATTGCTAATGAGCTTACATCTCTATGGAAGCACGATATTATTTTCGCATTGCTCCGAGAGCAAGCACGCTGTGGTGGTGCCGTATATGCTGAAGGTGTCCTAGAAATTGTTCAGGATGGAAGTGGCTACCTACGTAATGAATTTAATAGCTATAAAACCTGCCCAGAGGATGCATTTGTTCCTCAGCAGACAATTAAAAAGTATGCTCTTCGCCCAGGTGATATAGTTTATGGTGCAACAAAGACTCAGCTAAAAGCAGAATCAAAGGAAAAACAACGCTTCTCTTTAACTACTGTTGAGCGCGTAAATGGCCTCGAGCCAGAGGTTGCTCGCCGCATTCCTGCATTTGATTCTCTTATCCCAACCTTCCCAACACGCCGCATCAATCTTGAAACAACCTCAAAGAAGATTGAAATGCGTATTGCAAACTTTGTTACACCACTTGGCTTTGGTCAGCGTGGTCTAATCGTTGCTCCTCCTCGTACAGGTAAAACTGTGCTCATGCAGATGATGGCAAATGCTATTTGTGAGAATCATCCAAAGGCTAAGCTTATCATTCTTCTAATTGATGAGCGTCCAGAGGAAGTAACAGATATGAAGGAGCATACAAGAATGCATAAAAATGCAGTTGTATATTCTTCAACCTTTGATGAGGCTCCAGAATGTCATGTACAGGTGACAAATGTTGTAGGTGAGCGTGCTCGCCGCATGGTGGAGCAGGGAGAGGATGTTATTATCCTTCTTGATTCAATAACACGCTTAGCTCGTGCCTTCAACACAGTTCAGCCACATAGCGGTAAGATCCTTACAGGTGGTGTAGATGCAAATGCACTTCAAAAGCCAAAGCGTTTCTTTGGTGCCGCCCGTAACATCAATGGAGGAGGCTCTCTAACAATCATTGCTACTGCGCTTGTTGAGACAGGTAGTAAGATGGATGAGGTTATCTTCGAAGAGTTCAAGGGCACAGGTAATATGGAAATCGTTCTGGATAGAGATATTGCTGATAAGCGCGTATATCCTGCTATCAACGTGATGAAGTCCGGCACTCGTAAGGAAGATATGCTTGTATCTAATAGAGAGCTTGAAAAGTCTTGGGAGCTACGCAAGTTTATTGCTAAGCTTGACCCTGCAGATGCAATGAGTGGTATTATCCACATAATGAAGGCAACAGAGTCAAATGATGAATTCGTTGCAAGACTAAGCAATACTCTTAACACAATTACAAAAAAGGATATTCTACTATAGTATAGGTAATATGCTATAACGAATATTGAATATTTTAAGTTTTATTTTAAGCAATTAGGAGAAAATTTATGCCAAAAGCATGTGAATTATCAAAGGGTGATATTGTTGCAATCGATGGAGTACCTTGCTCATTAGAGGAGCTAAAGGTTTCTACACCAAGTGCACGTGGTGCTGCTAGTGTTTATCATTTGCGCTTCCGCAATCTAGTAACAAAAGCAAAGCTAGATCATAATGTTAAGGGTGAAGAAATGTACGGCGTAATTGATTTTGAAAAGCGCCTAGTACAATATCTTTACAAAGAGCAGGATGAGTATGTGTTTATGGATACAGAGGACTATAGCCAGTTCTCACTTCTAGAAATTGATATTGCAGATCAGATTCCATTCCTAAAGGAGGATATGGAGGAGATTACAGCTCTAATGTCAGATGGTAAGGTTCTTGCAATTGAGCTACCTCCTGCAGTTGAACTACGCGTTGTGAGCTGCGATCCTTCAATGCGTGCAGCAAGTGCAACAGCACGCACAAAGAATGCTGTTCTAGAGACAGGCCTTGAGCTTCAGGTTCCTGATTATTTAGAGACAGACGAGATTATCCGCGTTGATACACGCACAGGTAAATATATGTCCCGCGCTTAATTCTATCTTGGTGCATCCAAAACATTGGTGCACGCGCTAGCGCGCGGGAAAGCGACTAGAAGTCGCTTCTCCATAATACTTTCGTACTTTTAGTAACATGGGTTGCCCCCACACTAGCGCTTGTAAGTTGGCCTTGCGACACCGAGAGCAAGACCATGTCCAACGTCAAGCGCTAGTGTAGTGCGCTAAGCACACATCCAAGCAATCTTGACCATCCAGCAAAATCCTGTAATCCTGTTCCTGTGCGAGAGCGCACTGCGTGCCCCGCACGCCAATCCAACCACGTACCAATCCGAACAAATCTAATTGCCGAAATTAGAATGAACGAAAAATTAAAAGAAAAGCTAAGACATCTACCAGATAAGCCAGGCTGCTACATCTACCGTGATCGTAATGGCATGATTATCTATGTGGGAAAGGCGGTATCACTACGCCGCCGTGTTCAAAGCTATTTTCGTTCATCAACGCTTGCTAAAGCCCCTCCAAAGCTTCGTAGCCTTATTCATAGTATAGATGACCTAGAGACAATTGTTGTCCGTAATGAGGCAGAAGCATTGCTTACAGAGGGTAAGCTCATCAAGGATTATAAGCCACGCTATAATGTGCTTATGCGTGATGATAAGCGCTATCTCGCACTTTGCGCAGAAACAAAGCTTTCTTGTCCACGCTTTAGTGAGCGCCGCATCATCCGTCAGGATGGTAATGAATATTTTGGTCCTTTTCCATCTTCTCTTGTGGTTCATCAAGTAAAGGACTTTTTAGAAAAGCATTTTGGAATCAGAAAGTGTAAGGATGTTCGCCCAGATGAGGCAACACATAAGCATTGCTTAAATGATACCATTGCTTTTTGTTCTGCTCCTTGTATAAATAAAATTTCCCCAGAGGAATATCGTGCACGTTTTGATGCAGCCTGCGAATTCTTGAGAAAGGGTGACCCAGCGGTGTTGACCCAGCTCCAGGAGAGTATGGAGGCAGCAGCAGAAGCATGTGATTTTGAGCGAGCAGCAGTCTTGCGCGATACACTATTTGCTTTGCGTGATATGGTGAAGCTACGTGCTCGTGAGGTAAGTACACCAAGCATGAAGCGCGACAATGCTCTTGAGGGCTGTGCAAGGCTTCAAGAGGTTCTTCATTTGCCGACTCTGCCACATGTTATTGAAGGCTTTGATATTTCCCACATTAGCGGCACGCTAACAGTGGCTTCTATGGTTGTTTCTGTTGATGGAAGACCAACCTCAAATAGATATCGAAGATTTAAAATCAAGACAGTTGAGGGAATTGATGATCCTCGCAGTATGGCTGAGGTTATTCATAGACGCTATAGTAGGTGTCTTGAGGAAAATCTCCAGTTACCAGATTTAATCATGGTGGATGGTGGTATCACTCAGCTAAGAGCCTCTCGTGAAGTGCTTGCAGAGCTGGGGCTTGGTCATATTCCAACAGTCGGTCTTGCAGAACGCTTTGAAGAGCTAGTGTTAGATAATGAATATGGTGATGTATTGCAGCTCTCAAAAACCTCGCCAGAGCTTCAGGTGCTAATACGCCTACGTGATGAGGCGCACCGCTTTGCAATCACATATAATCGTGATTTACGCTTAAAGAAAATCCGTGAATCAGTGCTTGATGAAATTCCTGGAGTAGGAGAGTCTCGTAAGCTAACGCTATTAAAGCATTTTGGTTCAGTGAAGCGCATATCTGAAGCCTCAGAAGCAGAGCTTGCTGCGGTCGTTGGCCCAGTGCTCGCAAAAACCATCACCGATTATCTAGGCAATTACCATCAGTAATATAACAGATAGTGATTTGTCGCTGATGCGTGGCTTGCGTTATGCACGTGACGCCTGTGGGACGCAGAGACGCCAAAGGGACGCAGAGACGCGGAGGCCGCAGAGGACGCAGAGCTTGCGTGATGCACGAGATGATAACACTACCGCTTGTTGTTTCCTTTGTTATTGCTCTAATTTTCAAGAGCAATAAGGAAACTGCCAAGCGCTAGTGTGCTCGCACAGGAGCTTATTAAGATGCGGAGACTATGCATGTGGGATTTTTTTAAAAAGAGGATTGGAGAGTTTGCGAGTTTGATAGTTTTACAGTGGAGATGAGGGTGGCTTTGCCGCCCGGTGTTGCCGGAGCGAGAGGTGGCAAGGTGACAACCCTTGCTTCCTTGAGCATCGCCATCAATCGCCAGCACACCCCCATAAATGACATTCAAATATTTAGACGCGAGATCATTGTTTTTTGGCGTCACGTCTCTGCGACCTCAGCGTCCTTTGCGTCTCTGCGTCCCACCGGTGTCACGTGCATCCCTCTGTGTCTCCGTTCTCAGAAAAATCACACTACGTGTGCTCCGTGTTTTGCCGAGGGCTATAGCGCCAGCGACAAATCACTCCATCCGTGTACGGATTGGTATGGAAATGCAAAAAAGTTCTTGATTTTCTCCAAAAAGTTGTATAATATAAAACCAAATGGAGGAAATAATGGTTGTTTCATTTGATGATTTAGCAATTAAGTATCAAAATTATACTGATATTAAAAATAAAATAAGACGCGAAGTTCGTGCTGGTCGTTTGATACAAATTACCCGTGGATTGTATGAAACAGATGAAAATGTTGATGGAAAGTATTTGGCAGGCTATATATTAGGTCCATCATATTTGTCATTTGATTATGCCCTTTATGTTTATTCGCTTATTCCTGAAGCAGTATATAAAACTTATACGTCAGCAACATTTAATAAGCGAAAAGCAAAAAAGTACCAAAACCAATTTGGCCTATTTACATATAATGATATTCCGGTTGCTGCTTACCCACTAGGTATTTTGTTATATGAGGAAAATGGTTATTCATACCAAATAGCGACAGCGGAAAAAGCACTATGTGATAAATTATACTCACTCACTCCGGTGAGAAATTTGAATGAGTTTAGGTCTCTATTATTTGATGATTTACGTATAGATGAAGCTGAATTTAAAAAGCTGGATTTGTCAGCAATAGAAACACTAGCTCCATTATACCGTTCAAATAATTTAAAATTTTTAGTTAAACTTGTCAGGAGAATGAAATAATGCAGATGGTTTTACAGCAAATGCTTTCTCGGTATTTAACAAATACGACAGAGGAAAAGAAAAATGCACTTAAAGAAATATTGCAGGAAATAGTTTTATGTGGATTATCGCGAGCTGGTTTTTTTAAAAAAGCCGCATTTTATGGAGGAACTGCATTACGAATTTTTTATGGTCTTGACCGTTTTTCTGAGGATTTGGATTTTTCCTTAATAGAACCAGATAATCAGTTTGAATTAAAGAGTTACTTTTCTGGCGTGAAAGCAGAGCTGTCCTCATTAGGACTAGAGTTTTCTATAGAAGAAAAAGAGAAAACTCAGGCATCTGCAATAAAATCAGCCTTTTTAAAGGGAAACACGAAAG
Organism: Kiritimatiellia bacterium; assembly: GCA_045589455.1. GTDB lineage: Bacteria > Verrucomicrobiota > Kiritimatiellia > RFP12 > UBA3636 > RGIG990. The sequence goes on from JAZNPC010000033.1 coordinate 15,924, forward strand.
AGCATATTTTGCGTATTTATGGTTCTAATTTAAATATAAATTCAAATGAGGTTATTAAGATTAAATTTGAGGTAGATACAAATCCTCCACCATTTGCTACATTTGAAAATCGGTATCGTTTGTTGCCTTCTCCTTATCAGGTTAAGCTTTATGATGCAGAATCATTGTTCGCAGGTAAGCTTCATGCGGTTATTTGTCGTTCATGGAAAAATAGAGTAAAGGGTAGAGATCTTTATGATTATGTCTTTTACTTGGCAAAGAATACATCTATTAACTTTACGCATTTGAAAGCAAGACTAGAAGAGTCAGGAGCAATAAATCCACAAGCAGAATTTGGTATAAATGAATTAAAGGAACTATTGTTAGAACGTTTTGATTCAATAGATTTTGAACAGGCTAAAAAGGATGTGCTCCCATTTATTTCGGATAAATCAAAAATCGAAATTTGGAGTAAAGAGTTTTTTACTGATATCACAACAAATTTAATATAGCGAAAGAGAAGCAGCACATGCGTGCTATTAAGCACACATAAATGACCATGAGACGAAGCATAGCTTTATTTTGTATAGCAAACTTTCCGTGCAAATTTGTGCAAATCTGTGTTCGCGCCGCAGGCCTGAGCGCCAGCGTTTAAATCGTTTCACTCATTGCTTTCGCTTAACACGGACACACATAGTGTGATTTTTACGGAGGACAAGGGAGCATTGCACTAGCTTCCAATACTCAATGAACCTCTCCGTGTCTCCGAGCCTCTCTATCCTCCGCGTTTCGCCGAGGGCTATAGCGAGAGCGTTTAAATCGTTGCACTCATTGCTTTCGCTTAACACGTAGTACGGAGGAAAATCACACTACGTGTGCTCCGTGTACGCGCCGAAGGCTAGAGCGTCAGCGTTTAAATCGTTTCACTCATTGCTTACGCTTAACACGGAGTACAGAGGACAAAAGGAGCATTAACTAGCAATCATCAACAATAACCCCAGCACCTCTCCGTGTCTCCGTTCTCAGGAAAATCACACTACGTGTGCTCCGCGTTTCGCCGAAGGCTATAGCGCCAGCGTTTAAATTGTTGCACTCATTGCTTACGCTTAACACGGAGTACGGAGGAAAATCACACTACGTGTGCTCCGTGTTCCGCCGAAGGCTATAGCGAGAGCGACAAATCACTCCATCCGTGTACTAGGGTTGGAAGATGGCTGGGTCAAGCGTGATGCCTTGTGCAGCCAGATCTGTGAAGAAGGTTGGCACTGCACCTGTGGCACGGTAATATCCCACAACCTTGCCCTGTGCAGAAATTCCTGTCTGCTTGAATTCAAAAATATCCTGCATTGTGATCTGATTGCCCTCAAGACCTACAACCTCTGAAATGCAGGTTACCTTACGCGAACCATCGCTTAAACGCGATTCATGCACAATAATATCAATAGCAGATGCAATCTGCTCACGTATTGCACGCGAAGGTAGCTCCATGCCCGACATCAATACCATCGTTTCCAAACGTGCAATAACATCACGCGGTGCATTGGCATGGACAGTTGTTAATGAGCCATCATGACCAGTATTCATTGCCTGAAGCATATCAAGCGCCTCTCCACCACGACACTCACCCACGATGATACGATCAGGGCGCATACGCAAAGCATTGCGCACCAAATCACGAATTGTGATTGCACCACGCCCTTCAATATTTGGAGGGCGTGCCTCAAGACGCACCAAGTGTGGCTGGTTAAGTCTTAATTCCGCAGCATCCTCAATTGTCAAAATTCTTTCTGTATCAGGCAAGTAGTTACTCAAAACATTAAGTAAAGTTGTCTTACCTGAGCCAGTACCACCAGAAACAACAATGTTTTTACGGACCTTTACACATACCTTAAGGAATTCTGCCATATCCTTAGTGAGTGTGCCATAGTTGATAAGATCTGTGTCAAATAATTGACGCTTCGCAAATTTACGAATTGTAATACATGGCCCAATTAGTGAAAGAGGGTGAATTACACAGTTCACACGTGAGCCATCTGCTAAGCGCGCATCCACATATGGCTGACTCTCATCAACACGGCGTCCTAATGGTGCCACAATACGCTCAACAATAGACATCACACTCTGTTCGTCCATAAATGTCTTATCTGAAAGCATAAGCTTACCATTACGCTCAACAAATATCTTGTCTGGACCATTCACCATGATTTCTGTAACAGAATCATCTGCTAACAAATCCTCAAGAGGTCCAAGGCCTAAAGCTTCATTTAAAATTTCCTGCTCAATAATAGCTGGGCTAATACCCTCCGGAAGCTTGTTACGCACATCGTTAATAATCGCTTGAAGCGTCTCTCTTGCACGCTGCCTTAGCTCATTAATATCAGCACGAGCAGCAGAAAGGCGCTTAATGTCTAGTCGATCAATTAATTCCTTGTGTATTTGCACCTTAACAGAATGCTTCATTTTAATAACTGAAGCGTCCACATTTTCTGCAGTATGATAAGCCACTTCAGTGCTTTGTGAAGAGACTGCTTGAGGCTGTTCTATCGCAACAGTTGGCTCAGCTGGTCGCTCCATTGTATTAGGGTTTGGTTTTATTACAGGAGCTTGAAAAAATGGCCTACTAGGCTGCTGTGGCTGCTCAAATGTAGGAGTAGCCATAGGCTTTGCTGGAGACTCATCATCCTCTGGTATTTCAGCTAAGACAATTGTATATTGTCCTAGGGTTATTGGAGTAGTGCTAAAAACCTCTGCCTTTTTATCAATAGGCTCACCATTAACAAAAATAGCTGTTCCATCACCAATGTCTCTTATTTGGTAGTTGCCAGAATTTATGTTTAGAATTGCATGGCGAGGGCAAACGCCAGCTCCTTCCTTAAGAGGAATACGGCAATTAAGATCGCTCCCAAGAGTATAGGTGCCATCATGTAGCTGGAGTTTAATAGGTGTATCGCCAGGTTTATAAAGAGTAAGAGTTGTCATATTTATTACCTAATCCTACCTTAAGAATTTTTTGGAAGCCTACTTTAAATTATCTTTTTTTCTCTCTTATGCTCTTTTGACGCAACATATTAAGATCCTTGAGGCTTGCTTCAACCTGTTCGAAATCAACTCTAGGTAACTCTTCTTCAAAATGAACATCTCCTGGATTACGTAGTGATAGAGCAAGACTTCCCTTAATCTGCTGTGTGAAAACAAGTAGCTCAGCCTCGCGTGGTGTAACAAGAATAGTTATAGTGCTATAATTTGATGCTCTGCTTGAGTTTGACATTTGAGATCGAACTGTTTCTGTGCCTGTAGCAAGAACAGTTACGTTTTGTAAAACAGTAAGAGTAACAATTTCTGTTTCTTCAAGATTACCATTAGCAGCAGGAAGAGTGAAGGAGCCTAAAATGTCTACTCGGTCATTAGGTCTTACCATGCCAGAAACACCAGCTGCGCCTGATACAGGAATAGAGACAGCACGCATACCTGGTTCGATGCTCTCAGAGAATCTTTTTGCACGTGGCTTTCCGCCTTCAATGTCATTCCAAGAAATAGGACTATGTAAAGAAATTGAATTGCTAACGCGTTTTCCAACAATCTCCTGGTATTGGTCTGCAAGAACCTCATTCCCACGTGCTGAATATCTTTCAATTTTTTTTGAAACAATGTCATCCATTGTGATAATAGTGCCTTGTGCTAGTGGACGAGCAGCAGCAACAACCTCAATGCGTTCACCACGAAGGAGAACATCCTGCTTCAACTTCTCATATTCTTTGTTTTTCATATCAATCCAGCTGCGACAGATAATTGCAGCGAAGATACCAATGATAATTGCGACGATAAGAATGAATTTTTGTTTCATTTAATGCTCCGAATAGGTGTGTTTTAAATTTATCGTAAATAAAATAGCTCGTATTGATTATTCCCCAAGTGCTGCTTTATAAAGCTCAACAGTTGCTTGAGCAACCTTATCCCAAGAATACTCACTTGCACGCTTTAGGCTGTCGGTCTTAAGCTGCTCACGTAGCTTATCATCTAGCATAATGTTAACAATAGCTTGTGAGATTGAGTCAGCATTGTTTGTGTCAAAGTATACCGCAGCACCATCTGTTAGCTCCTTCAGGGCTGGTGCTTCAGAGCAAGCCACTGGTGTACCAACAGCCATTGCTTCTAGAACTGATAAACCGAAGCCCTCATATAGGCTAGGTGAAATAAATGCGCGTACAGAGCTTAATACTGCAGTTAAATCTGAATCGTGAACACCACCAATCCATTTGACATTATCCGTGATGCCTAGTGAATTTATTAGCTCAGTAAGATGTGATGTCTTGTTGCAATTATAGCCAGCAAGAACAAGCTCAGCACCTTCTAGTAGAGGAAGAGCCTTTGCATAGCCCTTGAGTAGCTTCGGTATGTTCTTGTGTGGTAGGGTGCTGCCTAAGTACAAAATTGAATTACGAGAATAGCCATAGCCAGCAGCAACACGGTTTAGCACTTCCTCATTTTCTTCTCGACGAAACTTTGCGCTAACACCATGAGGGATAGCCACGCACTTATCTGCAAACTGAGGGAAAATCTCCTTTGCATCATTAAGTGTATTCTTAGAAACCGTCATAGCCTTGGTACATGTCTTAAGTGCTGTACTCATTGAAGCCATAAATGCAATGGTTTCCTGAGGTGTCTTTTCTGAGCGGCAGCGTACCGGACTAAAATCATGGATTGTGATAACAATAGGGCAGTCGTAGCCAATTGTTGGGCACATTCTATGAGGTGTGTGATAGATATCTGGCTTAAGCTGTTCTGCCAATCGCTTCATTGGTAGCTGACCATTGGGGTCATCCGGAGGAGCTACACATGTAGTTAGCATAACATTTTCTGTTTCAGGAATGTTAAAGGTGCAATTAGGATGGCGAACAATTGTAAGCTTGTCTCCAGATTCTTTAAATAGCTTTGCTAATGCGTTTGCTAGTGCAGCAGTATAGCGGCTGATAGCGTAGAAACGCGGAGTGGCTGTTCTTGCGTCGAATAAAATATGCATTATTTACCTATAGTCTTTCTAATTAAATCTGCGATTGAATTTGTGATTCGGTCAGCAATTTCCATAGTTGTTGCTTCTACCATTACACGGCACATTGGTTGAGTGCCTGAGTAGCGTACTAAAATGCGACCCTTTGTTCCAAGCTCTTCTTCAGCTGCTTTTATTGCAGCGGAAACCTCAGGAAGTGTATCAAGCTCAGGCTTTTCCTTCACATTAACATTGACAAGCTTTTGAGGTGCTGTTTCAAAAATCTTTGCTAGCTCAGAAATAGGCTTACCACTTTGCTTGATTGCGCTAATTAGCTGTAGTGATGTGACAATACCATCTCCGGTTGTATGCTTATTGAGGAAGATAACATGTCCAGATTGCTCACCACCGAGAATTGCTCCCTCGCGCTTCATCATCTCTAACACAAGCCTGTCTCCCACGCCAGCATCCTTCCACTCAATGCCAAGTTCATCAAAGCAAATTCGTAGACCGAGGTTACTCATAGGAGTTACAATTACCTGTTTATTGGTGAGTGTGCCATTATCAAGCATTTGCTTTGCGCAGATGGCGATAACATGGTCGCCATCAATTTCTACACCATTTTCATCAACTGCGATTAGGCGATCAGCATCACCATCAAAGGCTAGGCCGATATCAGCACCCACCTCCTTGACCTTTGCACAAAGATCCTGAGTAAATTGAGAGCCACAGTTGTCATTAATATTAAATCCATTTGGTTTGCTATGGATAACTGTTACATCTGCGCCAAGCTCTTCATAAATGTCCGGAGCAATATGATATGAAGCACCATTAGCACAATCAAGTACAACCTTCGTCCCCTTTAGCGAATATTCTGCAGGGAAGGTTGATTTGCAAAATTCTATATACTTGCCTGCAGCATCATCAATACGCTTTGCTCTGCCAATATCCTCTGGATCTGCAGCAATTTCATTTATTTTGCCAGATAGAACTAATTCCTCAATTTCTGCCTCAATTTGATCGTTTAACTTAAAGCCAAGAGAAGAGAATATTTTGATTCCATTATCATAATATGGATTGTGTGACGCAGAAATAACAATACCTGCCACGCAACGCATACTGCGTGTAAGATATGCAATACCAGGAGTTGGTAATGGACCAGTGAGTAGAACATTTACTCCCATAGAGCAGATACCTGCAGTAAGAGCATTCTCTAGCATATAGCCACTAAGGCGTGTATCTTTACCAACTAAAATCCTATTTAAGCCTTGATGATTTCTTTTTAGTACATATGCAGTGGCGCGCCCCACGGCGAGAGCCATTTCTGCTGTCATTGGATAGACATTAGCTTTACCACGAATGCCATCAGTTCCAAATAATTTGCCCATAAAAATCCTTTTATATAATATGTATAGAGTAGGGCGTTGCCCAACTACACTTAAATTATACCAAAATAAGTTTTATTTATGCAATATAATTATGGGTGCATCTGAGTTTTTTATGCACGGGATGCGAGCGTGATGCACGTGCCGCCAAAGGGACGCAGAGACGCGAAGGCCGCAGAGGTCGCAGAGCCGTGACGCCGAAAAATACACTAGCGGAATGAGGTTTGCCTTAATCATTGCTATTCTTTTGAAGCAATTGGGCAAACCTCATCCACTAGTGTGCTCGCTCAAAAGCTTACTAAGATGCTGAGGTGATGCACGAGGGATTCTTTTTTAGAGAGGACTTGAAAGTTTGCAAGTTTGATAGTTTGATAGTTTTATAGTGGGGGTGAGGGTGGCAGAGCCGCCCGGTGTTACCGGGGCTCAAGGTGGCAAGGTGCTAAACTTTGCCTCCTTGAGCATCGCCATTATAATAGAATGAAGAATGAAGAATGAAAAATGAAGAATGAAGAATTCAGGTAGAGTTGAGTGGTTTTTTCTCCATTCTCGCGTCTGATTGTCTTTTGGTCTCACGACTTTGTCTCACGTCCCGCATCTCTTGTCTCATGTCCAAAGGGGCGTGTCAACGCCTGCGGGACGCGTGTCAATGCGTTGGATGGTTCCACGTCTAACCGTCTAATCGTCCGTTCACAGTCTCACGTCTAACGTTGTTTAATCGTCTCTCGTCTAATGCTTTAATTATCAATTTGGCTTACAAATTACAATAAAATTTCCGTTGGTTTTAGTCGGTGCTATTGGTTGATATATTTTTTAATATTTGATAAACTTACGTTAATTAAAACTGAAATTATTTTAATATTATAAATTGTGGAGTATATATGTATAAAAAATTGATGGTTACAGCATTTGTAATGATGCTTTTGCAAGGTGTTACATTTGCCTCTATGTATGCTACAGGAGGTACAGAGGTGTATATATCAGGTGATGATACTGTAGCACATATTTTTACAGAGAATGGTACATTCGTATTAAAAGAAGAAAAGTTAGTCCGCATTCTCTCTGTCGGTGGCGGCGGCGGAGGAGGAGCTGAATGTGGTGGTGGCGGTGGCGGCGGTGGCGTCGTAGAGCAGCACGCTGTTATTTTAACGCCAGGAGAATATTCTATTATCGTTGGTGCTGGTGGTTTAGGCGGCAAGCAAGGTGTAGATTTAGGAAATGGTATGCAGCGTGGAACAACAGGTGGAGACACTGTTATTATTGCTCCAAATGGGGAAGAGTTAATCCGTGCCTATGGCGGTGGTGGCGGAGGCTCTTGGTCTGTTCGATCTGGTGGAACTGGTGGCTCCGGTGGAGGAGCTGCAGCTAATGGTGCAGGAGGATCTTGTATAGACCCATCTCAAGGTAATTTTGCTGGAAATGCTAATGGTGGATCGAATAGTCTACCAACAGGTGGAGGCGGAGCAGGTGAACCTTCTAAAAATATTTCACTCAGTAGCGGTCAGTCTATAAGTGGTTCTGGTGGTGCAGGAATTATTAGCGACATCTCTGGCACTGCAGAAATGTATGGTGCTGGCGGTGGCGGTGGTAATTATAACTATGGCAGTGCTACTGATCAAGCTCCTGGTGGTGACGGAATAGGTGGCTTTGGTCAAGGTAATACATCTATTTTGACTGGTAATGAAAAAGGTCGCGATGGCTTCGGTGGTGGTGGCGGCGGCGGAAGTAATGTTACTACATATATCGCAGCTGATGGTGGTTCTGGAACAGTTATTTTCAGACTTTCTGCAACTGATGAAGTTGCACAAGAACCATCATTTCTAGTTTACGATAAGATTGCTTCTGTGGACCACATCAAATTTATGATTTCTGTTATCGGGGCGGGTGCTTCTGCAAGTGATGGTAAGGTGTCTATTTACGCACAGGTTGCAGATAGTATTGATGCTTGGGATGAAGAAACTGGAGCATTCTCAGGTACAGAAAAGCTTGTTGCTTCAGGAGTCGCAGGTGGCAATGTTGATGTCATAGTGGGTGGACTTCGTCCATTACACGATTATGTTGCACGAATTATTATACGCAATGATGCTGGTGATGAATCTATATCTGAACTATTTTCTTTTTCAACTATTGCGCTTATAGATAGTCGTTGGACATATAATGGCGTTGCTGGACAGTCAGGTCTATACCAATACTTTTTCTCAGATAGTGGTTATAACGATTTAGGAAAAGAATTTGATGAATTTACTCCAGGTTTAACAGTTCAAATAGGTGCAATTGCTGCTGGTCTTTCAAATTCCCATTCTGATGGAATACATGGAACCAAATATGTTGACTCTGAAGATAATACTTGGTCTGTTGGTGCTTATATGTCGTATGGATATGTTGGTTATATGTTCATGGAGGAAGGTGTTACATATAACTTCTTTAAGTATTACTACGATGGAGTTCGTCTAGAAATCGATGGTAAAGATCTTATACGCAATACAAGCTACGATAATATAACAATAGCTTCTTATACAAGTGATCGTGCTGGATGGCACCGTATTCGTATCTGGCTTACATCACCAGGAGGAAAGAACTTCGGTGTTCCTAAGGCAGGGTGGTCAATTGGCTTAGGCTATAACACCAATGGTGTGACTGCTGTAACAGGTAAGCCTGGTCCAGATTGGTTGCCTATGGAAAATACAGAAGATTATGAATTTTTGCGAACATTTCCAAAGGGACGCATGCTGGATATTTCTAATTGGTCGGTGGATCAAGACAATAATAGTGCAAACTTTAGCTTGGACTATGGAGAAGCATATAAGAATGCAGAGCTTTATGCAGTGTATGGTCCAATTTACGGAGGAAACACACTAGATGGTTGGGCACATGTTGAAAGCCTTGGTGTAATTGATACTGCTTCAGGGAGCACATCCTTTACTCTCGATGATATATCAGACCTAGTTTGGTTTAAATTTGTTGCTGTTGATGAGGATGGAATTCATTCTTGGAGTACAAGCAAGTTTATTGACTTTACTAACCCATCTATTAGTATCTCACAAATTGAACATTCTGGCGATAAGGCAACAATTTCTGTTCGTGTTGATTCTGTTGGTAAAGGAGATTTTTCTCTAAATGTTTATTGGGGAGAAAATGCAGATTTATCAGGAGCATCTGTCACAAATATTGCTGTGACAAGTCCAGGTGTTTATGATGTAGTCGTTGATGTAATTCCTGGCTCAACATTTTATGTTAAGGCAGAGGCTGAAACCTCAGAGGGAGGCAAGGATTCAACATTGGTTGACTCATTTACAACCCTTGCCGCTGCAAGCATGGGTAATTTTACTTCATCGGTATCAAATCATAAAATAACCTTCTTTGGTAATATTCTAACTAAGGGTGCAGGAAATACAACAATTACACTTTGGACAGGAGATAGTCCAGATACTCTTTCCCCTGATCCAGAGCCTGTTACCATTAATAGCCTTGGACAATTCCTATTCCATCGCATTTTCCCAGGTGAGGAAAAAACAATATATTGGAAATTTGTTTGTGAAAATGTTGCTCTTGGAGGAACAAGATGGGAGTCAGAGTCTCCTGTTTATCATGCTACGACCTCTGAATCAGGTATTGAATATACTTGGAAAGCAGAGGTTGCTGATGGAGATTGGACTAATACAAACAATTGGGTTTCAACTAAAGAAGGTGCTTTAGGATATCCGAAATATAGCGGTACCTTAGCTAAATTCCCAAACAATTCTACAAATAGAATACATTTGGTTGGATTTATTGGAACAAGAATAACTTTGGGTTTTTCTAATAGTCATATAACTATATATGGAGATGGAGCTGATGCTTCTTACCTATACACTTATGACAGTGCGGATGCTTCTTTAAATCAATCTGTGTTACGCATAGATAATATGACTCTTGATGAGTATGATATGTTTGACTGGGTTTTTGGAGGTAATAGTTCTCTGTTTGCACAAATTGAGGTTGTTAATTCAGCTCGTTTGAATTTGGGAGGTAACCCATGGGCTATTGATGGCAAGAAATCAAACATCTTCGTTGCCAATGATTCTGAATTTTATTTTGGACATTCTAGTGTTCCTAAAACAAATTTAGTCAACAGGGTTGCCGAAGAGGGACTACCTGTTTTCGCAACTCAAGGGGAATGCTTAACAATAGAGGGTAGGGCTTCTTTTGACAATGTATTGTTTGCAACAATAAATGATAGACAGTCTCAAACTATTCGCCTACGTGGTGCTTCAGCATCATTAAATGTAATTGAAGGTGGATTTGGTGATTCAAATATTTTTGGGACAGATAAGCACTTCCTTTTAAATGGAAACCACCCATTAACAAAGGATGTTAATGTTGTCTTTGAACCAGAGGGTGGCAATTATACAAATGTTGTATCCTACATGGTAGATGATGTTGAATATACTGAGAAAATTCCTCTGACTTCATTTGCAAATAAAGATAGAGCTTTTGGTGAGATGGTTTTGGAAAATTCAACTGGAAAAATCTTTGTTTCTGTTGATACTGGATCAATGAAAGCATCTACTAAGAGTGTTAATCAGCATTTGATTTTGTGGAAGAGCGGAATCGACACTTCAAGAGTTGAGCTTGTGCAAGGAGATGGCTATGAGCTTCATTACACCTATGGTTGGCCTTCTGTTGCTACAGAGCCTACTGAAGAAGGAGAGCTTCCTACAGGTGTTTGGGGTAGAGTGGATGCAATCTCATCAACAATTATTATTGTTTATTAAGAGAAGCAGTAGTGAAAGTAAATGCGTGTCAGGCGCATTTACTTTCGCAAATAACACAAATAACACAAAATGTAGTATGCAAAAGTAAATGCAACTTTGCACGACTAAATGCACCTAATTTATGTTTAATGTGAAAATTTTAGGTGTTTATGTGTCGTTTTGGTGAAGTTATCTGTTTACAAAATCTCTGATAAAGCATAAAATGGTGG
>JAZNPC010000034.1:0-9488 GCA_045589455.1 Kiritimatiellia bacterium
GCTACGATTTCGCTATCCCTTCTTCTCGCCTATGCCTCGCAACATAAACCTTGGGAGTCGCTATTGGGTTGGTCGGTAACTACCCCCCGTTGGACTTTCACCATAGAACTATGACATGCCCGTCATACATAAAAAAAGGCGGCCCGAGGACCGCCTTTTTTATTAAACTCCAAGCTGCTTTTTGATTACTTCAGCAGCCATCTGTGGGTTTGCTTTACCACGTGATAGCTTCATAATCTGACCAACAAGGAATTGTAGTGCTGGACCCTTACCTCCAAGGAAATCCTCAACAACCTTTGGATTTGCTTCAATAACTTGCTTAGCAAAGCCCTCGATTGCACCTGTATCACTTACCTGACCAAGTCCACGCTCTTTAACCATTGCCTCAGGATCTCCGCCCTTTTCAAATAGCTCAGGGAATAGCTCCTTGGCTGTTGGCATGTTGATTGTCTTCTTATCTAGAAGCTTCAACAAGGAAGCAAAGCTTTCTGGTGTTAATGGAATTTCAGAGATTTCCTTACCGCTTTCACCAAGCAAGCGAAGAAGCTCTGTCATAATCCAATTTGAAACCATCTTAGGCTGTGCACCACAGGCAATTGTCTTCTCAAAGAAATCTGCTACAGGGAGCTGAGCAGAAAGCACATTTGCATCGTATTCAGGGAGTGCATATTGCTCTACAAAGCGATCCTTCTTCTGAGAAGGGAGCTCGGGGAGAAGCTTCTTCCAGCTATCAATTGTCTCATCATCAAGCACAACTGGTAGCAAATCTGGCTCAGGGAAATAGCGGTAATCGTGTGCATTTTCCTTTGTACGCATTGTAATTGTCTCGCCCAATTCTGCATCCCAACGGCGTGTTTCCTGCTGGATAACACCACCTGCTGAAACAACAGCTGTCTGGCGAGCAATCTCGTGCTCAAGTGCTGCATAAATACCCTTGAAGGTATTCATGTTTTTAATTTCAATCTTTGTACCAAGCTGCTCTTGACCTTCAGGGCGAATAGAAATATTAACGTCAGAGCGCATATTTCCATCCTCTAGGTTACAATCACTTACGCCTGCATAAACAAGAATCTGCTTCAAGGTTGTCAAATATTCCATTGCCTCATCAGGGGATGACATATCTGGCTCAGAAACAATTTCCATAAGAGGTGTACCGCAACGATTATAGTCTATACCGCTATGACGAGCATAGTGGTTAATCTTTGCTGCATCCTCCTCAAGGTGGATGTGATTGATACGGATATGCTTTGGAGCACCATTTGCTGTGATATCTACACCACCACCGATGCAAAGAGGGTGTGTGTTTTGAGATATCTGGTAGTTCTTCACCATATCTGGATAGAAGTAGTTCTTACGATCAAACTTGCTGTATTTGCTGATTTCGCAGCCAAGCATCAAGCCAGACATAACTGTTAGCTTTACAGCCTCCTTATTCATCAAAGGGAGTGCGCCAGGCAAGCCCATACAAACAGGGCAAATATTTGTGTTTGGTGGGCAATCTGTTGAAAGATTGCAGCCACAGAACATCTTTGTTGCTGTCTTAAGCTGTACGTGGGTTTCTAGACCAATAGATACGATAAATTTCATTATGCAAACTCCTTCTCACAAGCTGCTGCTGCTTTCAATAGCTCTACCTCACCAAAGGCTGGACCTAATAGTTGTAGGCCGACTGGTAGGTTTTCTGAGGTCTTACCACAAGGAACTGAAATTCCGCAAATACCTGCTAGGTTTGCTGGAACAGTAAAGATATCGCCTAGATATGCCTTAAGTGGATCATTTACAGTTGAATTTAGCTTATATGCAGCAGTTGGTGCAACTGGTGTCATAATAACATCGCAGTCTTCAAATGCTTTCTGGAAATCATTACGGATTAGTGTACGAGCCTTCAATGCACGATTATAGTATGCATCATAGTAGCCACTGCTTAGTACATAGGTTCCAAGAATTATACGGCGCTTAACCTCTTTACCAAAGCCATCTGTACGAGAGCGGTCATAAAGAGATTGAAGTGTTGCCTCTGGGCCAACCTTACGGAAGCCATAGCGGATACCATCAAAGCGAGCAAGATTTGCAGAAGCCTCAGCTGTTGCACAGATATAATAAACAGCAATAGCATACTCAGTGTGAGGAAGGCTAATTTCTTTAACCTCTGCTCCTGCATTTGCACACATATCAATTGCCTTACGGACGCTTGCCATCACCTCAGGGTCGCAGCCATCAATAAAATACTCTTTTGGCACACCAATGCGTAAGCCCTTGAGGCTTGCGCCAGCAAGTGCTGCGCGATAATCAGGAACCTCACGGTCAAGCACTGTCTGGTCATGTGGATCGGCACCAGCGATTGCGCCTAATAGAATTGCAGCATCCTCAACTGTCTTTACAATTGGGCCCACCTGATCAAGTGATGAAGCAAAGGCTGTTACACCATAACGTGAAACGCGGCCATAGGAAGGCTTAAGACCAACACAGCCACAATATGAAGCAGGTGAACGAATTGAACCACCTGTATCTGTGCCAAGAGAAGCGATTGCTGTACCACCAGCAACAGCAGCTGCAGAGCCACCACTTGAACCACCAGGAACTCTATCTAGAGCAACTGGATTACGTGTGATTTGAAATGCGCTATGCTCTGTTGATGAGCCCATAGCAAATTCGTCCATATTTACACGACCAGCAGGAATAGCACCTACCTCGCGAAGCTTACGTGTAACTGTTGCATCATAAGGAGCAATATAGCCCTCAAGAATCTTTGAAGCACAGGTGCAAGGCTGACCCTTCACATTGAAAATATCCTTCATTGCAACAGGGATACCAAGCATATCACCAGACTCACCTGCTGCGCGGCGTTCATCTGCAAGCTGAGCACCTGCAAGAGCACCCTCTTCATCAACAGTAAGATAAGCCTTAACCTCTGTATCATTCTCCTTAATTGCCTTAAGCACTGCCTGGGTTAGCTCAACTGAAGAAAAATCCCTTGCACGCATACCATCAGCGGCAGCAGCAATTGTCATTTTTGAAATATCTAAATCCATTTTGCTTACTCCACGATTTTTGGTACCTTGATTTCATCATTTGCACTATCTGGTGCATTGCGTAGCACATCTTCACGTGGGAGGCTTGGTGTAACAACATCTTCTCTAAAAGAATTTACAACAGGCTGACCATACATTGTTGGCTCAATACCTTCTAGATTAAGCTCGTCGAGCTTATTTACATACGCCAAAATATTATCAAGCTGAGCCTGAAATTCTGTCATTTCTTCTGCACAAATATCAAAATGAGCTAGCTCACATACTCTAGCAACATCAATGTGCGGTTTTTTCTCTTCCATAACAATCTCCATTGTTTAAAAACAAACGCGTATATTATTGCATAATATACAAATTTTATCAACTAGCAAAACTCACATATAGGACTTTGGACACCTGAGTTTTTCACCCAATCTGCCCCAAATTTAGTAATTTGAAACGAATTCTACTAGAGCGCTGACTAGCGTGATGACTAGAATGATGGCTTGTGTGCACGGCCCACCAAGGTCTTTGAGCAAGGAAGCGTGATGCACAAGATGGCAAGTGGGGTATGCTTCCGTTACAATTCTATTAGTTTTGACCCTATGAATATAGTTAAGCCAGCATTAGTCTTAAGAGTTTTGAGTGCTATTGCTCTCGGGCAACAGAAACAACAAGAACTCTGCCAGCATGTTTGCGCTTTAATTCTATAGCACATTCAGAGCAAGTAGCACCTGTTGTGAAAACATCATCAACTAAAAGAATGCTTCTCCCATAAACATAATCGATGGCAGAATCTGGAGAAACAAATGCAGCTGCAACATTTTCTTTACGCGCTTCTGAATTGAGGTTTGTTTGTGTAGGAGTATAGCGAACACGCTCTAAAAGTTGAGGCATATAAGGAAGCTTTAATCTGCGGCTTAGCTCTTTAGCAATAAGAGCAGCCTGATTATAGCCTCTCTCTCGTTCCTTCGTTGAATATAAAGGAACTGGACAAATAGCATCAATTTGTTCATTAGAATATGCAGCAAGAATACAGCCTTCTACAAGATTAGTAAGCTCCTTGACTAAATATGTTCCTTGCTTATATTTTAAAGCTAAAATCATCTCGCGCACAGCACCCTCATAAATCGTTGCACTGCGTGCCATATCATAAGCAGGAGGATGCTTCAAGCAGGAAGAGCAATACATAAAACTATGTCCACCATTTCGCGGGATATTACCACATATTTTACAGCACTCATCAACACGACGTAGAGTTACTGTTTCTTGACAAGACGAACATAGATAACTATCACCGCTTGGCTCTCCACAGGAAATGCAATGACGGGGAGTTACTAAATCTCCTACCGTTTGAAAAAAGCTCTTAATAGAAGTTCCTATGCTTCGGATTATGGTGATAGACTTCATGCAAAGATGGATTACATATTCGCAATTATTTCAATTGCACTACGCTCTAACGAACCACGCTGTGAATCTACCACAGACTTTGCTGCAGCCCCCCACTGCATGCGTTTCTCTGGTGAAGCAATTAGCTCTTTTAAGGCTCCTTCTAGCTCCGAAATGTCAGATAAAATTATCATTGCATTATTTGCCTTAAAATTGTTCATTACAGGAACAAAATTCTCTGTGTGAGGGCCAACAATTACTGGCTTTCCTATTGCGGCTGGCTCAATCATATTTTGACCACCAACATTTGGATCAAAGGATTTGCCAACAAGAACTATATCTGCACAATAATACATAGAAGAAAGCTCTCCAGTAGTATCCACCATTAGCACAGTATCGGCTGCAGGAGTGATTGTTTCTATTCCCTGCTTTGTACGACTACGACGAATTGTCTTTACTCCAATTGCTGCAAGCTCACGCTCAACTTCATCTCCGCGCTCCATATGGCGAGGAACAAGTATCAGCTTTACATTTGGATTTGCAATATTCTTCCAGGCTTGTGCCAATGCCAATTCTTCTCCTGGCCATGTTGAACCACCAAGTATCACTGTATCTGCCTCATTAATTCCTGCCTCAGAGCAGGTCTTTTTTGCTTGTGCAAGAAGCTCATCAGAAACAGGCTTAATATCAAACTTTACAGAGCCCATGACTTTAATTTTCTCTTCCTTTGCACCCGCTGCGATTAGGCGCTCTTTATCAAGCTCGCCTTGAACTAGCATTAAGGTAAAGCAATCAAACACAGGGCGGAAGAAATAGCGCAAACGCTTATAATTTGGTGCTGATTTATCAGAAACACGGCCATTAACTAGGAATAGCTTTTTACCACGTTTTCTCAATGCACGAATCAAATTTGGCCAAAATTCAGACTCCGTTAGAATAAATGTATCAAAATTAATTTTAGGTAATGCTCTACGAATATTTCTAGGGAAATCCACAGGTAGATATATGACAACATCGTCAGGCTGAGCTAGCTTTTCACACACACCACGCCCTGTTGAGCTAGTTGTAGAGATAACAAAAGAAGCCCCAGGAATGCGCTCTCGTAATTCTTGAATAACATTTCCTGCAAGATTTGCCTCTCCAACACTTACAGCATGAATCCAAATGCGTTTCTTTTCTCCAAGGCGTTTTTCAACATCAGGAGAAAACTTACCAAAACGCTCATGAAAATTTGCCCTATAGCCTCCGCGCTTTTTCATGCGTATAAAAAACTTTGGAAGCATCAATGTATAAGCTATAGCGAATAAAATATTATAAAAAAACCAACGCATTGCTAAATACCTTTCATCAATTTATTAAAAGCTTTATTTTGATCGACGAAGAATATAGCCCTTAAATACTGAATTAAAATCCAATGGCTTTGTTTTTTCAGGGCCAATTTGCTCGAAAGTATAAATGCGATTTTCTTCCTTATTATACCAAATAATGGCTTCACCATTGTGCCAACGCCGGCGCATATAACGATCTCCATGATGCTCACGTAATGCACTATATTTAAGTATGCGTCCATCACAATTATTTACGGTACACTTAGTTACTAGCTCTGCTTGGATATTAAGTGACCTAAGTATCGCTTTATAAAAATTAAACAAATCCTGTTTACCTAGAATTGTTGAAGCCAACCCCCAACGTCTAAATGTTGCACGGCGATGGTTTTCCTCATTTTCAAAAAGCATCATTGCATTTGCAGGCAATGTAACTATATCTTCAATTTTATAATCAACCGGTAGGGTGCAATGGATCCCATATAACGAATACTCTCGCTCTTCTGAAGAATCATTAAAGGAGCAGCTATTTATAATTGGACGAATTATTTCCTCTCGATAGTTGCTCGATCTATCTCCCTCAAATATCCATCGAACAAGATGCTTTGTTTCAGCATTATATCCTAAGGCCTGACATGGCACTATTGGATCCGGTGACCAGCCAACCAAAAAATTGCCAATTTCTTCCGTTTCAACATTATCAACAGGCTTCCGCTTGTCCTTTTTATAAATGTTATTTTGTATAAAGGTCTTCATTGTCGTAAGGCGGCTAGGCTCACGCAAGCATGGCTCCCAGCTAACTGTAGCCTTCAGCCCCTCGCGCGTGCCAAACTCTATTCGGCCCACACGGTCTTCAACAGAATATTTTGTTGCCTCCCAGTCATGTGGCACTGTTACACGGACATGGTGCCATGCTATAAAATTACCAACTAGAGGCGCTGCTGGTGGCAAGCTTCCGTTGTTTTTATTATCACCTTTTTTCATTTGATTAGCCTTTATAAATCATTATTAAAACACATACTGCAACGAAAATAATAACATCAATTATTATTGCTAAATCCTGTGTAAGAGTTTTTTCTGGACGCCCACCCTCACCCTTACACAAGGATAGATAAACATACCGAAAAATACCAAAAGCAACAAATGGTATTGTTAGATACATTTGATTTGTTCCCAGCTTTTCAATAGTTGCTGGTGTTAGTGTATAAATTGAATAACACACAACCGTTATTGAAGACACTGCGGTGATAAGAGTAGTTAAAAGCTCCTTACTATACTCTGCCAATACACGTCTATGCTCTGAAGCACGTTCTCCTAAAAGATTAAGCTCACTATAACGCTTGCATAGAGCAAGTAGCAGTGCAACAGAAAAAGTACAAACTAGCATCCAGGTTGATGCATCAACACTAGCTGCTACTGCACCTGCATATACACGCAAAACAAATCCAGCTGCAATTAAAAAAACATCTACAAGTACAACATTTTTTAGCCAAAGTGTATAAAGCACCTGTAATACAAAATATAGCACTAAGCAACCCAATAGTAGCTTATCTACATTTGCTCCAAAACCAATAGAAAGAAATAATAAAATAGCTGCCTCAAGAGTTGCAGCCCACAATGGCAAGGCACCAGATGCTATTGGACGCTTACGCTTTTCTTCATGCACACGATCACATTCTGCATCGTGTATATCATTCATGATATATACGGCACCTGCAACAAAGCAGAAAGCTAGAAAGGCTAGAAACGTATTTTCTATTGCTGTAGAGAGAGAGATGTGCTGATGCTTATCAGAAAGACCAAAAAACAAGCCAGCCCAAACCAGTACATTTTTTATGCACTGGCGTGGTCGAATAACATCAATAAAGGCTGGCATTTGCATTTTGATTTAGAAAAATTTCTTAATTAAGCCAAGGATTCCTTGCTTCCATGGCACACGATGAGATACACCACTCTGATTCTTAAAGCTTTCCAAATTCGCTTTATACCATTCATAATTACGGAGCAATGCTTGCTTATTTGAGAATTTAGGCTTAAACCCGAGCTTTTTCTCAGCCTTTTCAATACTTACAAAGCTATCCTCACAGGCTGTTTCGTAGACCCATTTATATAGGGGTGAAAGATGTAAGAGTTCAAGGAAACGCAATGCCCAAATTACAGGACGAGATGGGAAGCCAATAATGCGCTTTCCATGACCTGCAGCATCAAGCACAGCTTGATAGTCCTGCTTCATTGTTTCAAATTCCTTTGCACCGATATTAAACGTATCATTAACAAGCTCTTCAGGTAGAGTCATGCAGCTCCAAATTGCATCGCACAAATCCTCTACATCGAGCAACTGGTAGCGATTATTTCCAGAGCCAATCATTGGGAAATTATGACCTGTTATTGCCCAATCATATAGTAGAGCAAAAACACCCAGGCGCTCTGGTCCGACAAATGATTTTGGTCGAATAATTGGAACACATTGACCCTTTGTACGAAATTCTTCACAGACCTTCTCTGCTTCTACCTTCGCAATACCATATGGGCCAACTCCAACTAGCTTATCTGTCTCATATAGAGGATGATGGTCAGGAATGCCATATACTGCTGTAGACGAAATCTGGATAGCGCGCTTAATTCCTAGCTCCATAGCCACCTGCATTACATTGCGAGAGCCATCAAGATCTGTTGTAAAGATTTCTTCCTTTGTGTAGAGAGGCAAGGCAGCTGCACAATGAACGACTATATCACAGCCTTCCATTGCTTTGCGCATATCCTCAACATTGCGGATATCGCCCTTTACAGCAACTACATAATCCTTATCTGGATAATCAAAATCTGCAATATCATACGAAACCAATCTTTCTACGCCTTTTGCTTTAAGATAGCGAATTAGATTGATTCCTAAAAATCCAGCACCACCGGTAATAAAAGCTTTCATAATTTAAAATTCTGATTATTTAGATTAACATAACCTATTTAAAACATGAGTAGAATTCTAACACACAGTAGAGTAAAATTCAATTCACAATTATTTTTATAGCAAATTTATGGTATAAATTTAGGTTGTTAAAGAACATTATTATTTATCTATGATGCTCATTTATGGTAAAATATTGGCAGTTAAAAGGATTTATTATCTTTAAAAACAAAGAAAATCAAAACAAATTAAACAAAAAGGGAAATTATGAAAATTAGAAATGTATTCTCAATGTTTATGCTTGCTGTAGCAATGCTATTCGTTGTTGGTTGTGGAGACAACTCCCCTACTGCTGTAGTTGAGAAGCAGGAAGCAGACACTCCTACTGCTGTAGTTGAGAAGTGGGCAGAAGCTCTTCTTGATGGCGATGTAGAAGAAGCTTGCGAATATTGTACTGGAGCTCCCGATAAAGAGATTAAAGCATTTATGTATTTAATAGCTTTAGGCATTGAAGAAGATGAAGATGTAAGAGAAGAATTTGAAGAATTAATTAAAGAAATAGATGATTGCGAGGAGAGTATCGACGGCGACAGAGCAGAGGTTGCACCTGAAGGTGAAGAAGATGACCCAATCATTCTAAAGAAGGTTGATGGCGAGTGGAAGATTGACCTAAGCGAAATCGAAAAGTAATAATAAGCCTACTTTTAAAATACAAATAACAAAAAGAGGCTGTTGCAAAACTCAATGTTTTGTGGCAGCCTCTTTTCTTTGTAATTTTTTAATTATTTTCTCCATATTTTTAGAGGTAAATTCTTTCTTTCCAGAAGACAAAGGAAAGTAATTTAAAATAATTTTTTTCAA
>JAZNPC010000035.1:0-68710 GCA_045589455.1 Kiritimatiellia bacterium
GTTGAGGGCTTTGAACCTCCATAGACTACAGCTGTCATAATAAATGCAAATACGCAGAGCTGAACAAATTTGCTCTGCTTTCGGATTCTTGCAAATAATAGGCTTAGCTCCTTTGAGGCAGAGCTTGCAACAACAAGAAACCCAGCAATTATTACTCCATATTTAGCAACCAACAACAATAATTCCATTCGCTATCTCCACAAAATTATTGTTGTAAATACCGAGCCAGCCTTTACGCCTAACTCTTTAAGGATACCGTAGCTATCTGCACACACTGGGACACTTACTTCTATTTTATACTTTAGTGAAAGATATGTGTATAAAGCAGAGTATTGTTGCTCTGTTAAGGGTTCGTTTAGAAGCAATAATTCGTATATACATCCATCCCAAGAACGATTCCAGTTAGGGGTTGCGGGAGAACCACCAATAAAAATGTTGTTTAGATTAGTTGGGCTACCAAGTACAAATTCAACAATGAAATTACTATTTATAGGAATTTCTGTGCTTTCATCGCCATTGATTATTATACTAGAAGAACCAATGCAATTAGTTGTTGAAAATGTAAAAACCTCATTAGAGAAAGCCACCGGTTTAGTAGCAAGCGCAGGGATGGTATCAATTAGAGTTGACCAAGGCATAAGGCTATTGCAATCAGCAACAACGATTATCTTATTGTACAAATTGGTGTCGGTACCAACAAACTCAAGAGGCGATGCATCGTTAAAGCATATTCTTCTAGTTTCTAAGCGAGGTTGACTCCAAAGGCTTGAGTTCTCGTGTACGGGACTAAGTATTGTTGGCGAATTTACGCTTCTCCAAGAAACTACTTTTGAGATATTTGTTACCAAAATGCTATCACTAGCTGATGCATCAAACTGAATGATGTCAGCCCTACAAATAGAACATATTGTAATAAACAAAAACAATGCTTTAACTTTCATAAATGGTAATTTACCAAATTGTCATTAAGGAAATAAATTATTATTTATCGGTGTGTGTGCAATTTTTTAGTTTTGTATTTTATAAGTTTACCACATACAAAACACAAATAACAAGAACAACATTGTTTCACCCACCATTGATTGAATGAAATCAACTACCGTGACACAATACCACATACAATACCGCAATGTGTCAAAATAAAAGACACTGAGACAAACTAAATGCGACGCCTTTCTAAGCTGTGCGTTGTATTTAGTCTGTTAAACTGGCTAGCCGCATTTACTTTGCCCTGTGAACAAGAAAGGAAAATAAATTTTCGTATTTTTGGCCAATCAAACTAGCCATTTTCTCCGCGTTTCGCCGAAGGCTATAGCGCAAGCGTTTTAATCGTTTCACTCGTTGCTTTCGCTCAACACGGAGTTCGGAGGTAAGGAGGGAAAGTGCAAGCAATTATTACAGTACCCCAAGCATCCCTCCGTGCCTCCGTTCTCTTTATCCTCCGTGTTTCGCCGAAGGCAAGAGCGACAGCGTTTTAGTCGTTGCACTTATTGCTTACGCTTAACACGGAGTACGGAGGACAAAGGAGAGTTGTACTAGCAACCATTATAACACCCCAAAATCCCTCCGTGCCTCTTTTTCTCCATTTTCTCCGCGTTTCGCCGAAGGCCAGAGCGGCAGCGTTTAAATCGTTTCACTCGTTGCTTTCGCTCAACACGGAGGCTGGGGAGAACGGAGACGCGGAGAGGTTTGGGAAGATATTGGAGAAAGGGGCTACAGCCCTTTGCGTGCTGACAGTTTGACAGTATGATAGTATGACAGTTTGATAGTATGACAGTTTGAGAGAGAAGATGAAGGTGGCTCTGCCGCCTCTCGCTTTCTCCCAAAACCACAGCATCCCTCCGCGTCTCCGCACCTCCATTTTCTCCGCGTTTCACCGAAGGCCACAGCGAGAGCGTTTAAATCGTTTCACTTGTTGCTTACGCCTAACACGGACACACATAGTGTGATTTTCCGGAGGACAAAGGAGAGTTGTGCTAGCAACCATTATAACACCCCAAAATCCCTCCGTGCCTCTTTTTCTCCGAAAAACCACACTACGTGTGCTCCGCGTTTCGCCGAAGGCTAGAGCGCAAGCGACAATCCGTGTGCGCGTCCCTTATTCGCGCTTCTAGCCACCACGTTACGACGCAAAAAAATTGTTATATCAAAGTAATATTGCATTACTTGATAAGTATTGTGAACGCATATTGGCTCTTAACCGTTGATGACCCAATCGGTGGCTTTGGAAGTCCATCTGCGCTCATTTTGTATTTCTCACCACAAGAATCAGAATCAACCAAAATTGTTGCATTTTCTACATCTCCACACAAAGCTGTCCATGTAGCACCACGATCCTTTGAGTATGCAATAGAAGACCAATCTGCACTATGCTTTACAGGCCAACCCGCCATATCCAAAACTCCGCCATCCTTTTTAGGTAAAATTTCAACCTTAGAAAGTGCTGAATTTGGTTTTTTGGTGTCGTATGTCAATGTAGGACATTTCATTTCATTTGGATATTTCAATATTATTGTAGCAATATCAACTGTGCTTCTTGAGAAAATTGGTTGAGTAAACATCTTTGTTGTTTCATCATAATTCATCATATTATCTTGAGTTTGAGGCCCATTGCCCTTGATATTACAATAGCTATTGAAAATTGATCCTGAACCTCCATATCTAGAATAGTCGTCAAGAACCATAACTCCTTCGCGATTATAACTGTAATTCCAAACAAAAGCCGAATTTAATGCCTTAAACGTTCTGCTTTCCATAAAAAATGTACATGAGGCATTGTTATCATTATAAGCATTAGCTGAACCAACTGCTGTACAATTTATTACGTATGTATTACATCTTGAGTCAGCAACACCACCCCAACCACTTGCATGTACATTGTAAAAAAGACAATTTGCAAAAACTGCATATCCAGAGCCTCTGAAAAGAACAGCTCCACCCCAACCTCTTGAGCCACAATTAGAAAACTCAGAATTTCTTATGATATATTTAATATTAGTACTTGCATCAGATGAAATTACACCACCACCTGAGCTAAATCCATTTGCGTGATAGCCATAAATCTCTCGAAAGATACAATTATTGACTTCAAAAGTACCGCCAACAATATCTCTTCTGATAAAAATAGCACCAGCACCTGCATTTGCCCATACATCATTAAAATAACAGTCTTCTATCAAGATTCTTTTTTCATTTGCACCAAGTATAGCCAATGCACCACCTCCGCGGACTGTGCTGCCATTCCCTCTTGTGGCTCCCCAATTCAAGAACGTTTTGAATTGACAATTTTTTATCGTTATATCATCACCTAAAGCAGCTAGATTGCCACCCATACTGTAAACAGCTGATGACATACCATTATCTATAAACTTTGAATTTGACAGATTAAGGTCACCAACCACGCGCAAACAAGCTCCACCATCACCTGTATCACTATTATAACCACCAGATTGCACGAAACCAATATTTGTCCAACAGCAACCATCAATTATGGCATTACCAAGCACAGAAACTGCTGGACCAACCTCAGGATTTGAAGAATCTTGTTTCAACATTGCTCCTGTAAAAATTAAATTCTTTAATGTCAATGTACCTGTTGGATTTGATGCAAATAACAAACCAAATGGGGTTGCATCTCCAGAATAACCACTATATGCACAACCCTCACGACCTCCACTTAATGTAATTGGAGCAGACTCAGGTCCAACCACAGAAATAGAGCTAGATATTTCAATTGCACCGAGGTCTTTGTTTATTACTATTGTTCCTCCATATATAGCATCTGCAAATTCAACAATATCCCCATCGACTGCGGAGGAAACGACCGAGCGCAAAGTCCCTGCACTTCCGTCGTCAGCAAGTGATGTAACTATGTGTGTTGCTGCATAAATGCTTGTACTAGCAACAAACAAAATTGTACATAGAGAAAATTTACTTTTCATATAACACTCCTAAATTAAGTATCAAGTTTATTTTAAAGAATATATTTTTATGGCTCTTCCTGCAAAAGTGTGGGTAATTTAAATTTTTAATGATTTTTAGTTACACACCATTAATACAAAAAGTAGATTAAAATTGCGTCATTAAGTAAAAAAAAACTAAAAAAGGTATCCCATATGACACAAGAGGATATTAGCAAAATTTTTGTTGGAAATCAATTCAAACAAAAAAAGGAGCCGTCTTTCGAAGGCTCCTTTTTCATATTGCTTTATGCTAGTGAATAATTATTACCGATCCCAAATAATTGAGGGTTCGAATTTCTAATTCTCGTGCATGGCCCATTGTGATATTTGTTACCATCAAATATTTTGCTGTTACCGAAAGCTTCTTAGGAATTGCAACATCATAGCAAAGAGGTGAAAAATCCATCTGTGTCCAAGACATATCCTCAACTACAGTCCAATTCACATTTTGGTGAGTGTTATTGACATCCCGCAGTAGAGTTCTTGAATCAGAAGAAAAATCAACCAAAGAATCTACTGGCCAATCAATTTCATCGCTTGTCACTGAAACAACTGGCGTTCTACCACGAAGCTTTTCAATATCAAGACGACCATTTCTTGGCCAAATACGAATAGCTGCTGGAGAAAAACCTCTTGCCTTCATCTCCTTTAAATCAAAAACAAAAACTGCTTCACGAAGTCCATTCGCATCGCCATAATTTTCAAGAGTTCCATCATAAATTCTTTTTGCATGTGTCTCATTTACAACATTTGAAGACAAATACGCAGTTGGATAATTTGCTTTTGTTCCAAGAGAGAAGCCATATGAATATTGGGAAGCAGTAATATCATCTCCGTCAATTGCAAAAATACGTGAGCTATATACTCCTGCCTCATTTACCTTAACCTTTCCAGAGAAGGTGTTACCAGATGCAAGATTTGAAGCAATTTTAACAATAGTTGCACCTGCACTCTCCCATGCAGAAAAATCTGCACCCAAATCCTCTTTATAGATTGCAACGTATATATCCGCAGAACCACTAGGAGAAAAAACTAATTTACCAGAGAAAGTTACACCCTCTACATCGTCAGCAGCATCAAGCTGCTGTGAATTTGAATAAACAGTCGGTCTATTGGCAGAAACCAATAGCTCTGGAGACCAAAGAGAAAATTCACAAGCATTGATTGTTTTATAACTAGATACTGGGCTTGGCTCAATTTTATAGTATCTATAAGCCTTCGCTGTTGGGTATGTAGAATCATCAAAGGTTCCAAGCTCCTCAGCAGTACTCATTGTTGGTGTTTTAGAGCGCTCAAGCTTGTAGGCAGTAGAAACTCCGGTTTCTGGATTTCGAATGATTCTAAGTAACCAACTTGCAGAAATAGTATGTGAGTGACCTTCCCAAAACAGCTCCCAATCCTGCATATCATTAGAACCATATACGCGGAAATTTCCTACGCGCTGAGAATTTACTTCATCCGTATCAGCACTATTACCACCCTTTTGATTACCTCCTTGAATCAATATAGATGTAACTAGCTTAGGGGAGCCCGCATCATATATTGGATACAAAGAAGGATCGTCTATCTTTCCAACATAAGAATCTTCGCCAAAAAATCGACCATCGACCAACTCATGCGGATCATGCAAACCATCATGATAAAAACCATGTCGAGGTCCTGCAAACACGATAGGCAACTGACCGCCTACATATTCATCTGCACCAAAAAGACTAGCACTTGCTAATGCTAAAACCGCAATTTTTACAATCTTGTAGTTCATAATTTCCTTACTTCAAATGGTTTACATAAACTATGGATAGTTTAACACAGAACCACCACCTTCCGTCAACAAAAAACGAAAATTAACCCGCATCACACGGAGAAATGTTTTCTGTAAAATTAAATGCACGGTTTAAGAGTTGAAAAAAATAGAGGTTTTTTATAGAATAATGGCCGTTGAAAGTTTAAAGTTATTTAAAGCGATTTATGCTCGCTTTGGAAGTGCCATTCTATAAGGTTTTTTAGATTTTCACATGAAAAAGTTTTCTCTGAAATCCACTTACCCAAAAAACGAGCAAGCCAAGCTCCTTCTCTATCTCCACCACCCCAAGTTGAATCTTTTACCCATCCTTCAAATTTTTCGTATAGGCGTGACTGTACGCAATAGTCTTTCCTATACCAACAAGCAGTAAAAAGACCATCTCTCGCATCATTAGGAACAACATCTAGCAATCGGAGTATCCAATCTACTCCATCAGCCTTAGTCGCAAGATATGACAAAAGAAATGTAGGTGAAGCATAAGAACTCCAGTCTGTAGTCGATATGATATCATCCATCCGACTGCCAACAAGCTCGCCCTTAATTGCCATAAGCCTAGAAAGATGGCAAAGAATCTCAAAACTAAAAGTACTGCCTTGTTCGATTGCGGCTATTAATAAAGTGGTGGCCTCTTTATCTGACACATCTGAAAACATCCAATCAGACGAACATTCAGGGAATAACCACCAAGTATTGTCGCAAGTCAAATATGGCATACCGCTGTCTGGCTCGAAAATTATTTCCAACGAATAAGTTTCTGCTGCATTGTTACGTTCAACTATTTTTTTTATCAAATCAAAAATTTCAGTATCCATAATTATACCTCGTTATTAATTAGGCCATGGAAATGCATGTAAATTCTTCCCGTCTGAATTAACATGGATCTAAAAACCATGCCGAGGACCTGCAAACACAACAGGTAGCTGACCGCCTACATATTCATCTGCAGCAAAAGTTGTAACACTAACTACTGCTATCATTATAATATGTAACATCTTATCCTTTATTTTGCATTAAAAAAACAGTTTAAGTTTAGCATAATACCACCACCTTCCGTCAACAAAAAAGAAAGACAAATTTTGAATAGGTCACTAGACAAAGTAAATGCAACACTATATAAATAATGCATGTTTAATGTAACTAGTCAATTCGACAGACTAAAAGCAACGCATAACTTCAGAGGTAGTTAGATTTAGTTTGTCTTTTCTCCCTATTACAAAACATTTTAATAACTCATTGACTGGACCAAAAATATATACTAAAATATTTTCATCTCAAACGATAGGGAGTGGTTATGCAATCTAAGAAAAAACTTTTTTTAGCTACAACATTATTAGTAGCTTTATTTTCATCAACATTCAGTTACAGCACAGTGTATCAACCTGGAATGTGGTTCTATCATGAGCCAACAAAGGAAAGCATAGACGAAAATAAGTTCCCAAGCATTGCTGCACTTGAAGGAGTCGTTCCATCTCAAGGTGTATTTATGGAATACACTGACAGTACTAATGCAAAAGATGTTCCAGCAGGAGGAACTGTTGGCTCTGGAACAAACTTATACGACAATATTTCAAAAGTTTGGTATCGCTATGAAATGTTTGGCTACGAAGGGCAATTCTTTGTTGAAAAAGGTAAGACCTATACCTTTAGTAAAGACCATGGGCGCTATATGCGCATAATAATTGATGGTAATCAAATCATGAGAAGCTTCTTTTGGGGAGACCATCCAAAATCCACTTATACTCCAACAAAAACAGGATATGTTAATCTTGAAGTCCGTGCAGGAATAAATGGAGAAACTTATATTGGACCATTGAGCAAAAATTTCGGCACTGGCTATAATACTGAGGGATTAACCTTTAATAGCAACACTTGGGGTGAAGATCCATGGAAACCATTCCTTGATCCAGGTGATTGCTCTATTCTTCGCATAGTTAAATCAGCGACAGACTATATGACTTTAGATCGAGTCGAGACCTCAGGCGATGACGTGATTCTTTATGCCACCTTTACAGACGTTCCAAAGGAAGGTACATTAACCGCCTTTTATGGCATTGATAATGGTAATGATTTCCCATCATACTGGGACAATTCTCTTGCTTTGGGGAAAATTGAAGAAGGTAATACCACACAAACGGCTTACACTATTCCAGGTGCAGCCTCTGCAAACTACGTCACACTTCGCCTTCAACGCACCGATTATGCATCCGAGCCATACACACAATTCTCTAGTGCTATGCTAATTCCAAAGGCAACACCAATCTTTAGTCTAAACTACACCTACATTGGCTACTCAAATATAACATTTAATGCTGTAATCGATTCCGTTGGCGATGGTGCAGAAAGCGTTAATGCACAAGTTGAAATAGCATTAGATTCTAATTTTACAAGTATTGTAGATACAATACCACTTTCAAACACAACAATAGGCAGCGAGGAAATTTATTCTAACATACTAACAAGCAATACAGTTCATTATGCACGCATTTCAGGCATAAACAACAATGGTAAGCAAAGCTACTCTGCCACAGTTGGACCACTTCTCACACTTACACCAACTGCTGCCACAGGTGTAATCACTCCAGTAGACCATACGCTCGGAGCATTATCCGCAGAAGTTACTATATCTGACTTTGGTCTTGATTCAACTGATACAAAAGTATGCATAGAAGCATCAAAATCTGATTCATTTACCACTATTGACGGCACCTCTGAAGAGCGTTATCAAGCAGTAAACGAAACCATAAAGCACACAATTACAGGGCTAGCTGAAGGCGAAGTATATTACCTTAGAGCAAAGCTAGTTAATTCATGGGGAATTGTTGCATATTTGCTTATAAAAGGACCGCAAACCACAAAAACAGAGCCTTTCACTGCCTCACCAATAATTTGGGAAATGGACAGCTCTGGCACACTTAAAGTATCCATCAATGTTATTTCACTTGAAGTTCCTATTACAAGTTCATTATTTATTGATGGAAGTGCCTATAATACCACTCCTATTACAATTGATGAAGCAGGCTTTATTACTTGGGAAAATGTCGCAACCCAAAATTACAGAGCAAATATTAAAGTCGTTCTTACTGGCCTAGTAAATAACCAAGTATATTCAAAAGAATTTACAGCAGATGCTATTTCTGGTACAACCTCATGGAATACAGGATGGCAATATAATGCAGAAGGAAAAACTCTTTTCTGGGTTGATAGAATGGGCTTTATGAATGTAATTTCAAACGTCACAAAAAATACAAGTGATTCAACCTACAAGGTTGACTCTGATCAATCAAAGAATCCACTTGCAGTAAATCTTGACTTTTCTGTTGGATTTGCGGAAGAAGGCTGGTCTTTGCCTTCTGAAATTCCTACTTCTTTAGGAAAAGGACCACGATTAACAAATATTGTATTCTATGCAGGGGCAAGAACAATTGCCCATAGAGCCTTTAGCGACTCCTCAACCATTCAGTCAATTTCCTTCAACGAAGGACTGCTTGAATTAGGTAATTCTTCAAAGTATGACATGTTTGTAAACAACACAAGCCTACACACAATTGGTCCATTTCCAAGCACACTTACAAATATAGGAAATGGTTTCTGTATCGGATGTACAGCACTAACAAACGATATTGTTTGGCCAAGGAAAGTTACAACCGTTAAAAAAAATGCATTTCAGAATACATCAATCAATTCATTTACAGCACCTGAGGGAATTACATCACTTGGAGAATATGGAGATGAAAGCCGTATGCTTTCAAAAAACAACAAGATAAAGAATATTTATCTACCAAGATCACTTGAATATGTTGCGGGACGAATGGTATCTGACACAGACGAAACACTAGGAGTAAATGTTTGGTACAAGAGCTTCCCTAAACGAGGTTGGCACAAGACTCAATGGTCAAATGCTTCTAGTGGCACAGTCACCAATTACTTTGAATGGAATTATCGTAAAGAATATGCAAAGTACGGGGAAACTAATACCGTCGGTCACGTATTTACACTACCAGAAACCTTCAATGGCATAGGAGAATGGAAAACAGGCAACACCACAGAAATTATTCGTTGGTGGATTGACCGTTATCCTCCAACAATCATCCTGATGAAGTAATACATATTAAAGCACCACTGGTAAGCTATATCTAACCAGTGGTGCTAAAATGCTTGCAGTCTATCACGCAGCGAATTGGGCAACTAATTGCACAGAAATGTACCTGTGTATGTGTAGACACATTATACAACAGCTACTTTAAGAATATGCATGTAGCTGGGTTAATAGGATTCACCTCTTTTACAGAATAAGAGGTTATACGAATACCTTGCTTCTTGCCACCAATTTTCGCTTTATGCTGCATGCTTATAGCATTCCAGCCAGGCAAACGTATATCAGAATTGGTCATTTTCCAACTAGTATAATGCTCCCAGTCTCCTCCAGAATATGACCATGTACCACGATTCCAATCAGCCGTTGGATTAAATTGAGGTATATAATCTTTTCCTACAGATATTTCAGGACCGTTCGTCCAATCAAATGGATTGTCTACACCACTAATTGAAGCAAGCAATTCATTATTGTACTTGAGTGTAGCAGATAGCATACATGGTTCAGTATCTACTCCTGTACCCGCAGCATCATCACCACCTATTGTCGTAAACGTTATTACATACACACCATCTGCTGTGGCAGTTTTAGCTGGAGCACTGGCAATCACACGTGTATTTTCATAAAGGAATTCATTTACTGGGGAATATGTATACTCACATATTTGAAAATTCTCTCCATCATATTCTGCAGAATAATATGGTTGACGATATGTGCAAGGACCATGTTCTATTTGATTTCCTCGTTTTGCAATTTTTCTTGAGATTACTTTAACAATAGTATTCGTATGCAGTTGGGTCTCAGGAACAGTAAGTGAATAAGTCATTTTAATTACTGTGTTAGTGTATATACCAAATGGATAGCCTGGGTTTGAACCGTTAATATTAACCTCATGTTCTGACTGTGCTCCTCCAGAAACCAACGCCACTCCAAGCCTGCTAGAGTATCCGCTTTCCAGAATAAGAGCTCCATCAACGAAGGAGTGGATTCTATTATTATCGGGTGTAACATAATCAACACCGGCTATACCGGAAGAAATGAAATGGCTCTGTACACTTTCGTCTTCAAAATCGGTAAAGTACGATGTAGGTGTAGAGAGTGTTTCTCCATAGGACAAACACATAGAAATAAAAGCAAAAATAAAATAATAAACCTTTTCTTTAACCATAATCCATTCTTTCTATAATTCTTGAGAGAAAGATTTATATACTTTAAGTTATTGATTAATCATCAACGCCTAGCTGTGTTTCACCCATCTTTGAAATATTGTCCTTTACCTCTCTCAAAAGCTCCTCATATTCTGTCATCAAATTACGAAGGCCTTCGCATGTGTCCGCTGCAGGGACAACGAGCTTCTTTACCTGCTCATCCTGTGCATTATCACGAATTTGATTTACATAGGAGGACAATTCTTCAAGATTTGCTAGGAAGCATTTTTGGATTTCTTCAAAGCGATCAACTGTGCCTGTCATGTAATTCAAATTCTTTTCTGAAAACATCATTCGATCGCGCTCTGTTAAGTCTGTAAATGAAATAACAGCGCCAACAACCTCGCCATTGGTGTTACGATTACATGCTGCACGAATCTGCGCACGGAATGGTGTGCCATTTGCGCGCTTTGCAACTACTACTCCATCAGTTGTGAAATTTTCACCAGCTAAGCTCTGAATAATTGCAGAGCCATCATCTGCATTGAGGAAAAGCACGCCAAGGGTATTATTTATAATTTCTGCAGGAGATGGTAAGCCCCATATACGAGCCACAGCTGGATTTGCATATTCAATCACAGAATTCATATCAATAACAACAATTGCATCACTTGAGTTCTGCAATGCTGTATGCTCTGTACGAAGCATCTCATCTTGCTGAATACGTGTTGTAATATCACGAATAAAAAATGTTAAATGTGGAGTTGAAAGACGAATCTGACTAACGGCAATTTCTGCGGGAAAAAATGTACCATCTGCACGACGGCAAACAGCGGTCATCAAGGTAAAGCGCTCGCATTGTACATTCTCATAAAGCGTACGTACAATTTCATCATCCATACCTGCAACTACATCTGAAATATCTAAATCACACAAGTCCTCCTGGGTATAGCCAAAATAGTCAAGGGCACGACGATTAACATCGCGAATACGCCCATGCAAATCTGTAATAATACCTGCGTCATAAATATTTTGAAATAGTTCGGTATAGCTACGTGTCTTACCACCATCAACCGCCCCAGCCGTAAGGATAATCTTTTTTTGAGAAGCAACCACCTTAGCCTTTGGGCGTTCACTTAGTGGCACCTCTGGAATATCTGGAATCAAATCGATTCGCATCGTGCTAGACTTACTTAAATTTTTCATAAATTAAAAACGCACCTTGTTTATTTATTCTTTTATTACGGTCTAAAAAAAGAAACCTAGAAAATTAATAAGCGAGCTAAAAAAAGAACCGAACAATACAGCCCACAATAAAAATAAAAATTATTACTGCAATTGCTTTTTGTTCTCTAAATGTTAAACGGGTATTTGTTGATAGCAATAGACGGCCTGACCGAACCAAGCCGCCAATTTTGTTAAAAAATGACACGTTTATCTCTCAAATCAATACTTACTCAGGAATCTTATGATTAAGCTCTGAAATTGAATCTTGGATTTGTTTTTCCAATTTTGCAATATGAACTAAATTTGTCTTAATCATTCTACGACGAGCTGCTGCCTCATCTGCCTCCGCTATTGCGCGCTCTTTAAACTTCTGCAATTCTTCAACCTGCTGTTGAAGATTGGAAATTTGCTGCTGAAGCTTCAAAATTGTTGTTTTGGAGGTCATTAATCTAAATGATAGCTCCTCTGGAGTTGCATCAATGTCTTCTATTTCTAATCCTTCTGGGATTGGCACAGAAACATGCTTTTCACAATCTGGACAAACAATAACAAGCCCTGCACCTCTTGGATCAATAGAAAGGTGTTTTCCACAATGAGGACAATCAAACTGAATGTCTGACTCTGGAATTTCATCTTGATCTAATTCTACACTTTTATTTACTTCATCCATAGCTTCACCCAATACTAATATAGTTAATATTATACATAGAAAGCACACAGCTTCTTTTTTTATAGAATTATACATCATACAAAGATTTTTGTCATTACTAAATTTCAAAAAATTGGCGAAATTAATTTTACAGAAAACATCTTTTCACCAGCAAAAAAAATATTTTAATTAATACTTGACTTTGATTTTATGTCTGTGCTATACTTTGCCCCACTTACAGCCGATAAGGCTTGTCGGGCGAGTGGTGAAATTGGCAAACACGCTAGACTTAGGATCTAGTGCTCCGGCTTGTGGGTTCAAGTCCCACCTCGCCCACCATTTTAAATAATCCGTGCTTGAATGCGCGGATTTTTTGTTTTTAGATATCTCTCAAAGCCAAGCAATCTAACAATTCCTTGAATAAACGGCATATATTTGCTAAATTTATACCATGTTTTAGAGATGTGGAGGAATGGCAGAGCTTGGTTGAATGCACCTGACTCGAAATCAGGAATACGAGCAATCGTATCGGGGGTTCGAATCCCTCTTCCTCCGCCACTCAACTCTACAACTATCAAACTCTACAACTCTACAACTATCAAACTGTAAAACTATCAATAATTGAATAAGTTTGACAGTGGGCGAGTTTGAAAGTTTGACAGTTAGATAGTTAAGAGTGAAAAGTTAAATAGTGAATAATTTAATATTGCAGAGTTTGACAGTGGGCGAGTTTGAAAATTTGACAGTTAGATAGTTAAGAGCAAAAAATTAAATAATGAATAGTTTAATATTGCAGAGTTTGATAGTGGAAAATTTGAGCGTTTTCAAGAAAGGAAAGCAATGACAAACGGAGAATTCAAGGTTGAACTTGAAAAACGCACCGTCGCTTTTTCTGTTGCTGTTCTGCAAACACTACGCAAAATCCCCGTCGGAATTGAGTCGCGTAATATAAAAGACCAGCGTGCCCGCTCGGCAACCGCTATTGGTGCAAATTACCGTGAAGCGAATCGGGCAGAATCAAAAAGTGATTTTCTACATAAGATATCCGTTGTTACTAAAGAAGCATCTGAAAGCGAATATTGGATTTTGCTACTGAAGGAATTATATCCAAACATATCAGAAATATCGCAAATTTTGATTGAGGCAAGGGAGCTTTTGTGCATTTTTGACAAAATCCGAGCAACAATGCGTAACAAGGATAAACAATAAGGATTTTCATTCTTCACTAACAATTCTTCATTATTCATTATTCATTATACATTATACATTATGATTGACCAAAAAATACTTTATTCAGATTGTCCATGTAAAAGCGGGAAAAAATTTAAGTTTTGTTGCTATAATTCAATTCGTGATTTATTGCCAAACGATCCTACTCGAGCTATGATTGCAGATGCCATTCGCGAAAGAGCTCGATCTCAAAAAATTGAAAAATTGATTTCTCAACACTCAAATATTGATCTTAATGGTTTTCACAAACACATCAAGCGTGGTCTTGAGTATTTACATAATTCTAAGTTTGATTTTGCCGAAAAAGAATTTCTTCTTGCAAAAGAAAAATTTGCATTCGCACCTACCCCATATAACAATCTTGCTTTATCTGCACTAATTCAGGGAAAATTAGATGAGGCTGAAAAAATCGCACGAGAGATTATTCAGCGTTTTCCTAGTGAAAATCCTTTTGGGATGGCTATATATGCCGACGTTCAATACCTCAAAGGGAATACCAGTGAAGCTCTTGAAATTCTAGAGCAAGCTGAAAATATAACACCTAATTCAGCTGATCATGCAATTCGCGTTTGCGAATCTTTGGCACATTTTAAAGCCCATCAACGTATTGCTGATTATATCATTAAATACGATTATGAAGACAACCCAAACGGAGCCTTCTTCCTAGGAATTGCTCTTGCAAATCTTGGCAAAGAAAGCGAAGCCATCAATCATCTACGCAAAACCTTTCAAACCGTTAATTCTGAATATGCTGAAGAAATCATAGACAAACTAATGTATGGAGAAAAACCAGACACTATTTGCGGTGACTGGATGTATTTTACTATCGAGACTTATTCATTATCACAATGTATATTAAAACTGACCGAAGATAAAATAGGTAGTATACAAACAAGTGCTGAAGCCATATCCGAATTTATTGAAATTCAAGCAAATGAAGGGACCATAGAAATCAAGGAAGCGATTAAACTACTTTCTCAAATTTTTTGCAAAAATGCAGAAAAATTTTTGAATGCATTACGCTTGGACGAAGCTCGACCAGAAAGCATACGCAAAGCTGCACAAAAAGCTTACGAAAAAAATTATATCAAAAATAAAGCTGGTAGAATCTTAAGTACAGTAAAAGATGCACAAATAGAAGAATTTACCATTACTGAAAGTGCATTTATTCCTCTTCCATTAGAAGGGGATGAAGAAATGAAATATCAGGAATCAGTTCAAATCGTCCTTAACTCTTCAAGCAAAAAAAACGAATTTCAAAAGAGTTTCAGTATATTAGAAGAACTACATAGCAAATATCCTGACTCCCCTCAAATATCTAACAATTATGCATCTGCTTTATCTCGCCTTGGTAAATATGAAGAGGCAAAAAAAATCATAAGGGATTGTTTTGCTGCTCACCCAGAATATGTTTTTGGGGCTGCAAATTACTTAAATGTCCTTATGTCTGAGAAAAAATTTGATGAAGCTAAGGCTATGTATGATAATTACAGGCTCCCTAAAGCGGTTCATCCTCTCGCATATTTATCTTGGTACAATGTAGCAACTCAATATTTAGCTTTGATTGACGACAAACAAACCATTAATCGAATGAAAAAGCTAAGGAATAAAATTGTCAAAGAATTCAACCTCTAGGTAACAACATTAGAAGTACCTAAATATCTTTTTTGATTCATTTTTATGTAATAGTGTCTCTATTGGTGCAAATTACCGTGAAGCGAATCGGGCAGAATCAAAAAGTGATTTTCTGCATAAGATATCCGTTGTTGCTAAAGAAGCATCAGAAAGCGAATATTGGCTAATTGGAGCTGATCTGGTAAACATTGTGGCATTGAAATGCTAAAGCATACAAATAAAAGACATGTTGTTTTATCGCAAAATGGAGATGTAAAATGATAGAGAATGTACTTTCCCACATTCATGATCAAAAAATTAAGCCACTCAAAAAGGCACTGGAATCAGCAATTGTGAAAGCTTCTAAGAAAGACTGCTGGTATGATCCATGGGAAAGGCGTGGGAATCAGGCGGATTGGGGCATTTTATCTGAAAAATTTGAGGCATTTATTAAAGAGGCGGAGGTAAAAGATATTCTACCGATGGTAGAGTTTCTTCTAGAAAAGGCAAAACGCCAAATTCAACATTCAGATGATGAAGGTGATTGCGAAGGGCAAGCACGCTATTGGGCACAAAGACTAATAAAGGCCGCAACCAAGAAGAATTCCGATCATATTACCTTGATTGATTGGGCGATAAAGGTTATTACTAAGGACAAATACTTTCTGACCGATGCGAAAACAATAGTTTTAGACAAAAATAAATTCCCGTCCCAAGAAACCTGGAATGAAATAGCCAACCATTATAAGGGTTTAAATCGGAGAATACATCTTTTGGCGTTGCAAAAAGCTGGAAGGGAGAATGAAAGGGAAAAAATACTTAAAAAAAGTGCTAAACAAAAAAAGGACTATGCCTATCTAGTAGAAGACGCATTATCGCGTGGAGATTGTGAAGAAGCACTTAATATTTGCGAACGAGGAATAGCACAATTAAAAGGTGCAGAATTAAAAATTGAAGAGTTGAATATTCTGGCTGCTCGTATTGAAGCATCGCACGGTCAATATAATCGCGACCTTAATCTGCGAAAAAAGTTTTTGATGGAACACCCATCACTTGAGAACTATACGTCCCTATTGGAACTCGCTACAGTGCAGAACATTAGCGAGCAGATTCGCATTGAGGCATTAGAAAAACTTGAGGTAGCTCAAGAATGGTATATTCTAATGGACATTGCATTGCAGGAGTACAGATTATTGGATGCCGTCAAATATTATTGGCATATTCACAAAGAATCATCTAGTGTTTATTATGGAAGCAATCCATTTAAACAGGATTTCGATCTTGCGGAGAGATTATCTAGAATTTATCCGATAGAGGCGGCGAAGATTCTACGTCGTGTCGTATATGAAAGTCTTACGGCATATCAGCCGATGTACGAGTATGTTGAGCAGGCATTAACATCACTTAAGTCTGAATTTCTTGTGTCGGGAAAATTTGAAGAATGGAAAGAGTTAGTGCAAACATTACGAGCTGACCACCCACGAAAAAGAAACCTTAAGGAAATTCTCGATCGGTTGTCGTAATAACAGCTTATGGGCGGGTGGAACTTTTCCTTACTGCCCGTATGCTCATAGTTCAATAGCTAGTGCGTTCCATAGTTATCACGTACGGCATACCGCGTGTGATTTTCCAATTATTCACTCTTCATTCTTCACTCTTCATTCTTCATTATTCACTCTTCACTCTTCACTCTTCATTCTTCACTCTTCATTCTTCATTCTTCATTATTCATTATTCATTCTTCATCGCCTTGAATGTAAAGCAAATAATTGATAAAATTATGGCATTGAAAGGATAAATGGCTATGGCACAAATTAAAATACCTTATGGCAGAACAGGAATTGCCACAAATATATCAGGAGATAGGCTTTTAGGAATTTACGAGGCTGGGCTACCTGCTGAGGCAGCAGACCCAATTGCAGAAGTCGAGAATGCATTAGACAATCCTATTGGTTCAAAAAAACTTGAAGAGCTTGCTGCCGGCAAACAGAACGCTGTGATTATTGCTAGCGATCACACTAGACCAGTACCTAGCAAAATTCTTATGCCAGCACTACTTAAGAGGCTTCGTGCTGGTTCTCCTAATATTGATATTACAATCCTGATTGCAACAGGCTGCCATAGAGAGACATCGCGTGCAGAGCTTGTAGAAAAATTTGGTGAGCAAATTGTTGACAATGAGAAAATTGTTGTGCACGATTCTTCTGATAAAGCTAGCCTTGTTTATGTAGGGACTCTTCCTTCTGGTGGTGAACTAGTATTAAATAAAATGGTAATGGAAGCAGAGCTTCTTATTTCAGAAGGGTTTATTGAGCCACATTTCTTCGCTGGCTTCTCAGGCGGAAGAAAGAGTGTTCTTCCTGGTGTTGCTGCAAGAGAAACTGTTTTAGCAAATCACTGCTCAGAATTTATCCAAAGTCCATTTGCTCGCACTGGAAATTTAGAAAATAATCCAATTCATAAAGATATGGTTTTTGCAGCAGGCAAAGCAAACCTAGTTTTTATCCTTAATGTAGTTATAAATGGAGAAAAGCATATTGTAAAAGCCTTTGCTGGACACCGAGAAAAAGCACATGAAGCAGGCTGTGCATTTTTGAAAAATGCTTGCAAGGTATCAGTTCCTGCCGCAGATATTGTTATAACAAGTAATGGTGGCTATCCATTAGATCAGAATATCTATCAAAGTGTAAAAGGTATGACTGCTGGCGAGGCAGTTTGCCGAGAAGGTGGCATAATTATTCTTGCTGCAAGCTGCTCTGATGGACATGGAGGAAATGCTTTCTATAAAGTACTTTCCGAATGCGAATCTGCTCAAGCATTGCTAGATTCTATTGCAAATATTCCACGCGATAAAACAACTCCAGACCAATGGCAGTACCAAATTCTTGCAAGAATTTTAGCAAAATATAAGGTAATTATTGTTACTAATGATTGCGATCACGAGATGATTCGTCAAATGAAGATGATGGCAGCAAATTCTATTGATGAGGCTCTTGCTATGGCTAAAGAATTTGTTGGAGATAATGCAACAATTGCAGTAATCCCTGATGGTGTTTCTGTTATTGTTGAAAAACAATAATAAATTACCTGCCTCTAACCTGATTTAATATGACATTGATTAATAAAGAAAGCAAGTTTAAGCGTATATTCTCTTTAATTATATTCATTGCTATTTTAATCGCAAGCCGTGAAGAAATTGTGGATATAATTAAATCATGCTTAAACGAAGAGGATAACAATGGAATCATTGCCTCAGAAAATTATAATGAGGTTGATTTTCAAGCAGAAGAATCCTTAGCGAAGGATGAGCCTCAAATCAATGAAGCGTCTGAGCATCCAGCTGCTTCAAAGATTGTAACCTCTCCTAATTCAAAAAAAGAGCTAATCCTCAAGCACGGAAGATGGACCAAAGGCGAAGGAACCATTATAAAGGTTTTACCAGACGACACCAATCCACCCTGCCACCAAAGATTGTTGTTAAAAATTTCTGACGATAGAACACTTTTAATCACACACAATGTAGATTTAGCTCCGCGTGTAGAAAATCCTCAGAAAGGTGATTTCATTATTTTTTACGGGGAATTTATAGACAATGAAAAAGGTGGCTTAATCCATTGGACACATCACGATCCAAATGGAGGGCGTGGAGGATATCTTATTCATAATTCAATCCGTTATGAATAACCAACATCCAAGCTAAAATCAATTTTAATAGAAACCATTCTCATTATCCACATTTTTAAAAACACAACACAAATCTATGAATATATTCAAAAATATAAAAGGAAAACTAAAAGACAACATAATGGAAGCAGCAGTTCTAATTCGTTGTATTCCATCTCTTGTGGTTACACTTTTTGTGGTTAGTGTTATTTGTATGAATTTACTTGCAAACAAGACAATTTTTCAAAATGAGTGGATTGCAATTGATGGAGGCTTTCTTATTTCATGGTTATCCTTTCTATGCATGGATGCAATAACCGTGTATTTTGGTCCACGTGCATCAAATAAGATTGCCATTTTAGCTACAACTGTTAATCTTCTTACATGTATTATTTTCTTTATAGCCAGCATAATTCCTTCTAATGCTGGGGTAGACTATACTGAATTAGATAATATATTAGGAGGTACATGGTTTATTCTTTTGGGTAGTACAATTGCCTTTTTATCATCTGCATTTATAAATAACTTTATTAATTGGTCAATTGGCAAAGCCTTGAAAGGCAATTCTAATAAAAAACTTGTTTTTTCATTACAATGTCATTGCTCAACATTCATCGCACAATTTTTTGACAATTTAATTTTTTCATTAATCGTTTTTGTTGGTTTTGCTCCAATCTTTTGGGATGGTTTTCATTGGACTGTGCTTCAATGCATTACTTGTGCATTAACGGGAGCAGTATTAGAGGTTGTGCTCCAAGCAATATTTTCACCAATCAGCTATAAAATTTTATCACATTGGGAAAAGCATTCTGTTGGAAAAGAATACTTGAACAAATATGGAAAATAAGGCATTTACTATGAATATTTTAATTACTGGCACAAGTCAAGGCATAGGCAAAGCGATTGCTGAATTATTTATCAATGAGGGACACAATGTCGTTGGAATTGACAGACTCCCCTCTTCTATCAACAGTAATTCTTATTCTCATTATCAATTAGATATTCGCGACAAAGATAAGCTCCCAGAGCTTGTTGACATCAACATTTTAATCAACAATGCTGGCACACAGAATGAGGATGATATTGACACAAACCTAAAGGCATTGATATTCATTACAGAAAAGTATGGTATTCAAGATTCAATTCATTCCATCTTAAATATAGGTTCTGCAAGCGCACATACTGGCTCTGAATTTCCTGAATATTGTGCAAGTAAAGGTGGTATTCTAGCATATACAAAAAATGTGGCAAAGCGTGTTGCGGAGTTTGGAGCAACGTGTAATAGCCTTGATCCAGGAGGTGTATTAACACCCCTTAATGCTTGTGTAATGGAAGACAAAGAGCTCTGGAACCAGATTATGGACGAAACGCCATTAAAGCGTTGGGCAACCCCTGAAGAAATCGCTCAATGGGCATATTTCCTTACAATGGTAAATCGCTTTTGTACTGGCCAAAACATCCTAGTTGATGGCGGAGAAGCAATCAACCATCGCTTTATTTGGAAGAATGAAGAATAGAACCTACTACTCTGGCCTATATGCCTTAATACGCTGATAGGTTTCTATTATCAACTCTTCGGTTTCTTTCCAACCGATGCATGCATCCGTAACCGACACGCCATAACGAAGCTTTGACTTATCTGCCGTAATTGGCTGAGAGCCATATTCAAGGTTACTCTCTAG
Organism: Kiritimatiellia bacterium; assembly: GCA_045589455.1. Taxonomy (GTDB): domain Bacteria; phylum Verrucomicrobiota; class Kiritimatiellia; order RFP12; family UBA3636; genus RGIG990. The sequence continues at coordinate 21,073 of JAZNPC010000035.1, forward strand.
CATATATCCACAAATCGATGTATTTCCATTCTCAATTTGGCCTAGTATGCTATGAACAACAATCTTTTGACGCTCTGGCTTCTTTAAGGAATTACCATGGCTACAATCCACAATTATACGCTTAGGTAATTGTGCAGCCTCTAATGCATCCTCACATTCAAGTATAGATACCTCATCATAATTTGGGCGTTTACCACCGCGTAATACAACATGAGCATAACGATTACCAGAGGTACAAAAAACAGCAGGCAAACCATCATCTGTAACACCTAAAAAGTGATGAGAGCCCAGGGATGCACGCACACCATTTATTGCAGCACCGAGAGAGCCATCTGTGGCATTTTTAAAACCAACAGGGGTTGATAGTCCACTAGCAATTTCTCGATGGGTTTGCGCTTCTGCAGTTCGAGCACCAATTGCTGTCCAAGAAATTAAGTCGCCGATATACTGTGGGGTTAAAGTATCGAGAATTTCTGTCGCTGCTGGTAAGCCCAATTCTGCTAAATCCAATAAAAATTTTCTTGCAGTTAAAATACCCTCTTCCATGCGAAAAGTGTCGTCTAAATATGGATCATTAATTAGACCCTTCCAGCCAAGCACAGAGCGAGGTTTTTCAAAATATACTCGCATTACAACAAGTAGCTTATCTGCAACCCTATCAGAAAGATTCTTTAGTCTACGAGCATACTCCATCGCCTCCTCTATATTGTGCAGAGAGCATGGCCCAGTTATTACAATAAAGCGATTATCTATACAGTCTAAAATTCTCTCAATGGATGCGCGTCCCTCAGCAACACGTTGCTTTGTAATGTCTGTTTGAGGTAATAAATCGCGGATTTGAGTTGGTGTCTTCAACAAATGTATATCATTAATGTTGGTATTATCAATACCTGGAAGACGTATATTATTATCTTTCATGGAAATGCTTACTAAAATTGATTATTTTTTTATGAAAGTAGGTCTAATATTTAGCACACCAAAATTGACCACACTACCATCTTGACCATTTATCGCAGGCTTGTCATCCACGACAACTTCCAAAACCTTACTTCTAGTTAATAGAACACGAATATGTGGATTATTAACATTTAAATCTACATAATAGCTCCCGTTATTTACATATTTTCTAAATTCAGGGAAACGAGCAACAACTGTAGCAGACCCATTTAATTGTTCCAATATAAACCCAGTATTGTAATCATTTGCCTTTACTACAGTTTCGCCAGAAGCTGTTTTTATTATATTTTGAATTTCTAGTTTGGGGATTTCGCTATGTGTCGAAATTTCGTTTTCTATTATCAAATCATCATTATCAAAATAATAACGGACCATGTCTACCTGTACTGGGTCGATTGGTGCGACAATTGGGAAAACACCCGAGGATGATATTGATGCTCTAAGATATTCATCAACGATTTTTTCAGAAGGGCCTTGTGCGATGACCTTACCATCCTTCAACCAAACGCATTTATTACACAGCTCACGAACGGCATTCATATTATGCGAGACAAATATAATTGTTCGCCCACCTTTTGCAATATCATCCATCTTTGCAAGGCACTTCTTTTGAAATTCGGCATCTCCAACAGCCAGCACCTCATCAATCAAAAGAATTTCTGGTTCAAGATGGGCTGCTACCGCAAAGCCAAGTCGGACATACATTCCAGAAGAATATCTTCTTACAGGCGTATCGAGAAAATCTGAAATATTAGAAAACTCAACAATTTCATTAAATTTAGCATCAATCTCATGCTTCTGCATACCAAGAACAGCACCAGAAAGATAAATATTCTCTCGCCCAGTTAAATCTGGATGAAAGCCCGTTCCTACCTCAAGAAGCGACCCAACGCGTCCATTCAATGTGGCACGGCCCGAGGTTGGCTCTGTAATGCGAGTTAGCACCTTCAGGAGGGTTGATTTTCCTGAACCATTAGTGCCTATTAAGCCAATTACATCACCCTTTTCCACGGTAAATGACACATTATCTAATGCCTTAAACAAACCTTTAGCACCCAAGCGACCTTCATCACCAATACGAATAAAATCGTCTAATTTTCTTCGGAATAGCTTTTTAAAAAAATAGCGAAACTCTTCACCAAAGGTTTTTCTATCAATTACGCCTAGGCGATAATGCTTGCTGATATTTTCTACTGATATTATTGTCTCTGCCATAGCATTAAATCTACCTTAAAATTAAATAACATCTACAAAATTTCTTTGAACTTTATTGAACATTGCCAGTCCCGTAAAGAAAAACAACAATGAAGAGATACATCCGATTATTATTCCTGTACTATCAAGAGAGGTATGTCCAGTAAACATAAAACGATTTGCTTCAACTGCTATTGATACAGGGTTAATCCAAATAATTGCACGATAGAGTGGATTAACAACAACATTAGCAGGATAAATAATTGGTGTAACATACATCCACACTTGTACGATAAAAGGAAGCATAAACCGGAAGTCACGATATTTGGTGGTAATAGCAGCAATCCACAAGCCGATTCCAAGCCCGACAATTGCTGTATAAAGCACAACTATTGGGAATACAAGTAGCCACCAGGACGGACCAAATTGAGTGCTTCCTGTCTGTGTAAAATAATAATAGAAATAGAAAGCAAGAAACATTAACAAATTCAATCCAAGGTAAACCAAATTTGAGACCACCCCAGACAACGGAATAATTAACCGGGGGAAATACACCTTTGAGAGCATTGCAGAATTTGTTGCTAATGAATTGCCAGCTGTATTCATTACACCTTGAGCATAGTTCCAAATTACAATTCCGCTCATATAGAAAACCATATGGGGTAGCCCATCTGTTGAGATATTAGCTACTCTGCCAAAGATTACCGTAAAAACAATAGTTGTAATTAGAGGTTGGATAAGGAACCATACTGGACCTAAAATCGTCTGCTTATAGATAACAGTTAAATCGCGCTTTACGAGAAGCATCAGCAAATCGCGATACTCGATAAGCTCTTTAACATTTATTTTAAAAATATTTTTTGTTGGCTGAATTGTTATCATAATTTGAGCCTAACATTTAATTTATAATGGGTTTAAAATCACTCCTTAAAGGATAGCAAAACGGCTTTAGAAATGCAAGTGCGCGATAACTTTCTATGTATACTATGGGTGTAAATAGGTTTTGTGCTTTGTGTGCATCTGAATTATTCATCCAATCCATCCGAACTCAACAATCAAGATTGTGATACACGTGATGGCTAGGGCGATGGCTAGGGCGACGTCTAATCCTACGCTGGCTCCCGCCTAAAGGGAGCTGGGGAGGATGGGAAGGCTGGTCTGATGGGTGGTGTGGGACGGGACGGGAGGATAAACTAGATACGCACTTGTGCTCTTCAAAACAAATGCCACTTGACGTAATTTTAATTGTTGTGGTAAAATAGTTAATATATTTTTGTAAAGGTTATTTCCTTATAAATAAAGTTAAAAACTTTAAATGAAATTCTATTAATCATCATGCTTTTTCTTTGTGGATGAATACACATAAAGGATGGGACATTCTCTATAATTTAACATTCCTTCACTTATCGAATAAATCGTGTGGTTAAGAGTTTTACAACCAAATGATTATTTTTGACAATAATAATAAACAAAAGGAAAAATAATAAACGAAAGGAAACACAATAAGTAATAAACATATACCAGCACTGAGTAATAAACATATACCAGCACTAGCCGCCCTTACGCTAGCCATTGGACTTGTTGGTTGCTCATCAACAAAGGTTACTGTTGGTGGCAGCGAAATTAAGGTTCATGAGGATTATGCTATAAAAGTATCAAGCTCTTACTCCGAACAATCTATCACACAGATGTTCTCTTCTGTGACAATTAGGAGTAGCACAACACTCTTAACAAAGAAAGATATTGAAATTCTCATTATTACAATTGAGAACATCAAGACAGAAATTCCTGGTATCAGCGATTCTGATGCACAAAAGATTTTGGAAGCTCAGCAGGAATACATGAGAACTGTGATTTATCCAAAAATCGTAGAATCTCAGAAGAAGATTATCGAAGGAACAATTAACAACAACTTGACAACAAAGAAGCACAGTGCTTTGCGTGATTGGTGCTGGAATACAGCAGCAAATTACAAGGCAATTCCTGAGCTTTATGAGCCTATCAAGGAATTTGTTGATTTCCAAATTAATACACGAATCAACCCAGCTAACTGGGAAAAGGTTGAAGCAGGAATTGGCGAAGAGTTCGATGCTTTGATCGCAGAAAAGAAATATGCCGAGGCTATTGCTTACGTTCAGAATTATGTAAAAGAAAACATTGTCGGTGGATATTCTAGCGTTCTAGACAAAAATCTAGATGACATTACTGCTGAATTGATTGCTTTAGGCGTAAATTCAGAAGAAATCAACGCTATTGCAGAGCAGACAAAGATTCTTATCTATAATTCTGCAAATCTTGTAGATTTAACAGATAGCGTAACAGTTGAAGAGAGCACAACAGTTGTTGAAGGCGACCCAGCTTTTTCTCCTGATTTGGCTAAATATGAAGCTCTTCTAAAGCAATATCGTGAAACTCTAAGAAAATATGGCGTTATTGAGCCTGAAATCGATAGAATCATTGCATTTTATCAGGGCAGCTCAAATGGTCTAATTCAAGAGCTATATAAGGGTGAGTCTAGCGGTGTTTCAACAACTTCTACTACAAAAGAAGCAATTGGTACACATGCGCTAAACATTCGTATTCTAACTCTTGGCGATGCATACATTCTAAAGGCAAACATTGCTCGTCTAAAGGACGCAACAACAAACGATGCTGAAATTTTGAAGATCGTTAACGAGGTTGCATCTGTTAACGATGAATACCTAAATATTCTTGAAGGCGAATTACGCATGATCGTTGCTACTATGGTAGAGCAAGGCAAATTTGCGGAAGCACGTGATTTCGCTTGGAATCTATGCGCATCTGAGAACGAGGTTGTAAATGAGCGTCTACGCCCTATCGCATCAGAGCTACTTCTAACACAAGTTAACCCAGCACATTGGGCAATTATTGAGGCAGATGTTAAGAAGAACATTGATGAGCTACTAGCTCAAAACAAGTACTTCGAAGCAATTGACTTCATTAAGAATTATCCTCGCGTACAGACATATTCCTCAAGCCTTAACATGCATCTAGCAAACACACTTGCTATCATGAAGGAGATGGGATATTCTGAGGAAGCACTTGCTGAGGTTGAAGCTGACGTAAAGGCAAGAATCGCTCGTTCAGAAAACATCCTTTGCGAGATTGATGCTATTGAAACAACTGTAACAAGAGTAGAAATCGAGGACGGTGACACAACAGCTCTAGAGGCTAGCCTAGCTACATTGCACGAGGCTCTTCTACGCCATGATTGCACAAGATTAAATGCAGACGCAATCATTTCTCGTCTAAGACGCGTAGCAAAAGCAGAAGCAATTGAAACAACAGACAATGCTCTACTACTTGGAACAATGGCAATCAACAATCGTCTTGACCAAGCAGCATTTGAGCTTTCTGAGCAGGTTGATGACATCCTAACAAATAACTTAATCGAGCAAGTTAAGGCTGCTGTTGAAAAGAATGATTTCGAAACAGCAAGAAACCTAATCCGCGATGTTCAGTTCTTTGGAACAAAACGCGATATTAAAATCTATGCTCTACGTGTTGGTCTACTAAATTCATACATCAATCCTCATCAGTACAATTATCTAATCGCACAGATTGAGGCAGATGTAGCAGCATTCAAGGCTGCTGGTGATTATGCTGGCCTAAAGAAGTACATCGAAGAGTATCCTTATGTTCACGATGATTATGCACAAATCAAGGAAAATCTAGATGCACTTGTAGTTGCTATGACAGAAACACCATGGGTTTCTGAGAATGACGTAGGAGTTAAGACTGAGGTTTCTACTGCTCTAGTTAACGAACTAGCTACAGTTATCCAGTTAATCCTAGAACGTCGTGAGGGTGTTTGGACAGATGAGCTTCCAAGCCTAGACGCTGTTGAAAAGGCATTGTCTGATTTGGATCAGAGCTTAATAGCTCAGTTCTACAACCCAGAAGCAATTTCTGCACTACACAATTCAACAATGTTTGACATCAAGGAAATCATCTATGCTGGTCTAGAAAATCTAACAACTTACGAGTTGAATGAAAAGCTAAGAATCAAGTTGTCAAGCTACATCGTTCTAGAGAATGGTAAGAGCGTTGATGACATGGTTGAGATTGCTGAAATTCAGGATGAGATTTCTTTCGAGTCTCAGATTGCAATTGCAAAGGATGCTATCAAGGAGCAGCTAACACTTAAGGATGAAGATTCTGTTGTATGCTCTGCTCTAAAGGCAATGCCTAAGGATGTAAACAACCTTCTTGGTGAATATGCTCGCGTAATGCGCATACTTGAACAGGGACAGGAAATTACAGCTGATGAAGCAACTTCTCTTGTTCTAGGTGCTGCATACCTAAATCAGAGCGAAGTTATTGATTTCGCTGTTAAACTAGGTGCTGATGTAAATGGCGTTACAGACCGCGATCCAAGACAGCGCACAGCAATGCTTCTTGCTATTGAAGCTGGCAATGCTGGAATCATCAACACACTTGTACAGGCTGGTGCAAGCCTAAAATCAGCTGATGCTGCTGGCAACACAACACTACACTATGCTATCCAGGCTGGAAATCTATCTGTTATCAAGGTAGTTCTAAAGGATGCAGAGGTTAATGCTGTTAACAATGCTGGCGAGTCTGCTCTATTTGTTGCTGTACGTAACAACAATGGCAAACAGGTAGAGGTTCTAGCTGCTGCTGAAGGCATCAACCTAAATCTAGCAAATGCAGAAGGTGCAACAGCAATTGATGTTGCTTGCGCAGAGGGTTGCCTAGAGGCTCTTGACGCTCTTGCTCAGGCTGGCGTTGAGTATAGCGAAGCACAGCTAGCTATTGCTGCAGCAAATGACCAGCTAGGCATCGCTCAGTGGTTAGTTGCTAAGGGTGTTGACGTTAATGGTGCAAATGTAATGGCTTCAGCAATCTTTGGAAGCGCAACTGAAGAATATCTAATTCTTGAGGGTGGCATTCCTGAGGCTCCAGCAGTTGAGCCTGCTGTTGAAGCTCCAGCTGCTGCAGAAGCAGCTCCAGCAAACGCATCAGAAAAGATCGTTGGCACAATTGATCTAACAATCTCTGCTGAATAATAATTATTCAAAAGAATAATGATTGATTAAAATAAACGCCTCTGTGGTATGAATCCACAGGGGCGTTTTTTATTGGATTAAAATGGATATAAGTAAAATTCCTAGCGATACAAGCGTTAGCTACTATGCACTAAAATGTTTCTAGAGTTGACTTATTGCATAATTGACCGCATCAAGGATAGATGGACAAATTGGAATTTGATTCTTCTCAGCATATTCCTTTGCACTCTCTCTAGGTGCTCCAGTTGCTCCGCGGTAAACAAGTATTGATCCAACACGTGCATTTACACCACACTCTATATCAGAGCGCTTATCTCCAACTATCCAACATTTCGCAGCATCTAGCTTATCCTCTTCTATACGTTCTAGAATATAATCAGGTGATGGCTTACGATATTTTGATGGCTCATCAGGAGTTTCTGGAGCGATACAAATTCCTGCAAAGCCAGGAATCTCTAATAATTCAACCAATCTTGCATTACAAGCTTCGGCATCGGCAAATGTATAATACCCTCGATTTATTCCACTCTGATTTGTAAGCAAATATAACTCAAAATGCTCCGCAGCAAGCTTAAGTGCCTCTTTTGCGCCAGGAAGTAAACGAATCTGCTCTGGACGGCTCATATAACTCTCATCAAAGACAAGAGTGTCGTCTCTATCTAAAAACAACGCTGGTTTCATAAGATTTTATAAAAATTAATTTAGTTATGAGCTGCGTAGGAAATAATATCCTCTGGTGTTGCAGTTGCTGTACCAAGCTTACCAACAACAAATCCTGCTGCTGTATTCGCGAAGTGAATTGCATCAAGCATTGATGCACCTGTAGCTAAAGCAACGCTTAATGCCGCAATCACTGTATCACCAGCACCAGAAACATCAAACACCTCACGTGCATAGGTTGGAACCTTGCTTACAACCTCTCCATTTTCTGAAAGAAGCATACCATCTGCACCAAGAGTAATAATTAAACTCTTAGGTGAATACTTTTCATAGATTCGCTTGCATACTAATTCAGCAGGAAACTCAGTGATTTCATCCTCATTTATTCCTGCTAGCTTATATGCTTCAGAACGGTTTGGTGTCATAACAGACAACCCAGAATAGCTAATGCTTGGGCGTGGCTTTGGATCAAGGGCTATTATTGTTTCTGGACGAGCAACTGCTTGGATTGCCTTAATTGTCTCTGTCGTAATAATACCCTTTGCATAATCTGAAAGAATAATTGCATCTGCCTCTTTAATTGCAGGAGCAAGCTTTGTGGCTATATCATGTGGTGTAACCTGGAAGCAATCAGGGGAATCCTCTGCATCAAGGCGGCAAACCTGCTGACGACGGCAAACAACACGTGTTTTTACAATTGTATTCTTGTCCTTTGAAATTGAACCAGGAACAACGACCACTCCTTGATTGGTAATTGTCTGAGTCAATCTCTCGCCATTATCATCCTCTCCAATCCAACCAAAAAGCATTGCCTTAGAGCCAAGTGTAGCAATGTTTAAAGCAACATTCGCAGCTCCACCTGCTGTATAGGTTTCAGATGAAACCTTAACAACTGGAACTGGTGCCTCTGGAGAAATACGAGAGGTATCGCCCCAAATATATTTATCAAGCATTACATCGCCAATCACAAGGATTTTCACCTTTTTGACATCTTCTAGAATCTTTTGGATTGCTTGCATTCTTTTAACCCTTTCTAAAACTCAAAGCTTTTCTACAGCCACTACTCTACTACAAAGTCTATTTCTTTGGCTATTTGAAAATTATTGTACCAAATTGTGACTCATCAATAAATGGTGTTTTTGGATTTCCAGTAAAGTATAGAGCAGAATCTCTGCGACCACCATCATCGTCATCCTGAAGAGAGATGTTAAAGCCAATCTTTTCTGGGCGAGCAGTCTGACCCATTGCTTCCCATGTGATGAGATATTCATATTGAACAATGCCCTGCTCTGCATCTGTTGGCTGCTTAGCCTGCTTTACAGCACCAAACCAAAGCTTGCCAAAGGAATGTGGGTAGCCAGAAAAATCTGAGGTATATGCGCCATTGGCTACAATGGAAAATTCTCCGCCAAACTTTAGGTCCTCGCCATTATTTGCGCGAGAATTTGTGCTACGATTACAATTACCATCAACAAAAAATTCACACGCATCATCATCCCATGCTGGAGCAGAATCCTGACCTGGTTTAGCTGAGTCAGTAACAATCTTATCGTCTAGCTCATACACTGCCACAAGAAGACCCTTTTCGTTATATCCAACGGCAAAGGCAAACAACAAATCTTTTTCATTTTCAAGTGGGCGTGTTCCTGCATCGAGCACACCGTTGTCCTTTGTGACGGTTGCCCATTGAGCAGCTGCCCAATCAGACAAATCGCCATCTACAGCAACAGCTGTTTTTTTGCAGGCGATTAATGTTGTTGAATTATTTACTAGCAGCTCTGCACAAGAAGCAGAACACATTGCCACAAAAGCAAATGCTACCGAAAAAAATATTTTGTTTTTCATAAATTTATGTTCCTATTTTGGCATTTCTGAAATAATTGAAAGTATCAATGGGAGGAATTGCTTCTTTCGAGAAAGCACACCTGGCATCAATAATATATCATTATCCTTTTTCTTAAAATGAAGCGAGCTTAAGATTTGTTTATTACCAGCATATAACAAGATAGAATTTCCTCGAACAGCATCCGTTATGATTAGACCAAAGAAATCAAGCTTATCAGCTACTATGCGACGCTGTAGCTCAGCAAGCAATTTTTCCTTATGCTTATATACAATTGAAAGATTAGTTTCTTCAAGCTGTGAAATGGAGAAGCTCCAACCATTTTCATTGTAGTCCTTGCGGTCGGAATTGATTGCATTGTGAGCTGACATTGTGGCAAGTGGTGAATCAATTTCGAGTAGGCGCGTCATGAGCTTTTCTGCCTTAACACCAGAAAGCTTTTCTAGCCACTTTGCTGTGGTTTTATCTAGCTCTGTTGTTGTAGGAGATTGGAACAAAAGTGTGTCGGTGACAATGCCACTAAGTAAGAGACCTGCTGTCGGATTTGCAGGAGCAATACCAGCATTTTTGTACATGTTTGCAACAATTGTGCAGGTGCTACCCACAACATCACAGGTATATCGAATTGGCTCAACCGTTGGACGAATACCAATGCGATGATGATCAACAACTTCAACGATTGGTAGCTCCTCGGCACCAGGCACAGCTTGTGAAAGCTCATTATGATCCACAAAAATCATCTTCATTGGAGGCGGTGCAGTAAGATTTGCTTTTGCCACAATACCAACAAGCTTTCCATCGTGGTCACACACTGGGCATTGCGCAGTTGTAGCAGACATTACCTTGTACTTGATGTCGTGCACCATATCATTTGGTGATAGTACAACAGCATCTGAGCGCAGGGTTATATTGCGCACAGGTGTGCTAAATTTTACGCGACGTATCACTGTGGCAGAGTCATACTTTGTTCTAAGTATGGTTACGTTCTTTGCTTTTGCTAATTCAATAACGGCATTCTCTACTGGGCAATTGCCGGTGATGATAAGTAGCTTAATATCATTTTGTAAAACGCGCAGATGAATCTCTGGGCGGTCACCTACTATCACGACAGGCTCATGAGCGGCGGCGGCCCTCACGTGCTTATCAAAGAACTCAAGGCTCATTGCTGCAACGAACATGTCATATGTCTTTAGCTCTGAGTCAATTCCTCCACTAAGAAATTCTGCCTTTAGGGTTGTGGCTATCTTTTTAATGGAAGACACAACTGATCTTCCTGTAAGGCTACTTGCGGATTTTGAATCAATGTTGAGTAGCTCTGAAATCAAATTTACTGGGCTAAGAATTCCAAGAAAGGTTCCATCCTTCTCTATTACAGGAATTGTTGTCTTATCAAACTTGCGCAATGCAGCAACTGCATCAAGCACAGTTTTGCTTCCGTAGATGGATGCATATTCTGTGTTCATAATATCACGCACACGAAGATACACATCGTTTCTACGACGAATTGGCTTTACCTTGAATTCATTAAAAAGCCATGCTGCTTTGCCAGGCATAAGACCTGGGCAAATTGCTTCAACCGATTTTTCTCCCTGCATATGCTTTAACTCTGCTAAAGCATATGCTGACATAATACTATCGACATCTGGATTTTTATGGCCACTAATTATTGTTTTTGAATTCATGCTGTTGTATGGCTTCTCTAAAGTTTAAATCTTGTACAAAAATCTCTTCACCTTAAGAGTTGTTGTCTTTTCAAATGGCTCCATACGAATGATAATGCGACGAGGATGCTTGTACGCAGAAATCTCTTTTACTGAATTAAGAACCTCTTCTCGAGCTTTACTAATAATCTCATCATCAGTGTATGAACGGCCGTTTTCTTTATGCTCTGCAAAGTAATCTAGATTTGGAACAACAATTGCACCAACGCGTTCACCCTTCTCTCCTTCTTCGCAATAGCCAAGTACGAGAGATTCAAGAATCCATGGGCTATTTGAAATTGCGCCTTCAACCTCTTCTGGATAAATATTCTTTCCTTCTCTATTAACAATCATACACTTTTTGCGACCTGTAATAGTGATGTAGCCATCCTTATCCATCTTGCCTAGGTCACCAGTCATAAACCAATCACCGTCCATGCAAGCAGCGGTAGCGGCATCATTATTGAAGTAGCCCTTCATTACAATAGGTCCCTTGATTTGAATTTCACCGACACCCTCTTCATTAGGTTCAGCAATACGAGCCTCGCAATTTGGGATTACCTTACCTACAGAGCCATAGCGAATATCATGCTCAGGAGTTAATGCACATATAGGTGATGTCTCTGTTAGACCATAGCCCTCCATAATTCCTATACCAAGCTTATTATAGCCTTTCATAACAGCAATATCTGTTGCTGCTCCACCACAAATAATCAGACGCAAGCGACCGCCAAGTCCCTCTTTTACTTTTTTACCAATCACTTTGCCGAAGCCTATATTAAGTAAAAGCTTAGCGACCTTGCTCTTTTTAAGCTTTGTCATAATTCCGTTATACATTTTCTCGGCAAGCAGAGGAACCGCTAGAAGCATTGTTGGAGAAACCTCCTTCATATTCTCTGCGACAGTGCGTAAATTTTCAACCATACTGATTTCACAGCGGCAGCAGAGAGGAACAAGGAAGTTTGCAGAAAATGCAAAGCCGTGATGTAGAGGAAGCACAAGCAAGAAATTATCATGCTCATAGACATGAAAATATTGAAGAGCTCCCTCAAGCTGTGTGGTAAAATTACCATGAGTTAGCATTGCACCTTTAGGGTAACCTGTTGTTCCAGACGTGTAAATAATAGAAGCAATATCAGACTCAACAGGAATATTATTATCAAAAAATGCTCCTGCTTCATTTGCTTCATCCTGGACGCTATCCATCAAGGTAACGAAGTCATGTGCAACAACATGACCAACCTTCTTTTCATTAGTAACTGCGTCATCTAAAACAACAAGGTGCTTTAAATCTGGAAGATCTTCTGAAATGGCACTCAACAAAGGCCAAAGCTTTCCTGAAGCAAATACAACATATGTACCAGAATCACGTAAGATATAGGAAACCTCTTTCTCTTGCAATCGTGCATCAATAGGAACTACCTCTATACCAACAGCAGCCAACCCAAGATAGGTAACAAGCCATTCTGGTCTATTTTCCATCATTACTGCCGCTCTGAAACCAGGTTTTACCTTAAGCTTATTTGCCGCTTCTGACACAATGCGGCTACGATTATATAGCTCACCAAAGCTCCAAGAATGCCATTCACCGCGAGACTTCCAGCGTACAAATGTACGATCTTTTGCTTTTTTGTTGGCATCCATTAAATAAGTACGAATTGTTGCCATTGTATTCTCCTTTAATTTCAAATTTGATTAATAATAAAAAAAGATTACGCAAGACTTTCACGTCTTTCTATCCATGCTTGCATTTCTTGAACAGTTTTTTCCCACTTTGCATTATCCTTTAGAACATCAAGAAATTCATCAAACAAGCTATAAAATGCATCTACAAAGAAAGAAAAATGTTGAAGCTTTTCAACCAAACGACTGCGCTCATCTGTTCCCTCTTCTGGACGAGGAACCTTTACAGAACGGAAAGCAAAGGTTTGTGCATCTACTGATGCAGACCATTGATGATTTTCATCAAGAACAAAAGCAATGTTTGCCTTTGCTAGCTTCTTGCCTGACATTAACGCTGTCTTTGCCTCACTACTTAAAATTGGTGTTCCCTTACGAAGACTTGTCTCATACGACCCTGCGCCTTCATTATTCAAAAATATAATAGGATCTGCAAATGCTAGTGCATAGGATATATTGGGATCATGGGTTCCGTTGGTAATTCTAAATGTGTGATCCTTTTCTTCAGAGCGGAATAATAGCCAGGTTAGAAAATCCAAGCCTAATCCACTTTTGTCTGGAACAACTGCAGAATCTGGAGAAAAGGTTACTGCGCCAAGAGAATCATAAGTAATTCCTGCTCGTTTAAAAGCGAGAAGCTCAGGAATCATTGGTATTAGCTTTGCTTGGCTAGCATGAGTATAAGCAGCTTCAAAGGCATCCTTTTGCTTTGGTCCACGACATTCAGCAAATACACGCTTACGCTTACAATCCGTTGCTACGTCTAAATTAGTTAATGTTGGAGGCATCTGCTGAAGCAATTCCTCTTGAACATGTGCTTTTATTTCTGAGCGTTGTTGCTTGTTAATTGTAGCAAGCTTTTGATCCTGCATAAATTGATATTCAGAAAGCTTAACAATTGATTTGAGCAGCTTACTTGGAATCTTCTTTTCTGCCTTCAAAAGTGAGCCACAAAACCAACCATTAATGAACATTGTTTCTTCTGTAAGCTCTCTATCGAGCAAGAATCTAGCAGAGGTCCAACCATAAATAGGTGTCTCACGCAAGGACTCTAGTGTTGGACATTGGTTTTCTTTAACTACTTCTAAAATATCCTTGGTGATATCTGCTTCAGTTTCATAAATCTGAAATGAATTTGTTGCACCTTCAAAAATCATTTGATTTTCTCCTTAAATTTTAAATCGCTTAATTTTTATAATAAAGAACTATTTGCTTTCTATCCTTGCGTACATCAAGGACCCAGCGACTTGCATCCATTGATGGATCAAGCTTTATATTATCAATACCTGTGCACTCTCCCTTCCAAGCCAAAACAGGATATTGCCCTGGCTTAGCACGCTCTGTATTGATTACCTTAATACGCACGCCTTCTCCAAAAAATATATTTTGATTTACAAGCAATGGCTTTGTAGCATTACCTAAATCTAGCTCAATACAATTATTACTTGCTATTGTTAGGTTTTCAATTAATGCGCTTCCTCCAGCAAGAACAATTGCATTATCAACGTTTGCACTATTTTTTTCCATTCCAATATTGATACTTGCAACGCCCCTAATCTCACTATATGGACCCAAAATAAAACGATTATTGTTTGCTGGACGATTTCTATTGTCACTATAACCAATTGTTATGTTTTTGTTTTCAAGCTGCAAAATAGTAAGTGCTTTTGGTGTTCCTCTCATTTCAAAAACATTTTCTGACACATTTTGATTATCGCTATTATTATTTTTTCCAACAACAATACTTGATTCTGTCCGTAGCACCGAACCAGAAAGTAATCTAAATCTATTGTTCGTAGATGGCCTACCTCTTCCGTAACCAACAATAATTTGTGACCTACATAAAACGCGGGCCTGATCTTGTATTACTATGGAATTGTGATGAGCAATAGAAGATAATGCATTTCCAACAATGATTTCAGAGCCCGTACTTTCCCATGCACTTCCGTCTCCACTAATTAGCAGTTTATTATCCACAGCATTACTGGAGTTTTTACCACGAGTAGCATGGCCTATTACAGCACCATTAGAACGAAGCTTTCCACCATTAATTACACGTACAACAACATTAGTTGCTGGGCAATTTTCTGTGTTTGTAGATGGAGTCTGTCCAACGTAGAGCGTTGGCTTCGAATTTAAAACTGCACCATTAGAAACCGTTAGTAAAATATTAGAAATTGAATTACCCCAATCAGAATATCCAACTGTAAAATCATTATTTATTACTTCAACACGAGTATCTTTTCCATTGATGATACCAGTTGTACAGCTTCCTCGAAATCCGAACCAAAATAATCCAGTCTCTAATTTTGCTCCGTCATTTACAATAAAACGAGAATTTCTAGAGCCATCAGCAGGAATATGAAGTTTATTAATTCCGATAATTCGTGAATTACCTATTACCTCAACCGTATTGCTTCCTCCACTAAATCGATCTCCCCAACCACCTAGTGTACCGAGCAGCAAGTCTCCACCATTTAGATTTAGTGTTGTTGGTGTATCCTTTGGGCCACCTGTCACGCGTAGGGTCACATTACTGCAGCCTGTCTGTCCAAAATTTCTATCTGCCACACCAACAAACATTCCTTTGCAGCTAAGCTCTGCGCCATTGGTAAATTCAAAGGTATACCTTTCTCCACTCCATCCATTTAATAAGCGAATATGACCTGCATTTTCAATAATTCCACTATCTAC
Organism: Kiritimatiellia bacterium; assembly: GCA_045589455.1. Classification (GTDB taxonomy): domain Bacteria; phylum Verrucomicrobiota; class Kiritimatiellia; order RFP12; family UBA3636; genus RGIG990. The sequence continues at coordinate 36,852 of JAZNPC010000035.1, forward strand.
CTTAAAATCCTTTGAGAAAATTGCGAGATTGCGATTCTGAAAATCAATTAAGCAAGGCTCGCCAGACTCATTTTCACCTGACACATTAAATTGATGGCGCAAATAGAAAACATCGTTTACATTTGTATTACCAACCGTAATATGTGCTCCATCCTTCACACTCAACATGGAGGTGAAATTGGTTGAGAAGGAATTATCATTTAATATACTACCAGTAACATTTGAAAGGACAAGATTTCCTTCATTAAAGGAAATCGCTTTTAAATCTATTTTTCCATCTGCGATAGTTAAATTGTTTGGGCCATGCTTATAAATCCGATAATTTGGGCCATCAGCACCACCTTTAAGAACAACATCACCATTGATTGTTTCAATAGTTGTATCCCAACCAATGCGAAGACGTGCACCTTTAAGTGTTTGAGTTTGATCTGAATGGTTCTCAATTAATCCAGGCGAATAAATATTTTCAAGAATATATCCATCATCGCGATTTTCATTTACAGAACCACCAATAGTAAAAATTGGAGCAGACACTGCATATGAGCCTGCATTTGTTGGGTAGAAGATAGAGCCTATACGCATTTCAAAATCATCACCACCAAAGCCAAAATGCTTACCATTTTCTGCATCAAATGAGATTGCTGTGGAGAAGGAAAAAAAGCTTGGCACCTGATTTTGTGCCCAATTAGATTTATCGGACCACTTAGCTGTCTTTCCACCACCAAGCCATCGATGAATCATAATACCTGTATCTGTTTCGCTATTAGCAAATGCACACAAAAAAGGGAACGCAATGCTAAATGCTATAAATATAAATCTTTTCATTATTCAGCACCAAATTTTAAATAAAAACTGACCAACTTTACATTTACAAGTATAGCAAAAACGGGATATTAGAACAACAAATAAGTGAAAATGATGCATTTAATCTTGCAATTTACGCACCATTTTTATTATCTGCCAGCACACACCTATAGAAAACCGTGTTCGCACTCGTTGCTTTCGCTCAACACGGAGTACGAAGGACAATGGAGAACTGTGCTAATCGTTTCACTTATTGCTTTCGCTTAACACGGAGTACGGAGGTAAGGAGGACTATGCTAGCAACCATTTCAATAACCCCAGAATACTCTCCGCGTCTCTGAGCCTCTTTATCCTCCGTGTTTCGCCGAAGGCTATAGCGAGAGCGTTTAAATCGTTACACTTATTGCTTTCGCTTAACACGGAGTACGGAGGACAAAGGAGAAAAAGTGCCACCAATTATTCCAGTACCCCAAGCATCCCTCCGTGCCTCCATTCTCTTTATCCTCCGTGTTTCGCCGAAGGCTGGGAATGCTCAAGGAGGCAAAGGGTTATCACCTTGCCACCTTGAGCCCCAGCAACACCGGGTGGCAGAGCCACCCTCATCCGCACTGTCAAACTATCAAACTCGCCAACTGTCAAACTCGCCAACTGTCAAACTATACAATAATTAAATTAGTTTGCAAGTTTGCGAGTATGCGAGTTTGATAGTTGTGTTTTGGGATGAAGCAGCACATGCGTGCTATGAAGCGCTCATAAATGAGCATGAAGCGCACCTAAGATGTATTGGATACCTCTTAGGTGCATGAAGCGAAGCATAGCTTCATTTTGCATAGCAAGCCTCCGCATCTCACTAAGCTTCTAGGCGAGCACACTAGTGGATGAGATTTGCCAAATTGCTTCGAAAGAAAAAGCAATAGTCAAGGCAAAGCTCATTCCGCTAGTGTATTTTACGGCGTCACGTCACTGCGACCTCTGCGGTCTCCGCGTCTCCGCGTCCCTTCTTCGCACTTTTAGCCACCACATGCACAACACAAGCATCCTGACAAATCTTAAGCATCCTGTTGTTGCACGAGAGTGCACTCGCGTACTCTGCCCGTAACCCCATGTCTGTGTTTCGCCGAAGGCTATAGCGAGAGCGTTTAAATCGTTTCACTCGTTGCTTACGCCTAACACGGAGTACGGAGAACAAGGGAGAAAAAGTGCAAGCAATTATTACAATAAGCCCCAAATACTCTCCGTGCCTCCGTTCTCTTTTTCCTCCGTGTTTCGCCGAAGGCTAGAGCGAGAGCGTTTAAACCGTTACACTTATTGCTTTCGCTTAACACGGAGTACGGAGGTAAGGAGGACTATGCTAGCAACCATCAACAATAACCCCAGAATACTCTCCGTGTCTCCGTTCTCTTAATCCTCCGTGTTTCGCCGAAGGCTAGAGCGAGAGCGTTTAAATCGTTGCACTCATTGCTTTCGCCTAACACGGAGTACGGAGGACAAAGGAGAAAAAGTGCCACCAATTATTCCAGTACCCCAGAATACTCTCCGTGTCTCTGAGCCTCTTTATCCTCCGTGTTTCGCCGAAGGCTATAGCGAGAGCGACAATCAGTGTGCGTGCTAACAAGCCATTTCATAAGACTTATAAGTCCTATAAGTCGTATTAAAATATTGCGTAGCACACCTCCGTGTCTCCGTTCTCAGGAAAATCACACTACGTGTGCTCCGTGTTTAGCCGAAGGCTATAGCGCAAGCGACCATCAGTTCTTTGCGTCTCTGCGGCCCTTATTCGCACATCTAGCCACCACGCAGGCATAAGCGCAGTAGCGCGCACAACCACTATCCTTGTAAGCAAAAAAGCGTGAGCCTCAGCCCACGCTTTTTTTATTATTCGCCGCAGATTGCAGCTTTCATTTCTTCAAGGTTCTTTGCAGCAAGCAGCTTCTCACGAATCTTTTTGCTTGATAGGTTTCTACTAACCTCAGCAAGAAACTTAATGTGGGAGTTTGTATCAGCTGTTGGGCTTAACGTACCAACAAATATCGTTGATAAATCGCCATCAAGTGAATCAAAGTCAACTCCTTCAGGAGATATCGCTATCATCGTTATCAAGCTTGATACCAAATCGGATTTTGCGTGTGGGATAGCAATCCCATATTGCATACCCGTGGACATTTTCTCCTCACGCTCTTTCAATGCTACAAAAATAGAATTACGCGCATCTTCAGAAACTGCACCACATTCAACAAGCGCATTAGACAACTCTTCTAGGACACCCTCTTTTGTTGTGGCCTTAAGAGCTGGAATAAATATTGTATTCTCAAGAATCTCTGGGAGCTCTTTAACTTCTTCGTTCACTTTTAATCCTTTTTTTATCAATTTAAATTCATTATCACATTAAACAATTGATTGAATCTAAATTACTAAAACAAAATTTATGGATAATATTTTGCTATTTTTTTGACTTAAAGTCAAGTAAATGCCCTAAAACTCTAAGGCCTGCACGCCAAAGAAATGCAAAATCACGCCAATTTCTTATAGAAATTATCTGTCTCCAAATAAATCTTGGAGAAATAAAAGAGGTATAAAGCCCACGAATAAGTGAAAATAGTTCTTCATCTGGAATTTCGCTCTTCATAATTGGCTCGCGCATATCATAGCGCTCCCAATCTCGAGTTCTAAGCCAACCATTTTCTTCGCACTCTTTAAATAATGGCGTACCAGGATACGGCATAACTATTGTACCTTGAAGAGTGTCAATACTTCCCTTATCAAACATACGCTTTGTCATTGCAATTGTTTGCTTCGCTTCCTCAAGAGTCTCCCAAGGATAACCAACCATACAAGTAACATGTGGGCGAAGGCCTGCCTTATGCGCCATAGCCATAGATTCTTCTATCGCCTTAGCTGTTGGACACTTACGAATACGATCTAGTGTTGCTTCTGAAGCAGATTCTAATCCAAAAAGAACAAACTTAAAGCCCGCTTTTGCCATAAGCTTATATAGTTCAAAATCAACTGCACCTGGAATCATATTACATCCAAGAACAACCTTTTTGTTATAGCCACGAGCAATCATTCCCTCACAAAACTCACGCAACCAAGCTCCCGCAGGAAAACAACCAGTATCGTCAAATATCTCCTTAACACGATACTTTTCAATAATATCCCCTATCTCATCAAGCAGACTTTGAGGAGTACGTGTGCGCCATTCAGGATAAATTGTAGTCCACGAGCAAAACTTACACTTACCCCACCAGCAATCACGACCTACCATGGTATATGTACCAGGTGTATAACGGAAATTACCATTTTCCTTGCTATAAAGCTTCCACTTCGTTAGCTCTCTATCAATTGGAGGAAGTGTATTCAAATCATTTTTTGCATTGCAAAAAGACTTATCTCCACAAATCTCACCATTAGCACCATGCCACAAAAAGCCAGCAGGTGGCTTTATTCCTGCCTCTAAAGAATCAACTAATGCCTTTAATGAAAAATCATAATCTCCTCCCAAAAGCACATAATCAACCTTGCAATTATTAAGTGTTTCCTCTGGCATTGCAGTAACATGATCACCACAAAGCACAATACGAGTTGAAGGAGCAAGCTCTTTTAGTTTGTCAATTGCTGCCCAAGTTTGCTTGATTACTGGCGTTTTGGTTTCTAAAAGGAATAAATCTGCACCTATCTCTGTATAGCGAGATTGGAATTCTTCTTCAGAAAGCCCCTCTGCAATTCCATCAAGCCAATAGACATCATGCCCCAAACTCTTGAGCAAGGTTGCTGCAGATGCAGGCACCATAGGATAGACATATGTTGGCTTTGAGAACCATTGAAATTGGCGATTTTGTGATAACAAAGGGACGCCCTTTTCTGAAATCAATGGGACATATCCAATTAGTAGCTTCATTAGTTTTGTATCCTATCGTTATTAGAAGATTTTGATTTTGTGGCAGAGTCTCCAAAATGATCAAAGGATTTTACTTTCGTTTCCATCCCTGGAGCAAACCATCCATAGGCAAAATTTATGCCATAAGCAAAATGGGTGGCAATAACACCTAACCACGTAACAATCCACATAAAGAAATTGAATGAGAAAGAGCTAATAAATGTAAGTAGCAAATATACTCCGCAGCAAATTGCATATGCCCATGTCAACCATGAAATACCCGCTAGCCCAACGGCAATGCCCCCCATTAGAACACCGAATACAAATGCTGTTGGCACCATATAGCACAAACGAAAAGAAGTGCTAAAGCCTCTACGCGCAAAATGTCCTCTATGACGAGCATAGCGTGAGACCTGGCGTAAATGCGGCAAGAATAATGCACGCCTATGATGAATAACTTGAACCCACGGATCGTATACTATGCGCTTACCGGTATTCTCTGTAAGTGCCATACATAGCTGTGTATCTTCACCCGGCCAATACTTAATATCATAGCCACCAATTGCCTCAACGGCTGACTTTCTAACAAACAAATTACAGCTTGGTAAATCATCATCATTGCATACGCGTGTGGGAATATAACGCCTACGGTATCCACCTGACACAAAAACATTAGCATATACTCTGCCACCTGCTGCAGATAAGAAGCTATCTGTTGCTGGAGTTAATGCAGGACCACCAACACCTACAACTGTAGAATCTGAAAAATATGGAACTGCATGCTCAAGCCAACCATCAAGCGGTGCTGCATCATCATCAACAAATGCCAAAAGCTCGTATTGGGCTTCTTTAATACCTATGTTACGCTTCTCTGCAGGGCGAATTTTTCCTGTAGAAATAATTCTTACAAAATCTGGATAATGACTTGGCTTATCAAATGCTTCATCAGGAAGAATAATTACTTCCAGCGCACCACCCCATTCTTGTGAAACAATTTTCTCAATGCACTCATCTAAGCAGGATGCATGATTGGGACATGCAATAATTATTGAAACACCAGGTAGAGGATTTGGCATTGAGCAGACCTTAACAGAATCATAATAATGCAAAAGCCTTTGCCTATAAAATACACCAAGTGTGTCTATCATAACATTCTTAACATTTGATGCTGTGAGACACCCCATTTTCTCGCCAAAATCAAATTCAACTGGTGCCTCTGCTATCTTATAGCCCTTGTTATGAAGAATAGTTAACACCTCAAAATCAAATGCAAAGCGCTTTGCAAGCATTCGCTCAAATGCATATTGAAGTGCCTCTCGTTTAAATAGCTTTGCACCTGTCTGTGTATCATGAACAGGAAGCTTAACTAAAAGGCGAACTAAACTATAATAAATAAAGCTTGCAACACGCCTACGAAATGGATATTTAATATTTGATTTCTTATGAAGCTTTGAGCCAATAACAACATCTGCGTCAGCTTCCTTCATAACATCAAAAAAACCCCATACATGCGATGGCTTTAAGTCTAGGTCTCCATCAAGAAGCATAATATACGAACCCTTTGATGCTCGTAACCCTTCTGTTAATGCAGCTCCTTTACCCTTATTCTTTTTGAGAACAACCGGAACAACAACACCATTAGGAAGAGTCTCTTTTGCTCTCTGTATTTCGGCAGCTGTATTATCTACGCTTCCATCATCAACTGGTATCAACTCAAAAGAAATATCCTCTAGCTCCTTGGCAACAGCAAGTATATTGTCATATATGCATTCGCCTAGATTATAGGCCGGCAATATAACACTCAAGCAGCCATTTTTGCCGAGAAATTCCTTTGTAGTTGATGATATCATTTAATAAATTGATTGTAGGTTTAGATTAGTCTTTCCATCTTTGGTAAATCGCCTACCAATGGTGCTGCATAATCAATAAATGCCTGAGTAACATTATTACCGGCACGATTAATAAAGCTTCGTGGCATTGTCTTTGTTTTTCCTGCCACATTCTTAAGAGGCACACACTCATACTTTGCTTTATACTTTTTGCCAGCTAGGCGCTTAATTGCAATAGACCCACAATCAAACTTTCCGCCAACAGCAATCTTTACTGCTGTCTCACCTACAGCAAAGGCATCTGCTCTATCTGGATAAGAAGGGGCACCTGGGAATGAGCGCTGAATATAACCAAAGGTATCAGCGCGCACGCGCTTAATACCAAGCTTTGCCTTGATTTCACGTGCAAGCATATCTCCTAATGCACCAGTACCACTAAGCTGAACATTTCCGTGAGAATCCTTTTCTGTACCACCTAGCAAGGTTGCTATTGGCTTACCAGACTTATCTGCAATACCCTCAGACACTGCCACAACACAGCGATTATATTTCTTCATCACTGCCTTAACATCCTTAAGAAACTTATCCATTGAGAATGGAATCTCCGGCAAATAAACAAGATGTGGACCATCATCATCGTGCTGACGAGCCAATGCTGATGCAGCTGTTAAGAAGCCAGCATGTCGGCCCATAACAATATTTATCTTTACGCCACCCAAAGCAACATTATCAAGGTTATCTCCCATAAATGCCATTGCTACATAGCGTGCAGCACTACCATAGCCAGGTGTATGATCATTTTCTCTTAAATCATTATCTATTGTCTTTGGGATATGGAAACACTTTAAAGGAAAAGCATGCTTTTTAGCCATTTCACTAACGATGTGTGCTGTCTCAGCTGAATCATTTCCACCGATGTAGAAGAAATATCCAATGTCGTATTTTTTAAGGACCTCAAAGATTTTTTTACAATCATCTTCAGTTGGCTTTTTACGAACACTACCTAGTGCAGAGGATGGAGTTTGAGCTACGCCGATTAGCTTTGCTTCATCATAAGCTCGCATATCAAGAAAATTCTCATTGAGGATACCATCTATTCCGTGAACAGCACCATAAATCTTACCTATCTTCTTTTGATTTATTGCTGTAACCACCGCACCAACAAGGCTTTGATTAATTACCATTGAAGGGCCACCGCTTTGTGCGATAACCATATTAATTGCAGATGTTTTTTTCATGTTAGCATCCCTATATTTAAAGATAAATCATTTAACATTTTAGTATACAAATTAAACTTAAATAAATAATCTCAAAAAACCACTTGAATGTCAAATATTAATGAGAAAAGAAAATTGCATAATTAATTTAAGATTGCTATACTCATTTAGCTTGCAATTTGCATAAATTCTCGGGTTGCCATCTTTAAAAAAACTAACCTAAAAAACGGGAGAGAAAATATGCGTTGTGACTACAAGCCGAAGTTTTAACAGGATTTAAGTGTAATTTTTGCTTTAATTTGTTTGATTTTGCAGCTAGGCGCTGTGTATGTGCGTGATTCTGATTCAGCAAGATATCTTTTTGGATATGTGTAAACAGACAAATTCATTTAACACTTTTATAATCAACGACACAAATCAAGTTTTAAATTCAACTGCTGTTTCTATAGTGCTGAAAAACCAAACTTGTATTACGATTTAGACTGCGCAAACAAGTTTTAAAAACAAAAACCCGCCAAAATACTGACGGGTTTAAACACTTATGATTTTTTCAAAAATGTTATTGTTACCTAAATATTACTCTACAAATTAACGGCGAGATGCCTCCTCAGCCTTATCTCGGCAATCTGAGCACATTGGTATTTTCTCACCAAATACTTCAACTTTCTTGCAATATGCTTCTTTATCACATGTAGCACATTTTGTCTTCTCACCACATCCTGTAGCAAACACCATTGCGACAGCTGCTAAAGCAAACATAATAACGAATTTTTTCATAATTTTTCTCCTTTGATTAAATATTTCACTACATATCTCCATGTAGCAACTCTACAGTAACAAATACTTTCAGCGTAGTCAATACTTTTCTAAATACCTCATTTTTGTTATTTGCAAATAACAGTATAATGTTATAACATTATCTCGTCTATTTGTTGCTTGTTTTTATGCATAATTTATGCGATAATATATTTCATATGCAAAACCTAATATTACCATCACTTCTAGCTGCTGATTTTGGACAGCTAAACAACGAGATTTTACGAGCAGAAAAAGCTGGTGCAGATGCTATCCACTTGGATATTATGGATGGCGTTTTTGTACCAAACATCAGCTTTGGTCCTGCTATCGTTAAGCTTTGCCAAAAACTAACTAAACTACCATTGAATGTGCACCTAATGCTAGCTCGCCCAGATTTCTTTGTGGAGCCATTTGCTAAGGCGGGTGCAACAACAATCCAAATTCATGCAGAAGCATCATGTAATATTAAAGAAACCCTACAACACATCCGTAGCTTAGGCGTATCCCCTGCATTAGTACTTAACCCTCTAACACCTCACACAGCAGTTATCCCTTATCTCGAGCTTGTTGATGAGGTTATGTACATGACCGTTTTCCCAGGCTATGGCGGCCAAAAATTTAAGCCAGAGCCTCTTCCTGAAATTAAAGCCCTTAGAGAGTATGCAAACGCCAACGGCTTTGAAAAGCTCAACATCATGGTAGATGGTGGCGTTGACAGAAATACAATTGCTCAATGTGCAAAGGATGGTGCAAATGCCTTTGTTGCAGGAACCGCACTTTTCACTCAGGAAGATATGGCAGCCGAAATAGCACTCTTTAGACAGCTAATAGATCAACAATAGTAATCACAACGAAAAGCCTTCAAAGCACAACAGAATTATGTTATCTAAAATCAGAAACTTTTGCATTATTGCACATATCGATCATGGTAAATCTACACTTGCTGACCGCATCATGCAGCTTACAGAGTCAGTAGATGAGCGCGTTTTTCATGACCAGCTTCTCGACTCTATGGATCTTGAGCGCGAGCGTGGTATTACCATTAAATCCCATCCTGTATCCATGAACTATAAGGCAAAGGATGGTCAAACCTATTTGCTAAATCTTATCGACACACCGGGCCACGTGGACTTTACCTACGAGGTATCACGTTCTATGGCAGCCTGCGAGGCAGCAATCTTGTTGGTTGATGCCGCTCAAGGTGTGCAAGCTCAGACTGTGGCAAATACATACCTTGCTGTAGACAACAATCTTGAAATCATCCCTGTATTAAACAAGGTAGATCTACCAAGCGCTGATGTTGACGGAAGTAAGCGCCAAGTGGAAGAGGCACTTGCGATTCCAATGGACAACTGCGGACTAGTTTCCTCAAAGACAGGCGTTGGCGTACCTGAGCTTATGGAGCAAATCATTGCTCTATGCCCTCCTCCAAAATCAGAGCACATTGATGGACCACTTCGTGCAATTATCTTTGATAGCGTCTATGATGTATATCGTGGCGTAATCACATACATCCGAATTGTTGATGGCTCAATCAAGGATGGCGATTATATTCAATTTATGGGTTCTGGCCTAACAACACAGGTTAAGGAGGTGGGTATCTTCTCTCCTCAAATGAAGCCTTGTGGGGAGCTTACAGCTGGTAAGGTGGGCTATATTGTAGGCACAATCAAAGACCCTAAAGAAGTGCAGATTGGTGATACAATCACCTTGCGTTCTCGCCCAGCTGAAGACCCTCTTCCTGGCTTTAGAGAGATTCACCCAATGGTGTTCAGTGGTCTATACCCAATTTCAACAGACGAATATGAGAAGATTAAAGCATCACTTGAAAAGCTTCAGCTAAATGATGCAGCTTTCACATATCACCCTGAATCCTCTGTTGCTCTTGGCTTTGGCTTCCGCTGTGGCTTCCTTGGCCTGCTCCATATGGAAATTGTTCAGGAGCGCCTACGCCGTGAATTTGATTGCGACATTATTTCTACAAACCCAGCCGTTGTTTACAAGATTCACTATAGCGATGGCAAGGTAGAGGAAATTGACAACCCTACTCGCATGCCAGACCCAACACGCATTGAGTTTATTGAAGAACCAATGATTAAAGCAACTATCATTACGCCATCCGATTATATTGGTGATATTATGCGCGTGGTGATGGAGCATCGTGGCATTGTGGAGAAGACAGACAGTCTTGATGGTGTACGCGTAATTCTAACCTGCATCCTTCCTCTAAACGAAATTCTAATTGACTTTAATGACACGCTAAAGAGCGTTTCTCACGGCTATGCTTCTATGGACTATGACCACTATGGCTACCAGCAGAGCAACATTGTGAAGATGGATATTCTTCTCAATGGTGACGTTGTTGATGCCTTCTCTTGCATGGTTCACAAGGATAGAGCTGTTGCACGTGGTAAGCAAATTTGTGCTGCTCTAAAGGACTCAATTCCTCCTCACATGTTTAAGATTCCTGTTCAAGCTGCAATCGGTAGAACAATTATCGCTCGTGAGGATATTCGTCCATTTAGAAAGGATGTTACTGCAAAGCTATATGGTGGTGACGTTACTCGTAAGCAAAAGCTTTTGAATAAGCAGAAGGAAGGTAAGAAGCGTATGAAGCAATGTGGCACAGTAAATGTTCCTCAGGAGGCATTTGTATCAGTGCTACGTAGCAATACCGACAACTAAGCCTAAAAACAATTTAAACAATATTTTAACAACCTCAAACAAGATAGGAAAATAATATGAAAAAATTTATTGGAGCAATTGCTTTAACAACCCTAACAACAGCCTTAGCTCTTGGCTCAACTAGCATTGCAAAATGGCAAGGAGATGCAAAGGGTGCTTTCGCTATGTACTACGACGATGGCGTTGAAAGCGCACAAACCTATGCTATTCCTTGCTTGAAGAAATACAATATTCCTGGAACATTCTATATTCCTATTCAGTGGTATGAACATAGACCAGATTATCTAAAAACATGGTTTGAACAGGTTGATAATAAGATTATCTTTATGGGTAACCACACCTATACACATAATGGTGTAAAGAGCTATGAGAACGCTGTAGAAGAAATTGGTAAGAATGATAGATTGATTCGAGAAGGTGTTGGCATGGATGAAAATGCACTTATCTCATTCGCTCGACCTGGTGCTGTTGCTTGGGAAATAACACCCGAGCAAGAAACAGAAATTCTAACAAACCACTCTGAGATTCTCCGCCCAACAATTAACAAATTCGGAATTGAAAATGTTGGCGCTCGCACACATAAGACAGCAGCTGATTTTATTCCTACACTAGACAAAATTGAAGAGCACGGAATTTTTGATTCTGTTATCTTCCATGGTATTGGTGGCGACTGGTTTAATTTTGATGCAGCTGAGCACGAAAAGCTATGCCAAGAGCTTGTTCGTCGTAAAATTAATGGTACACTATGGACCGATGCAACAATCAACATCCAGAAATATATCGCTGAACGCAATGGTGCAACAGTTAAAGTTATTTCTGAATTTAATGAAAATGGTGTTACAGAGCTAGAGCTAACTGTTACAACAGATCCAAAAGTTTACGATGTTCCTCTAACTCTTGTTACAACAATTCCTAATGGTGACTGGAAGGGCTGCAAGATTATTCAAGGAGACACTGTTATATCTGTACCACAATTTGATGGTGTAGTTAAGTATAATGTTGCACCTGTTTCTGGGAAGATAACACTACAGCTACGCAAATAATTTATTTGTAATAGCAAAATAAATTACTGATGGCGGTAGTGTATGCCAAGGGGCAAGCCTACTGCCATTATAATATAAAGAATGTAGCAATCAACAATTTGTTCCGTGCTAAAGCATAATCGCAGCAGATAACTATTAAAGATAGAAATAAAATCTAGGAGTAAACCATGGGAGCATCAGTAACAATCGCTAAATGGCAAAATAATGCAAAGGCTGCCTTTGCTCTTTATTATGACGATGGCTGTAATAGCGCTCTAGCTACCGCGATACCATGCCTTAGAAAATATGATATTCCAGGCACCTTCTATCTCTGCACGGGTTGGTATAAAGAGAAGCTGTGGGAGCTAGAAAAATGGTTCTCTCAGGTTGATAACAAAATTATATTTTTAGGCAATCACACAGTCAGCCATTGCGGTGTAAGCTCCTATGAAAATGCCAAGGAAGAAATTTGCAATAACGATAAGATTCTGCGTGAAGGACTAAAATACCCACAAAAGAAAATGCTCTCCTATGGTCGCCCAGGAGGTGTTGGTTGGAAAATCACAGATGCAGAGGAAAAGGAAATTTTAGAGTCTGTATACACAATTAAGCGTGCAGGCCTTAAACCAGACGGCTCTGAATATGCAGGTGGTCTTTCAATTAAATCCTTTGAAGAAGCACTCTCTGCCCTTAATGCTATTGAAGAGGCAGGCAACAATGATTTTATCATATTTCATGGCATTGGTGATGATTGGATTAGTTTCCCAGCCGCAGATCATGAAAAGCTAGTTCAAGAGCTTGCTATCCGTAAGGCAAAAGGAAGCCTATGGGTCGCTGCTGCAATTGACATCCACAAATACATCGTTGAACGTGACGGTGCTTCTATCGATATTCTCTCATCTGAGAGCAATGACGAGATTAAGCTCAACCTATCTGTAAAGACAGATCCTGAGAGCTATGACACCCCTCTTACAATCGTTGTAGACACCCCTACAGATTGGATTAGAGCAATGATTACACAAGGCGAAACAATCCAGATTGTTCCTGTGTTAGATGGCAAAGCAACCTTTAATGCTGCACCAATCAATGATGAAATCGTTGTAACCAAGCGTTAATTCTAATCAAATCCTATGTCCGATACCTTTGAATTTAAACAAATTGGAGTATTCAAATGTGATGCTGAATACAAGCATGACATTCCACGCCAAGGTGTGTTCAATCAAAATCATGTCGGAAAAATCATCCTAGATAAAGGAGAGAATTACGAGCAAGGCCTACGCGGACTTGAAGGGTTTGAACGCATTTGGGTTGTTTTTGTGCTTAACCGAAACAATGCTTGGAAGCCAATCGTAACACCACCCGTCCCTACTGCAACGCAAAAGCGTATTGGTGTATTTGCTTCTCGCGCCCCATATCGTCCTAATATGATTGGGCTAAGCTGTGTAAAGCTTTTATCCATCAAGGGAAATGTAATAACTGTTGATGAATCTGACCTCCTAAATGATACGCCTATCCTAGATATTAAGCCGTATATACCAAAGGCAGATGCATTTCCTGAAGCAGCCGCTGGATGGGTTGATGAGCAAGTAATTGAAAAATACTCCTTAATTGAATCTGATTTATTTAAAGAACAGAACCAATTTCTTCTGCGCTTTAATCTAGATATATTTAACATAGCTAAGGTGCAATTATCAGAAAACCCATTTAACACAGAGCGAAAACGAATTAAATTCAATGAAGAGCAAACAGCTGGTGTTTTATCCTACCGAATGTTTAGAATTCATTTTTCTATAACCGATACAGCTATAACACTAGAAAGTATTCAATCTGGATATACTCTAGAAGAATTAAACGATTCTTTTGATAAATATAACGACAAAGCTATCCATAGACCATTTACACAAAAATTTAATTAACCCAAAGGACCATTTATGTTCGTAACAAGTACAGAAAATTCTTATTGGCAGCTAGGTACAACAACAACCGAGCAAGGCATCACACTTACATTTGGTGAAGAACAGCAGACCATTCGTGGCTTTGGTTGCTGCTTTAGTGAGCTTGGTGCAAAAGCACTTAACAAGCTTTCTCCTGAGGATAAAAAGAGCGTCCTTGATGAGCTATTTGATGACCAAGGTGGTGCATTCAACTATTGCCGCACACCTATCGGAGCAAGCGATTTTGCTCTAGACTTCTATAGCTATAATGACACCGAGGGCGATTATGAAATGAAGAATTTCTCAATCGACCGCGATAGAAAGCTGCTCCTCCCTCTCATTAAGGAAGGCGTGTCACGTCGCACAGACATGCAAATGTTTGCTTCTCCATGGTGTCCTCCTACTTGGCTAAAGACTCACAACACCTATAGCTTTGGCGTATTTAATCGCACTGAGCAAAACCTAAAGGCATATGCTCTTTACTTCAAGAAGTATGTACAAGCATATCACAACGAGGGCATCCCACTTATTCATATTCACCCACAGAATGAGCCTTGCAGCACACAGAAGTTCCCATCCTGTGAATGGCGTGGTGAATGGCTAGCAGATTTTGTTGGCAAATATCTTGGCCCAGCTCTAGAGGGTGAAAATGTTGACATTTTCTTTGGCACAGTAAATGGTCCAGAATCTGATAGCCGCTATAATTGGACTCGCTACTGCGATTTCCTTGGTTATGCTATGCAGGATCCAGCTGCACGCAAATACATCAAGGGCGTTGGCTATCAATGGGCTGGTAGAAATGCATTATCACAAACCCAAGAGGATTATCCTAATCTAGAAATCATCCAAACTGAGAGTCAGTGTGGTGATGGACAAAACTCATGGGAGCAAGCTATGTTCATTTACGAGCTTGCACGCATCTACTTCCGCTTTGGAACAACTGCTTATGTTTATTGGAATATTGCACTTGAGGACGATGCCTTCAGCACTTGGGGCTGGAAGCAGAATTCACTAGTAACAGTAAAGGATGGAAAGGCAATATTCAATCCTGAATACTATTTGATGAAGCATTTTTCTCATTTTGTTAAGCGTGGAGCAAAATATGTTAAGATGAATGGAGAATTTAGCTCTTGCTGCATCTCCTTTATCAATCCAGATGGAGGCAAGGTAATCCTTGCAAGCAACCCATACAAGATTGATAAGGTTATCACAATCGAAGGAAGCTCATATTCCCTACCACCTAACTCTATTAGCACAATTACAATAGACTAAAATGATTACTTCAAATTACCATACTCACTCTACATATTGTGACGGGAAAAACACCCTTGAAGAAATGGTGCTTTCTGCGATTAATAAAGGATTTACTGAGCTCGGCTTTTCTGGTCATGCTCCATCAAGCGCATATTTTTCTTGGGAAAGTAAGCTAGAAAAACTTAATCAATATAAGTCTGAGGTTAAAGTACTTAAAGATAAATATTCCGATAGAATCAAAATCTTTCTCGGCTTAGAAATGGATTATTTTTCTCCTATTGAGCTAGCAGAAGGTTGTGATTACACATTAGGCTCTGTTCACACCCTATTTAAGAATGGTAAGTATCTTGAGATTGACAATAGCAAGCAAATTCAAATTGATGATGTAAACGAGCATTACAATGGCGATTTCTATGCCTATATTGAAGATTATTACGATCTGATGGCAGACATTGTTACAAAGACAAAATGCGATATTATTGGACATTTTGATTTAGTTACAAAATTCAACGAGCTTGGCGATCTTTTTGACATAAAGCACCCGCGCTATTTGAAGGCTATGCAAAAGGCATTGGATGCATTAATTAAGACCCGAGTACCATTTGAGATAAACACAGGTGCAATTTCACGAGGTTATAGAACAGAATCATATCCAGAGCAATCAATCTTAGATTGCATTGGTAAGGCAGGCATTCCGCTTGTGATTAATTCTGATACACATAGTGTCGACACCATTGACTTTATGTTAAATGATGAACAGCAAAAGCTAGACACACTCGGCTATAAATATCTCACTACCCTTGCTGAAATCAAAGACGCTCAAATACGCTAATAATGCCAGCGGCCGTGTGGTAGCTTGTGTGATACAACCGCCTACGCTAATGACGGTTGTATTATAATTCTATAAGTGCCGTCCCCCAACCTATTCGTTCGGATTATATTATTTTGGTTTTTAGGGGAAGCCTTGTGCGTTTTGTTACAAATTTTCTTTATCCCGTAGGGATAAACCTATTGTTTATATTTTCTTGGTATGGTATAATAGAAATGAATTAAAGAACGAATTTGGAGTTTCTAAATGTCATATCAAGTTATTGCACGAAAATGGCGCCCAAAGACCTTTGAGGATGTCGTAGGCCAAGACCATGTTGTAAAAACAATGCGCAATGCAATTGAGCAAAATCGTCTTGCTCAAGCATATTTGCTTTGTGGCCCACGTGGTACTGGTAAAACTACCCTTGCACGTATTTTTGCGAAGGCACTCAATTGTGAAAAAGGTCCTACGACTGTACCATGCTGCCAATGCAATAATTGCAAAGAAATCGATGCTGGTAATAGTTTAGATGTTATTGAAATCGACGGCGCCTCAAATAACAAGGTTGAGGACGTTCATCAGAAGATTTTGGAAACCGTCAATTTTGCCCCAGTTGCTGGTAAATTTAAGATTTACTATATTGACGAGGTACACATGCTTACTAATCAGGCCTTCAATGCTCTTCTAAAGACAATTGAAGAGCCACCAGCTCATGCAAGATTTATCTTTGCAACTACTGAGGCAGATAAGGTTATTGGAACAATTGTTTCCCGCTGTCAGCGCTTTGATTTGCGTCGCATTGCTATTCCAGAGATTTCTGGACAGCTACGTAAGATTTCTGATGCTGAAGGCATAACAATTGATGATGATGCTATCTTTGCATTGGCTCGTGGTGCCGATGGTGGTATGCGTGATGCTGAATCCGCACTAGATCAAATCATCTCATACACAGGCTCAAATATTACAGAGCAAGATGTGTTAGGCGTATTTGGTCTTGTATCACGTGAAGCAATCGAGGGTATTGCTGAGGCAGTATTAACCTCGGACATTCCGCGCATCATCAATCTAATTTCATCATTGGATAGCTCTGGTAAGGATTTGCGTAGGCTCACTGCTGAGCTTATTGCTCACTTCCGCAATATTCTTATCTACATCCAGATGGGTGGCTATGATTCAAGCCTAAATCTAACTGATGCTCAAATTGAGACATTGAAAAAGCAAGCAGCTATTACTAACACAGCTGCTGTACTTTCTGTTACAGAGAATTTAATTGAGCTAGATGGTAAATTGCGTCTATCATTGTCTCCACGCATTTTGTTAGAAACAGCATTGATTCGCAGTGCAAAATCTGCATCTGTAGTTGATCTAGAGAAAATACTTAAAAAGCTTACAAGTTTGAAGCTAGAGTTAGGAGGTGGAGATGCTGCAGCAACAGCATCTCCGGTGAGGCAAAGCATAGCTAACACACCAGCCTCTTCCGCTCCTGTTGCACAATCAACACCTGCATCTGTTGCTCCAGCAAGGCCAAGTCCTACAGCTCCAGCAAGCATACAGACTGTTACTCAAGCAACCTCTCAGCCACAAATTGACAAGCCAACTCTTCAGGAGGTCTCTATTGAGCAATCAACTGAAGAAAAATCTCAGCTTGATGATATTGAGAGCGATATCGCTTTAAGAAAACGTGTAGAAGCACACCATCTTGTAAAAGAAGCAATTTCTATGTTCGATGGTGTAATTCGTGGCGTAAAAAAATAAATTATTTAATAAAAACTAAAACCCATTGGCAAAAGCCAATACAAACTAAAGGAAAAAAATATGTCAGGATTCTTCCAACAAGCTAAACAAGCAATGGAACTACGTAGCAAAATGAAGAAGGTTCAAAAGGATCTAGAGAACAAGGTTGTCGAATACGAGAATGGCGGTGTTAAGGTAAAGGCTAGCTGTGACATTGCTATTACAGAAATCAAATTTGACACTGAGCTAGTTGCTCTTGATAAGCTAGATAAGCTAGAGCGTCTAATTCTTACTAACACCAATAAGGCTCTAAAGCTTGCTAAGGACGAGGCAGCTAAATATACTCAAAACGCTATGCGTGACATGGGTGGCCTAGGTGGTCTACTAGGTGGCATGTAAGAATCATCAAAGGCTATGCCAGCTCTAGCAAATGCAAAACCTGGCATTGCCTTTAAACAATACAACTATCAACAATCAATAGCCAACAATCAACAGACTGAGTGTGGCATTTTATGCACCATATAGAAGAACACGATAAGCTTATACGCGCACTATCTAGACTACCAGGTATTGGCAGGCGTTCTGCAGAGCGTATTGCGCTTACAATAGCACACGAAAAGTCCCTACTTCTTGAGCCTCTACTTAATGCGCTTCAAGGAGTAAAGGATAATATTACCACATGTGATTGCTGTGGTGTTATTACAACCCATGATGCAAATCCTTGTGCAATCTGTTCTAGCTCCACTAGAGATAAATCACTTATTTGTGTTGTGGAAAATTCTGACGATATTTTGACTATTGAAAAATCTGATTCCTTTCATGGTGTATATCACACTCTTAATGGACGCATATCACCTATGACTGGCGTTCGCCCCGAAGACCTACGCCTAAAGGAATTATTTGAACGAGTAACCTCTGATGGTGTAAAAGAGGTTATTCTTGCTATCAACACAGATGTTGAAGGCGATGCTACTGCTTCATACATCTCTGAAAAGCTAGCAACGCTTGGTGTAAAAACAACAAGAATTGCTTTTGGTATTCCTGCCGATAGCGGAATACTATACACCGATCCAATCACTTTGAAGCGCGCCTTTAATGGGCGCCTACCTGCATCCAAAATCAATTTAAATTAGTCTCAACCATCGAGAAGCTATTATGTTTACAATTTACGACATTAAGACAGAATATCTTACTAACCCACTTGGCATGGATGAAGCAAAGCCACGCTTTTCCTACAAGCTAAAGGGTGATTGTGAGAAGCAAGCAGAACGCAGAATCATTGTTAAAGCTGAGGATGGAAGCATTGCTTGGGATTCTGGTTTTGTTGCTTCTAGCGATACAATTCAAATCTACTATGAAGGCGAAGCATTAATGCCATTTACTCGCTACTTTATCACGGTTGAGGTAAAGCCTTTTGTTAATGGTGCCGCAGGTGAAGCAATTGCTTCTACTGAAGAAGCATATTTTGAAACAGGCCTAATTGACACTCCGTGGCAGGGTGAGTGGATTAGCTTCCATGGTTTCAAGCAATTTGCCGCAGGTAATATCCGCAAAGAATTTTCAGTTAATAAACAGATAGCCTCTGCTCGCCTATATGTTGCATGTCTTGGCTTCTATGCAAGCTACATCAATGGCAAGCGCACAGACGATGCAAGCTTTGCTCCTGGCTGGACAGACTATTTTACACGTGTACAATATCAGGCATACGATGTCACGGGACTAATTTCCTCTGGAGCAAATTGCATTGGCTTCACCATTGCTCCTGGCTGGTATTGTGGCATTCCGTCCTATTGCTGGGGTGGAGGCTATGCAAGTAAAAAGCCAATGTTTATGGCAAATCTTCGACTAACCTACGAGGATGGTTCTGTTGAGACAATCTTTACTAACGAAGAATTTCAGATAACAAATGTTGATGGCGATAGCACCGCTGTTCGCCTAAGCGACATATATTCTGGCGAAGTCTATGAGGCTTGGCGCGAAGACACAAAATGGAAGCTTCCAGGATACACTGGCCAACACTGGAAAGCATGCCTAATGCGTGGCATAGAAAAGCCCGCTATTGTGTGGCAGCGTGGTGCATTTGTTCGCCACAAGCTATCTATAAAGCCTGTAAGCATCACACATCGACCTAATGGCACTTGGGTTGTAGATTTTGGACAAAATCTCGTGGGACGTGAGCGCTTCACCCTACACAATACAACGACTGGTCAAACAATCTATATTAAGCATGGTGAGATGCTTCGTGCTGATGGCTCTGTATATACAGACAACCTACGTACCGCAACAGCATCAACAACATACACCACTGGCACACACGAAATTGAAATCTATGAGCCTGAATTTACATTCTTTGGCTTCCGTTATATTGAAATTTCTGGCTGGCATGGTGAGCTAAAGGAAGAAGACATTTCTGCCGAAGTAATTTATTCAGACCTAGAAACCTCTGGTAGCTTTGAGTGCTCTAATGATCTAATCAATAAACTTTATAGCAATATTGTTTGGGGACAACGCGGAAACTTTGTGGATATTCCTACAGACTGCCCACAACGAGATGAGCGCAAGGGTTGGACAGCAGATACACAGGTATTCATGAATGTGGCCACCTACAATATGTTCTCTGCTGAATTTTATCGTAAATGGATTGAGGACCTAAATTCTAATCTTCTAAGAAAGAGCGGTTGCTTCTCTCAGATTTGCCCAGATCCAAACCCAGAATCACCTCCTTCCACTGCTTGGACAGATGCAGGAATAATTTGCCCATGGCTCATGTTTGTGAAATATGGTGACACTCAGCTTCTATCCAAGTATTATCACAATATGGCACACTGGATTGATTGGCAGATTGAAAATCAAAATGGCAAATTGATTGTGGATAATACCTCCTTCAATGATTGGCTAAATGCAGACGACCCAATTTCCAATCCATATCTATGCACAGCATATATGGCTGGCATGATTAAGCTACTTATCAAGATTGCAACAATCAATGGTGATGCAGAGGAAGCAAAGAAGCGCACAGAGCTTCTTGAGCGTGTGCTTGCTGAATTCCACAAGACATTCCTACGTGAGGATGGTGGCATCAAAGAGCATTCTCAGACAGCAATGCTTCTAGCACTACACTTTGAGCTACTCCCAGAGAGCTCTGTTGATGTTGTGGCAAACGACCTTGTTGAGAGCATCGTTAACAAGCGTGGAATGCACTTAAGCACAGGCTTTGTGGGCACTCCTCTTCTACTCCCTGTTTTGACAAAAATTGGTCGCATTGATGTGGCTTATGCATTGTTGAATCAGACCACATACCCAAGCTGGTTATATCCTGTAACACAAGGTGCAACAACAATGTGGGAGCGTTGGGATAGCTGGTCTGATGTTAAGGGCTTTGGCGATGTGGGCATGAACTCCTTCAATCACTATGCATATGGTGCTGTGGGTGAATGGTTCTTTGAAACAATCTGCGGTATTCAGCCATCACTTGAAGCAGATACAACTAAGGCAGCATTCAAGGAGTTTACTCTTGCACCAATTCCTGGTGGAGGTCTCTCTCATGCAAAGGCAACATACGAGTCAATGTATGGCGAGATTCGTAGTGGCTGGAAATTTGAAGGTGACGCACTTGTATGGAGCTTCGCTATTCCTGCTAACACAACTGCACACATCACTCTGCCACAAGGTTGGGCTGTTGCTGATGGCGATGAAGCAGCAAAGGCAAAGCTTGCAAGCCTATTTACTGGCGAAGCAAACACAACCGCTACTGCCGGAGAATACACACTTGTATTAAAGAAAGCTTAAGAAACAATTTAATTGTGCGCTACGTCGCGTGCGACGTAGAAGAAAATTTTACAAAAGGAATTAACATTATGAAAATTGAAGCATTTAAAATGAAGCTAAAGCCTGGCTGCGAAGCTGAATATGAGCGTAGACACAATGCTATTTGGCCAGAGCTAAAGCAGCTACTATCAGATGCTGGTGTAAGTGACTATACAATCTTTCTTGACCCTGACACCCTTACACTATTTGCTGTGCAAAAGGTAGCAGGCGAAGGTGGAAGCCAAGACCTTGGCTCAAACCCAATCGTACAAAAGTGGTGGGACTATATGGCAGATATTATGGAGGTAAATCCTGATAATTCTCCTGTATCTATTCCCCTACCTCAGGTTTTCCACATGGATTAATCCTCTTGCATTTTTAAAAACACAATAAACATTAGATTTAAGCAATGGATACATCAGAAAATTTCGGTGCGGCAGCAAAGGCAGCCTCAACTCAATTACCAACACTATCTGCTGAGCAACGCATTGCTGCACTTGAGGCAGCTATTGCTGGACTACAAGCAAACTCTGCAGAAATCTTTGCTGCAAATGAGGCAGACCTTGCTAATGCGAAAGAAGCAGGCCTTGATGCCCCTCTTTTAAAGCGACTCAAATTCGACCAAGCAAAGCTTGATGACTGCATCGGTGGTATCAAGATGCTTTGTCAGCTTCCTGACCTAGTTGGTAAGACTCTTAAAACAACTGAGCTTGCTCCTGAGCTAATTCTTTCACAGGTATCCTGCCCTCTTGGCGTGGTTGGTATCATCTTTGAATCTCGCCCTGATGCACTAGTTCAGATTTCTACTCTTTGCATTAAGAGCGCTAATGCTTGTGTACTAAAGGGCGGCATTGAAGCACTAAACACAAACACAGCGCTTCACAAGGTACTTGTTGAGGCAACACGTGGCATCCTACCAGATGGTTGGCTACAGCTAATTGCCACACGCGATGATGTTAAAAAGCTTCTAACAATGGATAAGTACGTTGATCTTATCATACCACGTGGCTCAAATTCATTTGTTCAATATGTGATGAACAACACACAGATTCCTGTGATGGGTCATGCAGATGGCATTTGCCACATTTACATTGATAAGGCTGCAGACACTGACCTAGCGGCAAAGGTATCTGTTGACTCCAAGTGCCAATATCCAGCAGTATGTAATGCTGTGGAGACAATTCTTGTTCACGAGGCAACGGCAGCAGAATACCTACCAAAGCTAAAGGCTGGGCTTGATGAAAAGCATGCAACTCTACGCGGCTGCGAGAAGTGCCGCGCGATCATTGATTGTGACCCTGCCACAGACGAGGATTGGGCAACCGAATATCTTGACTACATTGTGTCTGTAAAGATTGTCTCAAGCATGGACGAGGCAATCGCTCACATCAATGAATATGGCTCAGGGCACACTGATTGCATAATTACAACAGACACTGCCGCCGCAGAGCTATTTATGAACCGTGTGGATTCAGCAGATGTATTTTGGAATTGCAGCACACGCTTTGCAGATGGCTTCCGCTTTGGTCTTGGTGCAGAGGTTGGCATTAGCACATCTAAGATTCATGCACGTGGTCCAGTGGGCGTTGAGGGACTTCTAACCTACAAGTGGAAGCTACGTGGTAATGGACACACTGTTGCCCCTTTTGCAAATGGTGAAACAGCCTTTACACATAAACCAATGTAAAGAAACAATCAATAATTTGTTGTGCGCTACGCCGCGTGCGGCGTAGAACCAACATTCACGAGATTTTTAGAAATGAATAAAGCAATTGTTATTTTAAAGCCACAGACTGCAAAATCTCAGGCAGCAACTATGTACATAGAGGACATATTTGACGATTATAAAATCAACATCGTTGAGAAGCGTCCTATCCGAGGCGAGGATTTGGCTTGCTTTGGCATTATTGAAGCGCACTATGGCGACACTGCCACAAATGCAATGGCAAAGAAGCTATCTGATGTAAAAGTAAGTGCAGAGGATAAGGCTTTATTTAAAGATCTTTTCGATGAGGACTGGGACAAGCTTGCTGCAGAAGGCAAAATCCTTTCAGCAGCAATGGCTGTAACAAAATATGAGGACGAGCTCAAGTTCTCATCTGAATGGGCAAAGAATGGCGCAGAGGAGCTAAACCCGGATTTATACATATCCTACTTCCATGATATTGATGCCTTTGTTATCAATGGCTTCTACTACGCATTCAAGCGTCCTTACACACAGGAGGATGCTTTTGTGATGGCACTAAAGGTTGAATTTGATATTCCATGGGATACATTTAATTACGAGGTAATTGGTGCAGAGAATCCTGCAGCAGCAACCGAGGAATCTATCCGAGGCTATATCTATGATAGAGCTGGTGCATTAGAAATTGCAGTTGATGGCGTAGAAAACGTTGTTCATGCTAGCCGCAATGCAGAAGAAGCCGAGCACGATACCAAGGTCTGGTTTGAGGCATTTTAATAATGAATGTGAATTGGGACATTGACACAGAGCTTATTAAAGCAGCAGAAGAACTTGGTAAGGCTTGCATTGCAAAGAGCCTAATGGTTGGCACTGCGGAGTCTTGTACTGGAGGCATGATTGCTGAAAGCTGTACTGCTGTTAGCGGCTCCTCTACGTGGCTACGTGGTGGCATAGTGGCTTATGACCCAGCTATTAAACAAAAGCTTCTTGGCGTGGCAGAGTCTACCATTGTTGAAGCAGGCGTTGTATCGAAAGAAACTGCTATGGCTATGGCAACTGGTGCCACTAAGGCATTAGATTGTGCAGGAGCTGTAGCCACAACAGGCTACGCAGGACCAACTGGCGGGGATGAAAATAATCCTTGTGGCACAGTCTATATCGCTGCAGCACTTTGTGGAAGAGTTGAATATGAGCGCCATATATTCGAAGGCACACGCGAAGAAGTTCGCAAGCAAGCTACATTCGCAGCACTAAAGCTATTATCATCATTGATTTTAAACTATTAACCATAAAACAAATCGAATATAACACATTATGAAAACGAATCTTGCAAACATCTATGGTAGCCCAGGTACTCGTGTACGATTTACTGGCTTATTAAAATTATTTTTTCCATTTATACTTATAATTTTCCTCTTGGGCTTACTCATTGGCAGTATCATGGGAGAAATCATGCCACCTAAAATGTATGCTATCATTATTTTAGTTTTAGTAGTTTTTGGCTGGTTAATGTATGATGTAGCAGCAAAAAGCTTTAGCGCTTTTCTTAAGGGTGCACGTGGTGAAGAGATTGTTGCCCGTGAATTATCAATGCTTTCAAATGAGTGGAGTGTTTTCCACGGAATTCCTACAAACGGAGTGTCTGGCACAATGGGAGGTGCTGACTTTGATCATATCGTGGTAGGACCAGTAGGAATTATAATTATTGAAACCAAAAATTGGACAGGCAAGCTATCTATAGAAGGTGGTTTGATTAGCATTAATGGTTCCACACCTACACGCTCTCCTCTCGCTCAAATTCGTAAGGAGGCGGTACAGCTTTCTCAAATACTTGATAAAAATGTAGAGCCAACAACTCCTTTGTTTATGGTAATTGCTTTTGCATCAAACACCGTTGAGGATGAGATTGCACAAATCGATGACATCGCTATTTGCAATGTACGCAAGCTACGTGATTACATTATGCGTCTACCTCGCTATGAAAATCTTTCAAAGCAGAAGCATCAACTACTAATTGAGCATTTAGCAAAGCTAAGCGAATAATCCTGTAATTTATAATGCTGTGCAATTGGCGCTAACCCGCTATTGCGCAGCATACGACGTAGGGAACAACAATCTTCATACATAACGTTTCTCTCACCCAAAACCTTAGGTGGGAACCAGCCAGCGTAGGATTAGCCATCATGGTAAGCATCCCGCTAGAGATGCAAAATTCAACTGCCGAATTTAGGTTGAACCGAGAATAATGAAATCAAATTTCTGCCGCTTCATAATCAACCATTGTTGATTCAGATTTTGAGTTTTTCCGTCATCAGTTTTTATTCTGCTCCTTATCACAAAACTCATTATATGCTTCCATCAATTTGCTGAAATCATTAGCATCAATAAAAGTTTCATTCAGTGATATGCCCATCAACCCCGCAGGGAATGTTTTCGAGAACACATGGAAGGAACCATCCGGATTTTTCCGTGCAAAGACGAGCCGTTTTTCAACATTTCTGGCTCTTTGAATATCTTGGTCAATATTAACATTACCCGTCGTCCAGTCTGCTCCTGCATGATCTAGAATAATATCATCAGGTTTTATTCCACACTTCTCTGCAGCACTTTGTGCAGTAATAAATTGAGCTGAGATAAGCGTCTTATCACCTCTCATTTTTGCCTCAACAGCTTTAATTCTTGAAATAACAGATTGAGTGTATGCATGATCTTTCCCAAAGACTGTTTCTCTTATAGCAAGTGCTTTATTATAATACTCCAATGCCTTAACATAATCGCCTTGGTTATCATGCACAAAGCCAATATTGTTGTAACATAATGCTACATCCGGATGATTTTCTCCAAATACTTTTTCTCTTATAGCAAGTGCTTTGTGATGGTACTCCAATGCCTTAGTATAATCGCTTTGGTCAGCATGCACACAGCCAATATTGTCATAACTCTGTGCCACATCCGGATGATTTTCTCCAAAGACTGTTTCTCTTATAGCAAGTGCTTTGTGATAATACTCCAACGCCTTGTCATAATCGCCTTGGTCATTATGCACTAAGCCAATATTGTTATAACTCCATGCTACACTTGGATGATTTTCACCAAAGACTTTTTCGCTTATAGCAAGTGCTTTGTGATGATACTCCAACGCCTTGTCATAATCACCTTGGACATAATGCTCATAACCAATATTGCTGTAACTCTGTGCCACATCCGGATGATTTTCTCCAAAGACTTTTTCGCTTATAGCAAGTGCTTTAATACAATACTCCAATGCCTTAGTATAATCCCCTTGCTTATCATACACTCCGCCAATATTGTTGTAACAAGTAGCCACATCCGGATGATTTTCTCCAAAGACTTTTTCGCTTATAGCAAGTGCTTTATGGTAATACTCCAACGCCTTGTCATAATCACCTTGGACATAATGCTCATAACCAATATTATTATAACAAACTGCCACATCCGGATGATTTTCTCCAAAGACTTTTTCCAATATCGCAAGTGCCTTGTGATAATACTCCAACGCCTTGTCATAATCACCTTGGTCAGCATGCGTAAAGCCAATATTATTATAACAAGCTGCCACACTAGGATGATTTTCTCCATAGACTTTTTCCCATATGGCAAGTGCTTTGTGATAATACTCCAACGCCTTGTCATAATCACCTTGTGCTGCATGTACACGACCAATATTGTAATAACACTGTACCAAATACGGATGATTTTCCTCAAATACTTTTTCAAATATCGCAAGTGCTTTGTGATAATACTCCAAAGCTTTAGTATAATCACCTTGTGCAGCATGTACTGAGCCAATATCGTTAAAACAAGTTGCTACATCCGGATGATTTTCTCCAAAGACTTTTTCACTTATAGCAAGTGCTTTGTGATAATACTCCAACGCCTCGTCATAATCGCCTTGGGTTTGATGCACACGACCAATACCAGCAAAACAAGCCGCCACATACGGATGATTTTCACTTGAGATTTTTTCCCATATCGCAAGAGCTTTGTGATGGTACTCCAATGCCTTAGTATAATCGCCTTGATCAGCATGCGTAAAGCCAATATTGTTGTAACTGAGTGCCATTTCGAATGAACCAGGGCGATACTGCTGATTCAATTGAAATGCCTGCTGCTGTAAGTACAATGCTTTGTCGTATTCACCTAAACTGTAAAAAATAGATCCTACATCTTGAGCCACTGAGGATTTAGCTGCCAAGGCTGGAGATTTTCAATCTCTGGGAACTTGGCATTAAGCGCATCCAGAACTTTAATATCCTTATTACCACTTTGTGTAGGATCAGAAGATTGAAAAACACTCCTTAAAAATTCAAGAGACTTTTGTGCTATTTCCGCCTGTTCTTTTGCTTGCGCCTCTCTTTCCTGTGCAAGTTTTTCACTGGCGACTGCTTGCCGCTCTGCGTGGATTGCCCAGCCAGCCAACACAGCAAAAATTAAGGTTGCTACAATGCCGATTAAAGTATAAATCTTAGCCTGACGGACTTTTTCAGCATCAACAGTTGCTTTAATCTTTGCCCGCTGAACTTTGAGCATATAACTCATTGCTTGTACTACGCCATTTTCCCAACCCATCTTTACATCATCACCTTCATCGGGAATCATCGATGGCAGATTGCGCATTACAATTTCATTCAATTGCAAAGCATTAGGCAGACACTCGCTATCGCCACCAGACCCTGGTTCACCGTTCAGAATCACGGGCACAATAGCGCTATAATCATTATCATGCGTAGCAAGAAAATGTTTAATCTCTTCATTAACCCAAATAGATACAGCAGATTCTGGGGAACACAAAACAATTAAATAACGGGATTGTTCTATTGCAGCTTTGATATCGTTGGTAAAACTGCCTTCTACAGCTTCTAAATCACGGCGGTCTCGAAAGACTGGACGCAAGAAATTCTGGTTCGCTGGACGGTTTTCCTCTGCCACATACCGAACCGGCACACGGAAGTGTTCCAACTGCTTATGTAAATAAGACGCTGCTTTCGAATTCCTTCGTGAATAACTAATAAAGGCGTAATATTTAAAAGCTTTGGTTTTATTATCTATATTATTTTTAGACTTTAACATATCTATTTCCTTTATTTGCACCTAACGCGCAAATATCACTTTTGCTATAAAACGGACTAGTTAAATTAAGAAACAACTTTAATATAATCTGCCAATTGTAGAATTAATATTATTTTTTCATTAAAATAAAATTCTATTCTTACTTTCTTCCATAATGTTATAGAAATAAGGTAACGCCTCTATAATTCGTAAATCTTTATCCTTAAAAGTTTCAACATCAGGGAAAATTATGTCCATTTGGGGCATTTTTTCCCATTCAATCATCGTAGCATGACGGCCATATTTTACTGTCATATTTGCTTTTTCTGTCACGCCCTCCCTTTTAACAGGGTTTTTCCAGGATACATATCCACAGCAAAGCATAAATGCCCACCATCTAGAATGCTCCATTTTACCTAACGTATCCCTCAATGCACTAGCCTCAACAGAATTAATCCAAGACGTATATTTTTCTGGCAAAAACATACTATTTTCACCCACAAATAGTTCTCTATTTGAATAATTCTCTACCAACAGTCTAACATTATCTAGTCCCAAGGCAGTAGCATAAGAGCTCTGACGACAATAAAAATCAGCGTTTCTCCATTCCTTGTTTAAATCGTCTTTTCTTCCCCTTAGATTATCGAAGGAAATAACAGTCCCTGTATTATAACGATAATTTATTAGTTTTGCTAAATAAAATATTTTCTCATTGACTATATCTGAATAGTTATATATCTCATTGTCCGCACCAAAAACACTGAAAACATTGTCCTTATTTTGGAAAACATATCCTGAAATATTTGGTGAAATCAAAAATATTTTTTCTTTCCATTTTTTTAATTCTACAGACGGATCTCCGGTAAAAAGATCAGTTTGTTTTCTAATAATATCCTCCATTTGGGCAATCGTTTCTATGCTTAACATTGTCTCGCCCAATGCAACAACTATTCTGTCATATTTTGTATAATTATCTTCAAAAAAAGAATAAAATTCCATTGTGCCTGCAGAAATTGGTGTCTTGTTATCCTCATGCATAATGAAATGAATTTTATCAAAACGTTCTAATAACTCTGAATACTGTTTCTGGAACAAAGTAATTTTTTCTATATTATTCTCAACAATATCTATCTGTAAAGGGACTAATTCATTGTTGGAATCTAAAAATTGAGTATCACATATTAAGTGCTTTAGGACCTCTTGACCTAATCCACCAAATCCAATCACCAAATAACGGAATCCTTTATCCTTGTTTACTGTTAGTGTATTTGGATCAATACATTCTGTAAATGACTGTAAAATATGATGCTGTTGAATGAATTTATCAATTATTAAAGCACAATCGTCTATGAAAATAATTTCAACAACTGATTTATTATGTTGTTCAGCCCAACGAGTATAGTATATCTTTCTAGCATCATTATTAATTCTAATATATATTTTCGTTGGTGTTTTAATTGTAGAGCGAGCATTTAATAAAGCTTGCGCCATATCAATATTCCAATCGGTGTTCTCAGAAAGGAAAAAATGCCTTGCTGCAGAAAGACAATATTTATGAATTTGATTAGGTTTTCTCAATTTTAGACAAATTTTCTGATAATTCATATCTTGGAAAATTAACTTTTGATCAACAGATTCTACTTCATCCACAGAAAATACTGGCTGCGAAGATTCGTCTGAATTTTCCAAAATATCTTTTGCTAGCTTAAGCATATTTGCTTCAGGCTTAACACACCAAAAAACATTTTTTTCACTATCACGTGTCAAAAAAAACCATAGTCTGTTAATAGATTTATATCCCCATATAGACATTATAAGATAACCAACAAAAATGTAAGTTGCTGAATGAAAACAGAAATAACTCCATGCTACTTTTGTTTTATCTTGATTTATGGCATTTATTTCACTATCTGTATAAAATTCTTCATAAGTACCACGTGACGGGAAAAATGCGGATAACGTGGTATTACTATTGCGAAGGAATGAATAAGACGTATTGGGGGATTTATCAAGTTTCATGTAACAAAAACAACCCCACATGAAAATTCCAATGAATAAACAATTTCTAATCCATCCTTTTTGGCATATAGACAAATTACAAAGTAAAAGCGTAATAATTAAGCAAAAAAAGAAAAACGCCAACGACAGGAAAATCTGGCGACTCCAAAACAAGCTTAAAACAAATGGAATACAAACAAAAAAGGAAACAAGCAAAGACTCACGAAATAAAATGTTATACCTTATTTTTGTAAATGGCTTAATAAGAACTAAATCTTTTATTTGTGAAAACATCATTTTATTTACCTTTTTTTAATCTCAAACCCAATTTTTTTTATAAGCTTCAATGTCTCTATAGCTGTATTACGGTCGAATTTCTTTTCAAACTCTGGCAATTCTTCATACGGAAGCAAACAAGGATGCAACTTATTGACATCATCTCGTTTTTCTCCATATGACCATCCTTGTTCTATACGTTCTTTTGCCCATACTTCATGGACATTTTTTGCCATTATTTCAATTAAACTTGATACTTCTTCCTCAAGTTGGATATTTGATGTATCTATAGGATTTGGTTGATAAGTCATAATAAGTAGTTTCCCGTTTTAAATTATTTCCAATATCAAGTAAAAGTCTTAAATATATTTAACCAAAATTCAGCACTTAAAGAAGAAATCTTGAATAAACCATTTATATTAAGATCTTGCGAACATATAAACCTTCCAATATTTAGGTAAATAACAATGGCATTCTATATTTATGTAAAAATAATGCTTTATACGAATTATAATATAACACAATAATAGTATCCATTGATATGAGTAAATATCTCAAAATAGCACAAATAAATCAAGAAAATTATATTTCTAACTCACTTGCTGCATCTAGGTATCCTCCCGAAAAAAACTCAAGAACTTCTAAACATCACTTTCATCACGCGTCAATGCGCAATAATTTTGGTGCATTCAAAACACTGGCGCTTGGCAGTTGCCTTATTGCTTCGTTAGATTTTGCAATGATCAAGTGAACGACAAGCGGTTGTGTTACGCGCTAGCGCCACACCACACCCAACACACCAGTCTTCCATCCTCCCCAGCTTCCTATCTTCCTTAGGTGGGAACCAGCGTAGGATTAGCCATCATGGTAAGCATCCCGCTAGAGATGCAAAATTCAACAGCCTATTTTACTTAATATAAAATCGAGTAGGAGGAGTTTTAACTCCTCCTCTCACACCACCGTACGTGCCGTTCGGCATACGGCGGTTCAACCCATTTTTTTTCTTTTATATACTTGATGTCATAGCTACTTGTCTTTCAAGATAGTAATCTAAAAGGC
>JAZNPC010000036.1:0-4881 GCA_045589455.1 Kiritimatiellia bacterium
AAACACTGATTTCCATTGCTCAAGATTTTCCTTTATCCAGGGTTCTACTGTACTCATATTTTCTCCAAATTATTTCGCGATTAAATTTGTTAAGATTATACCAAAATTTGATGTAACAAGCAACACGCAATAGTGTGAGCGGGCTAGCGCGCGCGTATCAAGAACACGGATGGACACGGATGGACACGGATGGGATGCTGGGGTTGCTTGTGTGATGGCTAGGCGTGCGAGGATTGGCGTGCGGGGCACGCGAGTGCGCTCTGCGCGCCTCTGCGCCGCACGCGGCGCAGCGCACAACCAAGCTTGGTGTACGCTCCGCGGCTTAATTATCTTGTGGGCGCACACACTAGCGCTTGGCAGTTGCCCTTACGACAAAAGGAGTAAACTCGGGCAACAACAAGCGGTAGTATTTTCCGTCGATGCCACCATACAAGCCACCACGAGAGCCTCCGCGCCCTCCGCGCCCTTGGCGTCTCTGCGTCCCTTTGGCGTCGTCCTAGCCATTACGCAAGCACATCGCTTGCAACTAACTCTTTTGCGCGAGCGAATTCTTCTGCTGAAAGTGCTGGGGTATCGGTAAGAGGGTCTGCAATACCTAGAGACTCCCACTTGCTTGCACCAAGCTTATGGTATTTAAGCAGGTCTAATTTTTCAACACAGCTATATTGCTTGGCTAGCTTGCCTACCTCTATTAGAGATTCATCATCATAAGTAATTCCAGGAACAACAACATGTCTTAGCCACACTCGCTTGCCTATGCTTTCACAAAACTCAAGCGTATCAAGGGCATTTTCATTACTCTGCCCTGTAAGCTCCTTACAAACATCTGCCCTAGGAGATTTAATATCAAGCAAGAGCATATCTGCTAGCTCAATTGCACGCTGGCTTCTACTTAATGGGATAGCACCAGAGGTGTCAATTGCTGTGTGAATTCCAGCTACAGCAAATAGCTCAAGAAGAGCCTCACAAAATCCATGCTGCATAAGGGGTTCACCACCACTCAATGTAACTCCACCTGTGGTAATGTAATTACGACAGCGCATTACCTTGTCAAACACGGCACCAGCGGTATATTCTTCTCCACCATCACTTGGCCAAGTGTCTGGATTGTGGCAAAACTTGCAGTGCAAGGGACAGCCCTGCAAAAATACAACATAACGAACTCCGGGGCCATCAAGGGTCCCGAAGCTCTCAAAGGAATGTATGCGGCCCTTACAACTTCTCATGGAAGGTACGACTAATAACATCCATCTGCTGCTCGCGAGTTAGTTTAACAAAGTTAACTGCATAGCCAGATACACGAATTGTCAGCTGAGGATACTTTTCAGGGTGATCCATCGCATCGAGGAGCACATTGCGGTCAAGCACATTTACATTCAAATGATGTGCACGATCTCCAAAATAGCCATCCATCAAAGCAATTAGATTTGCTCTCTGCTCTGCCAAATTTGCACCGAGTGACTCGGGAACAATTGAGAATGTATTTGAAATACCATCCTCTGCGCAGTGATATGGAAGCTTGGAGACAGAACGAAGAGATGCAACAGCACCATTTACGTCGCGACCATGCATTGGGTTTGCGCCTGGTGCAAATGGCTCACCAGCCTTGCGTCCATCTGGAGTAGAAGCAGTCTTCTTTCCATACATTACGTTTGATGTAATTGTAAGAATTGAGATTGTTGGTTTTGCATCTCGATATGCATGATGCTTTGCAAACTTCTTGTAGAAGCTACGAACAACATCAACAGCAATCTGGTCAACACGATCATCATCGTTACCAAACTTAGGGAAATCTCCCTCAATCTTAAACTCTACTGCCAAGCCAGACTCATTGCAAATTGGTGTAACCTTTGCATACTTAATTGCAGAAAGGCTGTCAACCAAAACAGACAAACCAGCAATACCACCGGCCATTGTACGCAAAATCTTATCATCGTGCAATGCCATCTCTATACGCTCATAGCAATATTTATCATGCATATAGTGGATGATATTCAAGGTATCCATATAAAGCTTTGCTAGCCACTCTGTAACTTTCTCAAAGTTAACCATAACTTCAACAAAATCAAGTGGGCGCTTATCATCACTCAACACACGTAGCTCTGGACCGACTTGCTTGTTATCCAGCTTAACATCCATACCACCATTGATGGCATAGAGAAGAGTTTTTGCAAGATTTACGCGGGCACCAAAGAACTGCATCTGCTTACCAATACGCATTGCTGAAACACAGCAAGCAATACCATAATCATCGCCAAATAGTGAACGCATCAAATCATCATTCTCATACTGAATTGATGAGGTCTTAATTGACATCTCTGCACAGAAGCGCTTAAAGCCCTCAGGCAAGCGTTGACTCCAAAGCACTGTTAGATTTGGTTCTGGAGCAGGACCAAGATTACGAAGTGTATGTAAGAAACGGAAGCTCATCTTTGTTACAAGTGGGCGACCATCCACGCTCATACCACCAATTGACTCCGTTACCCAGGTTGGATCACCAGAGAATAGCTCATCATATGCAGGCACACGCAAGAAGCGAACAATACGTAGCTTCATAATGAAATGGTCAACGATTTCCTGCACCTCACTCTCTGTAATTATGCCCTTTCTTAAATCATTTTCTGCAAAGCAATCAAGGAAGGTTGAGATACGACCAATTGACATTGCTGCACCATTCTGCTCCTTAACAGCAGCAAGGTATCCAAGGTATAGCCACTGAACCGCTTCCTTAAAGTTCTGTGCTGGACGTGTTACATCAAAACCATAGCTAGCAGCCATCTCCTCAAATTCATGAAGAGCCTTAATCTGCTCAGAGGTTTCCTCACGCTTCTGGATTAGACCGCTGTCCATGACGTCGCGAATCATTTCATCCTTAGCGCGCTTCTTCTGCTCAATCAAAAATGCTGTGCCATATAGTGCAACACGACGGTAGTCACCGATAATACGGCCGCGACCATAAGCATCTGGCAAACCAGTGATAATGCCCGCATGGCGAGCTAGCTTCATCTCATCTGTGTAAGCATCAAACACACCATCGTTGTGAGTCTTGCGATACTTGAAAACATTATCGATATCAGCAGGAAGCTCACGCTCATAAGTCGCAAGCTGTGTCTTAACAAGTCGAATACCACCAAATGGCATAATTGCACGCTTCAATGGAGCATCTGTCTGTAGACCTACAATTTGCTCTAAATCCTTATTGATGTAGCCTGGCTTATGAGAGTTAATTGTTGAAATTGTATTCTCATCAATATCTAGCACATGCCCCTTAGCAACTCTCTCCTCTTCCATCTTTTCCTTAAGCTCGGCCCAAAGCTGCTGCGTACGCTCTGTTGGTGGAGTTAAGAAACTATCATCACCATAGTATGGAGAGAAATTACGAAGAATAAAATCACGAACATCAATTACTCGATTCCATGCACCTGAATTAAAATCATCATTATATATTTCCATCATAAATCACCTCATTTTCTCAAAAAAATTTGGTAAAAAAAGCCCACCTACTTAAGCAGGCACTAAGAGATATATTTGTTTTTTAAATTATCCTATTTTTACGGATAAAAAGCAATAAAAATATTTCTCTTTTTTACTTTAGTAAAAAGGCGGAAAAACAATGCAAAATAACACAAATTAAAATAGGGACAGAACTGAGGTTTTTCTCAAAATTTGGAAATAAAAAAAGCCACTTGACTATCGTATTTACACATAGTTAAATGGCATTGATAATAAAATCAAAATGGTGGGCCTCCAGGGATTTGAACTCCGGACCAAGGGATTATGAGTCCCCTGCTCTGACCACTGAGC
The DNA here is from genome assembly GCA_045589455.1 of Kiritimatiellia bacterium. Lineage (GTDB taxonomy): Bacteria > Verrucomicrobiota > Kiritimatiellia > RFP12 > UBA3636 > RGIG990. Next base: position 3,805 of record JAZNPC010000036.1, read on the forward strand.
TAGAGTCCCGTATAAAAAAATGGCGGAAGAGCCAAGTTTCGAACCATCGGACATCCGTTTACCTCAACAGGACAAAATTTATGATAGGCGAACTTGAAATCTGCCATTCTCTACTCTTATAGAGAACGCGGCTATTACATCATACTTCATAATTTTGCTTTGATTCTCTATTTCTCTCCACAATATCGCTTCTTTTTCTCTATTTGTAATCTTTAGTTGGTTTTAACCTATTACGGTTTTCTCTCTTCTATTTAAACCAATATTACCCTTACATTTTACACGGTTTTCAATGCCGCAATGTTTACCCCATCAGTCTCAATCAGCCAAATCGTTTTCGCAATTCCAACTCAGTAAGTACAATCGGGAGTATTACAACAATAATAGGCAACAGCAATGTTATGCAGATATCATACAGCATCAAATAGTCAGAATTAATGCAAAGGCTATTTAGAAACAAGTGGGCGGCGGCCGCTACGATCAAAGCCGCCAAACCAAGTATCGTCATCAATTTTGCGCTATACCTCTGTGCAAAATCCCAAGCCTCTTGGCTTTTGCGCGAACGGGTAGTGCGGTAGCCGTAGAATTCATTGATCTTTTTCGGCGGATACATCCAAAATACAACTCCCACCACCGTAAAAATCAACGTGCAAATATAACCTGTATACGCCACTATTAACCTCCCTAGTTTCGACTTAATCCATCGCTGCTACAATCTTACAAATCAATTCGTTCGCCCATGTGACGGCCTCGGCGGCGCTCGGCAAGACGTCACCGTTGTCGAGAAGATTGTTTCTCGCCTGCACATAGAGACCATCCCATGAAGGCAACGCTGTCACTACTGCCGGCCATGTTTGCCGTCGGCGATAGTCGAAGAGCCGCTGACAAATGTCTTTCACCTCGGCATAGTCGATTTGGGAGCGATTGCAAATGAGCTGTAGATCGATAAGATCATGCGCCCGTTCGCTCCCCGGTTCGGAAACGGCGTGAAGCTTCTGCGCAATCTGGTAGGCAAGCTTCATAACCGGAAGCGGCTTAGGTTGCGGGAACGAGAGTTTCTCAAACACATCAGCAAGGTCA
>JAZNPC010000037.1:0-3614 GCA_045589455.1 Kiritimatiellia bacterium
TATTGGCACAATCGCTGGAGCCGCCTTTGGCTCAGCAATCTCTGGAGACTCATACGATGCTGCAACAATTGTTCCTGTAACAACTATTGTGGGTGGACTAATTGGTAACGCAATTGATGAAGAAAACGATGACTATCATCACCACCACGTTCGCCAACCACCTCGCCATCATCATGCACACGATAGAAGGCCACAGCATCATAGACATGAGCCTAGAAGAAACGATAATCGTCGTCCACCTCATCGTGGAAGAAGATAATAGTTAATAAAGAAAAAAAATTCCGCAGTCTCCTGCGGAATTTTGGTTTATAACTCTATTTTCCGTAAATTACCTTATTGCCCACATTAGACCTCGAATCAAAATCTCAACTATTTGTGGGGAATTTTGAAAATCAGCAAAAACATGACCTAAGGAAGAATAAAAAATCTTTCCTTTGCCATACATTCTTGTCCAAGCAACTGGCATCACTGTACCATCAATCCATGGAGCATGGTCACCATTAAATGTAGTAGTTGCTAGCACATGGTTACTTGGATCTACATGCATATAATATTGCTCACTATGCATTGGAAAATCCTCAATACCAGCAACTATTGGATTCTCCTTATCAACAATGTTAACTGTATAGTCAATCACACCACCAGGATGGTCAACCCACTGGCCACCTACCATAAATTGATAATTTGTGTGATTACGGAATGCATCTCCCATTCCTCCATGCCAACCACCACAGCCTACACCATCCTCACGGATAGCCTTTAATAAAGCACCCTCAGCTTCCCGAGAAATATCACCCATTGTCCATACAGGAACAATCAAATTATATTTCTTTCCTAGCTCTGGATCTAAAAGACATTCCTGATTATCAAAAATATCTACCTCAACTCCATTTGCACGAAGGCGCTCTGCTACTAAATCAGAAGTAGGAATTGGATCATGTCCATCCCAGCCACCACGAAAAATCAAACAACGCTTCATTAGATTTTCTCCTATTTAATAAAATTATAGTTCGCCAAACTTTAAGCCTTCAGCCAATGCAGCAGGTCGAGCACATGTACTTTCTATTTTTACCGCAGCACCTTCTCTTGCTGCATCAATAATTGAACACATAACATCGAGTACGTGATATGCTAATTCACCAGATGCACGATGAGGGCGCCCCTCCTCTATTCCAGCAGCCATATCTGCCAAGCCTAGGCAACGTGAATTTTCAGTATAGCCAAAGAATACATCTCCCTTTGTCCAATCTGCGGCTACGCCTGCTTGGAAGAAACGAATATCTCCATTAAAGCAATTTGGATCTGGCTCATGTAGGCTTCCGTCTGTGCCATGAAGCTCAATATCACCATAACCAGAGTTTTTCCAAATATCAAAGCTTGTTATCAATGTAACAATTGCACCCTGCTCAAATTCAAGATTTGCAGTAATATGAGTATCTATTTCAACAGGGAAGGTTTTTCCTGCATTTACCTTAAGACCCTGACGTAAATCCGTAGAACGGTTTGCCATTGCTACAACACGCTTTACCGGGCCAAGCATATTAACTAATGCAGTAATATAGTATGGACCCATATCAAATAGAGGGCCACCACCCTTCAAATAATAAAAGGCTGGTGCTGGATGCCAAGCTTCATGACCATGGCATAGCATAAAGGCTGTACCAGAAACAATTTTACCAATCATTCCAGAATCCACTAAAGAACGGCATTGCTGATGACCGCCACCCAAGAAGGTGTCTGGTGCACAGCCAACACGCAAGCCCTTTTTAGCTGCCAATTCAATAACTGCTTTTGCACTTTCGCGATCTAAACCGAATGGTTTTTCACAATAAACATGCTTACCTGCCTCAAGTGCACGTGTGTTTATTTCTACATGAGATTGAGGAGTTGTTAAATTCAATACAATATCAATTTCGGGATCTGCTAATAGTTCATCCACACTCACAGCCTTTACACCATTAGCCTTAGCACATGCTTCTGCTGCCTCTGGTCTAATATCTGCACATGCCACTAGCTTTAACTGATCCGTGAATTTTGCAATATTTTTCATATAGATGCCACTAATATTGCCACAGCCTATTAAACCAACCTTTTGCACAATTTTTCCTCCAATTTGTATTTTAGTTTTATTTTATGCTTATTAACAATTCAACAGTAAAACTCTCAATTGAATTATTTTGACTATTATATTATACTTATTTCGTAATAATTAAAATAGATTAAGCTTCCAAAAAAATGGACAAACGCTCCACAACTAAACCAACATTCAAATATATCTGAATCTATAGTAAGCAATAAGTTATGGGGAACAACCAATAATGTAGGAAAAATAGATGAAAACAGAAAAAGCTAAAGAAATTGATATTTTTAAACATTGTGCTCCTCTACAACGTCGTTTCCCTTTACTACCAGAAGTAGAATCAATTGGTTATTTAAGACATAAAAAGGACATTGTTAAATATGAATTTGGCACATGTAACTTCTCTTTTATATTAAATGGTAAAGGGTTTTATTATGAAAATGGAGTAAAAAAGGAGATTCATGCTCCATGTGTGCTTTTGCAATGGCCAAATGAAAAAATGAACTATGGACCTAATGAAGGAGAAACATGGGAGGAACTATATTTGATTTATCCCTCAAAATATATGGAGGCTTTAACAAATGCAAATGTATTCTTTCCTAATATAAGTCCTTGTAGAAATTTTTATAGATCATCACGATTTAATAGTTGCTTTGAAAAGCTTATTGAAATTATGTTAAACCAGAAGTCTCGACCAGGAATGGGAATAACTATAGACCTTCTTTGTTGGGGATTAATTACAGCAAGCTTTACACATCCATCTATTGAAGAGGAAGTAAAGCTACAAATTAGAAAAATTTGTGACTATCTAGAAACCCACTTGGCTCAAGATATTCATCTGGATGAATTAGCGAAGACATTAAATGTTTCCAAATCTACTTTAAGACGAATCTGGAGCAAAGCATACAATTCAACTACATTTAGAAATTATCGAGACCAATACTTTTTACAAAGAAGCTGTAGTTTACTTATTGAAACAGATTTATCCATAAAAGAAATTTCTGCTACTCTTGGATTTGAAGACCATTATTATTTCAGCAGAAAATTTCATATTCTTTCGGGCAAAACAGCCACAGCATATCGCAAAGAATTCGGTCGTGATTTTTACGTTTAGCACTATTATTTTACTCCTATCAAACATAATCTATAAATGTACTATGTTTATAGGGCATAATTCAGCGTACAACCAAACGTAATTTTAGAATTTCTTTCACCTAGAAAATCATTTGAATTAAAGCTATAAAAAAATGTAAAAAAATTATTTTTATGCTTGACTTCTGAATCTTAATATGAAATAATGAATGCAGATTCAAGAAAGAAAAGGTTAATTCGTTTTAAGAGAAAGGAACTATTATGAAGAAGACATCATTAATCGCAGCAATCTGCGCAATTACTATTCTAGTTGCACCAGCTACAAGCTATGCACGTGACAATACTGCTACAATTATTGGCACAATCGCTGGAGCCGCCTTTGGCTCAGCAATCTCTGGAGACTCATACGATGCTGCAACAATTGTTCCTGTAACAACTATTG
>JAZNPC010000038.1:0-18463 GCA_045589455.1 Kiritimatiellia bacterium
ACCAATTTGTGGCAATGAAATCTGTTCTAAAACGAGCTGTGTCCAAAGAGATATTAACAAAACGAGGGCTAGTTAGCCTTTTAGATTACTATCTTGAAAGACAAGTAGCTATGACATCAAGTATATAAAAGAAAAAAAAAAATGGGTTGAACCGCCGTATGCCGAACGGCACGTACGGTGGTGTGAGAGGAGGAGTTAAAACTCCTCCTACTCGATTAGAGATGAGCTCTTTTAATTGAAGCAAAACGGCAACAGCTCAGTGTCCCTTTTGGCGCAACGCGCTCGCTCTGCGCACATCAATTTTCCCAACCCCATCCGTGTCCATCCGTGTATTTGAAATGTGCTATTGCACAATGCGCGCTAAAGCACGCTGCTCCGATATCCCAGCATTCATCCGTGTACTTGAAAACCACACATCCGTGTATCGTTTCACACTTGCACCCACTGCTTAAAAATTGTACAATACAATTATTAACAAAGGAGGCTTATTATGGTACCACAATGGATTATTGAAAAGAAGCGTGATGGTGGGCAAATTTCAGAGGCCGATATTCGTGAATTAATCGATTTATATGCAAAGGGAGAAATCCCAGATTATCAAATGTCTGCATTCCTAATGGCTGTTTATTTTAAAGGAATGACATTTGATGAAGTGACAGCACTAACTGATGCTATGATGCGCTCTGGTGATGTTCTTGATTTTTCCTCTTATGGGTGCTTAACGGCCGATAAGCATTCAACGGGTGGTGTTGGTGATAAGCTGTCAATACCACTTGCTCCATTGGTGGCCGCTGTTGGTGTGGTAGTTCCAATGATTTCTGGTCGAGGGCTAGGAATTACTGGTGGCACACTTGATAAGCTAGAGTCAATTCCTGGCTACAACACACAGCTTACTACTGAACAGTTTAGTGAAGTTCTTGCAAAGGTGGGGTGTTCGATTATTGGTCAAACAGCACGCTTAGCTCCAGCAGATAAAAAGCTTTATGCTCTACGCGATGTCACAGGAACGGTTCCTTCAATTCCTTTAATCTCTGCAAGTATTATGTCAAAGAAGCTTGCAGAGGGTGCTGCAGGGCTTGTGCTTGATGTAAAGTGTGGCCGCGGTGCATTTATGAAGAGCCGAGATGATGCTCGTACACTTGCTAAAACGATGCAGGCAATTGGTCGTGGAATGGGGCGTAATGTTGTCGCTTTGTTAACAAATATGGATTCTCCTCTTGGTGAGAAGATTGGTAATACTCTTGAGATAGAGGAATCAATTGATGTTCTTAAGGGTAAGGGCCCAGCAGATATTTGTGAACTAACTATGGCGCTTGCTGTGGAAATGGTGCTTTTAGCAAAGCTTGCTGAAACCCCAGAGGAAGCTCGTGCAAAGCTAGAGACAGCACTAAAAAGTGGAGCTGCATTAAATAAGCTTAGAGATATGATTATTGCGCAGGGAGGTGATCCTCGTGTAATAGATGATTATTCTCTAATGCCACAAGCCCCTATAAAGCTAGATGTTTGCGCAGATGCTGCTGGTTATGTTGAGACAATAGATGCAGATGCAATTGGACGTATGGTGCTTCTACTTGGAGGTGGACGCCGCCAGGTTACAGATTCAATCAATTATGGCGTAGGCGTAAGCAATTTGATAAAGCTGGGTACCGAGATAAAGCCAGGAGATAGGCTAATGACAATTCATGCTGCCTCAGAGCCAGAGGCAAATGCACTTGTTGCTTCTGCACGAGAAGCAGTTAAGCTTTCCTCTGCACCAGTGCCAGCACCAACCCTAATCTACGGGCGTATAGGATAAAATAAGCTTTTAAAAAGGATATCGGAGAGGTGGACTTTAGTCCGCATGTGTATGCCAAATTTATGGGAAAGATAATCATACGCGGTGCTCGAGAGCACAATCTAAAAAATATATCTGTAGAAATTCCACAGAATGCAATTACTGTAATTACTGGTGTTTCAGGCTCTGGTAAGTCAACACTTGCATTTGATACAATTTTTGCTGAAGGTCGTCGTCGTTATCTTGAAAGTCTTCCTGCTGCAGCTCGTCAGTATATTGATACATTGTCGCGTCCAGATGTGGATTCAGTAGATGGACTTGCTCCTGCAATCGCAATTGAGCAAAATTCTGTGCAACCAACTGCTCGCGCGACATTGGCGACAATTACTGAGCTTGCAGATTACTTTGAGGTTTTATTTGCAAAGCTTGGTGAGGTGCACTGCCCAGAGTGTGGTCAATTACTCAAGAGCACAAGCCCAGAGCTTGTTGTTGAGGAGCTACTCTCTAAGCCAGAGGGGACACGCCTCACGATTCTAGCTCCCTTGTTAAAGAATGGTTCCAAGGGTGCAGCAGCAGAGGCGTTGCGCTATGCAGAGCTATTAGGCTTTGTGCGTGTACGCATAAATGGAGAGCTTTGTGAGTTGGAGCAGGATTTAGAGCTACCCAAAGGTGACTTGACCATAGAAGCAATCGTTGATCGAATAGTTGTGCGAGAAGGCGCTCGCCATCGCATAACAGATTCTGTTGAGCTAGCAATGCGTATAGGTAAAGGCACAATGCGTTGCATTTGTGTGCCAAAAGGAGAAATGGAGCAAGAGCTTTGTTATTCTGAGCACAATAAATGCTTCCAATGTGATTCTCCTGGCTTTGATTTATTGACAGCTAAGGCCTTTTCGAGTAATAGCGCAGCAGGAGCATGCCTACACTGCCACGGATTAGGTAAATGTGTTCAAGAAGGAAAGAAGCAAGTCCCTATAACCTCAGCTAAGCAAGCAGAAGGAGCTGTGCTTGTTCCTTGTAAGGCATGTAATGGAACGCGTTTTTCTCCTCAAATTTTAGCATGCACTCTGCCACATCCTGATGGTGCCAAGAATATTGCTCAGGTATACTCAATGCAGATAGGTGAGTTAAAGCAGTGGCTAGAGAGCTTGAACTTGCCATTAGAGCAAGCTCAGCTTGTTGTACCTGTCTTGGAGGGAATTTATTCTCGCATAGATTTGCTTTGCCAGTTAAGGGTTGAATATTTAACTCTTTCTCGTGAGGGGCGCACATTATCTCGTGGTGAATTACAGCGCATTCGCTTGGCGTCGCACTTAGGAGGAAATCTTACGGGTGTCCTCTATGTGCTTGATGAACCAACAATAGGCCTCCATTCTTCAGATACACAACTCTTGGCAGAGCTTCTACGTAGGCTTCAGCAGCAAGGTAATACAGTTGTAGTAGTGGAGCATGATCCAATTATCATCAGAGCAGCTGATTATGTTGTTGATTTAGGGCCTGGTGCCGGTGTTAATGGTGGTGAGGTGCTTGCTGTTGGCACACCAAAAGAAATTGAAGTAAACCCTGCCTCGATTACTGGTGCATTCCTGTCTGGACGAGAAAAGCCTTTAATCCCTTCAAAGGTTGAGAAAAATTATGGCGCAATTAAGGTTGTTGGTGCTCAAAAGTATTGCTTACCAAAGCTTAATGCAGAATTTCCACTAGGAAAATTTACTGTTGTAACTGGTCGTTCAGGCGTTGGAAAGTCAACTCTTGTAAATGAGGTTCTTTGTGAGAATACTGCCACATATTTGTCACATCGTCATTCCTTGCCTAATGGATTTATTGATTGTGAAAGTATTGATGGACTAGAGCTGGTAGATAAGCTTATAGCCATTGATGCAAGCCCATTTGGTCGCTCAGATAGAAGCAATTTACTCACTTATATGGGTGTGTTTGGCATAATTCGTGATTTGTTTGCAGCAACTCCAGCGGCAAAGGCAAGGGGATACTCTGCCACACGCTTTAGCTTTAATGTTAAGGGTGGTCGTTGTGAGGTTTGTAAAGGAACTGGTGTTAAAGAGCTTGAAATGAGCTTTTTGCCTGATGTAACAATTACTTGTGAGCAATGTGGTGGTTCGCGCTATAATCGAGAAACGTTAGAGGTGCATTATGCTGGGCGTTCAATTGCACAAATATTAGATTTGACGGTTGTAGAGGCGCTTGAGGTCTTTGATGCAATTCCTCAGCTTAAATCAAGGCTACAAATCCTTGGTGAGGTGGGGCTTGGATATTTAAAGCTTGGTCAAGCTGGTGCGACACTTTCTGGAGGTGAAGCGCAGAGATTAAAGCTTGCAGCAGAGCTTTCCCGGCCAGCAGACAAACGAACTCTTTATGTGCTTGATGAGCCAACAATCGGACTTCACTTCGCCGACGTACGTAGGCTGGTTGAATGCTTTGTTAAGCTACGCGATAAGGGGCATACAATAATCGTTATTGAGCACAATGATGATATTATAGCTGCTGCAGATTGTTGTATAGTGCTAAATTAGGCCGGTGGCTAGTGTGATGGCCAATCCTACGCTGGGGGAGTCGGCGTCGTCCTAGCCATCATGAGAGAAATCTCGTTAGAGATGCGAAATCTAAGTGCTGAATTAAAGACAAATTACGCGCAATGCACTTGTTTTTATCAAAAATATTTTCGTGTTGACTTAATTACCTAAAAATGATAATATTTCGCCCAATTAACAAGTTTTTTTAGACAAGTTAGTTTAGGTTGGGGCGTTAGCTCAGTCGGTAGAGCACGTGACTTTTAATCACGGGGTCCCGGGTTCGAACCCCGGACGCCTCACCAATTTTTATAATTAAACAATGTGCTACTGCACTTCACAAGGGAAGTTAGCGGAAAAGCACGAAGCGATACCTGGTCGCTTGCCAGGGAAGCGGATTCACCGCAGCGGATGAGAGAAAACGTCCGTATCTATTAAAAGCATGAAAGGTGCATTATATATGGCAGATACAAGCCTATCAAACGTAACAGTACGTGATCTAATGAATGCTGGCCTACACTTCGGCCACCAGACTAAGCGTTGGAACCCAAAGATGAAGAAGTACATCTTTGATAAGCGCAATGGCATTCACATTATCGATATTACACAATCTCTTGAGCTTCTAGAGGACGCACTACAGTTCGTTCTAGATATCGCTCAGAAGGGTAAGAAAATCCTTTTCGTTGGTACAAAGAAGCAGGCTCAGGAAGTTATCCGCATCGCAGCTGAAGAGTCAGATATGTTCTATGTAACAACTCGCTGGTTAGGTGGTACACTAACAAACGCTCAGACAATCCGTAAGAGCGTACGCCGCATGACTCAGATTCAGACAGCTAAGAAGAACAACAACGGTATCCTTTCAGTTCACAAGAAGGAAGCTGCAACACTAGCTCGCGAGCTAGCTAAGCTAGAGAAGAACCTAACAGGTATCGCAGCTATGGATAAGATGCCAGGCGCTCTATTCGTAGTAGATATCGTTCGCGAGGCAAACGCAGTTGCAGAAGCTCGTAGCCTAGGTATCCCAGTTATCGCTCTAGTTGATACAAACGCAGATCCAGATCAGGTTAAGTTCCCAATTCCAGGTAACGATGACTCAATCCGCGCAATCAAGATTATCGCAGATTGCATCGCAGCAACAGCTAAGGCTGGCGCAGAGACATATGCAGCAGTAGCAGCAGAGGAAATGCGTAAGGCAGATGCAGAGAAGGCAGCAAAGCGTGCAGAGAAGGGCGAAGAGAAGCCAAAGAGAACACGCCGTGCTCCAGCAGCTAAGGGTGAGGAAAAAGCTAAGAGCAGCAGCGAGAATCGTCGTAAGAACGCAGCAGCAGCTAAGGCTAACATCGAGAAGCGCGCAAAGGCAGCTCGTGAGGCAGCAAGCACAGCAGCTGAGGTTGTTGCTGAGGCAGCAGCTCCTGCTCCAGAGGCAGCTCCAGAGGCAGCTCCAGAGGCTTAATTTTAACTGAAACAAATAACATTAATCATAAAGGAATTTTAATTATGGCACAGATTACAGCAGCTGATGTTAATAAGCTACGTCAGATGACAGGCGTTAGCATGATGGAGTGCAAGAAGGCACTAATCGAGACAGATGGTGACGTTGATGCAGCAGTAAAGATCCTACGTGAGCGTGGTGTTGCAGTTGCAGCAAAGCGCGCTGAGAAGGAAGTTAAGCAGGGCATCATCGCAGCTAAGGCTTCTGCAGATGGTAACACAATCGCTATGGTTGAAGTTAACTGCGAGACAGACTTCGTTGCTAAGAATGCAGACTTCGTTGCATTCGTTGATACAGTAGCTCAGAAGGCTCTAGACATCGATCAGGATGTTGCAGAGGCTATGGCTGACGATCTATCTGCTTTCATCTCAAAGACAGGTGAGAACGTAAAGATTCGCCGCTCTGAGAAGTACACAGTAGCAGGTACAGGTAAGGTTGCTTCTTACATCCACATGGGTGGTAAGGTTGGCGTACTACTAGAGGTTGCTTGCGGTAAGGCAGAGACACTAGAGAACGCAGAGTTTGTAGAGATGGTTAAGGATATCACTCTTCAGATCGCTGCTGTTGCTCCAAAATGGCTAGATCGCACACTTGTTCCAGAGGCAGACATCGCTGCAGAGCGTGAAATCTACGCTAAGCAGATGGAAGGCCAAAACAAGCCAGCTAACATCCTAGAGAAGATTATCGATGGTAAGATCAACAAGTTCTTCACAGAGAACTGCTTGGTTGACCAGGTATTCGTTAAGGATGGCGAGCTAACAATCACAAAGCTTATCGCTAAGGTTGCTAAGGCATGTGGCGATGAGATCAAGATTGTTCGCTACACACGCTACCAGCTAGGTGCTTAATTTAATTTCTTCGCAAATTAAATTATAAAAGAAAAAGGGCGTCCCACGGGGCGCCTTTTTTTGTGCTCTGTGTCCTTCATCTATTGTGAAGGATTAACACCCGTTTGGTGAAGGCAACCCGCTCACTAGCTCAAGAGAAATATTGCGCGGCACTGCGACAAGAATGCCGCAGCACGAAGCAAATTGTTTCACGCTTTCCCCCACACTTCACTTAGGCGGGAGCCAGCGTAGGATAAGCCGTCACACAAGCCATCACGCTGTCCACAGCTGAATTTAAGATAGATGGGGTAAAATCTTCGCGCGCGCTCTCGCCCGCGCAAACTCAATTATTATTGAATTTGACCGTTGTTTATGATAAAATTCACTAAATTTTTAACCTAATTTTGTAGTAAGGTGATTCGTTATGAGCAATTCAGAATATAATTTTGCAACAATTGAAAAAAAATGGCAGGCTTTTTGGGATGAGAATAAGACCTTTAAGACACCAGATTTCTCCGATGGTAAACCAAAGTACTATGTACTTGATATGTTCCCTTACCCATCAGGAGCAGGTCTACATGTAGGCCACCCAGAGGGCTATACAGCAACAGATATTCTATGCCGTTTCAAGCGCCACCGCGGCTTCAATGTGCTCCATCCAATGGGCTGGGATGCATTTGGTTTGCCAGCAGAGCAGTATGCTGTTGAAACAGGCACACACCCATCTGTAACAACAGAGAAGAATGTTGCCACCTTTAAGCGTCAAATCAAGTCCCTTGGCTTTAGCTATGACTGGGATCGTGAAATTAATACAACAGACCCAAAATACTACAAGTGGACACAGTGGATTTTCAAGCAGCTCTACAATAAAGGCCTCGCTTATGTTTCTGAGGTTCCAGTTAACTGGTGCCCAGCACTAGGGACAGTGCTTGCTAATGAGGAGGTTATCAATGGCCGCAGTGAGCGTGGTAATCACCCAGTTGAGCGCCGCCCAATGCGCCAGTGGATGCTTAAGATTACAGAATACGCAGAGCGCCTACTAAATGATCTTGAGGACCTAGATTGGTCTGAGGGTATCAAGGAAATGCAGCGCAACTGGATTGGTAAGTCCACAGGTGCTGAAGTAAAGTTTAACACCACCTCCGGTGAGCAAATAGTTGTTTATACAACCCGCTGCGATACACTTTTCGGAGCAACCTACATGGTTATGAGTCCAGAGCATGCACTTGTAAAGAGCTGGCTAGAGAAGGGCGTTATCACAAATAAGGCAGAGGTAGAAGCATATCAGGTAGAGGCTTCTCACAAGTCTGACTTTGAACGCACAGAGATGAACAAGGATAAGACAGGCGTAAAGCTTGAGGGCATTTGTGGTATCAATCCTGTGAATGAGAAGGAAATCCCAATCTTCATTTCTGACTATGTTCTAGCAAGCTATGGTACAGGCGCTATTATGGCTGTTCCTGCACATGATACTCGCGACTACGAGTTTGCTCAGAAATTTAATATTCCAATGGTTGAGGTAGTTGGTGGAGGTGATATTTCTAAAGAGGCCTTCACTGATTGCGCAACCGGCGTTATGGTAAATTCTGGCTTCCTAACAGGCCTATCTGTTGAGGATGCAAAGAAGAAGATGATTGCATGGCTAGAGGAGAATAACCGTGGCTCTGCAAAGGTTCAGTATAAGCTACGTGACTGGTTGTTCAGCCGTCAGCGCTATTGGGGTGAGCCATTCCCTGTTGTTCACATGGATGATGGCACAACCCATCTTCTAGCAGATGATGAGCTTCCATTGACTCTTCCAGAAATGGAGGACTTTAAGCCAACCGGTACAGGTGAACCACCTCTATCAAAGGCAAAGAATTGGCTTCGCTACACAGACCCTAAGACAGGTAAGCAGGGCTGGCGTGAGACAAATACTATGCCACAGTGGGCTGGCTCTTGCTGGTACTACCTACGCTATATTGACCCAACCAACGATGAATGCTTTATCGACCCAGAAAAGGCAAAGGAATGGCTACCAGTTGACCTATATGTTGGTGGCGCAGAGCATGCTGTGCTTCACCTTCTATATGCTCGTTTCTGGCATAAGGTTTTATTTGACCTAGGCCTTGTTCCAACAAAGGAGCCATTCCAGAAGCTAGTTAACCAGGGTATGATTCTTGGTATGTCCTACAAGGATGGTCGCGGTGCTCTAGTTCCAATGGATTTGGTTGATACAACTACAAATCCTCCTACACACAAGGAAACTGGAGAGAAGCTTGTTGAGTTCGCAGCAAAGATGTCAAAGTCCTTGAAGAACGTTATCAACCCAGATGATGTTATCCGTGAGTATGGTGCCGATAGTATGCGTCTTTACGAGATGTTTATGGGCCCACTTGATGCAGTTAAGCCTTGGAGCACAAAGGGTGTTGAGGGCGTATACCGTTTCTTGCGTCGTGGCTATCGCATGATTGCAGATCAGCCAATTGTTGATCAGCCAATGGATAAGGACCAGGCTCGTCTATGCCACAGCACAATTAAGAAGGTGACTGAGGATATTGAGAACCTAAGCCTCAATACAGCAATCAGCCAGCTAATGATTTTTGTAAATGGCTTCTCTGGTGATAATAAGCCATTGCCACGTGAGGCTGCTGAGGCATTTGTTATCATGCTAGCACCATTTGCTCCACACGTAGGTGAAGAGCTTTGGGAAATTCTTGGCCATGAGCCATCAATTGAGTATGTACCTTGGCCACAGTTTGACGAGAATGCAATCAAGGTCAGTGAGGTTGAGATCGTTGTTCAGGTCTGTGGCAAGATTAAGGGTCGCGTAATGCTTCCTGTTGATGCAACAGAAGAGCAGATGCGTGAGCTTGCTCTTGGCATGGAGGCAGTGCAGACAGCGCTAGCTGGTCGTCCAGTACGTAAGGTAATCTGCGTTCCTGGTCGAATCATTAATGTTGTTGGTTAATTAATTCTATGGTATTCAGCTCTCTGTTCTTTTTAACAGTATTCCTCCCCGCAACCTTATTAGGTTGTTGGGGAGTTAGTTTATTACTTGAGCTTATTTCTAAGAGACGAGTAAAGGCAGCAGAATTGGTCTGTGATGGGGAACAATGCAATCCATCATGGCTTCCAGTTAATGCATTTCTCTTTGGTGTAAGCCTTTTGTTTTATTTTTGGGGAGAGGGTGCTGGAGTTTTGTGGTTGATTGCGAGTGTTGTCGTTAATCATCTGCTTGCTGTACTTATAGATCGGAAGCATTCAAATGTTGCTCTTTGTAGGTTTTTGATTTTTGTTGCTGTTGCTGCAAATTTACTTTTTCTTTCATGGTTTAAATATGCAGGCTTTGGTGCTCGAATTATAAATTCATTCTTTGGAGATTTGATTCCTGTTCCAGAAATTGCATTGCCACTAGGAATAAGCTTCTATACCTTCCAAGCAATGAGCTATGTAATAGATGTTTATCGCGGAACGGTGCGTCCATCTCGTTCAATAATAGATTTTGGCTGCTACGTTACAATGTTTCCTCAGCTAGTAGCTGGACCAATTGTTAGATATTCTGATATTGCAGAAAAATTGCTTTCAAGGAGCATTACCTTCGATGATTTGAGCTATGGCTTTAGAAGATTTTTATGTGGCTTAGCAAAGAAGGTTCTGATAGCAAATTCAGTTGCACAAATGGCTGATTCAGTTTGGCAATTTGCAGAAGCTGGTCAAGGTATGCTCCCTATGATGGCGTGGCTTGGTGTGATATGCTATGCAATTCAAATCTACTATGATTTTAGCGGTTATTCCGATATGGCAATAGGTATGGGCAGAATGCTCGGCTTTAAATTTAATGAGAACTTTCTTTATCCGTATTGTGCTTCCTCAATAAGAGATTTTTGGAGAAGGTGGCATATCTCTCTTTCATCTTGGTTTAGGGATTATCTTTACATACCGCTTGGTGGTAGCCGCAAGGGAAAGCTTAGGACAGGTATTAATTGCCTGATTGTTTTTGGTTTGTGCGGTCTGTGGCACGGTGCCGGTGTAATGTTTCTTTTGTGGGGTTTGTGGCATGGTGCTTTCTTAATGATCGAGCGCTGGCTTCCGGAATTCAAACGCCCAAGTGGAAAACTTACATTAGCGGTAGCATTTCTTGTTAAGCATATTTATACTATTTGCGTTTTTGTGTTTGGTTGGATATTGTTTCGTTCCGAAACCTTTGGAGGCATGGCTGTAATTCTTAAGTCAATGTTTGGTCTTATGCCAGTTACACCGGAAACAAACGTTTTGTGGATTGATTGCTCATACAAGCTTTTGATTTCTATGTTTATTGGAATTTTGTGTGCTTATCCAATTGTTCCTTATATCCGCGAAAAATTGTATAAATATTGCAATTCAAATGTAATTTATACCATTGAGTGGTTGTGTCTCACGGTTTTAGGCTTATTTGCAATGCTCTTTGTTGCAGGTGGCTCATATAATCCATTCTTGTATTTTAGGTTTTAGGTATGAAAGAAAGAAATAGTAATTCAAAACATAAAATACAGATATTTTTCGTTGTTCTATGGATGCTGTTCCTTTGCTCATTTGTAGGGCTAAAGTTTACTGCGTCTGTTTTTGGCTGGCCAGAGTTTAAACCATTCCCAGCTTATGAAAATAGGTCTAAAGCAGAATTCCCAAAGCTTAAAGAAAAACCATTGAAGCAATATGGAAGCAGTATTGAAGAGTGGTATAACGATAATTTTGCTTTTAGAACTGATGTAATAAATTTTTACAGAGATTTTCATTATTTTGTTTTGAAGGCTTATTTCGGTAGAGAGGTGCCAGGAGTAGGCGATTGGGTTTTTAGACACGGAGGAGACTGGGCTGAACTTGATGATTATCTTGGTGCAATAGTTCTAACAGAAAAGCAAATTGCTGATTTAATCACTCTCTTTGAGGGTCGTGTTGAATGGTCCCGTGCTCATGGCTCAGAGTTTATTCAGGTAATAACACCAGTCAAAGCTCAAATGCACCCAGAGAAGCTTCCATTTATGGTGCGTTGCCATAAGGGCTATGGCGTATCAGAGCAAATGAAGAAAGCATTGGAAAATTCTAAAGCTAAAGATAATGTTTTATTCTTTGATAAAGTCATTTCAGATGCAGTTAGTGATGGCAAAGAGGTTTTTTATTATGAAGATCATCACCTGAATGCTTATGGAACATATCTTCTTTATAGAGAGCTTAATAAATATTTGGCAGAACGTTATGAGAATGTTGGTTTAATTGATTTCTACGAAAATCCTCCTGAGGAGGTGTTAAAAGGCGAGGCTTTGGGCTGCTACACTCGTGATAGAAGACTTGTGGTTTCTCGCCCTGGTGATAAGGAGCTTTGCGACAGGTTTATTTATGCCAACCCTGGGAATAGACAATTCCCATTGATAAATGTGGGCACGGTTAATGATAAAGATGGAATAAGTATTGCAATGGCTCATGACTCCATAATGCGTTATGCCTTATCCTCATGGACAGATAAAACTGCAGAAAATCTTCATTTCCCACTTGGTGAAGGCGTGAAGACCGTTCGAGCATATATTTTCAATAGATTTGACACTGGGAAGATGGCTTTTGTCCTAACAGATGAGGTCCCAGATGTTTTTGTTGAACAATTTGCAGAGTGCAAATTTAATCAGAAAATTATAGGGATGGATGCAAGCATCCGTAAAGCTGCAAAATTCTTTAATGGAAATGATTTGCAGGAAAATGCACAGCTTAACGCAGGAGACCGAATTGTTGTCCGAGCAATTTTTGACAATGTTGTTCTTGAGGGAGATAATCCAGAGGGTAAGGAGATGACAAAGCTCACAGTAAAGCTTTTTGCGGGAGAGGAAGAAATTGCCAAAGAAATAACCTATCCTGGAGTTAAGCGAGCAGTATATTTTATGGTAACAGTAAAAGATGAATGTGATTTAAGTAATATTAGTGTGGAGTTTACAAATAAGAAGGTCTCGTTTGATAAGAAACAACTCTCATTTAGATATGTGAAAAAATAAAGAGGTGTAAAATGTATAATATTCTATTTATAGGAATTTATGTTTTATTGATGGTAGGTGTTGGTCTTTGGGGCTTACGTAGAACAAAGACACTTGATGACTTTTTCCTAGGTGGCCGTAGCTTTGGCCCATGGATTACAGCATTTTCCTACGGAACAAATTATTTTTCTGCGGTTGTATTCGTTGGCTTTGCTGGTCGCTTTGGTTGGCACCAAGGTCTAGATGGTTTATGGATTGGCATAGGTAATGCAGTGCTCGGTGCATTTTTGGCTTGGATGATTCTTGGCCGCAGAACCCGACGCATGACCCATAATCTAGATGTCATGACCATGCCGGAGTTCTTCTTTAGGCGCTATGGTATGTATACCATGAAGCCATTTGCTGCTATGGTTATCTTTATCTTCTTGCTTCCATATTCCGCAGGTGTGTATAAAGGCCTAGCAGAGCTTTTGGTTGGCGTATTCCCTGGCGTTCCATTTAATGTTGCTATTCTTATTATGGCTGCATTAACAGGCTTATATTTGATTTTAGGTGGTTATTTTGCTGTTGCAATCACAGACTGCATACAGGGAGTTATTATGATTGGTGGTGCTTTGGCACTTGTTTACTGTATTGCAAATGCAAGCCCAGCAGATGGTGTAGTATCTGCAGCAAACATGGTTTCAGAGAAGTATGCAGAGCATTCTGCAGCAGGAAGCACAAACCGTGGACCATGGTACTTATTGCCTAGCTTGGTTGCAATGACCTCATTTGGCTGCTGGGCAATGCCACAGATGGTGCATAAATTCTATGCAATTAAGGATGAGGGAATCATTCTTAAGGGCGCAATTGTTTGCACAATTTTTGCTTTAATTATTGGTGGAGCAGCATACTTTACAGGTAGCATGTCACACCTATTTTTTAACAATCTTGCAGAGGTTAATGCAACAGCTGGTGTTGCTGCAGAGGATACAATTGTTCCAACTATGCTAGTTAAATATTTGCCACAATCCTCACAATCCTTGCTTGGCTTAATGCTAGTTTTATTGTTGTCTGCATCAATGTCAACCTTGTCTGGTATTGTGCTAGTATCTTCTTCTGCCATTGCAATTGACCTTTATAAAGGCGTTGTTGATCCAAAGGTAAGTCATCGCATTTCTGTTACTCTAATGCGCTTCCTTTCTGCTATGTTTATAGCAATTTCATATTTTATTGCAACTCATCGTATTTCATTTATTGAGACCTTGATGTCCCTTTCTTGGGGGGCAATTGCTGGTGCCTTTCTTGCCCCACTTATTTATGGACTATTTTGGAGAAGGACTACAGCAGTTGGCGCTTTTTCTGGAATGTGCTCTGGAATCGCCACAACAATAGTTCTATTCTTTGCCTTGGATAAATCTTTGGCATCCTTTGGTGCATGTATGGGTATGCTAGTTCCATTTATTGTGGTGCCAGTAGTTAGCTTGTTTACAAAGCCTGTGCCACAAAGCACAGTTGAAAAAGCATTTTCTACAGATATAATATAATAAATTAAGGAGTAATTAGTTATGAAAAAGTTTATTTTTGTTGTTTTTAGCGTACTATACGCTACTTGTTCATTTGCTGGAACCAAAGATATTAATGAGGTTAAAGCAACTATAGAAGCACTTGATATGGCTGCAAATAAAGGTAATTATTTTACTGTCTATTGTGAGTCTTTGCCACCAACCCACCAAAAAGGTTTTTATGATATGGTTCAAACCTTTGCCACATGTATGGATGCAAGTGTGTGGAACTCATTTACTTCTGTATTCAAATTGACCGGTAAAATTTTGATGACAAAATCAGATTTTATTATCGGAACTCCTCGCTTACAGGAAATGAAAGAACAGTATTTATTCGCAGAGATTATAACAGCAGAAAATTGTGTGGCTGTGGGTGAAGTAATATCTGCAGGTGCTTCAATTTCAATGGAAGATTTAAAGAATCAACCAACACCAATGGCTTTAGCAAAATTTTTAGATTCAAAGATAGGTGCTCTTCCTTTAACTCCAAAGAAAGACCCATATATTGGCATGCCAGATGAAAATGGATCTGTGTATGTTTGCTATAATCATACTTCTAGCTCATGTCCTAATTGCATAGAGTATAAGAAGGTTGATGGTAAATGGATTCCAGAGAAAATCGCTAATATAAATTTTGATGAAAAAATAGCTAAAATTAAGGAAGAAATAGATTTTACAACTGAGGATGGTAAGAAGCTAAAAAAAGAAGCACCTGTAATTGCGTTTGCAATTAATATGTTTTTGCAGCCTATTCTACTAGCAAAGACACAGGAAGAGTTTAACGAGATAGAGCAAACACTTCATGCTATCCTTGAATTATTCTAAAATTTTACATGTTAGTATGGTTAAACATTTATAATTGAAATTATTGCAGTTTTTTGATAAAATTGCTAATAAGTTTTTGGTAAATGTTCTATTAGAAAAATTATTATGAAAACAGCATTGGTTTGTGGTGCAGGTGGTTTTATCGGTTCGCACCTAGTTAAAATATTAAAGAAGAACGGCTTTTGGGTTCGTGGCGTTGATAGAAAAATGCCAGAATTTTCACCTACAGAAGCAGATGAATTTCTAGTTTTAGACTTACGTGATTGTGGAAATTGCAAAAAGGCTTTGGCGCTTGAGAGCGGTAAACCTTTCGATGAAGTATACCAGCTAGCAGCTGATATGGGTGGTATGGGCTTTATCAAAAATGCAGAGTGCGAAATTATGCACAATAGCATTCTAATCAATGTTAACATGATTTCTGAAGCTGCAATGATGGGCGTATCCCGTTACTTCTTCTCATCATCTGTTTGTGTCTATCGTGATATGCAACCAGGCGAGTCCATGATTGATGAATCTGGAGCTTATCCAGCACTTCCAGATAACGAGTATGGCTGGGAAAAGCTTTATTCAGAGCGTATGCTTCAGGCATTTAGTCGCAAGTATGGTATGATTGCACGTATTGCTCGCTTCCAGAATTGCTATGGTCCAGATAGTGCTTGGGAGGGCGGTAGAGAAAAGGCACCAG
Organism: Kiritimatiellia bacterium; assembly: GCA_045589455.1. Lineage (GTDB taxonomy): Bacteria > Verrucomicrobiota > Kiritimatiellia > RFP12 > UBA3636 > RGIG990. The sequence goes on from JAZNPC010000038.1 coordinate 15,654, forward strand.
CTGCACTTTCTCGCAAGGTAGCCCAAATAGAAGATGGTGGCGATGTTGAAATTTGGGGCGATGGCCTAGCAGTGCGTAATTTTATTTATGTTGATGACCTAGTTCGTGCTGTTTACATGCTAATGCATTCTGACCTAGAGGGTGCGGTAAATATCGGTACCCTAGAAAATGTAACTGTACGCCAGCTTCTTCAGTATACTGCTGAGGCTGCAGGTAAAAAGGTTGGTTTCAAGTCTATTGATGGACCTGTTGGTGTCGCTTCTCGTAATTTCTCAATTGAGAGAATTTCTTCTATTGGTTGGAAGCCAGAATATTCTTTGCTTGAAGGTATGAAGAAGACCTATGCTTGGGTTAGGGAGCAACTAATAAAGGCAGGCCAAGAGGTAAAATAATTAGTTGTTCTTTTATCACCTAGCTAGGATGAACCATTGAATTTCAAAAAGATACGAGTTTTTTTTAATCGCCGTTCTGGCACGGGCTCCTCATTTATGCAAGTGCAGGCAGCCTTTAATGAACATTGGAAAAAAGTATCTAAAGATATTGCTTGGTATTTCCCTGGCTCAAAAGAAGAATCTAACTATCTTGTTGACTTAGCTATTGCTGATGGAGCAGATTGTATTATTGCTGGTGGAGGAGATGGAACAATTGCAAGTATTGGTAAAAAACTAATTAATACCGATGTTGCATTAGGTGTTGTTCCCCTTGGAAGTGGTAATGGTTTAGCTCGCCACTTTAATCAGTCCATGAGTCCTGTTCAATCAGTAAAGGAATTGGCTAATTCTGCTGTTGTTAGTATGGATGTTGGGTATGTTAATGAGTATCCTTTTTTTGTTAGCGCTAGCGTTGCATGGGAAGCCGATATGGTGAAATTGTATAATTGGTTTCCTATGCGAGGGGTGGGTTCATATGTAATGGCAGGAATTGGATCCTTTTTTAAATATTGCCCATATGAATCGATAATTAAAATACCTGGAGAGGAAGATGTTGTTTTAAAAAAACCTTTGCTACTAACAATTGGTAATTTATCTGGTTGGGGTGGAGGTGCCTTTATTGATGTAGAAGCAAGTGGCTGTGATGGAAAAATGGAGCTAGTATATGCGGAAATAAGCCATGCTCCAATTATGCTTGCATACATTAAACGAGTTTTTGAGACAGGTCTTAAGAGCTTGCCATATGTTGTTATGAAAAAGATTTCTTCTGCGACGATAATTCGTAAGGAGGATGGTCCTATACAACTAGATGGTGAATTAATACATACAACTAAGGATTTGGAAATTACGATACGAAAAAGTGCATTAAATGTGCTAGTGCCACAAAATAATCACTTGGTGGAATAAAAAATCAATTTTTAAAATATAGAAGAGATTTATAGAGATATCCCACAACAAAGGATAAGGAGAATACATACTATGAATAAATTTTGTTTGATTTCAATGATACTCATAGCTATTCAATTGGGCGTGAGTGCATCAGAAGCAGCAAATCAGCTTGCAAAGGAAATAAAAGAGGATGATAGTGGAGCAATAATTTCTCTTGTACAATCCTCTTCCATCGAAGATTTAAGCGCTATCGCTAGTTCTGGATTTTCTCCTTTACATTTAGCAGCAATCCATAACCATACCGTAGCTGCTAATGAATTGCTTAGAAAGGGTGTTTTTGTAGATATTCTTGCTCCTAAAAAGAATAATACAACACCATTGCATTGGGCAGCAAGCCAAAACGCTATGGATGTTGTCAGACTTTTGTTAAGAAGAGGTGCAAATGTCGAGGCTAAAGCAGATAATGGTTGGACTCCTATTTATTTTGCAATTAAGTCAGGAAGGCTTCAAGTAGTAAACCAGTTAGTAAAGGCAGGAGCAAATATAAATGCTGTTGATAATTCTGGAAACATGCCTATTCATATTGCTGCTTGGGTAAATAATTTGGAAATTGTTGAACTTTTACTTGATTTAAACGCAAATAAAAATCAAGCAAATAGCGAAGGACTGCTACCAGTAGATTTAACAACAAACGAAGAAATTATAGCATTGTTAAAGGAAACTCCTGCGACTACAACTGCAGTAGTAGTGAAAAAACAAGAAGCACCACAGCAGTCGCCAGTTAGGGAAGAAACTACAATTGAGCCTTCTGTACCAGTATCCTCTGTAGAGCCAACTCCTACTGAAGGTAAAACAATTGTTACATTAACTGATGATAGAATTCAAGAAATGCAGTCTGATTTAGATGACGCTCAACTATCATTTAAGCAGCATATTCAAGCATTAATAAATGATCCAGAAACAGATCGTTTACCTAACGGATCTTACTATAAGGGAGATTATCGCTTTGGTAATTTCCATGGTGTAGGTGTCTTGTATTCATCAGATGGTTCTCTTTATGAAGGTCAATTTAAAAGAGGCTTACGTAGTGGATTAGGTACTTTCACTTATAGTAATGGTGATATTTATACTGGAGAGTGGGAAAGAAATGTTCCTCATGGTAATGGTGTATTTACATATTTCAATGGAACTCAAATCACAGGCACTTGGGAACGTGGCATTCTCGTAAAGGGAGAAGGTATATATATCGATATTCAACAAAATCGATATCGTGCAGTTTGGGAAAACAATAAGATGATTTCTCGAGTTCGCGAATAACCCCACAAAAGCGTGCATCTCCAATGCACGCTTTTTATGTATGACGGGCATGTCATAGTTCTATGGTGAAAGTCCAACGGGGGGTAGTTACCGACCAACCCAATAGCGACTCCCAAGGTTTATGTTGCGAGGCATAGGCGAGAAGAAGGGATAGCGAAATCGTAGCCTAACGAA
>JAZNPC010000039.1:0-19902 GCA_045589455.1 Kiritimatiellia bacterium
AATATTTTAGTAATCTATTACATTATTAGTATATTGATTTTTTTTAAAAAAAAGAGTAATATTTATTGCGTCACTGAAGGTTTGTAACTAACTGGGTTAAGTTAATTACTTGTTAATAACATGTTTATAAATTGATACTAACATTGTTAATAAATATTAGTTAATAACACCCCTGTTTATAATTTAATAGTTATCAAAAAATAATGAAAAGGTTATAAACAAGATATAAAATATAATAACCTATTGTTTTATATGCAGTTAGTACAAATTCAAAAAGGTTATTAAATATTCTAATACTACTATTGTATTTATTTATTAATATAGTATAATATTAGCAATTGTTAATAACTAACTTATACATAACAATACTTGGAATATAAAATGAAAATCAGAATCCCACAACCAACATTGTATGATGCATTATCAAAGGTTCAGAATATTGTACCTAATAAAGCTCCAGATCTTATTTTGTCCAATGTACTTATTTATACAACAGATGATAAGATTTTCTTTAGAACTACAACTCAAGAAATGACCATGGAATATAGCTGCGAAGCAGAAATTCTTGAGCAGGGTGAAATTACACTACCAGTGAGAAAATTAACAGGTATTGTTCATGAGCTTTCAAGTGGAGTTGTTACTATTGATGCTACAAATGAAACCGCTAGCATGACATGCGGATCATATCGTTCAAAAATTCTTGGTATTCCAGCTAATAAATTCCCAGCAAAGCAATCTCTTGAAGATGGTATCACATATACATTGGAGCAGGGTAAGTTAATCGATATGCTTAAGAAAACTGTATATGCAGCATCAACTGATGATTCTCGCGCTATTCTAAATGGTGTAATGATGAATTTTGCTGATGGTAAATTAACTTGTGTTGCAACAGATTGCCGTCGTCTTGCACTTTATGAAACAGAAGTTGAATTTCCTCCAGAGAATAATCGTGATGTAATATTACCTACTAAGGCTGTAAATGAACTTATTCGCGTTTTAGGTAATGATGGACAAGTAAAAATCACTATTAAAGACAATCAAGCTATCTTTAATGTTGGAGAGTTAACACTTTCAAGTAAAGTTCTAAGTGGTTCATATCCTGATTTTAAGCGAGTTGTTTTGACAACCTGTGAGCATCGCATCGAAATAAATCGTGAAGAACTACTAGCAGTTTTGAAGCGTATTTCTGTTTCAACAACACCAACAACAAATTCTATGCGCTTATGCTTTGCTGAAAATCTATTAACAATTTCAGTTAGCGCTCCAGAAATTGGTGAGGCAGTTGATACAATCGCAATTAAGTATGATGGACCTGAGATTGTTTCAATCTTTAATCCAGAATTTATGATGGATCCTCTACGTAATTTGACAAGCGACGTAATTTATATGGAAATGAATACTACCCCAAGTCCTGGCCTAATTAAGAGTGATATTCCATTCCTATATGTAATTATGCCTCTACGTGTATAATCTTGTTTGTTAAAATATGTACACAATTTTTAAATAACACTAATAACAAAAAATATTGAGAGTATATAAATGATTACACCAAAAAGAGGATTAAAATCTCAAGCAATGGCTGCATTGATGGATGAAATTGATCAGCAAATGAAGGGGCTTCGTAAGGGATTTAATCCTGGAGAAAAAGTAAAAGGTACAGTAATTTCAGTGACAGATGATTATATTGTACTTGATGTAAATTCCAAGCTTCAGGGTGTAATTGATACAAATCAGTGGGATATAAATACTCCATTACCTGAGCCCCAAGATGTTATAGATGTTTATTTTGTTGAGGTACGTGATGGCTCTGCAAGATTTACTCCAAATGCTGGTAGTAATGGTGCTGTTGCTAATCAGTCAATTCTTCAAGCATTTTCTACAAAACTACCTGTTGAAGGAAAGGTTGAAAAGGAAATTAATGGTGGTTATGAGGTAATTATTTGTGGACAAAGAGGCTTCTGTCCATATTCTCAGATTGCCATGTATAAGCGTCGCGATGAAGCAAATGATGTTTATGTTGGCCAAGTAATGAGCTTTTTGGTTACAGAATATGAGCCAGAGGAGCGCACACTTGTTGTTAGTCACCGCGCATTGTTAGAGCGTGATCGTTTAGAAAAACGTGATGCATTAAAAGCTACACTTAATGAAGGTGACCAGGTTTCAGGAAAAGTTACAAAGCTAATGCCATTTGGTGCATTTGTCGATATTGGTGGTATTGAAGGTTTAATTCCATTACGTCAACTATCATGGAATAGAAATACAAAACCAGAAGATGTACTTTCTGAAGGCCAACAGGTAAGTGTTACAATTTTATCTCTTGATTGGGAGAATGATCGTTTTTCATTTAGCTTATTAGATGCTAAGGAAGATCCTTGGAATTTATTCGAGGCTGAATTTGATGTAGGCAGCTATGTTACTGGAAAAATAATTAAACTAGTTCAATTTGGTGTTTTTGTTGAATTAGAATGCGGCGTTGAAGGTTTTGTTCATGTTTCAAAACTTGGATTAAAGCATCGCATCAGTGATCCTGCTCTTTATTTTAAAATTGATCAACAGTTAGATTTGCAAATTGAAAACATAAATAACGATGAGCGCAAAATATCATTGCGCGTTGTTGATGTTATAGATGAATCAGAAGAAGCAAATAAGACTGAAGAAAAAGAATTTAAGGAAGCAGAAGAAGCTAGAGAGTATATTGAAAATTCTAAAAAAACAAGCTCATCATTTGGTTCGTTTGCTGATATCTTTTCAAAATTAGAAAACAAGTAATTCATAGGGATTGATATGAATTCACAATTTTTAATTTCATCAATAATTAAATCAATAATAATTTCAATTATTATAGTATCTGGAATTTATGCGATTAGTATTTATAAACCAGATTTTTATAACAAGTACTTATACAGTACTATTACTGGAGAAAAGGTTAAATCAAATACTGGTAAAACTAAAGCTGATAAATTAGGTGTAGCTAATAGTGATAATACCTATCAACAAACAACCGGTGATGAAAATAATTCATATTCAGTACAAGAAGGACAAAGTAATGTTGTTCCTATGCAACAGTCAAATAATTCTTCTGCAGAAGTAGTAAGTACACCGTTAAATTCAGGTGCGTATTTGTTCCAGTCAAATAATTCTTCTGCAGAAGTAGTAAGTACACCAGTAAATATGGGGCAATCTTCTTCACAAGAATTAGCTAAACCAAATACTCCACATTCTAATCAATCATCACCAAAATTTATTGATGGTTATGAGGTTATAACAATAGCAGATACAGAACCATATGAATTGTCAGAAAATTCATCTATTGGAAATTCAAATCAAACTATACAACATAAACCTGTTCAACCAGCCCAAGTTCAACCAGAAGTTACATATGTGGAACAAGAGATACCTGCGGATTATTCAGGTCCTAATTGGGCAGTTGTTGCTATTAACACAGAGGTTTTTAATAAAGAACAAAAAGCTGTTGGATCAATTTTAGGTGGTATTATTGTTGAAACGCATGAAAAGATTCCTGTAAAAAATGCCGTGCTTGTTAAATGTTTTCAAATTAAGAATGGTGTTGTAAATAGAGATGTAGAATTTTATGTTAAGGAATGTGATTTAGTAATGTTTAGCGGCCCTTATAAAAATCAAGTTCATCCAGACAAAACAACTATTATTGAATTTTGTACGATACGAGGAAAATATCAAACAGAGCTTGATAATTTGAGAGAAGAAGCAATTAAGAGTAATCCACATTACCAAGAATATCAAGCGGCAGTGGCAGCTTATAAAAAATTACAAAAAGAAGCCGAAGAGCTTGAAGCTAAACGTAAAACAACCTCAGGTGCAGAAAAAGCAAACCTAGAGGATAGAATTCATAAATTAAAGCTTGAAGAAGTAACAGCAAGAAGAACTCTAACTGAAGTTCAGAGAAAATATGAAGCTTGGAGACATAAGCACCTAGGAACAGGTGATGATATAAAAATTACACCTACACCAGAGTTAAATAGATTAAAGCAACAAATGGATGCGCTTTATCCTAGAGCAAATGCAATTTGTCCAGGAATATAAAATGAAAACAATATTTTTTATTTTAAGTTTACTTTTTTTAATTCCTTTAAATTTATTATCAGAACAAAGAGAATTAAATATAGCAGTTCCTGTGGAGTTTCATGCTCCTACTAATTCTACTGTAGAGGCAAATCTTCCAAGAACAGATGCTGATTTTTCTATGTATATTCAATATTGGAAAAAACAATCAGAAGAAGCGTTGAATACTGAAATTGAAAGTCTACAAGAATTTATAATTACTGAAGGCGAACTAGCTAGAAAAACAAGAATTGAATATGAAAGAGCATATTTAAATTTTGTACCAGAAAATAATTCCGAAAGGTTAACAGCTTTACGGGAAAAAGAGAAACAATTAGAGAGTGAACTAAATGCAGTTCGTCAAGCAATTCGGAATGAAGTAATTCAATCTCCTGAAGTAAAAGAATTATCAGAAATAAATTTACGTCATAATTTAAATGTACGTCATGCTCGTTTGGCTTTAAAAAGTTTACAACAGATTTTATCAGAAAAAAAATAAATCAAAGAGGAATATATGAAGCTTTTATTTCAAGGTGACTCAATCACAGATGCCGGTAGATTTACAGATGTTGGAACAGGCGTACGTGATTGTCCATTAGGTGCTGGATATGTAAAATTAATTGCAGCTCGTTTGCTTTGTGATTATCCAGAAAAAAACTATGAAATTATAAATAGAGGAATAAGTGGTCACCGAATTACTGATCTTTATTCTCGTTGGAAGATAGATTGTATTAATTTAGCTCCAGATGTTTTAACAATTTTAATTGGTGTAAATGATACCTGGCACGAGGTTGGTTCTCAGAATGGTGTTGAAGTTCCACGCTATGAAAGATTTTATCGTGAGATGATTGAGTGGACGCAAAAGGAACTACCAAACATAAAAATTATTTTGATGACACCTTTTGCAAATCCAGTAAATGATCATATTGAAAAATTCTTCCCTGAGGTGAATGAGCGTCAGACAGTTGTTGAAAAATTGGCAAAAGAATTTTCTCTTCCATGTGTAAAGCTTCATGAGGATTTTGAAGCAGCTAATGCACGTGCACCTATGGAGCACTGGACACCTGATGGAGTTCATCCAAGTGGAGCAGGTCATCAATTAATAGCTGATGCTTGGTTAAAAGCATTTGCAGAGCTCTAAAATTATTTATTATGGCAAAGACTAATATTGTATTTGTTGGTGGAAATGCTAGCTACATACATTGTGCCTTTGCCTCAATGTGTCTTAAAGCTTCTCTAAAGGAATTAGAAGACTCTGCCATAATTATAGAGACAGAGGTAAGAGAAACAACACCGCTTCAATTTTTTGAAAGATTGGTGACACTGTCTCCTTCAGTTATTCTACTTTCTACTTATTTGTGGAACAGAGATTTTTTTGTGGCAGTGTGTAAGCTTTGTCATGAAATTATTCCTGATATTCCTATAATTGCTGGTGGACCACAGCTTGTTCCTTGTGATGAAACCGAACCGTTAAAAGAACATGTAGATATCATAATTTATGGAGAAGGCGAGGATGTGATTTACGATGCTGTAAAATTAGCATTGTCTGGAAAATCAAATATTCCTTCTACACCATATGAAATTTTTGCTACTCCAGTTGATTTGTCTAAAGTAAAACTACCATATTATCTCTATGAGGATAAGGATATAGCAAATAGAGTAGTTTATGTTGAAGCAACTAGAGGATGTCCCTTCTCATGTGAATACTGTACATCAGCTGGTAGTGGAGGAATTCGTTATTTTCCACTAGAAGCCTTAAAGAATGAATTTTTAAACCTAATTAATAGAGGGGTAATCCATTTTAAGTTTTTAGATCGCTCTTTTAATCATGGAGGAGAGCACTCCTTAGCATTATTAGACTTCTTTAAAGAGAACTACCGTGAAGGAATGACACTTCATTTTGAGTTTACACCTGAAGAGCCAACTGAAGCTTGGAAGCAAAGACTATGCGCTTTTCCGCCTAAAACGCTTCATTTAGAGGTTGGAATCCAAACCTGGGAGCCAGATATAGCTGCACGTATAAAACGTCCTCTAAATCGAGAAAAAACAACTAAAACACTTAAATTTTTAATAGAAGAAGCAAAAGCAGACGTTCATGCTGATTTAATTGTTGGTTTACCAGGAGAAGGAATAGAAACAATTGCATCAGGATTTAACTTTTTGATAGGTTTGAATCCTGCAGAGCTTCAAGTAGGTATCTTGAAACTACTTCCTGGAACAGCAATGCATAGGCATATTGAAGAATATCAGTTAAAATTTTCTCCAGATCCTCCGTTTGAGGTGCTTTCAACCCGTGATATTAGCTTTGCTGAACTAAGAAGAATGGAGCGCTTTGCTAAATGCTTTGATATAATGTACAATAGGGGTAGATTTAATCTATCATCAAGGCTTTATATTTTCAGTGAAAATACTCCATTTGAGCAAATTATGCGCGTAGCAGACCATTTATATAGTAAGTATGGTCGTTTGCATGCATTATCTCCGAAAAGCATAGCAGCAACTATGCAAGAGCTGATTAATCCTAACAAGCTCAAAGAGTTATGTGTAGCATTAGAGACAGATGCTCGTGAAAGCAAGCATATGTGATGTGGTGTGTATGACCCACAAGGTGATTAAGACGCGGGGCGTGAATCAATTTGTTCCGTGCTGCGGCATTCTTGTCGCAGAGTTCGTGTAAGTTATTTGCAAGGCTAAAAGGCTTGGACTCCTGTTAAGTGCTGATTTTTCTTACACTCGCAATTATCAGCTGTTAATAGTTGATAATTTTAATTATTAACAGGTTATTATCAATATTGTTGATAATATATAAATACTTAATTTTCAGTTATTTATCAAGTAATTAACAATTATTATCAACAAAATATAAACAACTTGTTGATAAGTTATTCTTGATTTGTTGATACCATTTGTTGCATACTAATATGCATGAAACAGGAAATTTTAAAACAACTACCAAAGCTAATAAGATCCGCACGTTTGGAGCAGGGAATTACCCAAATAGATTTAGCTAATAAGGTAGGCTGCAAACAGTCAGCAATCAGTATGATGGAAGGTGGCAGAGTAGAAGCAATCGCTGAAGCCACTTATGAGAAGCTTGCTGAGGTGTTGAATATTAATTTAGCTGAACTAGCACCCGTATCTGCACCTATATTAACGGCTGCAGCAATTGCTCCTTTAAAACCAGAGGTAGCAATGTGTGCTAATTTCCAATGTCCTAGCAATAAACCATATATTGTAGGTCCTAATATTTACTTTATGCCAACAGGTAAGGCAGGATTTTCAAACCGTTGTGCAATTTGTGGTGAACTGTTGATAAAGGTTTGCCCACATTGTGGAGCAAAGTTATTAACACCAGGTGGCTGCTGTGGTCATTGTGGAAAACCACTACTTGAATTTCCAGAAGGATATACTGAGGATGTAGTTGGTTGGGTTGAGCAAGCAAGACTCCAATCAGAACAACTATAAATTTTTTAATTTTTAGAATTATAAATGAGAGCAAGTGCGGTTTGCATTTGCTCTTTTTTTTATATTTTTCTATTAAAAAACATAAATGTTAGAAAATAAAAAAAAAGGCGATTTTACTTATAAAAATCCAGTTTTCTATTGTTTTGAGTTTAATCTTATGGTAGCATTATCTTTTGTAGGAGTACTATGCCCTAAAATCGGCATCTTTATTTATTAGTAATATTAAATTGGAGTAAAAAATGAAGTTTATTGGCAAAAAAATTAATCAAATATGCCATAACCTTTTATATTTGAATATACTTTTTTGTATATTTCAAGTATCTGTAACACATGCAGATACTGGTGCTCAATTTGAGTATATAAATACAAGTGCAGAGTATGCTGAGACAACAAGTGGTACTCGTCCTAGAGGTATAACTGTAACAGAAGATTATATTTTTGTAGCAGATGCCGGTAAGAATGCTATATCAATTTACAAAAATGATGAAGAAGGAAAATTGTTGATTTCTCACAAGGGTGAGTCAACAGTTGATGGAATTATTTCGTATCCATATGATATCGCATATAACAAGGAAAAAGATTTATTGGTATTGATGGATCAATTTTCCACATATACAAGATTTGTGGTATATAAATTTATTGAGAATACAGATGGAACAGTTGCTTTAGATTTTGATTATAGTGCTAGTATTGAAGATAAATATGCAGGTATTTCTATCAATGACACAGGAGATAAATTATATGCAATAGCTGCTGATGGTTCACATATTTTGTTTTTGGATATTGCTACCGATAATATTACTGGAAAAGTTTTTTATTTTGGCACACCATTATCCAAAAATTCATTTGCTGGAATAGATTACTATTCAGATGGAGCATCAGAATATTTAGCAATAGCAGATGTGTTGGCTAAGAAAGTATATGTATATAGTATTTTGTCTGATACTGTAGCACTTGATAAAACATTACCATTAGTAAATGATTCAACAGAAAGTAATTTAGGTCAACCAACAGATATTGATATTTGGACTACAAGTTCAAATCAAGTTTTATGTGTTGTAACAGATCGTTCAAATAGCTGTGTTGATTTATTTGATTTTGCAACAGGTGAATTTATTATGCAGCTAGGTAATACTGGAAGCTCAAAGGCTAAGCTCAGTTTTCCATATTGTTCTGCTGGTTTAGATGGAACATCTACTATTTATGTAGCAGATACAAATAATCGTCGTATTGCAGCCTACAGCATTGATGAGTCCATATTTGCAGATGAAGAAGAGAATCCAATTGGTGATCCAAACGTTGAAATTAAATTTACAGCTATTTCAATGACTAATGTAGTTGTATCTTTAGTAGGACCAGACCCTATGGGATATTACATGTTGGATTGTAAAGAGAAGTTGACAGATACATGGACACCTGCATTACAATCTAATATATATATTCCAGCTAATCAGGCAGATTTTCCTATTACTGGAAATAGTTTTGTTGGAAGCAATGAGAGCTTTGATATTTCTGGAACAATCACAGAAGCAGGATCATCAAAAGAGTATTCTTTGGATATACCTATAGATATTTTTGTTAAGCAGAATGATGCTGCAAACATAGATTCAAGTTTCTTCCAATTTAGAAGAATAGAACAGTAATTTATTCTAGGAGAAAATAGTGAAAATAACAATTTTTTTATTTGGAGTTATGTTTAGCTGCTTGGTAATTGCAGAAGAGGTTGAGAATCAACAGTCTTCTGCACCTGTAGATACAACAAGTACCGCTATTGTAGAAGAAACAACTGCTACTATAGAAGATCCTGTAGCTGCACGTCGTGCAGAAATACAAGCTCGATTAGCTGCAAATCGACCTTCTAATACAGAAGAAGATCCAGAATATAATAGACGTATGGCAGCAATGAAAGTTCAGCAAGAAAAAGTTGCTCAATTACGTATTAAACTTCAACAAGTAGAGGCTGCAATTGTTGCAAGAAAGGATGCTGTAATTTCTTCTAATGAAGCAGCAGCGACATTAGCTACAGAAATTGCAGAATTAGAAGCACAATTAAAAGAAAAAAGTGCTGCACTTGAAGCAATTGTTACTAGTGATGATGAATATATAAAATTAGTATCACTAAAAGAAGAAGTATCAAAACAACTTTCAGAAGAAACAGAAAAGACAACAGAAATTGTTCGTCAAAATATGAGAGTACGTTCTCAACCAAGAGCGACAGCTACAGAAGAGGTTTCATCAGAAACAGAAGTTGAATAATTAATTTAAGATAACATCACTTATAAGAGAAGGTATAAGGTATGAAAAATATAGAAAAACTAATAAAATCAACATTATTATTAGCAGTAATGTTTGCATTTTCAATTGCAAGTGCAAATGTGATGATTAATAGTATTCAATACTATACAGAAGATGGTCAAGTTCAACCAGAGGGACAATTTGTTTACTCTAGTGGCGAATTGCTATTTTATCTATCATTTCAATCAAATAATGAGAATGATGATGGTGAAGAGCCAACAATTGAAAGCTTTACAGTTACAGGTTCTCCTACCTTAAACTTCAAAATAGGTGCTTATACAAGAACAGCAAAATTTGTAACAAGTGATGGCAATAATATGCTTTTCCAGTATACTATTCAGCCAGACGATTTGGGCTTTGTACAATTTTCAGGTACTAAGCTTTTAAACTTTGTTACAGCAACTGGCGATAGTATCACAGCAAATCTTGTTTATGATAATGGTGAAGTAGGAACAGATACAGTTACAAGAATTCCTAATAACGATAATCCTCAGATTGTTTTAGGAATGAACAATCCTGTAACAGAATTTAATAATTGGTATGGAGCAGATGCTTCAGCAGCTAACTACATTGAGATTAAGGTTGAAAATTCAATGATTTTCACACCAGCTTCTATTTCAGTAGAAGAAGGTTCCACATATCCTGATGTAATTATTTCTGTTAACAGAGCACCAGATACAAAGGTAGAATATACAATTAAGTATCCAACAAATGAGAATGGTGATCCACTTGTCAGTGGTCCTGCATCATTTACATGGAATGCTGGTCAGACAACCTACACATTGTCAAAACTAAAGGCTCTTGATAATTTTTACACAACAGAACTTATTTTTGAAGGTGATAATGGTTTATTTGGTTATCTACCAATTTCAGCCGACAATGTAAATCCTATGATTGATACTCCAGCCGAGGGTACAACCTTTAAGACAGCTATCGGGCAGCCAGTTTCCTTCTCAGCTTCTGCTCGTGATGTTGTTCCATTAACATACGATCCATTAACTTATACTTGGAACTTTGGTGATGGAAAAGGTAATGTAAGCGGTCAGAATGTTACATATACATATAATCAGGCAGGCACATATCAAATTACATTAACTGTAAACGATGGTGATGATGGTGTTGCAGTTCGTGTTTTCACTATGGAAGTAGAAAATGGTGCTTTACTTCTTGTTAATGAGGCAAAGCAGGGTCTACGTGGTCTAGAGGGTATTGGTACAGGTACCTTTAAGTTTACAGAGCCAGCAGGTATTACTTGGAAGGTAGAGGGTAACCGTTTCTCTTCAACAGGTAATAGTGCAGTTTCTGCTGTTACAGTTCAGCCACTTCCAGATGCTGGTAGCTATCCATTTGGTTGGTCAGCAGGTCAGGACGAAATCGTTCTAAATATTAAGGATAAAGCTCTACTACATTCTGGCGATTCCACTCTTATCCGTATGGGTGAAGATGTAGACAGTATTCAGGATCGTACAGTAACATATTTCTTCTCTAAGGAATATTACGAGGGAGATGGCTTCGGTGATATTGATGCTGACCAGTTGGGTGACGCATGGGAAATGCGTTATTTCAATGCTGGAGCAACAATAACAATGGATGACGAGGAGATGACACTTGTTTCCGCTGTTCAGGTTAAGGATCCATTTGGAACAGCAGGTAACCAGGATGGTGATTATCTTCCTTATGCTTCAATCATTGAGGTTCCTAATGTAGTTACTGGCACAGGTAGTGTACGTGTTTACCAGTATCCTCTTGAAAATACAGTTTCAAGCGTTGGTTATTTCCCTTCAGAAAATAATCCATTCTCTAACGTAATCGAGGCACGTGGTCTAGAAGAGGATCGTGGTGATGGCGTATGGAGACGTTATGCAGATGTTCAGATTGTAACAGCAAAAACATCAGCAGAGGATCGTGGAAATTCTCCAGGTACAATTCCTTGTGCAGAGGATCCAACAACAGGCTTCTCTGGTGCTGATTCAGATAATGACGGCATGGGCGATGGTTGGGAATATTATTTCTGGACAACCGTAATGTATGAGGTAGGAATTGATCAGTGGATTGCTTTCGGAAACAATTTCTATTCATTTGACTTTGATGAGGGTGAATTTACAGATAGTTCTGTTCTAAAGCATGTTGCTTCTATTCTTGAGCTTGATGATTATACATCAGAAGAAAATAGAGCTCTAATTAAGCAGCTACTATTGGATATGTTTGATCCAATTCTTGTTTGCCAATATTTAGATTTGGATGTTGATAATGATGGTTTAACACTTGGTGAAGAATATGCACTAGGTACAGATCCATTACATTGGGATACAGATAAGGATGGTCTACCTGATGGTTGGGAGGTTCTAAATTATCTTGATCCTCTAAATGCAGAAGGTGAGCATGGTGCAGGCGGTAATCCAGATAGAGACTTTATGTTGTGGGTTGAAGCTACATATGCTGTTGAGGCTTTAGCTGTAGATCCTAAATTTGCAATTCTTGAGGATGGTATTTTCCATTTAAATCCAACAGAAAATTGCCCAGAGGGAACATCACCACACTTGATGGCATATATGCTAAATGCAAGTGGTCTGGGTCAGTGGAATGGTGTTACGTATGCACCATATAATCCATATATTGCTGGAATTTCAGGAACAGCATTCACAAACTATGATGAGTTTATGCTTGGTTATTACCATGAATATATGCAGGTATTGACATTAGGTAATACAGATTTTAATTTCACACCAGAAACATGGTTGAAATGGACAACAAATCCACGTCATACAGACAGTGATAATGATGGTTCATTTGATGGTTGGGAGCTAATACATGGTATTGATCCATTGAACTCTGGCTTTGGTATTCCTGCAATTCAATATGCACTTGCATTACCACTTATCGAGGACGATTGGGATGGTGACGGGCTATTTAACAAGGATGAATTCGGTCTTTCACCAGAAGCAGTCGTTGAAGTAACAGATGTTTACGATGCACGTAATAATCTAATCGGCACAGCAGCCAATACAGTAGTTATATATACTCCAGACGTTTCTAAGGGCTGGACTGAGCGCACAAGTTCAACAAATCCATGGAATCCAGATAGTGATTATGATGGATTGATGGATGGATTAGAGTTTGGTGAAGAGGGTGCAACAGAAATAACAAACTATGATCCAAATAGTGTTGATACAGATCTTGATAATCTACCAGATGGCTGGGAGGTTATCTATGGTCTAAACAAATTTGGATATGATCCAATGGGTCAGGGTGGACCATATGGTGACCCTGATTGTGATGGTCTTGCAAACTACCAGGAATATTTAACAGGTGCTAACTATGCTTGGCAGCCACAGCTTATGATTGCTAAGAATCATGTTGATATGCTAACAGATCCATTCTTTAATCCAGATAATCTTGAATGGTTTGGATATGGCGATCGTTATGCATTTGATATTATTCGCCCAAGAGTTGATCCTTTATTGGCTATGTCAGCAGCAGAAGCTTATGGAGATATTTATGAGCAATTCTATACTGAATTTGTAGCTGCAAATCCAGATATCACAATTAAGACATTCAATGATGAGTTAGTTGTAATATCAGCTCTTCTAGAAAATTTCCTAATTCCAGATTTTGGTTTGGTTTATTATTATGTATATTCAAAGCATTATGGTAGCTCAAATCCAGATTTTGGTGAGGGACTAACTCATTCAATCAATGAGCTACAACGCTGTTTTGGTCAGAATCCATTTAATTGGGATCCTGCATTCCTAATAGATGATGAAGTTGCTCCAAAACCACTATACTTCCATACAGTATTGACAACAACTGATCCTATTTCACCTGATTCTGATGGTGATGGTATGGATGATTATTGGGAGATATTCCATGGCTTGAACCCAATTTGGGGTAAGAGTGATCCATTTGGTCGTTTCTTCTATGGAACACTTATTCCAATAGCTAATTATTCATATCCATATCTATCAGAAACAAAGCCATGGAGCATAGGTTCACCTTATGCTGATGTTGATCAGGATGGTTTAAATAACCGTGAGGAATCTATTGAGGTTTATGCTCAGGATATTTATCCAGATACTGACCCAACACCATATTGGTTGACCGATACCTCATTTGATAAGAGCCATGTAAATCTTTACTATGCTTATGGTGAATATACAACTATTCTACCAGACAAAGAGCATCCAGCATTCCCTAATAATTTGTTGCCAGAGCTATCATATTGGCCATGGTTAGCAAAGTATGCGGCAAATGCAGAGGAAGCACCACAGCCATCATTTGTAGCACCACAATATATGTGGGACTTTGAAATAAATGAGGGTCTTGATACAGATAATGATAATATCAATGATCGTGAGGAATGCTTAACAACGGATCTTCGTGGCTTGTCAGATAAGAAGGATCCAACAGATCCATCTTCACGTAAGGCAATTTACCTCGATGGTGTTGATTCAGCAATGCGCACACGTATTCCATTCTTCCATGATAAATGGGCTATGGCAGCATACACTGTAGAGCTATGGTTTAAGTCTGAAAATCCAGCTTCTGGTAAGGATCAGACACTTATCGAGCGCCCAGTTCGTATGCCAATTGATGACCAGACAGGTACAATTGAGACAGCAATTCGCCGTACCTTCCGCATTCAGCTAACACCTGAGGGAACAATACGTGCTGAATTCCAGAATGATGCAATGGCAACATTCTCTACTGAAACTTCTATAGAGAATGGTTTAATTGCTAAGGATACATGGTATCATGTAGCAGTATCATTAGATTCAGTTAACAATAAGTTTAACCTATATCTAAATGGTGCACTAATTAAGACAGTTGCTTGTGACTTAAAGCCATGCACCGGTTACTTCCCTGGAACTCAGGATTTGGTTGTTACAAATGCAGTAGGTTCTGCACAACCTTCTATCTCATATCTTGATAGTTTTGATTACTATCCTGCACCAATTGTACTTGGTGCATCTGAAGAAAATCCAGATGGTAAGATTGGTACTTCACCAATTTACTATATGGCAGGAGCATTAGCACCAAATTGGGAAGAGCCAGTGCTATCAGATTTCTTCCAAGGTTGGATTGACGAGGTTCGCGTTTGGGACCGTGTTCGTTCAGCAGCAGAAATTCAGGCAGCATATCAGAAGAGCTTCACACTTGATGAGGTATATGCAATTAATCATGCTCGATATGCATGGGAAGAGGAAAATAAATTCCCATATGCTACAGCAATAGCAGATTTCCCACAGAAGCTTCTTTACTACTACAATTTCAATAATCTACCTGATGTAATTATTGATTCTACACGTAAAGATGATTCTATTGTATATCCAACAGATATCCAGCAGGTTCCACTAGGAATTGGTGAGCGTATGGGCGTACCAGCTGGCTATCAAATTCCTTGGTGGGCAAGCTCATTAGTCAAGTCATCAGTATACGATGGAAATCTTGGCTACATACCACTTGCAGAAAACCTAGCGGCTCATGTTCCGCAATATCCACCATTGTCATCTCGCCGCTTCTTAGCAGTATTTGATCAGGAATATAAATTGCTTGGTTATAGAGTTCGTAAAGAAGAGGATTATGTTCTTTATGCAACAATGGGTGCTGTTTATGAACTAGAGATCGTGGATCCATCAGAAATTAATCTTGATGAGCTAATTGATCCAAGATTGATTAACAATTCAGCAAATCCATATGCTCAGGTATATCGTACTGGCTTGGAGCCACAATATGAAATTTCATTGGATTTCTTTAGTGGTTCTCTATACGGATCTAGAAATTATGAATTAATTCCATTCTTCTCAGATTTGGTTCCACTAGGTGAAGCAGTAGCTGATTTTGATACAGAGCTATGGGATGGTAATGGTGTAGGTTATGATGTATCCTCACTTGATTCAGATGGTGATGGTATCCCAGATTACTATGAAATTCTAATGGGTATGGATCCATACTCTGCAGATGGCGATGATGGCGCTTATGGTGATTTGGATGGTGATGGTCTAGACAAC
Organism: Kiritimatiellia bacterium; assembly: GCA_045589455.1. GTDB lineage: Bacteria > Verrucomicrobiota > Kiritimatiellia > RFP12 > UBA3636 > RGIG990. The sequence continues at coordinate 15,849 of JAZNPC010000039.1, forward strand.
TATGCTGAATACCTAGCTGGTACAGCTGCAAATAGTGCAGACACAGATGGTGATGGCGTTTCTGATTACTTTGAGCGTGATACAGAGCAGAGCCTAACCTATGGTGATATGTATGACGATGGTGATGGTATGCCATCAGCATGGGAATTAGAGAATGGTCTAGATGCAGATAAGTTCGATGCTCATGAGGATAAGGATGCAGATGGTTGGACAAACCTAGAGGAATACATTGCTGGCACAAAGGCAAATGATTCTCTATCCTTCCCAAGACCAGACGTTACATTCACAATGCACTACAATGATGATGTAGTAGCAATTCCTGCTATCGCTATTCATTCCTTCAGCGAAAAGCATGCTGGTGAGGATATGGGTGGAAGCTATGATGGTCTATGGACAGACCTACCTAATGTTCTAGGTGTTCATGCAACAATTGATGAATCACATTATGCTAGACTTCCACATTCTATGATTCAGCCAGATTCTGTAAGCTTAACATATGTAGCACCAACTGTGACAGCAGAGGATGGAACTACAACAGGTGGTGGACCGGTTAAAGTAACAGACACACCTATCAATGAAAATCAAGGTCAGTTTGAAGGAACTCAGTTCTATATTGATTATGTAAATGGATTCATTATTGATAATTCAGTGGATGGCATGCTTGTAGGTCAAACAGTCTTACTTGACTATACCTATACATATTCATTCCCATTCACAAAGGATGATATTATGCAGGTATTGACAGAGGGTAGACACCTACGCTCAGGCTACAATCGTTTCTTCGGATTCATTGACCTAGATGGTGATAATGAGTACGATGCAGGTGAGCCATGTGGTTTGTCAACACAGCGTCCAACATTAGTAAATGTAAATGGTGCTAATGTTGAAATTGCAATGACTGATGATCTATGGGGCTTCCCACGTATTTCATGGGGCACAGAAATTGGCTCATCAACTGTTGATACAGAAACAGATGCTGAAGGTGAAGCAGTTGAAGCAGAAACTACAGTAGAAACAGCAGATACACCTGAGGTAACAGAGTATGATGTTGTGATTATTAATCCAACAGGAACAAGTAATACAATTACTATCCGTGCACCACGCACTTGGTTGCATGAGGGTGATATTATTAATGCTGGTATAAAAGGAATACCATTCGGAAGCAGCACAGAGCCTTATGTGGAATATCAGGTTTGGGCTGGTGATGTTAATGTTAAGAATGGTTCAATATCATGGGATTTAGGTGCAAATAGTCGCCGTGATATGGCAATAGTTGCCCCAGTTGAAGAAATCAATGGTGCATTGGTAGAATTCAAGTGGCAGATGGATCATCGTACACAGGGTGTTAAGATTGTTATTAAGAATAGCGCTGGCACTACAGTATACAATGATATTATTCTACTACCTGTTCGTCATGGTTCTATTGAAGACGTAGATATGTATTATTCAGCATATCCACAGCTAGAAAATGGTAAGGGTGGTTACTTCTCACTACCAGATGATACTTATACATATACTATTACTGAATATATCAATGGTACAGGAATTAAGCTACAGTCAGTTTCTGGTGAGTTTACAATGAACAATGCTGGAACCCCACGTATGAATTACTCTATTGGTGGTAATATTACCTATTATGGTAAGGTTCACAATGAGGGTACATCAAGCTTAATTTGGACAGCAGATGGTGCAACACTTGTTGCAACTGGTTCTGTTGGTGCTATCGAGCCTGGAACTATCTCCTTCTCTGTAAAAGATGCAAATGGTGAAGTAATTGATACAATCCGTGATACATCAGCAGATGGTGTTCTAAAGGGTGATGCAAATACAAATACTGGCTTTGGTAAGATTTACTATGAGACAGGTGATTTTGTGATTCGCTGGTCAATTGCTCCAGATGCAGGCACAACATTAAATATGTATAAGAAGAACTTTGCTGCTGCTCCAATAATTATTGAGGCATACTCTATACCAGAGACATCAACCTTTGCTAATGGCATTGGTGGTACATTGAATGCTCGCACAAAGACAACAGTTAAGGGTCCATACGAACTAGAAGGCTTGACAAATGGTACATATGTTGTACGTGCATTTATTGATAGCAATGATAATGGTTATTGTGATGCATGGGAGTCAGAGGGCTTTGCTTCTCTAGGCGCACCACAGTTTGGTCCAATTGTTTATGAAGCAATTGAGCCAATCGTTCTACCAAATACTGTAAATGGTAGTGCTGATGCAAAGAATGCAAACATCGTAATCTTTGATAAGGATACAGATAATGATATTCTACCAGATGCTTGGGAATACCTAATGTTTGGTGATATCACTAAGTACTCTGGTCGTGATTATCGCAATGGTCTATACATTTACCAGGAGTATGCAGATGGTGCATTGGACTCAGATCCAACAATGGTTGATACAGATGGCGATGGCTTGTCAGATGCTATTGAAATTAATTCAACCTTTACAAATACACATAGCTGGGATACAGATGGTGATGGAATCAGCGATCTAGAGGAATTCCTATCAGGAAGCAATCCAAAGGATGCAAACGATTCTGCTCGTTACGCAACTCTAGCAGTTGAGTTTGATGAGAATGATAAACCATTTGTACAGTGTCCATATCCTTCAGTGGTTGCTGGTAATGAGATTACCTACAGCTTGAAGTATAAGGCAGAGCTAGGTGCAACAGAGTGGCAGGTAGTTGACACATTGAAGATTGCTCCTCCAATGGTAATCAATGGTAAGCTTGATGCTGGAACAGCAATCATGCGTCCAAATGAGGCATTGATTGAGGATTGGTCAACAGGCTTCTTCAAGATTGATGTAACAGTCGATTACCAGGAATTTGAGGTTATTCACTCAAACTCAACTTCTGATGTAATTGGACAGTAATTAAATTAAATGTGTGGTCTTACCTTTGCTTAAGGTAAGACCACATTAAAAACTGGTTGAAAAAAAACGCATATTTCAGTATACTAAAGTAAATTTTATATAACAAAATTGGAGAAAACATGAAAATTAAGACAATTTCTTTTGTAGTAGCTGCAGCAGTAGCAGCATTGTTTGCAGGCTGTGAGTGGACTTCATCTGATGGCAATCCGACTTGGTCTGGTGGCTACAATGAGGGTGGTGATATGGTAAAGGGAATGAATTTCTCTGGTACATATCGTAATGATGGTCGCGGTGGCTGTGCTGTTTTAACAAAGGATGGTAGCTCTGGCTCATCAGCTCCTGTTGTTTCAAGTGGCTCATCCACAACAATTACAAGGGATGTGTGGGAGCCTAATTCTTCAACAGTAATTTCATTACCTTCAACACCTGTTCCTGGTTCCGTTGCTGTTTCTGCAAATATTGGTGGAAACCAGCTAGCATGGACAAACGATGGCAGCGGCAATCTAAAGGGTAGCAGTGGTATTGCTGGCTCCGGTAAGGTAGATGGTAATACAGTTACACTTATGGGTTATAAAAGCGGAATGGGTAAAAAAGGTGACTCTGTTACTGTAACATATACTCCAGAGGATAAGTCTTCTGCTCCAGTAGTTTCTGGTAGTGGTGCAGTTGTTGCTATCACTGTTAGCCAGTCTGGTTCAAACCTAAAGCTACATGCTTCAAATGGTGTAACAATGTCAGGTGCTATCACAACAGTTAATGTATATTCAAATGCAAATTCTGTTACATATAGTGCTCAGTTTAGCGCTTCTTCATCTGGCAATAGCATCGTTGGTACAATTGATGATCGTACAGGTCAGAATCGTCTAGATGCAACATGGACATCTGGCGCATCAGTTTATGATGTTAATGGCTTTTGCCCAACAGCAGCAGGTAGCACAGGTAGTTCATCTGCAGAATAAGTTTAATTAAAACTTATATTATAAAAAAGAGGGTAAGTCTAAAAGGCTTACCCTTTTTTGTGTATGACGGGCATGTCATAGTTCTATGGTGAAAGTCCAACGGGGGGTAGTTACCGACCAACCCAATAGCGACTCCCAAGGTTTATGTTGCGAGGCATAGGCGAGAAGAAGGGATAGCGAAATCGTAGCCTAACGAACAG
>JAZNPC010000040.1:0-30522 GCA_045589455.1 Kiritimatiellia bacterium
CGTTAGGCTACGATTTCGCTATCCCTTCTTCTCGCCTATGCCTCACAACATAAACCTTGGGAGTCGCTATTGGGTTGGTCGGTAACTACCCCCCGTTGGACTTTCACCATAGAACTATGACATGCCCGTCATACACAAAAAGCACCCGAAGAAACGGGTGCTTTCAAAACTCTTAACCAACATTAAACAGGTCAATATTGATTATTGTTTGTTGTAATCTCGGTTATTGTATTGTTCCTGTGTATGGTATATCCATACTAAAATTATTATTCTGGATTTCCTTTAGAGATAAAAATAGACCAGCTAATCACGTATTGTCCATTTTCAATTCGTGCAAGAACTGTATTACGTCCTCTTCTTAAATGAACCTTTCGGAAGCCTTCATCAATTTTCCAATATTTAAGTTCATTTGAGCTGCTCCAAATCTTATAGTCATTAATCCAAACATCCATACGATCGTCACTTCCAAGAGCAACCCAATAATCACCCTCTTCTTCAGCAAAGATTTCTGTATATGCATACCATATCTCATATGTATGGTCATCTCTATCTAAATTCTGCAATTCACGAGTTCGTAAAATTTGCAATTCGCGTTGGGTAAATGGACGAATTTCATCTCCTCTTCGTTCATGTCCATAGTACTCCCATTTAATTATTTGACCATTCTTACCAACATAAGTAGCATCTAAGTCAATAACACTTTCTGGTGCAAATTTACGAGTAAGATTTACACGGTTTTGATTTGGGAATGGACCAATAGTATACCAATTAACTACACGCATCCATGTTGTTGGAACACCATTTTTACCAATAAAGCTTCCAGGCTCAATTCCTTCTTTCATTCCTCGAGACAAAGGAGGAACACCCATTCCTGCTGCATCTCCACCGCGCACAGGATCTGATGATGGGCCTCTTACTCCAGACAAATCTGGAGTAGCATTCTTATGAGGAATGTACTGAGCTGTATTTGCAGAGCTTGCTCTTCCTCCAGATGGCTTACGAGAAGGACGCCCCTTTGCTCCTTGCTGTCCTTGTGTAGGAGACATAGATGAAGGCGATGAAGAGCTAGAGGAGGTTCCTGTTCCAGACTTAGATTCAAGCATTGAGTCACCTGCTGCCATTAGCCCAGACAAATCCTTTGCCCGCTGAGAAGTGTCTTCAGATCCGGCCTCTTTAATTTCATTAGACATTTCTGAAATCTCATACATACGAGACAATCTATCTTCACTAGAAGCGCTGCTAGTTGAATATCCTTGACCATAGCGCTCTGGGAAAACCATCGCTTCTGCTTCGGTCATTTTGCTCATTGCAACAGCGCTAATGTTTTGTGTTTCACGAACAACGCTTGTCATTTCTTCACGCTTTGCAAGAAATTCTTCTTCTGTCGTTGGTTGAGATTCTAACAAAGCAGTATCAAAATCTGGACGAATTGTTGTTGCTACATCAGTTATTTCAATAGCTTGACTTAGCGCCATTTCCTGAGAAATAGCAAGCTCAATAGCCTTAATATCACGGCTATGCTCTGCAATTTGTTGCTCTAATTCTTTTGCTTTTTCATATGCTTCTGCAAGAGGTAAATGTGTAAGTGTAACATTTGCAAGCTCTGGTGATGTCATAGATTCATCTGCCATTTGCTCTGGGCTAGGAACCTCATTAGCAGCAATTGTTGCAACCTGTCTAACCATTTCAAGTGCTTCTGCCTGCGCCTCTGATGCTTGTGTATCCATAGCATCTAAGCGCTTTGCTTTTTCATCCGCTGCAGCCATGTGTGCTTCAGCTTTAGCTTGATATTCTTGAATGCGTCTTTGAGCATTAGCCTCGTCAGTCTTCTTTCGATCTAAATCACGCTCTGCATTTGATAATTCTCTTTGTGCATTACGATCTTGATTACGAGAGGCATTAAGTCTATCGTTAGCTTGACGTAGCTGAGACTCGCCTTCCTTGTGTCTTGCTTCTGCATCCTTAGCTCTTTGCTCTGCAGCTGCAAACTCAGCACTCTTTTCATCAAACTTTTGTTGTGCTTCTTCTTGAGAAGCTTGAGCCTGAGCAAGAGCTTCTGCGCGTTTACTCTCATCCTCTTGAGCTCTTGCCAACTCGCGTTCACGCTGAGCGACTAAATCTGCAGCACGTTTTTGTTCATTTCTTGCAGCATCGGCATTTCTCTTTGCTGCATTAACTCTATTATTTGCATCGTGGACAGCATTTGGATTTTGATCCTTATTCTGTTCTGCTTCTTGTCTTGCCTGCTCTGCAGCAGCTAGCTCTTGATTTGCTTGATCAAGCTTTTCTTGCTTTTCTGCTTCTGCACTTTGTGCACTTGCAAGCTGCTGCTCAGCTCGTTCTGTTCTTTGCTCTGCCGCGGTTAATTCTCGCTGTTTATTATTTACATTATTATTTTGGTTATTAAGCTGATTTTTTGCTTGATTCATTTGGTTTCTAGCATTATCGCGCTCACGTCTAGCTTGATCCATTTCCTGTCTAGCTTCATTTCGCTCTTTTTCCGCTTCCTGCTTTTCTTTTTCAGCTGTTGCTAGCTCTTGAGCAGCCTGCTCTCTTTCCTGACGCTCTTGCTCTAAAGTCTTTTCCGCTGCCTCACGCTTAGGTGTTAATTCACTAGCTAGTTTTTCTTCTTCTTTTTTCTTCTTTTCAGCTTCTTCTTTTGCTTTACTATCTTCTGCACGTAAATCCCATACTAGCTGCTTCATTTCAGCTTGCAGTTCATTAACATCTTGTTGTGCTTTATATGCTAACTCAGCTGCCTTAGCAGTATTATCCATACCGGAAATTTCAGCCTTTGCAGTAAGAATGTCTAATAAATTTTGAGCATCTGCTTGAGCTGCTTCTATATCTTTGAAATCCTGTTCATTTTCATTAACAGATTGAATTGTTTCTTCCAATGTGGCTTCATCAACAATCGCTTCTTGATCATCTACAAGCTCCTCTACAAATTCCTCTGTCTCCTGCTGTATCTCAAGACTTTGTTCTTGCTTTTCTATTAGAAGCTCGAAGATTTCCTCCATTTCTGGCTTTACATCTTCAGCATATTCTTCAGCATAATCATCATAATCCTTCAGCAATTCGTTTTTCATATATTCCATATTATGGAGAATTGTCTGAAGCTCCTCTAAATATTTTGCGATTTCGTTTTCGCGTGCTTCTTCAATATTTTGGTCAATCTCTTGAAGCTCATACTCGTTTAATTGAGAAAGAGCAGAAGGCTGCTCCTCCTTGCGTTCAGGAATAATAATCTCTCTTAATGGAGTACAAAAAACTAAAATACCAAATACCAAAACATGTAGTATGAATGATAGCACAGGCCAAACAGCAGCAACACGGCGTTGCTTTTTCTGGCGTTCTCTCATATCATCAGAGAATAGCTTATGCTCGCCTAGATTACTAATTTTTTTAGCTTCCATTTCTTTATTACTTTTTTCTTTACCCATAAAATCCTCAATGTTTTATTGATTTGCATTTGCTGAACCATCAGTTGTCAAACAAATTGACCATCCAAAATTCCAATGTCCATTTTCTATGCGAGCTAATATTTTATTTCTTCCTTTGCGTAGATGTACTCTACGAAATCCTTCATCAATTCTCCAAGCCTTCAGCTTATTAGAACTACTCCAAATCTTAAAATCGTTTATCCAAATATCAGAGCGATCATCACTACCAATTCCTAGCCACAAATCGCATTCCTCTTCCATAAAGATTTCTGTATATGCATACCAAATTTCATATTCACCAGAATATTCAGGAAGAACCATTGATTTTTTAGCCGTGCTAGGTAGCCAATGATTATCTTGCTTTGTTGCTGTTGCTTGAACATATTCCCAGCGAACAGTTTTTCCGCCCTTACCGATATAAGAAGCATCTAAATCAACAACGCTCTCTGGAGCAAATTTACGAGTAATATTTACGCGATTTGGATTATCAAATGGGCCAATCACATACCAGCTATTAACAAAGCCCCAAATTGCCGGAACACCAGATGAACCATAGATATTTCCTGGTTCAAGGCCTTCCATATCAGTCGAAAGTTCTGCTATCCTAACAGAACGTGTTGTTGCTCTAGGAACAAAGCTTCTTCCTATAGGATCCTCTTCCACATCCATATCATAAGCCTCCTCAGGAAGCTCCTGCATCGCTGCTAATCCATCTGCTTGACGCATTAATTCTGCCAAATCCTTGTGCTTTTCTTGTGAGTCCTCTGCTCCTAAGGCTTCAATTTCATTTTCTAATTCGGCACGATCATTCATGCGGGCTAGACGATCCTCCTCAGTCTCCACAAAATCAGCACCATGCTGCTGTGGTTCAAGAAGAGCTTGAGCCTCTTCCATAACTATCATTGAAGCCTCTAAAATATCCTCTGTTTCACGAACAACCTTAGTCATTTCATCACGTTTTTCAACAAATTGTTCTTCTGTTTCAGGAGTTGAGGTTAGAATTTCAATATTAAAATCTGGGCGCTCTGTATTTGCTACATCGGTTATCTCTTCTGCCATTTGTAGAGACATGTGCTGATTAATAGCAAGCTCTGTAGCTTTAATATCGCGGTTACGCTCAGCAATTTGTTGCTCTAATTTCTTTGCCTTTTCATAAGCCTCTGGAAGTGGCAAATATATAAGTGTAACATTTGCAAGTTCAGGAGATGTCATAGATTCATCTGAACGAGGCTCTGGCTGAGGCTCTTCGTTCTTAGCTAGCTCAGCAATCGTTTGAACATGCTGAATTAGTTGCTGCTGAGATTCGGAAATCTCGTGATCCAATTCATCTATTTGGTCAACTAGTTCTTCTGTCTCTTTCTTTTTTCTTTCTAGATTTTCTTCAAGCGTCTCATGCTTTTCAACAGATCCGGCTAACCTTCTTTCTGTGTCTGCCTTTCTCTTTTCTGCCTTTTTAAGCTCTCGTTCCTGGCTCTCAACTTCCTTCTTCTTTGCTTGAACTTCTTTACGAGCTTTCTTAAGTTCTTCATTTGATGCGTCAGGTTTTTCTTCTAATTCCTTCAAACGCAATTCTGCATTAGCTAATTCATTTCGAGCTACTTCAAGATTTTCTGTTTTTTGTGTAACCTCTTGAGTTAATCTTTCAAGCTCAGGTTGAAGCGTTTTTTCTTGATACTCCACTTCTTTAGCAATTTTATGCTCTAACTCAACTTGCTGGTTATTTAACGCCCTTAAATTAGACAATTTTTGGCGAGCTTCTGCTTGCCTTTCATTAATTTCTAACTGAGTTTTTCTCGCAATTTCTGTTGCTTCAGCTGTCTGCTCCATTTCTGTAATTTGAGCCTTCGCTGTAATTACATCTAGTAAATGCTCAACTTCAGCCAAAGATTCTTCTATTTCTGTCAATGACTCTTCACTATCATTAATTATTTGAGCAACTTCTTCTCTAACAACAGAAACCTCATTGTTTTTTTCTTTTTCAACAACCTTCTCAAATACTTGCTCAACCTCAATTTGGAGCTCTACACTTCGTGTTTGTTTTGTTAACACTTTTTCAAAGAGCACCTCCATCTCTGATTTAACCTGTCTTGACTCTTGTTGTGCAAATTCATCATAGCTTTTGAGCAACTCATTCTTCATAAATTCCATGTTATGAAGAATTGTTTGTAGCTCCATAAGGTATCGAGCAATCTCGTTTTCGCGAGCTTGTTCAATATTTTCATCAATCTCTTGGAGTTCATATGAACTCATTTTGGACAAAGGAGATTCTTGTGGTTTTTTTTCAGGGATGATAATTTCCCTTAATGGGCTAAATATTATCAACAATCCAAAAAGTATAGTATGTAACAAAAATGATAACAACGGCCACAATGGAGCAACATTACGTTGCTTTCTTTGTCGCTCTCGTATCTCATCCGAAAAGAGCTTAGATTGTGTAGAAACACTTTTATCTAATTGCTCATTCTTCTCCATACTAAAATCTTTCTCTTTTATAATCCTTTAGATGTATATGATTATTTAAATCCTGTATTCCTTTGCTTTGGATTTGCAAAGGAATACAGTAACTAATCAATTAAGAATTTTTTAAAGGTTATTATTTAACTCTAATTCCAGGGTCAGTGTGAATACCAACAATAGGTATGCCTTCTCCTCGGCAAACATCCATTACCTGAACAATTCGTCTAAATGGAGCAGAAATATCTCCAGATATACGAACACGTGGATTTAGATTTTCTGCTACTGCATTCTTAATAGCCACACGTAGACCCTCGGAACCAACTGGCTGAGAATTCACATAAAACTCTCCCATTTTATCTACACCAATAGTCACCAAGTCTGATGTTGCCTTAACTTCAAGAGCAACATCTGCCATTGGTAATTCAATTGGTAGCTCCTTCTCAATCTTCTTCATCTGAGAAGACACCAAGAAAAAGATTAGCAATAGAAAAACACAGTCAATTAGCGGAGTCATCTGTACATCTACAGATTCTTCATCGTTGTATTTAATCGCCATATGCGTACCTCTTTTATTTTACATTCTACAAAAAGACTTGAACACACAACTTAAAAATTACTTGTTTTCTGTGCGTTGTACGAATATGTGATTAATAATGTCATTTACCTCTTCCTCTAGGAAAACAGCGTAAAGATTTAGCTTGTTTTTGATGAAGTTATAAATAAACAAGCAAGGCATAGAAATTGCAAGACCAGCAACAGTTGTAACAAGAGCCTTACCAATATCATCAGCAAGAATACTTGGATCACCCATTTCTCCAACAGCAGCCACTGTCTGGAAAGCACCTAGCAAGCCAACAACTGTACCAAATAGACCTAAAAGTGGAGCAATTGTTGCTACTGTTGCAAGCATTGATGATTTACGGTTCTCTAGGCGAAGCTCACGTCCAGCCTTATCCTCTGCAAAAACCTTTACCTGCTGGTAATCTATAGCTTCCTTATGCTCTAGCATTGTCTCAACAACACGAGCAAGAGCACTCTTACTTGCAGCACAACAATCCTGAATTTGAGCAAACTTATTTTGCTTCCACAAATTGATTACAGTATGAGACATACCATCTGGAACAATTTTGCTTCTACGAAGAGTGCAAGCTCTCTCAATTGCACATCCTAGGCCTAGAATTGAAAGAATGCCTAGGAAAATCATTGTATTACCGCCCTGCTTAATATATTTTACCCATCTTTCCAAATATTTTGCTTTAAAGCTAGCAGAATCATCTTTCTTTGCTTCTGTTGTTTGCTCTGATTCTGCAGCAGCAACATCATTAGTAGAAACAGCTGTTGTAGCTTCATCTGCAATAGGAGAAGCAGAATCTGCTGTTGTTGTACCACCATTTGCAAAAGCAAATGCAGCAACACTTACAATACCTAGGGCGAGAATTGTTGTTTTAATTTTCATTTTTTATCCTTAATTGATTTGTTTATTGAAATCGTTTGTATACTACACCGTAGTACCACCCTTGAAATAAGCATAATTTATGCCACAAAAATTTAATTGGCATTATTTTAATAAAGAAACCATAGATTATTTATTTATTTGGCATATAATTACAAAAACCAGGGGTTATAAAAATGCATACTGCAGAACACAATTGTGTGTTATAGAGCCATGTGTTGCATACTGCACACAAAGATACTACTCTAATTTGTACCAAACATTGGGTTATTAATAAAAAAAATGTCACCTCCCTCAAATAAAATTGAGGTTGGTGACATAAGTATTAAATGACCCTTGATGTATTTGTACATATAAGATTCATTTGGGCTATCCTTAATTTATCATTAATTTATTTTGATAATTCTAGCCTAAAAGCTTAGAGACAATACCCTTAGAAGCTGTTGAATCCTCCCTCAAAACAATTAATGTCAAGGGAATCTTGAGATTTTATAAAAAAGGAGTAATTGAGTTTTCTCCCGACCTGCCTCAAATTTGGCACTTGGAAAATAATTCTACTAACATAACGGCGAGAGCCTGCGTAGGATTAGCCATCACGTACATCACGGTATTGATTGCAAAAAATCAGATACACTCCCCCATTGCGCTTTGCTCATGTTTTTGCTAAAATTTAGCAAAAAGCAACGAAATACACTTTTAGGGACACTATTACATGACAGATAAAAACACTAATAATCAAATCAGCGATTCTTACCTGCTATTACTAAACACTGCCCGCAGGCTTTTTGCAGAAAATGGTTTTTATAACACAACCATACGTATGATTTCTAAAGAAGCAAATGTTAATGTAGCTGCTGTAAATTACTATTTCCGATCAAAAGAAAACCTATACTTTGAGGTTTTCCAGGAGGCCTTTAAATCTCTTTATATTTCATTTGAAGAAACTCTTCAAGATGTAACAGATGAAGCATCTTGGAAGGAAGCAATTGATAAATGGCTAACCTTTGTGCTAACTCTATTTCTCTCAGATGACCCACGCTACTCTCTTGTAAGACAGATTGTTGCCCACGAGCGTAACACACCATCTAAACTTGGCAAAGATTTATACGATGACTTTTTTATCCCTGTAGTTAATACACTTCGTGATTTACTTCGGATTGTTAACAAGGATATGCCTGAAAAGGAATTTAGAGCATATCATCTTTCTATTGTGAGCCAGTGCACAAGCTATATAAACCGCACAGCTCCATGGGATGATTTTCTTATTGAGAAATCCATCCCTCGCGAGGAATGGATTGATATAATCAAAGAGCAAATAAAGCAAAACATCTACGCTAGAAGCTCATATAAGGAGTAAGCGATGGCCAAGCTAAAAGAGGTTGCAGAAAAAGCTGGCGTTAGCACATCAACAGCCAGTATCGTACTGAATGGAAAAGCAGAGCAACATAGAATTGCTCCTGCTACTTCACGAAAAATTTTACAAGTAGCTGGCAAGCTTGGTTATCTAAAAAATGTACGCTCAAGAACCACTAAACAACGCATCTCTGATGTTATTGCTATTGCATTCCCTATCGCTGAGACACATACACAAACAACAGACTTTTGGCTAAATATTGTATTTGGGGCAAACAATGAAGCCACAAAGAAAAATCAAAATACATTTATTATTCCAATGCAAGATAACCCTGAGGAAACTATTGAGCATCTAATCAGATATTATCACGAGGGACGAATTGATGCAGCTATCCTTCCAGGTAAAATTGCTCACTTATTTAAAACACCACCAGAATTTCCAATTGTCTTTATAGGACCAACATCTGCACGTATTGCTCCTCATTTAAAAATATCATTCAAACATGCGTACTTCGAAGCCATAAAACATATTATTGAAAAAAAGAGAACAAAGCTATTATGGATTGAACAAGAACAGAGTACTCTCTCCATCGAACGATTCAACACACTACGCGATTTTGCAGAAATGCACAATCTAAAAATATCAAAAATCGAATTGGGCGTTTACAACACAGAAACTATCCTTAAAGATGAAGGACTAAATAAAATTTCTGATGCTTGCGAAAAACATCTAACCGCAATCTCTGAGTATGATGTTGTGTTCTGCTATAATGATATTATTGCTTGTGGTTTATTGAAAGCTGCACAAAGAAATGGATACAGCATACCTAGTTCTTTTTCTATCGTTGGTTTTGATAACCTTTGCTCTAGATTCACTTCTCCTCGTCTTGCCACCATTGACCACAAAATTGTTGAAATGGGTGCTAAAGCTGTAAATCTAATTATGAGAATGAGTAATAGTAACAATTTCAATATGGATGAATGGCGCACCACAACAGAGCATGTTGCTGGGGAATTAATTTTAGGAGAATCACTGTAAGCCTAAATCCTAATTTAGATTATGACAAAAGAATCAACAATCAACAAAATGCTTTAACTTTTTAGATAGGGGAAAATTATGACAAATAGAACAACATGGCCAATAGCCTTATCAATTCCTCCAAAGGTATTGATGAATGACAATAGACTTCAAGAGCTTGCCAATGCAGGCATTAAAGAGATTGAGCTTTCAATTGGTTGGTTCGCTGATTTAGAAGAAATTTTAGATTTTAGAGTAAATGCTAATGTTGCCCTTGAGCATGCAGAAAGAGCCGGAATAAAAATCACATCCCTTCATCTTCCATTTGGGCCATTTGATAAAATTGATCCAACACGTCCTGCTACAAAGGCAGAATTTTTGACCTTGCAAAAGCAGATGCTAGATGGAGCAAAATCGATTGGCATCAAGATAGCAGTTCTTCACCCAAGCGCAGAACCATATACCGATGAAGAACGTGCAGATTGCCTAGAGTGTGCAATTGATACAATTGGAAAGCTTTGCACTTATGCAAACGCCATTGGCATTGAGCTAGCACTAGAAAATTTACCACGCACCTGCTTGTGTCGCGACAAAGAAGAAATGCTTTATTTCTTAGAGCGAGTTCCTGCATTGAAGGTTTGCTATGATATGAATCATTGCTTGCGTGGCGACAACGTTGAATTTCTTCGAGCAGTTACAGATAAGCTAATTACTATTCACGTATCTGATTATGACGGCATCGATGAACGTCATTGGCTTCCTGGCAAAGGAATTAACAATTGGGAAGAAATTATTTCTGTGCTTGAAGAAGGTAATTATGCTGGACGCTTCCTCTTTGAGCTAGGCGGAGACAATAGCACATATGAAGATATCCGTGCTTGCTACGACAAGCTCATTGGTGGATAGTGAGTGTACGCTTGTTGGAGCAAGCGCATGCAGAACTCTTAAGACCGGTAAATTCCAATAAAATATTTTACCAAAGCTCTTACCTCTAACTTCATTCCCCTTTTTATTAATGCGTGAATTGTGGTCGAGAGTAATTTTCAATCCTTCGGACCAAAACATTGGCTTCCTTCAAGATTGCCATTGTTTGTTCGGTTATGGAGTATTCCTCATCATATACCACCTCAACAATACCTGCGTTGATAATCATTTTTGCACAGGTTAGACATGGACTTAGGGTAACGTATATTGTAGCACCCTTTGTTGAAATACCATGATAGGCTGCCTGAGTGATGGAATTTTCCTCTGCGTGAGAGCAAATGCAATCTCCTAAACCTGTACCAGATGGTGCATTGCTGGAGCAACGTGGGCAACCACCCTCAAAGCAGTTTGTCACACCGCGTGGAGTGCCATTATAGCCAGTAGAAATGACGCGCTTATCCTTTACGATAACTGCGGCAACCTTGCGCCTAGAACAATTTCCACGCAGGCCAACCGCATAAGCGATATTCATAAAATATGTATCCCAGTCTGGACGATAGAACTCATCCTTATGGTTATGCTCATTACAATGCTCGCACATAAAAATTCCTCTCCCTTATTACGAATATGGCTCGCTACCCTTTCGAATAGCAAGCCAAACTCTCGCATCAAATTTTGATTAAGCACGCTCGATGCTGTTAATCACTACTGGCTCAGCAGGAACATCCTGGTGACCAGATGGATGTGTGATAGTGCGAACTTGTGCGATAGCATCTAGCACCTCAAGACCTTCAACAACCTTACCAAATACGCAATAGCCAAAGCCCTGCATTGTTGGTGCAGAGTAATTTAGGAAGCTATTGTTCTTATGGTTGATGAAAAACTGACATGTGGCAGAGTCTACAACCATTGTACGAGCCATAGCTAGTGTACCTCGGTCATTTGCTAGACCATTTGCTGCCTCATTCTTGATTGGAGCATCTGTTGCCTTCTGTGACATATCAACAGTGAAGCCACCACCCTGAATCATGAAATTAGGAATTACACGGTGGAAGATTGACTCGTTGTAAAAGCCCTTATCAACATATGAAAGGAAGTTAGCAACTGTGATAGGTGCCTTGTCCTCATATAGCTCAGCAACCATTGTGCCAAGAGAAGTTGTGATTTTTACCTTTGTCATGATATTAAGCCTTTGCTGCCTTTAGCTGTTTTGTAATTTCTGGAACGATTTCATTTAAATCGCCAACTAGTCCTAAATCTGCAACATCAAAGATTGGAGCAGACTTATCCTTGTTGATAGCAATGATAAAATCGGAGCTCTGCATACCTGCCAAGTGCTGAATTGCACCAGAGATACCGCAAGCAATATAAGCCTTAGGGCAAACGGTCTTACCTGTCTGACCAACCTGGTTGTGGTGAGAAATCCATCCTGCATCAACTGTTGCGCGAGAAGCACCAACTGCTGCACCCATCTCATTTGCAAGCTCTTCAATCATAGCAAATTTCTCTGGGCAAGCAAGACCACGGCCACCAGAAACAATAATATCTGCTGCATTTAGGTCAACTGCACAAGCAGCTGTTTCCTTTACAACCTTAACGCGGCGCATTCTCTCTGGAATACCCTCAAGAGAAACCTCATTTAGCACGCACTCACCTGCAACTGTTGCCTGCTCCTTCTTGAAAACATTGGAGCGAACAGTTGCCATCTGAGGGCGATGGTTTGGAGAGATAATTGTTGCCATAATATTTCCACCGAAAGCAGGGCGTGTCTGTAGAAGATTACCTGCCTCTGTATCAAAATCAAGCTGTGTGCAGTCTGCTGTTAGGCCAACATGAAGCATAGCTGCAACTGTTGGAGCAAGGCTACGACCCTCAGAAGAAGCACCATAAAGCACGATTTCTGGAGTATGCTCTTGAATTAGCTTTGAAAGAGTGCGTGCATAGAAATCATTCTGATAATATGCTAGCTTCTCATTCTTTAGAACATAAACCTTCTTTGCACCATAGTCATAGAGGGACTGGCACATTGCCTCTTCATTGCCTGCTGTTAAAAGCACAGAGCAAAGTGTGAAGCCAGATTTCTCTGCTAGCTCGCGGCCCTTTGTTAGAAGCTCAAAAACAACATTAGCTACTACGCCATCATGCTGCTCTGCAAATACCCAAATTTCCTTACTCATAGTACGTTACGCTCCTTTAGCTTGCTAATAAGCATTGCAGCCATCTCTGCAGGCTCCTTATCCTCTACGATTTCCTTATTTGTCTTTACAGGTGGTGCAAATACCTTGCTTACCTTTGTAGGTGAACCAGATAGACCGATAAGATTTAGATCTGCGTTCAAATCCTCAACGCCCCATACTGGGATAACAGCCTTCTTAGCAGCCATCTTACCGCGAATAGAAGGTAGGCGAAGCTGATTTGCTTCCTTAACAACAGTAAATGCTGCAGGAGCGTCAACCTCCCAAACCTCATAACCATCCTCAGTTACCTTCTCTACTGTGTAGACATTGTTCTCAAACTTGCAGTCCTTGATATAGGTTACAACTGGGATATCTAGGAAGTTAGCAACACCAGGTCCAACCTGAGCTGTATCACCATCGATTGCCTGCTTACCAAATAGAACTAAATCTACATCGCCAAGCTTCTTGATTGCGAGTGAAATTGTGTATGAAGTTGCCCATGTATCAGCTCCACCGAACTTGCGGTCTGAAAGTAGCACTGCATCATCTGCACCACATGCGATTGCGGAGCGAAGAGCTTCCTCTGCCTGAGGAGGTCCCATAGAGATAACTGTAACGGTTCCACCATAGGTTGCTTTTAGCTGTAATGCCATCTCTAAGGCATTTTCATCAAAAGGGTTAATAATGCTTGGTACACCAGTACGATTAAGGCGATTTGTCTCGCGATCAATTGTCACCTTATCTGAATCTGGCACCTGCTTTATGCAAACAACGATTCTCATTTATTTCTCCATTATTTTGTCGATTGGCTTATCGCCAATTAAAGCAAAAAATTAAGTTTCAAATTTTACTAAAATTTATTTGAAAATGCAACTACGTTTTTATCTCCAAAAATTTTAAAAATTTGGTGTTATTTGCAAAACTAAATGCACCTATTTTGGTGCGTTTAGTCGTGCAAAGTTGCATTTACTTTTGCATACTACAAAAATTTTTCTGACAGAATTTTAGCGTAAATTTGAGTTATTCAAATCTCTTGGCTGTTTCCCTTGCCGCGATTCGAGCTAATGTCCTTATGATTTCAAGTAACATGTTTGGAGCTGTCTTAGCAATGCTTAAAATATCTTCTCGCTTTAAAACAGCTACTTCTGTATCTTCTTTTGCATATACATCTGCAGTTCTCTTTGAATCTCCGAAAAGAGCAATTTCTCCAAAACTGTTTCCAGCCAACAAGGTTTTATCTCCGATACCGACTGCTCCATTGAGAATGACAAACATTTCATCTCCAGAATCATTCCGTTTTACAATAAATTCACCCTTAGCAAACCTTTTTGTAAAACTATTAGCTACAAGTTTATTCAACAACTCAAACGGAACATCTGCAAATACAGGAGACAACGCCAGACCTTTAAGAATTCCGCGAGCATTGCTATCCAATTCTATAACGGTTTCTTCTGCAGTAGCAATTGATGCCCCCGTTTCTCTGGCAACAAGAACTGCAAAAAGCCCTGGGATCTTCAGAAGAGAGTCATAACTTCCATCTTGTACAATTTTACCTGCATCCAAAACAATAATCCGATCCATATTGCGTACTGCGGGGATACGATGACTGATTGAAATAACAGTGCAATTCCGATATTTTTCTGCAATCATCTTTGTAACCTTCTCCTGTGATAGTTCATCAAGAGGTGCTGTTACTTCATCCAGCAGCAAAATCTCAGGAGAGGCGATTAAAGCTCTTGCCAGTGCCAATTTTGCCATTTGACCTCCTGAAAGTCCTTGTCCATCGCCTCCAACTTTAGTTTGTAACCCAGCACAAACAGCTTGACAGGCAAGGCCATTACCTATAATATATCTTATTGCCTCATCATTACTGAGTGCTTCATTCTCAGTCGTTTTTTGTAAATGTTCTCGCAAGGAGATATCCTGATCCGTAATATCAGAAATAGTCCATTTTGCTTTTGCATCCAATGCCTTTCGAATCAAATCAGGAACAAGTTCAACATCATCCATTAAGGAGAAAATTTCATCATCGGAAATTTTAATATTCCTTCCAACAAACAGATTATCATATAATGTCCCTGTGAAAATAAAAGGTTTTTGTGACACATAAGCGACCCGCTTGGCATAATCTGCAAAATTAATTTCGTTGATTTTGAGATCCCCATAACAGATATTCCCCAAAGTAGGATCCAAATGACGCATTATCATTTTCAAAAGGGTCGATTTTCCACATCCAGATGGACCGACCAAAGCCAGATGCTGTCCATGAGGAACTGTCAAATTAACATTATTGATAATATCTATACCGTTAATTGAATATCTCACGTCATTGATATGCAATGACTCATTTGATTTATCAAAGTGCTTCCCGACTTTATCACTGAATTCATCGGTAAGGTTTAACAACTCCATAACTCTGTTTTTCGCTGGTTTTGCTCGCTGCCAACTTAAAATAATATTTACGGCTCTGGAGACATATTGATTAAACATTCCGCACAATATTGAAAAACCCATATAATCTTGAAACCCTAATCCGGTATCAGGTGTGGAAATCAACCAGGCAGCAACTCCCAAAACAACAACTTGCGTAATCCCCCAAACAAAAGCACTTATATTCTGAAAAACGGAAAAAATGGAAAAAAGGCGGATTCTGTTATCTCTTGTCCTTGTCAAAATATGCCACAATCTTGTAATAATAAACATAAAGGAATTTGAAGCACGTATGTCAGTGATACCCCTGAGAGATTCTGTTGATGTTTGATATTCCTCTTCATATGCATCCGCCTGCTGTTGTTCAATCCGCATAAATTTTTTATTATACAGGAGAAATGATATGTGAAGAGGTGACATTGCAATAATAATACAAGCTAACAAGACATTCCCTTTTTGCTCTTGAATAAAGCCGATTGACTCCAAACACGCAAAAGATCCGAAAAACATCATATAGCAAGTTACTGTAAAACCAATTAAGACTAATGGGATTTCAAGCAATGTGGAAACCTTGAAATCAGAATAATCTCCTGCATCCCGCGAAATTCTGCTGACAATACGTTCCGGTTCATTATTCAGCAAAAAGCTGTTGTGTGCATATAACACTGAACTCATCAACATCAAGGATAAATCTGTAGATATAAGAGCATTAAGCTTTTGCCTTAAGATACTGTCAAACATTGTACCCACACAAATCAGAATTGTCGCAGCACAAAAATATGCCAGCAATTTCACTAAAGTACTTGTTTGAGCACCAGAGATATCTTTCAGCAATCCAGTAATATTATTCATACTCATCGGCTCAATTACGGTTTGTAACACAACCAGCCCCAAACCGATACACCAACATAAAACAAATGTTTTCCAATACTTTTTCATAATTCCTGAGAAATTCCTTTCTATTTTATTTTTTTCTTGCAAACATCAAACAAAAATGATAATGCAATGCCGATTCAGGATTAAGTAACTTATCTTTAACAAAAACACATCTGTTTTTTTTCATTTTAATTCTCCATCCCCATCTTAAAATTCAGCCATTTAGAAAAATTTTTCAGAAAGAATTTTCCCATTCAAGTCGAATGTTTTTTCTATTCTTGTTATATTTTTTCTTCCGTCAATGTTTTTTCCATAAAAAATCTCTTTGAGTTTCTTTTTCCCACTCGCATCATAGGAGATGGAAATGGCATAAATTCCTCGAATATTATTTGCTGGATTCCCCTGTGCATCATAATAACGTTCTTCAAGTGGTTGAGAAGCAAAATTGAGTTTGCGAATGAAACGTGCAACTTTAGTGTCAGGGAATGAGGTCTAACCATAAATTATAACCATTTTAATATTTTTCCCTGATTCATCGTAAGAAATTGTACCTCTGAGGTAGGGCTGCTTCTTTATCATTTTTATCAAAATATTTTTCTTCAGTCAATTTACCTTGAGAATTATACTCCCTGAGAATTTTAGCGACGCCTTTTTTCCCTTCCAGATTATTTCCGTAAAGGATTTCGCGTTTTTTTGTTTTTCCCGAAGAATCATATTCTGTAATACAGTGCGTTATACCCTTGGAATCAGGTGTTAATTCATTTTTTGAGTCCCTATTTTCATAATATGTTTGATTTCCCAATATGTTATAATCCCATATGCGTATTACAACATTGCCGTCAAAAGGCACAATATCTCCCTTTGCATTACGAGCAGTCAATTTTACAATCCTATCTACGGAGGTCGTTACACCATCTTCTTTGAACTGATATGTTTTGAATTCGGCTATCCGCGAGAACACCCCATTACCAAATCCTTCCGGGTGATATTTTGTCCAATATGTTTCGTCATGATAAGCGTTGGAAAAATATTTTTCAATTATAATTTCTTTCCCGTCCTCGTAAGAATAGGAGCGTCGGCACATTGTTGCTTTTGAGGTGGGGAGATTTAATATTGTTTTTCCACGTAATGCGAAATGCTCACAGCAAATGAGTCGATTTTTGTCATCGTAATAAGATTTTTTATAACAAATATTGCTATTATCCCCTGCCAATTCCTCGCCGGTAAGAGCCGCGAAATATGTTACCCCCGTAATATTTCCATTAATATCATATTCTCTTTCTACCCGCATAACATTTTTATGTCCCCAAATACCATGTCCTGGCAGTGAATACAAGATATCTTTTTTCAATTTTTTGGTTACGGAATCGTATATATACTCCCAATGGCTGATGCTATTTATGTCTACAGTCGGCTTCCCATCCTTCCCATAGTATGCTTCAGTCAGTTGTCGACCTTGTGAATCATATGTATAAATGATTCGTGCCACCGTATTATCCTTGTTATCATTATCATCCCTATATGCGACAAGTTCATTTCCCTTAGAGTGTTTATAATAATTTTCTTCAATTTGTTGTCCGTGACGATTGTATACCTTCTCTACTCGCATAACATTCTTGTATCCCCACACTCCATCGTTCGGCAAAGAATATAAAATCGTTTTTTTGATAGATTTGCTATCGCCATAATATTCCCCAACATAACGGCAGACACCGTATTCATCAACTGTATAATTACCTTTAGCATCAAGTATTTGTTGTTCATTCATACGCCCGTTATTATCATAACTGTTCCGTATGTGGTGTACTCCGGCAGAAGAACATGCTTTGTCATTTAATTTTGAAAAATATTTCTCTTCCGTAATCTGTCCCCGTTCATTGGTTTTTCGGATGATCGAGAACACATCTTTTCCAACCCACAAATTATGGTTATCTGCTGAATATATTGTATAGCCAGTCTGTTGACCTTTACTTATATTATATTCTACGCAGTGTACTCCATCTTCATCAGTCCCCTGTAGTTTTTGGGTCTCATCTTTCCAATAACATTGACAGACTCTATTGCCGTATGAATCATATTCAAAAGTAGCAAAACTTATTCCACGCACTGGCATCGTTCTTCTGTACTTATCATAAAATCTTACAGCACTGAGATTTCCATTCGAATCAAAAGTTTGTTCCACGCCATGATTTCCGGCTGAATCATTAATTGCCTCAAAAGATTTTGTTTCATAATTATATTCATGAGAGGTCTCTGTTTTAAATGAACCTGTTTCATAACATGAGTGGTCATAGGTAAATACGCGCTTATGTGCATTGTCAAACCCCAACGCATAGTCACGTGTTTGTGGATTTATCCAAATCCACTCCTTTTCATAACCCAAAGAATTTGCCTCATGGGAATAGTTAATGCCGATATAAATAATAGCTGGATCACCTTTGCTATCAGAACGTAATCTAACTGGATATCCATTTTTATCCACGAAGGAAATTAGTGCATCAACAGGTACTACATTCGCTTGGACACCTCCATCAGATATTTCATTTGCTTGTTCACTATCAGGACTAAGGCGATCGACATACAAACATGTCCAAATCGTTTGTCCTTTTGAATTTTTTCCTATTTCAGCACGAGGACGCCGATAATCGTCATAAAGGAAATCAACAATCACTACCGATCTCATATCTTCGTAAGATATATCAAATTGATTATTGTTGCTTTCATCAAGTTTATGTGCAGACGAGTCATTAGGAACCCACAAGTAGGTTCCAAAAAAATGTTCATAATGCGAAGTCGGTTGCATTTGATTATTAACCATTGTAACACGATGCGGCAAGGCCGGTTCAAAAGGAATATACGTTGATATATAATTCCATTTGAAATTTTTCCAGCAATTAAATTTAAAATCATATAACCCTTTTGTACGAAATTCGTACGAAAATAACCTATGTTTCACCTGTTCATCTGTCAGTTGATTTATTCCAGTTGGCACTCCATAGATTTTTGCCATATTTTTATAATAATTTTTGTATTCCTTAAAAAACAAGTAGTAACCAGTTTGTAATATGAGGCACACAAAGATAATAAATGATGCCGCTATGAAACTCCATTTGCGATAGAGCTTCATTCTTTTATTCAAAACACGCATATTACGTCTTTGGGCGATAACAGGCAGCATGATATCATGACACAGCTCTACATAATGTACACCATTGCGGACATCGCTTCGCAAAAGTCTAGCATTGACAAGCTCTTTGATTTCAGAATCCTCTATTCCCAACTGGAGCAAATCGTCAACTGCTTTCAACAACCGGAATCCTGAATCAGAAATAAGATTATCTTCAAGTTTCTCACAAGCGGAAACAGATATTTTATGCATTGCCGTGTCGTAAAAATTGGCAAGGATATTACCTTTGTTTTCTTCGACAAGCTTTTCTGTGATTTCGGACAAACCATATTTGATACGGCAAAGGTTGATTTGCTCACAGAACAGCGAAAGCAGCGCAGGTTCAATAAAACAATCCGGTTTGTTATCTTTTAGCGAATGTTCTGAAACCGCCTGGATTATTTTTTCCGCTACGACTTGACTTACAATGTTTTTTGTTTTTTCATTATAAACCACTTCACGGGCATTTTTAACTTTCATCGGCTTGACTGATATACGATTATTTCGTAAAACCGGACACTTGTGGGAAATTTCATCAATATGAGAAACAAAATCATCGCGCAATGACAATACAACTCGATATTCTGCTGTTGCCGGAAATGGTAACGGCAGATTATTCTCATTCAAAACTCTTTCCAAATCAGCAGGAAGATGATCTCCTGCGATATCACATATTTGGGTAATAATATCTTGAATTTCACTCTTGTCTTTTTCGGAAACAGTAAAAATTTCTTCAAATTGATCAAAAACAAGTACCGGACGTATCTGAACATCTAATACATCTGAAAATTTATGACGGTGAAACCATGTCCACAAGTTCTCTTTGGCATCTGCCGGAAGAGGGGCTATTTCTTCTACTGAACAAAACGATTTTTCACATTCAGCTTTGATTGCAGATATGATTTGTTCCATGTAGGGACAATTATTCTTATTATGAGTCAAGCGTACATAGATGGGGAAAAATTGTTTGGTTCTCAGTTTGGGAAAGACTCCCGCCCGGAGCAAAGACGATTTACCGACACCCGAAGGTCCATATACTATGGTCGCCGAATTATCATAAATTTCATAAAACAGTTGTTCTGCCTCTGCAGATCTACCCCAGAAAGATTCTGAATGTTGTTCAGAGTAAGAGGTCAATCCCAACCAGGGAGATAATTGATCAAATTTTTCATTAGTGTTCTGCATAATAAGCATCATCTTTCTTCATGGGTACACAGATTCTGGTAAATGCGTTTTAACCCGGTATTATCCAATGGCATACCAGCATTATTTATGTGAAGACGGTTTTCTTCACAGACCTCGACAATATTATTATTGGGGGAAGCAAACAGCGGCATTATAAAATAATCTTTCCCAAGAGAATTTTTACGGCGCAAATTTTCTTCATAACCAATTTTTATAATATTCAACAATGATGAATTGTTTACTGATACGACAGGAATAAACACTGCCGCATTTGCCAGAATCATTTCCATCCTTTGCGGATTCTGCATTTCGCTTTCGCTGATTAATTTCGTCTTGAAGTTAACAGACTTTAATTGTTCCCGCAAAGCGGTTGCGATTTCAGAATCGGTGTTATCTGCTGCAATTACGACAACTCCGGAAACTTGTCGCCATTCCGGTTCTTGTTGCTGTTTTTGCAGATACTTTTCTGCCATTATATTTATAAAGTCTGTTGCATCGCCATTATAAAAAACTTTGCCATAGTTATCTCTGGCAAGAAACATTCCCAATGCGGAATCGTTTCTGGAAAAGTTATCTGCAACAATACCACAGTCCTTATACAATGTCGCACATGTCGGAGCTGCCGATAAATTGAAAAGAAAAAGTCTGGCATACCAGTTTTCATAATTGCATCCTAGCAACAATATGACTTTCCGCTCATTTTCTTCTCGACCACGCAAATATTTTTTCAAATTAGCAGGGGCATTTTGATTCCACGCCCTAGCAAACATCAGCATATCGTTTTCTGTAATTGCATAAAAATCACTATGACTGTTTAACATTCCAAATATATGAAAAATAAATGGGTAATCAGAAGAAAATGAATCAGTATGTGCTGAAATATCCGAAAGGTCTCTGCCTTTGAATTCTTTTTCCCCGGCAAAAAGCTCCCAATCGTCCAGCCATGAGTCATCATTTTTGTTGGCGAAAACTTTTAGCATTGCTTTTTTCAGGAAAGAATCTGGTGTCGTTACTATGAATCCGGGAAAACATCTCATTGCTACCAGTCTTTGCAATACATCAGGAGGGTCACATTCGTCTGTAAGAGTTTCTATTATTTCTTTGAACCGCACCTCTGTTTGATTGCGATACTTTTTTTCGCACAAATCAAAGATCTCTACAAATGACATGTTTTCTGAATAGTAGATTTCCAATTCATTTGCGAGTCGCCTAACTGCGTAGTCATATAAATTGACTTCTTTGGTTATTCCGTTCCGCTTTACCTTGACGCGCAAGAGTTCTGGTCCAATTACGGGAATAACTCTGTTTGAGTGCAGTAAAGATATCAACCATGACCAATCTGCATCTGTCTTAAAAGGAGCTGCGTGACCTCTTGATAAATCGTCCCAGTTAATACTTCGCATAAAACCATCGCAGCGATGCAACCTGTAAAGAAAGATATTATGAATATTACCGGCACTTTTCTTTAATGAGCGCTTCCCTATGGGAATGAAATGAAGATTGGATTTTTTCAATATGCATTGAACCGCAAAATCTTGTGTGACAAAAATTTCATTTTGGGCAGTAATTGGTTCTAAGCGTGAAACCAAATCATGCACATGACCGGAGTAATCATAAGTATTGGTAACAGGATTACGATGCCGATAAACAATGCCAGAGTGCAATGCAATCCTAATGCCAATAGCTGCATTTACTCCACAAGTTGACCAATCATAGTTTTTGATAAAATTCACAAGTTCCAGTGCGTAATTGCCTGCAGCGACGGCATCGCTGAAAACAATATGCAAACCATCTCCCGCAGTTTCGCTTTTCAGACGGGCACTTTGATAATTGTTTAACTTAAATAAATTGTTGATCTGATCGTGATATGCTTTAAACAGTAAATCTTTTTGAATTCCGACATATTTACTTGAACCGACAAGATCGGCAACCAAGATTGTTGCTACGATATGACTATCTCTCTCTGGCATATTAACGACCTACTTTCATAACAGAAATTTCATTTTGATTACAAATATTCTCAATATCTGCAGAAGAAAAGACATTTGAGAAATCAGACCACATATATGATATGGGTAAGCCTGTATCTTCTCTTTCTAGCATTGCTAAACCAAGTAAATATTTTGCAGAATATTCCTCTGTGACATTCCAAACATTCTCTCCGGATATAGATGCTTGAGTATATTCTGTAATAGGAGGATGAATATCGCTTTTGCTGTAGATGTATTCGATTTTACTTCTTGTTTCTTCGTCTGTTTTTTCAAATAATTCTGCAGTCGGCAAAGAAGGTACACAACTCACCTTAATTCCATTAGAAATGAAAACATCCAACATTTGCTGTTCCATAATATTGGTACAGCAAGATATCACACACGCAACATTGCCCACTAAATCTATTGCCGCACGTTTGCCCAACTCTAATTGTTCTTCAGAAAAATATTCTGTCAGTGCGGATGTAAAGGATTTGATGACTACAATCCGTGGAAGTTCAATATCCTTAAAATAATCTTTTTCCGGAAAATCGATTCTTTGCAACAACAATTTCTGAATTTTTATCAGCATCCCTAAATCAGAGTAATTGCCTTGGCGTTTGAAAAAAGCAATAGCTTTCAGAAATGTCTCTTTTGCTTTTTCAAATTTTTTATGTTGCAACAGAATACAAGTATTAGCAAACAAAAACTCATCTTCAAATATCAATGGAGATAAAGATTGGGTAAGGTCTGATGCTGCATAAGGTTCCCCATTAAGTTCGTAGCAGACAGAGGCAAAAGCTCTTTCTGAAAAACACTCTGAATTTTTCAACGTTTCTGCGATTGTATTCAGAAGAATGTATCGTGCCACGATATCTTTTTCAGTCAAAGCCAATTTAAGCATAGATTTTATATGCTCGTTTTTTATTATATGCATCATCACATCCCCTAAAATTACCTTGTTTGATCATGAAACACTCTGGTGTTTGTTGGCGATTGAGGCGGAGTGTCTTCATTTTTATCTTGGTCAAATCCAAATGGTCTTATCGAACCGGCTGTACTCATGTGAACAGCTTGAGAAGAAGTCTTTGCACTTGTACAGTTATCAGACATCATCGCATCTCTGGTTGCTGATTTTGATTCACTTTTGTTATCATCACGACATCCGCTGAAAAACAGAAGAAGACATGCGAAACTAATTGTTCCAAGTCTTAACAACATCATATTCTCCTAATTGAAATTTTTTGATTCCTGGCTCGTTTTCATCAATTTAGCGTAAAATATCAGCGATATATTACGCCATGTCCTTTACAAGTTTTACAATCGAAAGGTCCAAATTTACAATTTGAACAATCTTCTACACCGCCGATACATATGCAATCCCAACCGTTATACCAACCGGAACCATAACATAAAGAACACTTGGTTTGTCCCATTGTCCCAGGCAGTGCATTGCATTTAGGACAGTTAGAAAATCGATTACCATTGCATGTCGGACAAACTATCTGTTTTCGTGACACCCGATATCCTGCCGCACGTCCTGAATAATTTCGGTTATTCTGATTATTATCACACCCAGTTATGCACCAAAGCAAACATATGGCAGTTATCATACCCAAAGATATCGCATTGCATTTTCTCCTCAATGAATAGTCATCAAAATTTATCTCCCCAAAGTGGGAGTAACATTCTACACTTAGAGTTTGGACAACGAACCCATGGAGAGAGACGGGTTGTATAAAAGCGAGTTTTGCAATTCGGGCAAGTACAATAAGACTCCAATGTGACATCGGAATCTTCAAGCGCAATTCCATTGACAATCAACTTTTCGTCAATATTTTCATTGGCGAGTTTATTCAAGAGGTCTGGCAATTTTTTTTTCATATTTCTTCTCCAATTATTCTAAATTAAGTTTTGCCTTAAAACTTTTTATAGTTTCCATTTTTCTGTCTTTTCTCTCCTTTTTCAATTGTGGTAATTCAAAAGAATGAGCGACCAGAAAATCAATTTCATTTTTGTACCATTGGGACAAAGGTAAATATTGTCCTAAATTTTGCAATTCTTTCCGCAACAAGAGAGATTTTTTCATATAATCATCGGTTCCAATATGAAAAACATCTGCATCTCTGATTATCTTTTCCAGAATATTTCGCGGTTTGTGCAAGGGATGTGTCGCTTTAATTAATGCTGCCACTTCTGCAATGTCCTCATGATTACAGCCAAAATCACCTAATAATCTTTGCGCAAGCTCAATACTGATTTTTTCATGATCATCCGGACCTTCAATATAACCGAAATCATGCAACAATGCTGCGACTAATAAAATTCTTTTTTGATGCTTTGACAAGTTATTTACAAAAGTAAAAATTTTATAAACGGCAGAAATAACATCTATTGTATGATTTATTGAATGAAATACATATTTGTCGTTTAATGTTCTTGACAAAATAGAAAGCGCGAATTCATAAAGTTTACCATCTAACACAGGATGTCTTTTTCCTGTATTACCACAATAAGGACACATATAAACAGAATATAGGTCATTTGTAAAAAAAACTGTTTTACAATTAGTGCAACGTTGAGAAATGGGGAAAGCCTGTTTTGAAGTGCAAAGAGGCATATATTCTAACGGATTAGGTATTCCGATAACATTCTTTTTTTGTTGATATTTCAAAATGGATTTAATTTCAAAAAGGTAAAGATCTGGATTTTTTCCCAAAAGCAGAGAACACATGGCAGCGATTGTCGGGGTTGCGAAACTTGTTCCGGTTACTCTGTGATATCCCCCTCCATTTTTAGCAGCCATAACTCCCATTCCGTTGGCTGCAAATTCTATAGTTGATTTTCTTAAAAATTGAAATAAAAACGGATTTGACAAACACTTGTTGTCAACGCTTATACAGGAAGATAACTCCGCAGGTAAGCCGAGATCCTGCGGTTGTGGGATATTGCGTTTAGCCGCAACAACAATTTTTCTTTTGAGATATGCCATTTCAAGCAACTTGACCATTTCATCCCAATAGGTGCTTTTGGTAATAGTCAAACTGAGATTAATGATATCTGCACTAGATTCAATCGCCATTTTCAAGGCATGCAGAACAACTTTTCCAGTTCCAGTGTTATTGCCATCAAGCACACGGTAATCTGTAAAAATAGTATTTGGAGCAAGTGTCGCAATGATTGAAGCTGCAGCAGTACCATGGCCTGTAGAATCATTATTGGCAACGCGAGATAACTTGACGGCGGATATGGTTCCATCTTCTTCTTTTTTGAATCCGATGGCTTTAACAATTCTTCCTCGCAATACATCGTGTGAAGCATCAACACCGGTATCAAGAACCGCAACGTGTACTTTTTTCAATGGTTCATTTCTCAAATCATAAAGATTTATTTGAAGTAACTGCTGAAGCATTTATTTATCCTCAGATATTCTTAAATCCGTTGATAATCTGTTCCATAACAGAAATAATTTGTGGTTTGGTGCGAATCAGTTCCAGAAAAGATTTTGTCAAATTATATTCAACCTTTGTGCTTTCTGAAGCGATTTCTGTTTGCGGAGACGACAACAAGTTCAAGGTCTGCTGCTGTTTGACAAGTGCTGCGGCTATATTGGCAAACATTCCGTAAGTAGAACAATCTTCAACAGAAAAAGTATGTTTCTTATCAAAAGACACAGCAGTAATTACTCCAATCAATTCATCGTCAGCTAACATCGGTGCAGCTAATACACTGGTAGGCATTCCTGCTTCTTTTACATAAAAAAAATTGCCTCCGGTTACAGCTGAAGCCGATTGAACATCCCTTGTCAATGCAGCCATACCAGTAATACCTTCTCCAATAGGAACAGTTTTGCCAACCAACTTTTGCTCTTTGCCGACTTGCATAGCAAATGTCAAAACTCCCTTGGACTCATCAGCCAACAAAAGAGAGCCTTCTTGCGCATTTAAAATTTTAATTCCAATCGAAATCAACTGTTCCAAAAGGAACTTGATTTGAAGCTCATTCTGAGCACCGATCACATTCATAACAGTAATTTCAGAATCCATTTTATCACCCGAACGACTTTATTTTAAAGGCGGCATTGCCGCCATACCGCATATCGATGATGTCAGGCGCGCCTTCAAACAACGTGCTTCAGGAAATGCTGTACCTTTGCCACAACCGGTTGTCCAGGTACAAGCAGCTTCCTCAGCATGTGCATCACATTTTATCTCACTTGATTGTTGAGGCTTTTCCACAGCTTTTTTTCGCTCATGCGTTGCTTTCCTCGCTAAGAGCTAAAAGTGCGACAATGTAAACTGCCGCACTTTGTATTGGTTTTAGTTGGACCAACTGTTTTGTAAGCAACAATTAGAGATACTTCCACAACCTCCTCTTGTAACTTTACTATTGGACATCACCTAAAATTCTGGAATCCGCAGGTAGAATTATAACGTCCACAACGAGCATCACCATCGTAAGACCAATTACCTATACCGCAGGTGAAATCTGTGCCGAGAGTGCAAGCACCTGCTTGAGCGTGTGCATCAACTTTTTCCTCGTTCAGTTCCTGGGGCTTTTCGACTTCCTTCTTGTTTTCTTCGCTCATTTTTATTTTCCTTATTGTTTTTATTTGTTGCCAACCCAATGGCAGCGTTTATTTTTAATTAATTAGACCAACTGTTTTGCATCCCACAATTGGAAATACTGCCGCAACCTCCACGGGTCGTGGATGTAAATGAATTACCCCATCCGCAACCTGTTACTTGGGTACAAGCTCCAGCCTCAGCATGGGCATCGCTTTTTTCTTCGTTGAGTTCCTGGGGCTTCTCGACATCTTTTTTGTTTTCTTCGCTCATTTTTTGTTTCCTTTCTGGTTTATTTGTTACCAACAGAATGTTGGCATTTGTTTTCACTTAGTTGGAATAGCTGGG
The DNA here is from genome assembly GCA_045589455.1 of Kiritimatiellia bacterium. GTDB lineage: Bacteria > Verrucomicrobiota > Kiritimatiellia > RFP12 > UBA3636 > RGIG990. Next base: position 27,366 of record JAZNPC010000040.1, read on the forward strand.
ATAAAAACCGCATACGCTACGGGTAATGCTTCCACAGCCGCCGCGGGTCGTGGATGTAAATGAATTACCCCATCCGCAACCTGTTACTTGGGTACAAGCTCCAGCCTCAGCATGGGCATCGCTTTTTTCTTCGTTGAGTTCCTGGGGTTTCTCGACATCTTTTTTGTTTTCTTCGCTCATTTTGTTTGTTCCTTTGCTTTATTCTGCTGCTTGATCTTCTTCATAACGAAGTTTTGCATGACGACAAGTGTAAGAGCATTTAGACAACTTACCTGTTTTTTCATCGTAAGCATCTCCGAGACAGATGGAACAATGATTGGAATATTTACAATCTTTGCACGCAGTATCAAGATCTGTGTATTTGAATTTATAAAAAGTCATCAACTTTTCTGATTCCCAAACATCTTTCAATTTATCTTCTTTGATATTGCCCAAAACATATGGGACGGAAGCACACGGACGAACATCTCCATTAGCTGTGATTGCTAACGAAGAACGCCCTGCTGTACAAATATAAGATTCAACATCACGATGTGGAACAAGGTGTGGTCCACGTTCCCGGCTCCGGCACAATCTGAGATATTGCCGGTATTCATCGTCAGTCTGCATCATGTGGCAGCGATCGCCTTTTTCACGGGTGGAAAGAAGAAATGTCCCTGTATTCAAGCGGAAATTCAAGCGTTGTGAAAGAGCATCCAGTTTCAACCACTCATCATACTTATCTTTGAAAAGAATTGTTTTTACATAGAGATCCAGTCCGGCAGCTTTAAATTTCAAGATATTATGCAGGGTTTTATGGAAAGACCCGGGAACTTGCGTAATATAGTCATGAAACTCAGGAGATCCTCCATAAAGACTGAAAGAAATACAATTCAAATGCATATCGCACAACGCTTCAAACATATCGTCAGGAATATACAATGCATTGGTAAATACATCCAGCAAAATTCCCTTATCTACAATATAACGGCAGATTTTGAGAAAATCCGGATGCAGGGTTGGTTCACCGCCGGTGACAAGAATATTCATGCAGCCCATCTCATAAAGTTCATCAACAACTTTCTTGTATTCTTCAAAAGTCAATTCATCAACTTTGCAATGATTTCCGGCATCATCCAAATAGCAATGGCGGCATTTTTCTGTGCAACGATATGTAATTTCCAAACATGCAGACCAAAATTGGCGTTTGGCGTTATGAGAATCTGTCATTTGCTGAAAAACAGAACGGTGAGGGGATGAGTTGGCTCGCTCATCGCTTAACACAACGCTCTTCTGAACCAGATTATTGAGGAAGTCTTTAATATCTTTACGGAATTCTTCTGCATTTTTTACCCGGTAAATGTCTGACAATCTGGAAATCAGGTCCTCAAAATTCATCTGTGTCTTCAAAATATCAAGGATATCCCCCACAATTTCATTGTAGTGGTACTCATATCGAGTAGCAACATTTCTCAAAAAAACTTTTCCTTCATAATTCCTGTAAAAAACTGCGGGAGAAGTCTGGTACAACACTTTTTCATTTTCCATTTTTCATATCCTTTCAAACTGTTTGTTAATTGATTGCTGCTATATTGGAGAACTAATTTTCAGAAACCTGACAGATTTTTTGAAAAGTTTAATTTTTTTTTCATAATACTGTTCCCAACACCGGTTGGCCTGCAACAATCGTTTTATCTGGGAATCTCAAGGCGACTGTGTGTCTTCTAGTATCTTTTGAAAAAAGATTTTTTGCAAATTCTTCTTTATTCACGAAACATACTCCGTCTTTCACTTTTGTTTTTATAAGACATAAGAGAAACACTCCTGATGTTATTTTTTCTCCAGCGGCATTAGTCAGAATAATCTTTAACTTCTCCTCCGTGCCATCTTCTATGCAAAGAGCAGCCTGCCAAAAATATTTAGAAGTGCTTGGTTCAACGGACCTGAAGTACAATCCTGAAGATTCTGCTCCTGCAGCGAGCACCTCTGGTTCAACTGTATTTTTTTTTAGAAAAGATAAAATATTGTTACTTGATATCAAATGTTCCCAAAGTATGTGCAAAGTTGATGTCTCATCCTTTTTCAATAATTCATCAACATGAAGCAATGTCGCTTGACGCTCTTCTTCTGTAATTCGCGGGAAAGATCCATCTTTTTCTGCTGCCATTGCTTGACAAACAAAAGCCGCTTTCGCACGGCACTTTGGACAGTTTGCCAAATGAACCAATGCTCGCTCTCCATCCTCCTGATTACATCTTTGTTCTAAAAATGATAAAATTAGTTTTGGTGAGCAATAGTGCATATGCAAAGACTCATTCTTGACTTTTCTTGAAATACTCATGGAATTTCTCCTCGGCCCGTTCTCTGATTTTGTCGATATTACCTGTTTTTTTCCCAAGTAACACCCCAACGGTTTTGCTGGACAACTTCAAATCACGCTTAGCCAACAATACAAATGCATATGAAGGATTTTTACGCCACAATTGAGCTAGAACCCTGTTCGCTTGCGCAATATCATCTTGTAACATAAGCTCGCTTGAGCTGTCCATTTGCTCTATTAGAGTATATTCAAGACAATCATCTGACACCATTTGTTTATTTTTTTTAGATTTTCCTCCAAGATACTGTCTGATAACTCGTTGTCCTGCGTCAAAAATCTGCCAGTACAAGTAAGTCGTAAATTTCCCTTCAAAGCGAAATGCACGCAATAAAGCAAAATCATTTTTCATGAGAAGCTCGTACACCATATCACCGAGAGCATCAATAGGGATTGAGTGTTTGTAAAAAATATGTCGAAATGGAAATTTATCTGAAAGGGCTAATGGCTTGATAACATCAGCAATAATATAACTCCATGCTGTATTGTCTTTATTCATTAGCAATGATACCAATAAATGGTCATCATTCTTGAAATCATCAACATTCATATACCAAAGCCTCATGTTTTATACGTTAAAAAAACAAAACAGCCGCGATAATCCATTGCTGGACTTCGCGGCTGTAAATTTGGATTGATACAATTTTTCAAGACACAAAGAGTTTATGCCTTGAAAATCAGAAAAAGAGTGAAGTTGGTGACCGGAAAGACTTCGGTCAGGTAGAAGCAAGCCTTTATTTATAAATAAAGGCTTGCTTCTACCTGACCGAAGTCTTTCCGGTCACCAACTTCACTCTTTTT
>JAZNPC010000041.1:0-4652 GCA_045589455.1 Kiritimatiellia bacterium
CCAAAATGTTTTTCAAGCGATTCTTCTATAATCTTTCCAACCCCAGAGTCTTCCAAAAGTTGAAGGTAATTGTCTAGTTTTTGCCTTTCCTCAAACGGAATGTCTGAGCAAAGGAATAAATACCCTTGAAAATTAGTAAAATAAGCCATAATTTTCTCCTATCATGGCTTATTATAGCCCCGATATGCCCCATAAACAATAAAAAAAGGATGTTGCAAATCTTTTGTGTTTTGCAACAGGCCCTTTTTATTGTTAGAACATTAGGATTAATGTTGGCTCTAAAACATCATCACTCATGACCTTCAACACACCCTTGCCTGAGAACAATGTGTCGTCAACAAATTCAGCATTTGATTCACTTGAGCCATATGTACCGCGCGGTAGGCTTGTCCATTCAGACTCGTCTGGATAATCACGTACATATATTCTACCAACCTTCTCTTCAACGCCTTCTGCAATATTTACTTTGCCGTAGTAGCCTGCATGACCATCTAGGCGAAGTGTGCTTGTGTTCAAGGCTCCTGCAATTGGAATTGATAGATTTGCACCAGCAACTAGACGCACCTCCATGTTTGGATTAATTGCACATGGTGTTGTTGCTGAGCCAAGAATCAATGTACCTGCGTTTATAACGATTTCATCAGCAATGCCTGTCTGATCGCCACCAAGCTGTAGGTAACCGCAGTAGCCAGCAACAAAGCCGCCAGGTGCTGTAACTGGTGACCACAATACGTTTGGCTGAGAAGCATCGCTTGAACGAGCAAATACGTACGCTGGGTGCTGTGCACTACCAAGTACCAATGCTCCATTTTCTACACCTCCCTCTACACCAAAGCCTGACGATGAACCATGAAGTACTAGACCGCCAGAAGTAATGGTTAAAGTGCGGTCAGCTCCAAGTGTCTTTCCCTTAGAAGAGTTATTTAGGAATAGAGAATTTACCGTTACATCCTCTGCAATTGTTGCATTCTTATCCCATGTATATGCATTTGATTGATTGCTTGCAGCTCCGTCAATAGATGTATTGTTATAAACAGGTCTAATGATACGATCTGTTCCTGGCTCAAAGCACATAAATAGCAATGTTTCCCAACTACCACCACTTGTAGAAGCAGGAGAAACAATCCATGGAATAATTGGATAATCATCTGATACACGTGGGCTTGCTGTACCTCCAATCAAATGTTCTTCATGGCCCTTAATAACAGTGTAGTTATTTGTATATACAACTCCTTCTGGATTATACCTACGAGATGGCTCATAGAAGCATAGTGTTCCCTTATCCTCCTGAATTAGAGAATTGAACTGTAGATAATTAATTGGGTGATTACTTTGTTGGTTTCTATCTGTCTCGTAGATATGTGACATACCTGAACCAATTATTAGTGTTTCACCAATCTTTGTTTCTGCAACACCATAACCCCATGAAGTATTCTCTGTTGCACGTGCATAATATTCACCACCAACTAAACGAAGACCTCTACCAGTAAACCAATGATCATCTGGATGTGCGCTATCACTATTATAGCCTGGTTCCCAGCCAGTTACAATAAGACCAGCACCGCTTGTACCTATGTTTGGATTACTGCCGCATGGAACAAAACCGATTGCTTCTGCAAGTACATTAGAAGCACTGCCTGTGCGAATAAAGGTTGGTCCAGAGCGGTCATAATTTGCATTGCCATGGCTAGAATCTCGAAGGATTCCAGAGAAGCGAGACAAATCACTCCAATAAGCAATATTACCTTGTGAGCGGTTCCATACAACACCTTCACCCACAAAATGTCCTTCACTAAAGGTCTCTCCCATACTTGTACCTCTAGGATTACTATTTCTAAATGTCATAGTAACACCAGCAGGGATATTATTTGTTGCATTTACCAAATCATATTTACCTCGGGTCATTTCAGCTTCCCAATCAGGGATATACCAACCAGAATCATAATATGTATCAACTTCATAGTAGATGTCTAGAGGATATCCACCTAGCTGAATAGCACACTCTCTACCGTCTCTTGTATTTGGACAAACTTGAACAAATGCTTGCTCTCCATCTGTGCGGTTAAATGTAAGTGTCCTATGCTCTGATGTTTTTTGACGTTCAACAACGACTCTAATATTCCTATCAGTATATTTACCTACATACATTCCACCTAATACTAAATCAGATGACGTACGCAAATATGTATTATCTACAGAATCATAGTAAGGAATAATAGCAATATCATTTACTTGGCATGGCCAAGAGTCATTAGTTTCAGAACCTACCTTTATCCATGTTTCTGGATTATCCCAAGTGTTCTTACTTGAAGAATATTCCTTAAAGATGTAGATATTTCCATCAGCAATTGGCTCTGGAAGAATAATTACTGCCATGGTTTGCTCAACAACATCTCCATTCAATAGCTGTATGCCAAGAATGCCTGGAGCGATAGCTGTAACAAATGCTCCATCTAGCTCAGCAAAGGTTTTATTCATTATTCTATAGGAGTAATTTCCTAGAGCCTCTGGTAGTGAGATAGCATCACCAACATTTATGATAAGAGCTGTTTCTGCAGAAGCAAAATCTGCAACGTTAGAAACAGATGTTAGTGTTGAACCAGGAGCAATTGGAATCATGTATGAGGTAGTGTACTCTACTCCACCAACTACAGATGTAACAACTGCTTTTGCATATGCTGTAGTTTTATAAGCCTGAAGTCCAGACCAAGTAAGTGTTCCAGCAGAAGCAAAATCCTGTGAGCTAATTAGGGTTGATGGATCTGATGCATTACCATAGTATAGAGCAACAGAGCCTGTTGCCCCATCATATACTTGGGTAATACCAAAGGTTACATCAACAGTATCGCCAGTAGTATAACTGAGGCCTGTTGTTGCGATTGGAACAGCATGTGTCTGCTGTGTAACATCACAAACAACATATGAAACAATACCCCACTCATTAATATATCTTAAGCGTAGATAATATGTTGTGGCAGGGTCTAGATTTTCTACATCCATGGTAATAGTATCTAGAGTTGTAACATTAACAACTTCTGATACTGCAGCTAGATTTGCAAAATCAGCTGTTGTGCTTGCCTCTAGGCGTACTGAAGCATAATCTGAATCATCACCAAAATCTGTTGTTGTTGCAAAAACACCAATCTCTGTAAAGCCATAGCTCTCTATAGCAATTGCGCCCTCTGTTTGTGTTGGCTCAAGTGTTGTTATAGGTCCTATTACGCTTGAATAGCCTGTTTCGCCAAGATTGTTTTCACCAAAGATACGAGCGTAATATACTGTATTAGTTACTAGATTATCTGCAACAATTGTTTGATTGCCGATACCTGTAAGGCTCAAATCATATGAAGCAAGAATAGAAGAGAAATTCTCCTGTGTAGAGATCTGAAGCTCTGCAGCTACACTAGCAGCGCCAACACCAGTACCTGTTACAGTTGCAGAAAATTCAGCATATGTATAATCTACTACAGAAGGCAATAGTGTAAATGAAGGAGATTCTTCTGCTAGGCTAAAGGTTGATGTCCATTGTAACCATGGGCTAGAAATCATGCGAGCAGTAAAGAATGCAGCATTTGCTCCTCCTGTTATAGACACAGTTTGTGTACCTGTTGCGGAAATAGCAATATCCATTGTGTTATCCCAATTATCAGGAACTGTTTCACCATCACCAGCACCCCAAAATAGTGTTACTGTTGCGCCAGCTTCTGAGATATTTGAAACAGAGAATGTAACATCAAGGTTATCTCCATTAGGAGCAACAGAATCAATAGTTAGATAATTTTCTTCAGAAATTGCATAACGAAAATGAGTTGCATCACCAGGGTCCAACAATGCAACCCAACCATCTGTCATTGCTTTAAAGTTTGCTTGTGATGTATCACCTACGGTGTTATATGCGATACCGTATTTTGCGCCATTTGCCAAGCCGGCACCACCACCACCATTACCCATGCGGACTTCAATATCATACCAGCCCGCAGTTGTTGATGTAAATGAACCTGATGTGAGATTATTATATGTACCATTGTCTATTACAACGGTTTCACCGATTTTGATATATGTCCAATCGTCAATGGACTTCATAAAGGTATAAGTGGTATCTGCATCAAGATAGATTTGACCAAGATAACCAAAGGAGCGATTATCACCCCATGACCAATTATTGCCGTAAAGGTCTTGGGCTGATCCTGATGTATTACCCATAACTGCGCCAGCGGTATAGGTTGTCTGCTCAGCAGTCAAAATATCATCCGTATTGTTAGCAGAGCCTGAGAGCTGTGCCTGAATGAAGCCAGGAATATAAACCGTGGCTTGAAGGGCTGTGATAGAAGCAGCAAGAATTGCTGTCATCAACAATTGTTTGAAGCTATTTATTTTCATATAATATTCTCCTAAATAATTAACAAGCAAACACAATTGTAATGCTAATACATAATCATTAGTTTCATGGTACTCTTATTACAAAAAAAAGTCAAGCGCACATGGCTTATTCTGCGCTTAAAATTAATATTGTGTTATTTGCAAAACTAAATGCACCTGTTTTGGTGCGTTTAGTCGTGCGACAGGGATTAGAGTTGCATAAATATTTTAAAAGTAAGGGGTTTTAGTAAAAACACAAAGTTTTCTATGGAAAAAGGTGCATTTAGTTGCAA
>JAZNPC010000042.1:0-8205 GCA_045589455.1 Kiritimatiellia bacterium
CTGGTAAAGGGAAAATTGATTATTGGGTTGCCCCTAAAGGTCTTGAAGCAGAAAAACCAAAAGCAATAAATATGGAGAAAATAATTAAAAAATTACAAAGAAAAGAGGCTGCCACAAAACATTGAGTTTTGCAACAGCCCCTTTTTTATTTTAACTTATGCGTTACTAGTTATCACTCACGCAATTCCCTTAGCTTTGCAGCAAAGGTTTCTGCAAGGAGCTTACGTCCTGCTTCATTTGGATGAATACCATCTCTAGAAAGAATTGTTGCAGCATTCTCTTCAAACAACGTATGTAAATCAACAACTGGAAGCCCACGTTCTTCTGCCACCGCTTTCTGTGCTGGGTTAATTACTGTGCGAATTCTCTCCTCGCTAATTGTCCAACCCGAGGATGTAACAAAAGGAGAAAGGGCAATAATAACGATTGGCTTAGATTCCATTGCTAGATATGCATCTACTAGAGCAGCATAATCTCGCTTAAAAATTTCCTCTCTACCTACACAGTTAACTGTTTTACTATCGTTTGTTCCAATTAAAAGAATTACAGCATCTGCATTTGATTTTAGTGATTTCTCATAAACCAATGTTTTTACATAGCCAAGCTCGCCTGTGCCATTCCCTTCTTTTCCATCTACCTGTGCAGTGCGAGAATTCACGCCAAAATTCAACACCTGCCACCCTTCTCCTAAAGCCTCTTGAAGATCCTTTGGATAACCACCAGCTGTAATGCTATCACCAACACAAGCCACAATAAATGGCTCTTCTTGTTTTACTGGCTCTGATGCAAACAACATCGTTGTAAATAATGCACAGAACACAAACATTGATTTTTTCTTCATTTTTTTATCCTTTATTTACGTTAACTATTTTTAAAAACTTGCTCCTATTCAAAGCATACACTTTCTACGCCATTTTACTTAATTTACCTATGCAAAAGAAACACTCTTGCCTCTTAACTTTCTCAATTTATATACTAGATAAATCATACAAATTGCAATGCATAAAATCCATGTAATTGGATAACTTACCATCAATTCTTTTATAGAAGAATGCGATGGGAACACAAAGAACACCCAACAAACTCTAACAACGCACACAGATATAAGCATTATGATGGTGCTACTAATTGTTGAACCAACTCCACGTAATGCACCAGACACAACATCCATAAGACCGCACAACCCATATATTGGGAATGTGACAAGGATTCTACTCATACATGCGGCAATCTCTGTATCCTTTGCGTTAGGCGCATAAAATAGAGAAACTTCCGGACCAAATATCGTAAACAACAGCCCCATAATTTCAGGTATTAAAAAGCCCAAAAGAAAACAATATTTCATACTCAGAATAGAGCGGGCACGATTTCCGCCTCCCTCGTTTTGAGCAACAAAAGCTACCGTTGTATTATGATATGCGCCCGAGCCAGTATAAACTAATCCCTCTAGGCTTTGAGCAATACCATTACCATTTACAGCTACCGTACCAAGGCTATTTACCGCAGACTGCATTAAAACATTTGAAAAACTGAAGCAACTAGATTGAATACAAGCAGGAACCCCAAGGTAAAGCATTCGTTTTAAAAGCTTCCAATCTACTCCTAAAAACTTAAACTTAAATAGGAAAACTCCCTGTTTATCCATCAATGCATGCATCACAAGAATAGCTGAAATACACTGCGCTACTGCTGTTGCCCAAGCAACACCATCAACATCCATTCCACAATATGCCACAAGAATAAAATTCAATACAACATTTACAATTCCTGAATAGATTAGAAAATAAAGTGGACGCTTAGTATCACCAACTGCACGAAGAAGTGCAGAACCAAACACATTAATCATAAGCGCGGGCATACAAAGAAAATAAATTCTCATATATGTTACAGCTTTATGAAGATTCGCTTCTGGGGTCTTCATCAAAGTTAGTATTGGTTCTGCAATGATTTGACCAGCTATTGCTAAAAATATTCCTCCCCATATTCCAACCGCTATGGAAGTATAGGAAAGTCGCCGTAATAGTGGAAAATTCTTAGATCCAAAGAAATTTGCGGCTAGGATACTCGTTCCAACAGAAAGTCCAAAGAAGAAATTTAATATCAAAATAATTAATGATGAGGTTGAACCAACAGCACCAACACTCTCAGGGCCACTATAACGTCCAACAACAATGATATCTGCCATACCAAAGGTAATATGCAATATCATTGTTCCAAGTAAAGGAAGTGAATAAAGAAGTATTTGTTTGAACAATGGACCATGGCACATATCCATTGTATTTTTTAATTGAGCCATAACAAGCACCCAAAACTATAAACCATTTATCGGTTAAAATTATACTCCTTTTTTTTGAAGCAAAACAAGCGAAAACGATTAAAACAAGTAAATATTTTAACGAAGCATCTATATTCTAAATACAGCCACGATTTCCTGTTATTCTTCTCGAGAATTATTTCACAACGATGCTGTAATTAAAATTTGATGTTTTTTGCCGTAATTTTCATAGATGAACTATCAAATTCGATATTTGAGATATCTATATTGAAATCACCTTTATGTATCCTAGATGGTAAAAATAATCTATTTGCCTGTCGGTCTATTTTAATAAACTCTGGGATTTTTTTAGTAATAAAATTTTCAAAAATAGGAAGAAGAAAATTTATAGCCGTAGAGTCATAATGTATAGAAATTCTTTCTTCATTAATCTCTTCAATATTCAAAACAACATTTATACGCGGAATCAAAAGCAGTGGCTTATAGCTTATTTTAATCGTTTTTACATCAACCTCTTCTAAGCCTATTTCAACACCATATTTTTGCTTTAATATATTAGATATTTCTTTATATTCAAACAAAGCTATCATACTAGTTCCTTTCGTTAAGCAACGTATCGTATAGCAATAGTAACACTTATAACACAATAAGAACCACCCACAGATAATTCTCTTATGATTAAGATGCTTTTTATTATGAAAATATGACTTAATTAATTGCTTAACTTAGTATACTCTCTAGTTTCATTCACAGAGCCAACCTCTATTACTCCATCTACTCCAACGGAAATTGCACCACAGATGTACTTATTTTTCTCGCAGTCCACCCAAGACACACAGGCAACAGGACATGGGAAGCCAAAGGTATCGTGCTCCTGGCCAGGCTGCTCAAAGAAGCATTCATGTAAGTGACCACTAATCATAAGTGTTGGGTCTATACGCTTTAGCTCACGGCTCCACAAAGCATAACGCTCTTGTTCAATATCAAATGGAGGGCGGATTCTGTGAGAAAAAGGATGATGTGTTACAATTAAACGAATTGGATAATTTTTCCACTCACCCTTCTCTATTTCCTTAAGAAGAAACTCTGTTTCCTCTTCACGAAATTCTTCACAGCAAATAGTAAAGCCATACTCTGGATTTGTATCAGGCTTATCCTCTGCACAATCCATTACAATGCCCCAAATTTCACCCATTTTAAATGTATAATATGAAGCACCATTATTTGATGGGGAATAATCTGTTAGTTGTTCTCCATATATACCACGCATATCATGATTACCACGAGCGTATACACAAGGGACTCTGCCACCAGTTATTCCACCTGCTATTTTATAAATTGCCTTAAAATATTCCACTTCTCCTGCATGATTTGGAACATCTCCACAAAGCACGAGCATATCCAAATTATCACCATAATATGATCCTGCCTGTACTGGCGCATCTACAAGATTGTGAGCATCTGCTATGCTGATAATATTATACTTTTCTTTCTTATGAATCGGAGAAAATGTATATTCAGCAGATACTGGCTCTTTTGTTTCTGTGAAGTATGGTTTACGCTCAATTATTGGACGAAGATATATTGTATATTTCTTCTCTGAATCAAGCTTTTGCATTGGCAGCTCTACCTTATGCAAATATTTTCCTGAACGCAAAATACCATTCGAGTGATCATAATATTTCCTATCACCAATCTGAACCCACATTGTGCATTCTGATGCAACAATCACACAAATCTGATAACGATCCTCAACAGCAAAAACGCTTGGATCTGCCAACAACACATCAGTTATCTCCATAACTATCCTTTTTTGTTTGATTACTCTGTAGCGAGTTTACGATTCTTCCACGGGAAGAAGAGAAAATAAATCAATGCAGGCACACCCATTCCATAGCAGGCTACGCCATACCCTAACACAAAGCCTTTAAAGCCCATACATAAATACGAGCCAAAAAACCAGCTTAGACCAATCCGAAGAATAACGCCATCTAGTAATGCAAAAACAAGACCTAGATTTGCATGACCAATTCCATTAATAAATGAATTAGTGCCTCGCATTAGAATTAAACCTGGGAATTGCCATACTATTGAATATGCAAAAACTGGGGCAAGAGCCAAAACCTCTGGCTCATCTGTAAACATTCCTATAAGCTGCTTAGGGAATATCAATAATATTGTCGCGAAGATGATGTAAAAGCCAGCACTAAACAACCATGCATAGCTAATAATTTTTGTTATGCGGCCAAATTGTCGCGCTCCATAATTTTGGCCAACCATAGCAGTACCAGCCATCATTATTCCAAGCGTTACTTTTGTAACAACATCATCAAGCTGAACACCTGCACCAAACACTGTTGCTTCGTCAACTCCCAGTCTATTAATTAGACGGATTACATAAAGCATAGATATATTTATAGATGCAAACCGAATTACATACGGAATTCCCAGCTTCATTAATGAATTTAAAATCTTTTTTGATGGAATAAATGAACGAAGCTTAAAATCAAATGCAAATTCGTTACGGCGTCTATATAGGAAAATGAATGCATACACAAATGCAATGGCTTGACCAAGAATTGTCGCTAAACCAGCACCAAATACTCCTAATCCACAATACTTAATAAATACAAAATCAAGAATTATATTTATAATAGATGCTATCGCTATAAAAATAAATGGATGAAGAGAATTGCCCATTCCACGAAGTACACCGGATATCATATTATAGCCATAGGAAAAAACAAGACCTGCTGTGGTAATACGAAGATAGCTTCGAGCATCAGCTACCGCCTCTTCAGGAACTTCGAGAATAGCAATAATCCAATCTGTAAGAAGAATACCTACAACGGTCATCACAGCGCCAATTGCAAGCTGCGAAAAGAAATATGTACCAATTGTGCGATTTAATCTTTCTCCACGCTCGCCCTGCCCTATTAACTGAGAGATATAAATTTGGCCACTAAGCGAGAGACCAAGACAAACCATCGTTAAAAAGATAAAAATACGCCCTGCATTAGAAACTGCTGTCACACCAACCTTACCCAAGAATTGTCCAACAATTAGCATATCTACAACATTATAAAGCACCTGAAGTCCATTTGAAAGCATGAACGGAAGTGCAAACACTACCATTGGCCACCAAATGGGTCCTTTTGTATAATCTTTTATAATGCTACTTTTAGACATAGGTTAGATTCGACAATAAACAACTGCGTCGCACGCTATGTAGCGCACAACAAATTGTTGGTTGTTAAAATAGTTCTTGTTGAACTGGTTTTGCTTCTACAGGAACAACTGGAATTGAAACAGGCTCCTCAACTGGTGTTGACTCGGTTGGCTTTGCCAAAGCAACAAACTCATCCTCTGTAAGAATTGTTATTCCTAGCTCCTTTGCACGTGAGGTTTTGTTGCCGCCAGGCTTTTCTCCAATTACAAGATAATCTGTCTCCTTAGAAACAGAATCTGCCACTCTGCCACCAGCATTGATTACAAGCTGAACAGCTTGAGTTCTTCCCATTGTGGTAAGGGTGCCAGTAATTACTAGCTTCTTTCCAGAAAGTGGTGTTGACTGTTCTATAGAAAGCTTTGCTTCTGGATTAATGCCAAGTAGGCGCATCTGCTCTAACTGCTGCTGGCCTTGTTCACTCGCAAAGAATTGCTTTAGAGAGCGAGCCGCCTCTGGCTTAATCGTACAGGTATACTTGAGATTTGCATTCTTTACCTTTGTGGCAAGCTTTTCCTTTACGAGGCGCTCACCTAGCTCAATAATTTGATCACAAACCACAGTGAAGCGTTCTGCGCAGCTAACGCGTTCATCAATATCTAATGCACGTACGCGGTGGCTCTTGGGATTAATATAATCTGCCTCATCCATAAGCTCATATAATGTGCTAATATCAGAAACAATCTTTGAATTCGCTAAATCATAGAAGTCCTTGTGCAAGCGAGCAATATCTTGAGCAGTTGTTGCACCAATTCCTGGAATACCGATAGCAAATATCCAGCGAGCAAGAGGAAGCTCCTTTGCACGCTGAAGTGCATTCATAATTGTGTGAGCATTTGCTTTACCTAGAGTGCGCTGCTTTGTGGCAGAGTCATTTATCTCACAGCCAAAGGTTTGCTGCTGAATTGAAGGCTGCACACCACTAGGAAGTGCGCCTTCTAAAGAAAGCGTTGAAAGCCAAGCTTCATCCTGATTATATAAATCAAGAGGTGTGCGAACACACTGTTGATCAACAATTGCTTGTGCAACCTTATCGCCTAAGCCTTCAATATTAAGTGCCTCACGAGAAGCAAAATGAATGATTCGACGAGTTAGCTGTGCTGGGCAAAGGAAATTACCACACTTAATAGCTACCTCACCTGGCTCCTGGAATACTGGTGCACCACAAACTGGGCATTTATCTGGCATCTCAAATTCTTGCTCTATGCCACAGCGAGCTGATGTAACAACAGAAACCACAGCAGGGATAACTTCGCCAGCCTTTTCAATCATAACATGATCGCCAACGCGGATATCCTTGCGCCGAATTTCATCTAAATTATGAAGTGTAGCGCGTGAGATATCTGAGCCAGCTAGACGAACTGTGCGTAGCTCTGCCACCGGAGTAAGCACACCTGTACGGCCCACCTGAACAGTAATTGCTTCAACAACGGTTTCTGCTTGCTCTGGAGCATATTTATAAGCACGTGCCCAGCGTGGTGCCTTGGCTGTTGAGCCAAGTGTACGGTAAATTGTGCGATCATTTACCTTTATTACGGCACCATCAATTTCAAATGGGAAGGAATGGCGCAATTGCTCTAGCTCGGCAATTGCTTTATAGACATCATCTAAGCCTTGGCAAATCCATGTACGTGGCTGTGTCCTAAAGCCTAAATCTGAGATTAGCTTTGTGAGCCCAGCGTGTGTGCTTGGCTCCTCTATTCCATCAATTCTGCCGGCACCATAAAGCACAGCATCTAGCTTACGTGTTGCGACAATACGAGGGTCTAGTAGCTTTAGAGAACCAGCTGCAGCATTACGTGGATTTTTAAATGGCTCTTCTCCACGGGCTTCTTGCTCTGTTACTAGCTCAACAAAAACTGCCTTTGGCATATAGATTTCACCACGTAGCTCTACCCATGGAGCGGTGGTTGGTATGCGCATAGGGATTGAATTTATTGTGCGAACATTTTGAGACACATTATCACCCGTGGTGCCATTACCGCGGGTTGCAGCAGCAAAGAATTCGCCATCCTTATAGTGCACACAAAAAGCAAGGCCATCTACCTTTGGCTCTACAACATACTCAACCTTATCTAAGCCAGATAAAGAGCGAACCAGAGCATCATATTCAGCAATCTCGCCTAGAGCATATGTATTCTCAAGAGATTGCATTGGAATGATATGAGAAAACGGTTCAAAGCCAGAAATTGGCTCACCACCAACACGACGTGTTGGTGAGGTAGAAGTAATAAATTCAGGATTTGCGTCCTCCAGCTTACGAAGCTCCAAAAGCATATCATCAAATTGTTTGTCAGAAATTTCTGGAGCTGCATCTACATAGTAAAGCTTTGTATGGCGTTCCAATTCAGCACGGAGGGAATCAATGCGCTGTTTAATTTCTGATTTTGGATTAAAATCACCGAATAAAGATGTATCTAAATTATTTGTTTTCATATAATATATTTTATCACTCTTTTAAATAGAAAACAAGAAAACATGAAACAAAGAAACAACAATGAATGAGTGTATTTCATTGAGTGAAGATTAGAATGACGTTATTGTTTGGAGTGCGCAGTACCTCATAATCGAGTAGGAGGAGTTTTAACTCCTCCTCTCACACCACCGTACGTGCCGTTCGGCATACGGCGGTTCAACCCATTTTTTTTTCTTTTATATACTTGATGTCATAGCTACTTGTCTTTCAAGATAGTAATCTAAAAGG
>JAZNPC010000043.1:0-1967 GCA_045589455.1 Kiritimatiellia bacterium
AACGCCATTTTATGCTTTATCAGAGATTTTGTAAACAGATAACTTCACCAAAACGACACATAAACACCTAAAATTTTCACATTAAACATAAAATAGGTGCGTTTAGTCGTGCAAAGTTGCATTTACTTTTGCATACTACAATTTTTAAAGAATTTTCTTTTAAAAAAGGCATACGATAAAATCGTACGCCTTACTAATAATCTCACCATTAAAACAATGCTAGTGATATATTTTTATTCATAAATATTTTTCACTAGGGATCTATCTAGCCTTACGCCTGCTAGAGTTAGTTGATTTTGCAATAGACCCACATTCAATTCAGACAAACGCTGAACATTTTCTCTAATGCATAAAGCCGCTGCTGTACCAGCTGCCTCACCAGACACAGAGCATACAGGAATAACACGAGCAACATCCCAGGTGTCTCCTGTGGTTGAGATACAACGACCTGCTGTAATTAGATTTGGTGTACGCTGAGCATACAAGGCACGATATGGAAGAGCATACACCGGTCCCCTTTTACGCCAATCAGAGAAAATACCAACCGTGTCATCATGCCATTTATGGTTATCATTCTCTGTCATGGTATAAGGAGCAACGATGCGACGTGTCATTCTAAAGCATGCCATACTTGGAACAAAGCCAGGGAAGAACTTTTCTTTCCCTGTTTCCTCGATTGGCTTAAGGTTATGAACCTCATTATCCTTAAGAACAAGCTCATGTGAAAGAATAATATGCTGAGAAACCTGGCGAAAATCTGTGCCGTCTAAACACATATGCCTAATATGATCAGAGCTATTATATGGGTGAACTGATTGTGTTCGAAGCTCAATCTCATTTTCATCATTTAAGGAATAATACCAAGCTCCAAGCTTATTAAGCTTTGCTATTTCACATTCCTCTTCTGCGTATTTGCATAAATCTGCATCTCCTGTTCCGTCTACGACAAATTTTGTCGCAAACACACCGCATCCAGACTTTGTTTCTGTGACAACATGTGTAATTGCTCCAGATGCATTTTTAACTATATCTGTAATTAGCGTATCATAAAAAATCGTAACCCCGGCTTCAAGAAGCACTCGTTCCATTCCTAATGACATTGGAGCAGGATGATAAACAAGCTCATAGCGGCGTTCCTTGAGTTGATCTAGTGTTGCCTCTTGAGGCTTATCCCAATAGCCTGTTGGTTTAACAGGGCTATATTTCATTGGTAGACGAAGTAGCTCTTCAACTATACCATAGCTTACTTGGTGCCCAAAGCCATCGCAAATTGGCAAATAAATTACAACCATACCAGCCGTACCCAAGCCTCCAAGAGTAGCAGATTTCTCAAGTAAGCATGTTTTTGCACCATTTCGTGCAGCAGCTAATGCAGCTGCGACACCGCCAAAGCCACCGCCAACGACAATTACATCATATTCACCATACTGTGGAACAGTTCTTTCAGGAAGTGTAATAGTCATTAATATATCCCCTTTTTAATAAATAATATTGTTTGTTTGTTTTAAATAAATTATATTACAAAAAAAACGACTATTCAATCTAAATTCGTCAGTTAAAATTTATGTAGGCGCATCTAAGTTTCACACCCAAACTGTTTGACGTTCAGTAATCAGATTAACGTGTTGCACTTGATGACTTGGGCAATGCTGACTCCCACCTATGGAAGTTTGGGTGGGAGGGAGTGTTCGTTAGCATGCTAGCGAAACTAAAAAAAGAATGACAAATTTATTATCATTGATTCATCAGTTTAAAACCATTTTTATAAAAGCAGTTCTCAAGCATTTTTTATCTACTCAGATTTTCTGCATTCCTTACCTATTATCAAATCGAGTAGGAGGAGTTTTAACTCCTCCTCTCACACCACCGTACGTGCCGTTCGGCATACGGCGGTTCAACCCATTTTTTTTTCTTTTATATACTTGATGTCATAGCTACTTGTCTTTCAAGATAGTAATCTAAAAGGC
>JAZNPC010000044.1:0-39407 GCA_045589455.1 Kiritimatiellia bacterium
GGTGTGAGAGGAGGAGTTAAAACTCCTCCTACTCGATTTACACAAATGGATTTGCTATTAACAATTAACCATTAAAATAATAAAAATTATTAATAATATGACAGTTATAATTAATGGCAAATTACTTAAGCTTTCGTATTTTGATTGTGTGTTTGGGTATGAGTGTGAATTTGTTATTCTTCTACCGCAAGACCAACAAAACATAGAACCATACTCTAATTTTGTATTACAGCGAGGACAATAAGAAGCAGGGATGTTGTTTGAATTATATGAGTAATCTAGCATATTAAGATCATTCATATCTATGGTTATGCGATCAGATTTAACACATCCAGTGGACACACAACCATAAGTAGCGCAACCATTATTTTCTATCCAGCACTCTTTGTGGTACTTTATTTTACAGTGTTCGCAAACTATATTTTCTTCGCCTTCTTCAATAGGAGTGAAGCAAACAGGACAAACATCAGATGCTTTTTCTGCTTTACTTGCTGTGCTTTTCTTTTCGACAATGATTGCTTCTGGCTCTTTTATTTCCGGTGTAGCATTTTGTGGTTCTATTGGAGCCTCCTCATCCAATGTAGGAGGAGGGGTGTTTGTTTGATTGTTCTCTATCTTTATTCCACAATTTTCGCAAAAAGTTGGTACAGTATCACCAAAACATTTAAATTCTGTTTTACACGAAGGACATTTAAATATCATAAAATAGAAAAAGAGAAACTATTCAGTTTTTGTTTTTGTTGGAACGCACAATAGAATAGGTAAAATTGGAATAGCAAAAGCAAACCAACCAGACAGGTTAGTGTCGTGCAATCGTCTTATTATAAGTCCAATTGTTGGAGCCAACGTTGCTATTGAGTATATAAGTAGTAGGTAAATATTTTCTGGTATTAGAATTAATATTGTATAGATTATTGAAGATATTAAAATAAAAGAAAAATATTCTTTTCTAGATGCAACACCGTGAAAATTAACATATTGGCAAAGTGTATTTTTATAATAAGACAATATTTTTAATAAATAAGGGGAAATAATTTTCCAGTAGCGGACAATATCATTTCCAAGATCTATGAGATTGTCCCTAATCGGGAAAAGTACATTGTTCTTTATCTTATCTGAATTAAATGAGGAAGGTGCGGCACCTGTTCCATCGACATTTCGTTGGCAGATAGGGCAAATAATTGCTTCGGGTGGAAGTATAGTGTGACACCATGCGCATTCAATTTGGTTTTCAGCCCTTTGAGAGTGGATTGCAATACATTGGGAGGAATTACAACCATAGACAGCGCAACCTAAATTATCTTCCCAGCATTCCCTGTGGTAAAAAGTTTTGCAATCTGGACAACATATAATATTGTCGTCGTCCGAAGTAATTTGACCACAACAAACAGGGCATTGTGATATAACTTGCTCTTGTTCTAGACACTGTTCAGTAGCTTCTTGAGCATATGCTTCTGAATAATCATTTTTTGCATCAGGTTGAAAATATGTAGCATTCTCCTCCTCCTCTGCATAAGGAACAGGAGGAGAATCTTCTACTGCGTCATCAAATTGTGAGTAAACCGGTTGACCACAATTTGGACATGCAGAAATGACCTGAGAATCATCAAGCTCTAGCGAATAAGAACAATTATCACAAACCCATTTCATTATTGATATCCTTGTACTGGTTTGATAGCTTTTGCTTCAAAAACAAATATTGTATTTCCAATTTGTATTAAATCACCAGACCTTAGTCTTTGCTGTCTTATTGGAGCATTATTAATTAATACAGTCGTACCAGAAATTGCGGTTATGATAAATTCACCATTTCTATTGTTAATGGCAGCGTGCTGAGGTGCCACAGAAGGATCCTTAAATAGATAAATCTCGCATTTTGGTGAACTACCAATGATAGTTGGATTTCTATATAGGATAAATTGTTTACCCATAATTACGCCAGTTGCAACCTTTAACCAACCTTGCTTTGCTGCATTTTCAAGTAAAACAGTTGCCATAGCTGCGCCAACACCAAGGCCAAGGATATTTACGCATCTAGCCACAACACCTGCGTGCTCATAGCCTTCTAGCAGTTTAAAGCATATAGGATCAAAAAGTGCTCCACCAATAAATCCACCAATAGCACCACCTAAAAGACCAAGTAAGAATTTCTTTGGACTTCTCATCATAATACCTGGAGCAATTGCTAAAAATGCACCGAGAATAGACCATCCAACAGCTCTAGCAAGTATTTGTTGTAAGCAAAATTCACCAATTTTGTCACCGCCAATGGCTTGATAGATATCATTAATAAATAGAGCAACTACAAATCCTCCAATAGCACCTAAAATTGTGGCTATAATGCCTATAATCAAAACACGGATAAAGTTTTTAGAAACAACCTCTTCAGCAATAGATAAACCTACAGCTATTAAAACACCTAAAATGATAGTAAAATAAAATTGATATTTATCTATTTCGTTTTTAATTACTTCATAGCGTTCTTCATCATCCAAGTCTTCTAATTCGTCTATAAAATCAACGATTTTTTCAGGTAGAAAAGAGTTGTCTCGGAATTCCTTTTTTTCTTCCAAAAATTCTTCGATAGCTTCTATTTTTTCGTCTTTTGAATCACTAAAATAGCATACGGAATCAGCAATTATAAGTGCCTCGAAAAAATCATCTGATTTTTTCATGACAATTTCACCAAGGAGCCAACCAACGATGGAGAAAATTAAGCCGAAAATGGTCATGTAAACAATTGATTTTCTAAAGAATCCACCTTTAGCACCAAGCATTTCTCCAGAACCACCAAAGGTTGTTCTAATCTTTTGTTGGTGCTGGGCCATTCTATCAGCAATATCTTGTCTATGAAGTGCTGCATCAACATTAGGACTATTAATTTCATCTAATGAAATTGAAATTTTTTCTTTATTCATTTTCTATCCTTATATTCCTGTTTAATTAAAGTAATCCGACACCAATTAGAAATCCTAAATCACTCCAAAATTGTTCATTTTCATAATTTATTATTGCATCAGTGTCTTTAATATATGAAGATGTAATTCTATCATTTTGAATGTCAAAGTTTATTGTCAAAATAGTATATCCGTTTTTATGAAAAACACCATCCCATCTAAAGGTTATATCGACTTCAACGGTAGCGATGTTTTCTCCATTTTCACCAGAATAATTACTTCCGTCAAGTGTTGTAGTCGTAATCTTCGTGATATTTGAAGATGTTACAGTAATAGTTCCACCATGCGCTTGTTCAATTCTGTTTTTAAGAATTGCATCGTTCTTTATTTCGTCGCTCAAGCCTGCAGTGAACTCCTTCTGCCATTCTTCGACTGTTTTTTGATGTTCTACAACTTCTGTAGTTCCAGCTTCTTTAGCGGTTTTTTTAATAGAAAAATGGTATACTGTAAAGCCAATTATTCCTAAAACCAATAAAATAATGATGCCGATTAATGCGAAAACTAGACCATTATTTTTCTTTTGTTTAACTTCGGGAAGTTGTATTGATATTGATTGAGGAGGGGTAGGAGATTGTGGTTCGGCGTTAATCTCGTCCTATGAAACTGTAATTTTATCGTCGGACATATGTTTACCAATTTTTTGAAGTTAATTATTCGGATTGTGTAACAGAGGATAAGAGGGCTTCAATATTATCAAAATATTTCCATTCAGTATCTTTGAAAATATAGTCTGCTCTATGTGCGAAATTTAAGCCTTGTGTATCCTTTAAGAAAAAAGTATTGATGCCAATAATTTCGCCCTTAGAATTTAATAGGGGGCCTCCACTGTTTCCTGGATTGATTGGTGCGCTATTTTGGATAAGATTATCTTCACGTAGACCAGAAACGATGCCTTGGGTCATTGTAAAAGTTAATCCCTCTGGATGACCAATAGCAACAACCTCATCTCCAATGTTGATAGATTTGAAGCTCCCTACAGGGCCAAGGACATCTATATGCCTTGAACTATCTATTAATAGTAGTGCCATATCAATCTCCTCATCATATGGTAACGCGACTATTTCTGCTTCAAATTGTTGTTCAGAAGAAGTAATTATGACAAGAGATTCATAGTCTTCATAATCTTCAGTTAATACAACATGGCGATTTGTCAAAATTAATGCCTTGTCTTTGTTTTTTGAGATAACAACACCTGTTCCGAAGCCAGAAAAATAATCTGGATTAGAGCCATCATCACAAGCAACTACAACTACGCCTTTTTTTGCTTTTTCTGCTAATGAGTTTTTCCAATTTGTTCCTACATTGCTTTCATTGCTAGCAGCAAATTTACCAAAAACTATAAAAAATAGAGGTAGTATTGTTATAAGCAAGGAAACAATTGTTGCAGGTATTTGATATGAGAATTTGTATTTTTTTTGTATACAACTCCAAATAACAGCACCAATACCTACAATCGGGATAAAAAAGAGAATAAACCATAATGGATGCAAGCGTTCACGAGTATCCTCTTCTTTACCCGTGTTAAATTCACATAAAACAAGCTTTTGGCCTTCTAGGGGAACTTCATCCTCATTTAGTTCATCGAACTCAGATGAAATAAATTCTTCTTCCTTTAGAGCAGGCTCTTGTGGTTCGTTTCCAAATAATTCGTTCTCGGTAATTTTAATCTTGTCATTCATACTTTAAAACCATGAGAAAGGATTCCACCATTTTACAGCTTGAGTTTGCTTAGGAGGATTTTCTTCAGGAGCTTTTTGTTTTTCTTTTTGTGTGGTTTGTAATTCAATAATTGCTACTTGATTGCTTTGAGAACTACTTTCTAATACGACAATTTGCTCTTCTTGTTTCTTTAGTTGTGTTTCTAGTTCTTCTATCCTAGTTTGATGCTCCAGCGCCTCAGCCTCTTGCTCTTGTTTGATTTGTGCCTGCCATTGAACACGTTTTATATTTTCGTCTTCAATTGTTTTTTGTAGCTTCATATTATCCTGATATAGGAAATAAATGGCGAAAGAACCAATAAGAGCAAGTATTATTAAAAAAACCATGTAAAATGCATAAAGTAAACGTTGTTTGTTGTTTATTTCCTCTTCCTTTTCTGAAACAACAACACTAATCTTGTTTGACTTCTTTTGTGATGTTTTTTTTGAAATGGGAGGCTCATCTTTAATGATTGCCACTTTCTTCTGTTCAAGCTTGTCTCCTTCCCAAAAGAAGAAGCCGTCAGTTTCTGCTTGTGGATCAAAAACATAAGCTGGCTGCCATTTTAATCCAAAGAAGTTTTCATGAATGAAGAAATCCATATTTGATAGGAATATACCAAAACCAGGATGGGTGTGATACCAACCTACAATCTTTTTCTCTGAGTGTTTTTCTGCTAATTCGTCATGAATATAGTCCCAAGTTTCAGATGTAAAGGTTACACTTCCTGACTGGTGGTCTGCAAATTTCCCCTCGATACATGCATCAATTAATAAATAAGGATTTTGATCCCAGCACAAATCACCAACAAAGACACCACAAACCTCTTTGTTCATGCTAGAGCGTCCATGCTCTTTGATTTTATTTATAACTGATTGAAGAATAATTGTGCGACTACTTTCTAGCTTTACACCCTTAGGTATCTTTTTTTCTACACACTCATCTTTTGTTACATCAGAGAAATTCTTCATAATATATTATTCCATTGTGTTCCCTAAAACGTCTTTTGCATCTTTAGTAAATTCAAAGCCATATAGATGCTCTGAATTGCGCGCCCAGACAATATCAAATTTTGGAACACCAATCTCAGCAAATGTCTTGCCTAAAAAATCTTCAGTTCCTGTAATAGTAAATATTGTGTTAACCTCGCGCTTTGTACCACAGCTTGGACATGTAGCTAAAGAATTCTTTGCCTTTCCAAGTGACATGTATAAGTGTTCAGTGGTTTTACATTGAGGGCAGTGCATTGATTCAAGAATGTCTCTTCCTAATTCTAATACAGTGTCATTGCCCATTTTGGCTTTAACTATGTTTAAAAGTTCACCGACTGTTACTTCATCAGATCTGTTTTGCATAGGGAAGATTTTTTCTGCAGTATCATGTGAATAGCATTCGTCATTGCGCTGGTATTCAATTAGATATGAATCTGCAGATATACCATTATATACATAGCCCTTTCCTGCAATTGTTTCCATGCCATGCAAAAGCTTTACTGCCTCTTGGCATTGAACGCCAGCAATGATAGAGCTAATTGTTGGAGTTGTAGGAACCTTTCCCTCCTGCATCTCATCTTTTGATAATAAATTGCAAGAGCGACGTCTATTTAAAAGCTTCCAATCGGTTTCAGACATTGTGCATTCATAGCAAGGACCATCAGGGACGAAAACGCGAGCAATACCACTAATTTGTTCGATTGCTCCATCAATCCATGGCTTATTTACCTTCCAACAATTTCTATTAATTGTGAGACGAGCCTCACGATTATCTAAACCAGCAATAACCATATCTGCCCAGTTATATACACCAAGCCCCAAATCATATATGATGTTTCCGTGGAAATAATCAACCTTTATGTCTGGGAATATGTCTTTTGCACTTTGAGCAGCAATTTTGGCCTTTGGAGAGCCATTATCCTTTGCTCTATATAAAACAGATCTAGAAAGATTTGAATTTTCAATGTTGTCAAGGTCAGCGATTAAAACATGACCAAAGCCGAGCAAAGAAAGATTTTTGATGATTTCGTTTCCAAGCGCTCCTGCACCAATAACAAGAACCTTAGCATCACGAATTCTATTTTGATCCCACCATCCAATTAAACTGAATCGTTGGAATCTATCTTCCTCTTCGCTCTTTGATGTATCTATGTCATCTAGGGTTACTTTTAATACGCCTTCGTCCATGATGATTTCTCCCCCAGTTATTAGCCTGCGGTAATTTCTGGTTGTAAGCGAATAACATCACCTTCTTTTACACCAACATCAGAGAGACTTTGGGTGTCTTGTAGCTGCTTTCCACTTGCTTTGTGATGAAACTTATATGATAGTGGTTGTCCATCTGGACCATTCTTTGGTAGATTCATTTTGTCAAGTAGCACAGCAATAATTCTATTTACTGGTGCATTATCTGGTAGTTCAACTTCCTGACGCTTATTTCCTGTTGCGTCCCAAATTTGTACTGTTATATTTGCCATTTTTATTATCCTCCTTACATTTCTGGTGGCATTAAATCACAATTGTCAATTGGAAGAAAGTTTTCGTTTAAATCAGCCCACATAGCAGCCTCTCCATCTAGAGGGCTTTTAATGTTGTAGGATTGATATGTTATGATTTCTCCAATACGAACGACTAAATCACAAAGTCTTTCTCCGGCTGTCCAATGATCGCCTATACAAATAACAGCAGGTTCAATATTTGGATGGAAAATTGGTGTTAACATTCTACATGTAGGAGGTGTTCTTGGATATGTTCCAGGGAGAACAATTTCAACTCGATGTTGGTTTCTATATACAATATTTTTTCCCACGATTCTTTCAACACCTCTAACGAAGTAGTCAACATAGTACTTCTCTGGTGGAGTGCCAACGGAGCCTGCTACTTTGATATATTGAAAATTTGAGAAATACTCATACATCATTTTTTGATCCGCCATTAGTCTTCTTTGGCGTGGTGAAATTTTTCGAGGCGCAGCAGGCGCAGCAGGTTTGTTAGTCTCTTCAGAGCCAAAACAATCACCAAAATCGATAATAATCTTGTTGCTATCGGAAGGTTCCTCTTGTGGTTGAGTATTTACCGGTTCTTGAACAGCTGGCTCTTGGTTTTCTACATTTGATACTTGTGGAGAAGGTGCTTCTAAATTAATTGCAACATGAAAAAAACTATTGCAAATGGCACATTGAACATTTTGTCCAAGAAATTCATCTTCACAGTCATATTCTTGTCCACAATTTGGGCATTTAAAGTGTATCATTTTTTTTGTTAGATTTAAGCGTTTAAATACAAAATATGTTTAGGTAGAAATCATGCTAAACGTTAGAAATGTATATAAATTTCTTATGTTTAACTAGTAAATTAGCACTATTGAAAGATACATAAATTTATAATAATAGTCAAGTTTAAAACTAGGAAAAATTATAGCGAAAACCTAATAATTTTAATATTTTAGAGAAATATGTTTTCTTGTGATTTTCTATAGAAAACCATGCTCAAAAAATTAGATTTTTTTATAAAATAACAATTTCTAGAGATTACTTATGTAGTAAAAACACTATCATTTATGATTAAGCTTTAAAATTAACCAAATTGAGTGGACTTTTACAATAATGCTCTTCCTAAACTATTTTAATTTTAGCTTTAAATTTTAACTACATTTTAGGTAGAAAATGTAAAAATATGTTAAACAAGCAAAGACTACTTGCTGTTATTTTATTGCTTTTTTATTAAGCATCATCGCTCATTTCAGCGATTAGTTTATCAGATCCAAACACAACAAGAGAATCATCCTCGCCTAAAACTTCTGCACCAGTAGCAATGATTAGTTCTGTATCGCGGTTTGTGTTATTTAACATGCGGTTGATAGCAATAACGTTAACATTGTACTTTTGGCGGATATTTGCCTCAATAATAGTCTTGCCAATTAGGTTGCGAGGGACCATGATTTCTGTAACACTATAGCCCTTAGCAACTTGTAGTGATTCAATTGCGCCTCTAATACCACCTAAATCACGGCCTAGACGATATGCACGTTCTTTGTCTGGGAAAACGACTTCATCTGCTCCAATTCGATAGAGCACTGTTTCTTGTAGCTCTGATTCCGCCTTAGATATAACCTTATAAATACCTAATTGTTTGCAGTTAAGTGTTGCCAAGATACTGCTTTCAAGCGATTCACTGATAGATACTACAGCAATATCGCAGCTTTCAAAACCAGCCTCTTTAAGGGCAGCTTGATTAGTGCCGTCACCTTGTACCGCATGAATATTGTATTGAGAAAGGGTTTTTATTGCATTTTCATCTTTGTCAATAATAATAACATCAATGTTTTGTGCGTAAAGTGTTTCTGCGAGTGTTTTACCAAAGCGGCCAGCACCTATGATACCTACTGTTTTTTTGTTTCTTTTTGACATATTCAACCTCCTTGAATTTGGGTTAACCTACAGAAATATGTTCTTCCGGGAAACGGTTTAAATATTGTTGATTTCGTTTTGCTAATAGCATAACAATTGTTATAGGGCCTAATCTACCAATAAACATACACACCACTATACATAATTTGCTCCAACCTGTCAAATCTGGAGTTATGCCAGTTGATAGTCCTGTTGTTGTTAGGGCAGAGAGAACTTCAAATAAAATATCCCGTAATTGGTGAAGAGAATTGTGTTGCTCAGTAATGGCAAGGCAAAATGTTCCAATAATAAGTGATGCAATGTACAAGTAGAAAATGATAAAAGCATCTCTGACAACTGCTGAGTTAATTGTTCTTTCAAAAAGTACAGTTTCTTTACGGTTGTTAATTTGAGAGCGGATTGTTGCAATCATGATGGCTATGGAAGTAACCTTAATTCCTCCTGCAGTTGAGCCTGGTGCCGCACCTATAAACATTACGCACATTGTTAAAATAAGTGAAGCATTTGTTAGGCTGTTAGTTGGAATTGTTGAGAATCCAGCATTTCTTGATTGGGATACATGGAAAAGTGAGCTTAATAGCTTTTGATACCAGGTCTTTATACCAGCATTACTAAATGCCTTACCATTATATTCTAGTAAAAGGATTAAAAGTGTTGCTGTGATAATTATAGCTAGGGTTGTGATTATTATTGTTTTTGTGTGAATTGATAGCTTCTCTTTGTTGGAATGTCTTTTAGAAAAAAGACGTTTGCTTGTAAGCTCTGAAATCACAATAAAACCGATGCCTCCAGTTGTTGCTAGCAAAATAAATACAAGCTGTATTGCTGGAGAACTTATGAAATCTCCAATGCTATTAGGATATAGACTAATACCAGCATTACAAAATGCCATAACAGAGAAAAATAAACCATGAAAGGCAGAGCTATCTAAGGAAAGATTTGCATCGCTGTTGTAAAAAAGGATGGTTAATAATATTGTACCAATACCTTCGCTAATAAAAGTAAATTTAACTGCTTTTGTAATAAGCATTTTAAGTATTTCGCCATGGCTTTCTCCAATATCCTGCGCAGCAAGATTTTCAACATTCGCCGAAAGGTGCTTACTTATTAGGAAAATCACAAATGAGCTAATTGTCATAATGCCAAGCCCACCAATTTGTGCTAGTATAAGTGTTACTACAAAACCAAATGGTGCGAGAAGATTACCCATTCCTCCTTGGATTGGATCAAGCCCAGTAACGCTAATTGCATTTGCAGCAAGAAATATGGTGTTGATTCCTAAATGCCATTCTCCATCCTTATTTGAAAATGGCATAGCGAGCAATAGTGTTCCTATTAAAATAGCAATAGCATAGGACGCAACTACCACCCGATAAGGGTTTGGGGCTTTTTTTGCTTTACCTAAAATTAGCATAATTATCCTACGGTTAGATTTTCTTCTGGATATTTATTGTAGAACTGTGTGGTGCGCCTTGCAAGTGTCATCACAATGGTCAATGGACCTAGTCTCCCGCAAAACATGCAAAGCACCAACCAAAATTTGCTCCAACCTGTAAGCTGTGTGGTAATGCCTGTTGATAAGCCAGTTGTTGTAGTAGCAGAAACCACCTCAAATGCAATATCCTTGAGGGTAATATTCGAAGCTCCAACCTCACAGATAGAGACCAAAAGTATTCCTAAAAACATCGTTAAAAGATATACGTTTAAAATAACAAGAGCATCACGCACAACAATATTAGAAATAGTTCGTTTAAAAATTATTGTTTCTTTTCTGTCTATTGATGCTGAGTGTAGGGTTGCTATAATAACCGCTAGGGTGGTAACCTTAATTCCTCCTGCAGTTGAACCTGGAGCACCACCAATAAACATAATAAGCATCGTCCAAACAAGAGTAGCATCAGAAAGATTGTTTGTTGGGATAGTGCAGAAGCCTGCATTGCGGGATACCATTGCATGGAATCCGCTAGCCATAATTTTGCCTGATTCGGTTAGCTCCGCAAAAGCTCCATTGCGTTCCAATAGGTATGTTATAATGAAGGTTGATAGAATTATAATTGCCGTCATAATTAGCACAACGCGGGCATGGAGAGATAAACGGCGGCGTTTTAATGGATTTTTCTCTCTAAAATTTAATGAAGAAATGTTGCTTAGAACAACAAATCCTAATCCACCTACTGTGGCAATTATCATAAATACGGCTTGGAATCCGTAGTCGTATAGGTACGGAGAGAGACTGTCGGTATGTAGGCTCATCCCGGCATTGCAGAAGCCCATAATGGAAAAGAAGATTCCTTTAATAAATGCAATATCAAGATTTTGTTCGTAGCCTTTAAAATAGATTATGCCAGTTAGAATTGTGGCTGCTGCAAGCTCCCACGATACAGCAAAGAATACTGTGTTTTTAATAAGCCTAGATAAGCCAAGTGTGTTGGTTTTTCCTAAATCGCGCGAGGTCATTACTTCACTTGAGGCAGAAAGTCTTTTCCCCATAATGAAGAAAAGCGCGGCACCAATGGTCATGATTCCCAAACCGCCAAGCTCTGAAAGAATGGCTATAATTGTTAGCCCCCAAGGGGTTAGGTGTGTTGATAAGCCAACGGAGTCTAGCCCTGTCACACATACACAATTTGTTGCCGTAAAGAGTGCATCAATCCCGAAATGCCAACTGCCATCTTTGTGAGCAAACGGCATAGAGAGAAGAAATGCTCCAAGCAGAATAGTTAGAGCAAAGACACCTACAAAAAGTTGCTGAGGATGAAGTGATTTTGAGAGTTTATTGTGTATAAAGAACATATCTATAATTATTTTAGGTTTGCACTGAGAGGCTTCAAATCAAAGTTTATGTTTGATTCTCCAACAATGTCATACAACGCATTTAATAATTCTTCGTGAACATAGATGTTGTACTTTTCTGGGAGTGAAATATATACTCTTTCATTGTCCTCGAGTTGAAGCACTAAGTTTACTTCTGTATAGCCAGGATGAGAGGAGAGAAGCTCTTTAATTTTTTCTAGCTTTTTAGGAGCAGCCTTATCTTCTGCAGTAATCCTAATAAAAAGTTTGCTTGCAAGTTTTGTTGGAATTTGCTCAACACGGATAAATGTGTTCACTCGCTTAGATCGCTTGCCTTGCCAGTTGTTTAATCTTAGATTAAAGACATATGAAGTATTCGGTTGAATATCCTCAGCATGGAGGATGTCTTGCTCAGACACAAAATATGGGAACTCCATTCTTTGACCATTTTTGTCTTCGCCGACGATATATATGGTTATAGAATTTTTATTCTTGGATGGTTTTTTGTCTACAGAAAGGACAAAAATACAAATATTAATTGATGATGATGCTCCTTCAGGTAGACGTTCTAATGCTGAATTTAATTCATCAAATGTCTTGTAGGATGTGGTCAATTTCTTGTTGAGTGAGAGCGGATGTCCAGAAAGGAACACACCAAGTAGTTCTCGTTCCGCTAACATGATATCAAGAGGACGCATTTCTGGGATTTCTGGAATATTTGTTTCAGTGGTTGGGGCATCATCCCATGACCCAAATAGACAACCTTGACCAGATTCAATATCTCGTTTGTTGGCGTTTGCTCTAGAAATAGCATTTGGTAAATCAGCTAGAGCAGCTGCGCGATGGATTCCTAGTCCATCTACACCTCCTGTGCGGATAAGAGCTTCAAGTGCACGAGAATTTAGTGAACCACTACAAATTGTGCGGCTAATAAAATCATTGAAGCTCTTGTACGGACCATTCTTTTCGCGCTCCTCAACGATTGCTGAAGCTGCTAGCATGCCAACGCCCTTAATGCCACCCAAACCATATCGGATTGCTGTCTTCCCATCTATTTCTTCAGGAACAAACTTCTCAATAGATTTATTGACATCCGGTGGTAGCATCTTAAAGCCCATAGACATAGACTCTGCCACGAAGCCTGGCATCTTATCAAAGTTACCAATTTCTGATGAGGTTTGTGCGCACATATATTCGGCAGAATAATTTGCCTTTAAGTAGCCAGTAATATATGCAAGATATGCATAGCATACGGCGTGAGATTTGTTAAATGCATAGGATGCAAAATCCTGCCAGTCCTTCCAAATCTTATCGATAAGTTCGCGAGCCTTCTTTTCTTCTTTAGCTTGAGGTGCTGCGCGGAATTCTGGGTTTGCAAGGCAGCCCTCAACGAATTTACCCTTAAGTTCATTCATTAGGTCAATGTTCTTTTTACCCATTGCCTTACGCAAAGTATCGGATTGTCCGCGCGTGAAGCCTCCGAGCAATCTTGATAGAAGCATTACCTGCTCCTGATAAACCGTGATACCATAAGTTTCCTTTAGGTATTTCTCCATAAGTGGGTGGTCATACTCAATAGGTGCTCTCCCGTGCTTGCGCTCAATGAATTGAGGAATATATGCCATAGGACCAGGACGATACAGTGCATTCATAGCAACTAGATCGGCAAGGCAGTCTGGCTTAAGTGCCTTTAGGTTTTCCTTCATTCCGTCAGATTCAAATTGGAAAAGTCCAGTTGTTTCACCGCGTGAAAATAGCTCGTATGTGGCAGGGTCATCAAGAGGAAGCTTGTCCGTGTCAATGTCAATGCCTTTACATAGCTTAATTAGGCGGACAGATTCATTTAGCACTGTTAATGTCTTTAGTCCCAAGAAGTCCATCTTCAATAGACCGATGGGCTCCACGAAGTGTCCGTCATATTGGGTTGAGAGTAAATCATCTGTTGGATTTGATGGCCGCATCACAGGAATTGTTTCAATTAGTGGGTCACGGCTAATAATGATACCACAAGCATGGATACCTGGCTGACGATATACACCATCAAGATATGGAGAAAGCTCCATAATCTTACGGACAACCGGGTCAGGGTTATTCTTTTCATTTTCAAGCTCAGGAGATGCGGCAAGAGCTTTCTCAAAGGTTATTTTTGGCTCATCAGGAACAAGCTTTGTTAGACGCGAAACCTCAGGGATTGGGAGGTTGTAGATTCTGCCAATATCACGAATACAGCTCTTTGGTGCCATTGAACCGAATGTAGCAATGTGTCCAACATGGTCCTGACCATATTTGTTTGACACCCAATTCAAAATCCTTTGGCGGCCAACATCGTCAAAGTCCACGTCAATATCAGGCATTGAAATGCGATCTGGGTTAAGAAAACGTTCGAAAAGCAAATCGTATTTTACAGGATCAATATTTGTGATTCCAAGGCAATATGCAACTAAGCTACCTGCGGCAGAGCCACGTCCTGGCCCCACAAGGATGCCCATATTTTGTGCTTCACGGATAAAGTCTTGCACAATTAGGAAGTAGCCTGGGAAACCCATTGTCTTAATTGTGTTTAATTCAAAGTTGATGCGTTCAATATGCTCCTCGTTAACACCTTCTGGGTAGCGACGATTTGCGCCTTTCATTGTGAGGTGCTCTAGATAATCCGCTTCAAACTTAATGCGAAGTAGCTTTTTAATACCATCAGCTGTTCCTTTTTTAGAAAGTCGGTTAAAGCTTTTTTCGCCAAATTCCTCAAGAAGCATTTCTTTGGTAATTCGTGTAGCATATTCTTCTTCGGTGCCAAAATCCTCAGGGATAGGGAATACTGGCATGATTGGGTCAGAATTTAATTCATATTCCTCAACTTTATCTGCTACCTCAAGAGTGTTAATTAGCTCTTGGTAGTTGTCTGGGAATACTTGCTGCATCTCTTCAGGAGATTTAAACCATTCTTGTTGGGTATAGCGTAGGCGTGATGGGTCGGTAATAAGTCTGCCCGTGTTCATACAAACAAGAGCATCATGTGCTTCAGCATCATCCTTATTTAGAAAATGAACGTCATTAGTGACAATCGCTTTAATATTGAGCTTTTTAGCAATTGCGAGAAGTTCCTTGTTACACTTCAATTGCTCTGCATATATATTGGAATCAATCTCCGGATTGTTTGCCTTGTGGAGCATTATCTCAATGTAGTAGTCATCGCCAAATTCGCTTTGATACCATTTTGCCGATTCCTCTGCGGCTTTGATGTTTCCATCAAGAATTAGTTGGCAAAGCTCACCACCAAGACATGCGGAAGAAATGATAAGACCTTCCTTGTGTTTTACGAGAAGCTCTTTGTCTACACGAGGATGGTAATAGAAGTTGTCTGTAGCAGCCGCACTAATAAGCTTAACTAGGTTTTTGTAGCCTTTGTGATTTTTTGCTAGAACAACAAGGTGGTCGCCACGCTCTCTTGTAGAAGGTGTATTTGGATCTTCTAAACGGATAGGATTGCGAGTAATATATGTCTCGCATCCAAGAATTGGCTTTATTCCTTCATCGCGGCAAACATCATAAAAGTCTTTTAAGCCAAATAGTGTGCCATGATCTGTAATAGCAACAGCTGGGAGACCAAGCTCCTTGGCGCGCTTAACAAGGGGTTTAATTTTGCATGCACCATCTAGAAGAGAGTAGACCGTGTGTTGGTGAAGATGCACAAAAGAAGTTAACTTTTCCATGATATGAGTCCAATTCGTTTTAATATGATTATAGTCGTTAAGACCTCAAACTATTATTTTGAGTGTTGCTAGGCGGAGGTAAATAGTACTCTGCGTCGTATGAGGTCTGTAATACTGGATGAAGGGTAGAAATTGTCTTTGTTATAGCTGCAACAACTGATTTTGCAGATATTGAAGGTGTGAAATATTGGCGAACAATACGAGCATTTTGTTGGCAAATAATTCTGCAACGTTCTTTGTATGTGCAAAGTTCATCTATTTGGTTTGCCAATTCCTCTGGCTTATTTTCTGCATATGTGAGAATGCTAGACGAGAATCCGCTAATTTCAGGGCATGCACCAGTACTTGGTATAATTACTGCCTTGCCATAGCTAAGGGCTTCAATAATCGTCATATCAACAGCAGGATATGGGGCTGTGTGGATATATGCAAAAATGGAAGCAGAGGTTTGAAGATATGTTTGAAATTCTTTGTGACTTTTTAGCTTTCGAATAGTAGTGCAATATGGGCGTAAATTTTGGAGAGAAAGCTTATATTCTTGATAATTATCTGTGCGAGTTGAGACAGATGTACAAATAATTAGAGAAAGCTTAATCTGTTTTTGAGCAAGCTTTGAATGAATTAATTTAATGTGCTTTGTGGCAGAGTCCATTGCCTGTGGGGTGTTACCATTTAGGACTACAACAACTTCGTTAGCACCAGTTATCACATCGTGAGAAAGCTCAATTGAAGGAGTGATAATGTGAATTTTACTTAGCGGCACACCAAGACGTGTGGAAATACGATTTTTTTGAAATGCGCTAACTGCCAATAAAGCATCTGGCTTATCTAGAGCAGTACGAAGCTTAGATGCTACACGTGGAATTGGTGTGCCGTTGAGAAATGAAATGTCCTCTACGTGGTGTCCCATGTGGCAGATTACAGGAACATTAAGCTTCTTTTTTAGAGTTGGTACAAGACCAAGAAGAAGAGGGGAGGATATAAGAACAGCATCTGCAGCTGGAGATTGTTTTTTTATCCATTCTGCCAAATTAGAAATCTCGTCTTGAAAGCTACCATCCTGCCCAGATAAAATATCGCTTAAAAAATCAGCGAATTTATTTTTTGATTCCAGCACACCGCGCCCGATGCGCTTGCGTAAAATATTTGTATCTAGCTTAAGCCAAATAAAATCAGGTACAAGCCTAGACAATACGCGCATTGAGTGGCGCGCATATAGCTTAAGTGCACTACAAAATATAGGTTGATTTTCTGGACCATTTTGATTGGTAGCAGACTTGTCTGTTAGAGGAAACAACACTGGTACCAACAAAACATCGTGGCCTGCCCATCTGAGCTCGGCCACGAGAGTTTGCCCATAGTAACTATCAGCTTCTAGTGCAGAGCCAATAGGACCTGGAATTATATTTACTATTCGCATGGTTTTATGCGAAAGACTTATTGAATAAGTCTAGTTAGTAATTATTCAGCAGAGATAGCTTCTGTTGGGCAAGCGCCTTCGCAAGCACCGCAGTCAACGCAAGCATCTGTTACCTTGTACTTGTCGCCGTCCTGAACGATAGCCTCTACTGGGCATGTACCAGCGCAAGCACCGCAGCCTACGCATGTATCCTGATTGATTACTCTAGCCATTTTAATGCTCCTTATAATGTTGTTAAGAGTGGATATATTTCCACTTGTGTTTCGTTTCGATAATTATTTTACCATAGTTTTAGTGGAAATCGCAAGAAAAAAGGATGTTTAAATAATAGTTCATGAGCTTAAAAATCTACTTTTTCTAGTGTGTAAATATGATTCTTGCTGACTCTATAGTATTCAATTTACTGTTGTTGTATTATCAAAACCTCAATATTCGTTTTTCAGGTTGATTTTTTAGCATAAATTCAGTACCATTAAATAAGTTATTTTATGTTACCAAACACTCAATATGAGGCCCATATGAATGAAGAAATAGATATTGTTTCACATATTGAAACTCTTATAAATCAAGAACTTTGGGGTCAAGCTGCATCTGAGTTGGCAAAAATGCAACCAGCCGATATCGCCGAAATTTTAAGTCGCTATGAAATAGGAATCCAAATTTCTCTGTTTAATGATCTCCCTGATGACATTAAGCCAGATGTAATGGCAGATTTATCGGCAGAATTTATTGAGGCTATTTCTGTAGCACTTCCGTCTGATGAAGTTTCAGACATTGTTGATGAAATGGATCCTGATGATGCTGCAGACGTGCTCGGAGGATTGGATAAGGAAACCTCATCTCAGATTATTGAGCAAATGGATGATGAGGCAGCTGATGAAGTCCGCAAACTTATGACATATCCAGAGGATTCTGCTGGTGGTATCATGACCACAGATCTCATTACAATGAAGCAGAATCAGACGGTGTTAGAAGCCCTTGATACGATAGCAAGCAACGAAGATGGTGAGCAAATTTATCAAATTTACATCATTGATGATGCTGAAAAGCTAGTAGGTATTGTTTCTATTTGGAAGCTTCTTCATCAGCGCGATCGAAATATTTTACTTTCAGATATCATGGATATTGAAACCTTTGCTATTCGTACCGATGTAGACCAGGAAGAAGTTGCACGTACGATGTCCAAATATGATCTTTCTGTAATCCCTGTAGTTGATGCTTCGGGCACCTTGCTTGGCCGTATCACACATGACGATGTAATTGAGGTTATTCAGGAAGAGGCAGAAGAGGATATCTTCAAGATGGCGGGTTCTGACGATAAGGAATTGGGTAATGTTTCCTCTATAAAGAGCTGTGCAATCCGTCTTCCATGGTTAACAATAACACTTATTGGTGGTTTTATTACTACCGCGTTGATTAATCTATTTAGTAAGCATTTTTCTGCATTAATCGTTCTTGTTGCATTTATTCCAAATGTGATGGCTATGGGAGGAAACACTGGGTTGCAGTCGAGCGTGTTGCTTGTTCGTGAAATTGCTTCAGGCTCCGCCCGCCGTCATTCATTAGGACAATTGTTTTTCCATGAGCTACGTACTGGCGCTTTAATGGGATTGCTTTGTGGAATTGGAATTTTTATATGGACGATAGTGATGCTAGAGTTTTCTCCGCCTCCAGAAGGGCTTGCTTGTTCTCCATGGTATCTAGCCTTGGTGGTAGGCTTAGCGCTCTTTGCTGCAATGGGATTCGCTGCTGGTTTTGGTGCTATGATACCTATTTTATTAGAACGCTGTAATATTGATCCAGCGGTAGCTTCGGGGCCATTTATCACCGTGATAAATGATATTGCAGCATTGCTTATTTATTATGCGATTACAGCGGTATTGATTTTGCCGAATTTATCGTAGCTCTTGTGAAGTAAAGACTATGGGTGGTGTTTAATGCTAGAAAAAACGAATGGAATAGTTTTACGTATAATTCCATTTACAAATACATCCCAAATTGTTACCCTGCTTTCAGAGGAAGGTAATAAAATGTCATTTATTTGTAAAGAAGCATGTCGCCCTAAAAGCATTTTTAGAGGGCAGTATGATTTCTTTTACACATGTGAATTCGTGTATCAGTATAAGCCTACTCGTAGCATGTATTTTGCAAAAGAGGTGTATCCATTTGATATGCGCCCGTATTTTAGAACGAATTGGCGTGCATCACATTATGCCTCTTGGCTTAGTGCATTAGTAAATGCTACAAGTATTGCCGGTACACCGAGCTTGTATCGTCTTCTAGCAGAGTCACTAGACCTACTAAATTCTCCATCGTATCCAGACGTTGCAATTTTAGCACGCTTTGAATTAAAATTATTACAGCAGTTTGGGTTACTACCAAACTTTGAATTGTCATGTGGTTGTGGGGTAGAGGAGAAAAAACAGTATAGATTCCATATAGCAGATGGAGCTCTATTATGTGATAAACACGATGGGAATACAGGTCGCTTTCATGAGCCATCTGTCATTATAAATTACGAAACTATTGTTTTAGCTCAGCAATTAGTTTTAGGAAATACCTTAACGTCATACAAGCAAGATACAATGCGTAAACTATTGCGCCTTCTTGGTCTATTTATTAATTACCATATTGATGGTTTGCCAATAGCAGGCAGAGATATTTGCTTAAGGGAAATGATGTGTTCATAAACTAGGAAAAGGATAATAAATGAAATTATGTAAAAATTTTATTTTTGGTTTTATTATAGGAATATTAATTGGCTGCCTTGCCACAATGTTGGCAATTAAATCAAATAAGGGAGAACAATCACTTGGAGAGAAGCTAGAGCCCGCAATTGAGACTGTTGTCGTAGAGGAGGCTTCTATTGTAGATGACACTGCTATTGTAGATGACACTGCTAATGTAGAGGAGAAGGCTGAATTAAAAATAGAACCATTATTTGCTGATGATTTAAAGAAAATACAACAATATAGAAGCTATTATGATGCGCTATTATCATGTGGTAAATTATATCGGACAAGCGATATGTCTTTTTTGGCATCAACGTGCGCATTTTTTGGAGAGGTTGAGCTTTATCTACTAGCAAATGATTATTTAGAATCCCTTCCTGATAATGAAAAAGCAAAATTTGTTGAGGACTACCAAAAATGGCTAGCAGAGTTTGAATATAAAAACGAGCAACCTTTCTTAGATAGTGATGGTGTCCCATATGAAGGAACTATGGTCATACCAATGTATCCAGGACGCAGAGATGAATTAATTCAAGAATATTTAAAAACGTTTCCAAATCGTCCAATATTGGAAGAACGACTTCGTTATATAAAAGAAGATTTTAATTACCTTGGAGATTGATAGCTCTAAATTCGGTAGTTAGATTTTGCATCTCTAGCGAGATGGCTTAGCGTGGTGGCTAGAATTGGCGCGCTGGGGCACGCGAGTGCGCTCTCGCGCAGGAACAGGATTACATGATTTTGCGGGATTTGCAGGATTGTGTTGTGGTGGCTTGTGTGATGGCTAATCCTACGCTGGCTCCCGCCTAAGAAAGATTGGGAGCAGGGGAGGATGGGAGGCTAGTGTGTCGTACAATGGTAAACCCCAAACTTGGTAGTTAGATGCCGAATCTAGGATTTACTCTTTTCCTCGTTGCGACCAAGCATTCTACTTGCTATTACAGCAAGGACTGTTATTATGATTAGTATTGTTGATAAGGCATTGATTATAGGCACTTTAGGGCTTCTTCTGATCATGCCATAGATTTTTACTGGTAGAGTATCATTACCAGCACCAGCAACAAAGAATGTGATAACGAAATCATCGATAGAAAGTGTAAACGCCAATAGACCACCAGCTACAATGCCTGGTAGAAGATTTGGAAATTGTACCTTCCAGAAGGTTTGCCAAGGATTAGCTCCTAAATCTTGAGCTGCTTCTAAAATGCTGTTGTCAAAGTCTTGTAGACGCCCTAATACAGCCATAGCAACATAGCTTATACAGAAGGTTGTGTGTGCTATAAATACTGTAAATAGAGATTGCTTTAAACCAATAGCAATAAAGAACAATAGAAGACTGATACCCATCAAAATATCTGGCAATACAAGGTGTGTATATATCAAGCCGTAATGTGTATTTTGAATAGTGCCCTTCCACTTGTGGATAGCAAGTGCTGCAGTTGTTCCCATGATAACAGCGGCCAAAGTAGATGTTAGAGCAACTGTAATTGTGTTGCCCATAGCACGCCATATTTCTCTGTCCTTAAATAGTTCTTTGTACCAATCGAGAGTAAAGCCTTCCCATGGACCACAATACCTATTCACATTGAATGAATTAATAATCAAAATGATTATAGGAAGATAAAAGAAAATAATAACTGCCCAAAGCACAAACTTGGAGTGATTTTGCATACGCTTCATTTTCTTATCCCTCCATTGCGAATACTGCGCCTATTCTCTTCTGTAATCGCAGCCTCTACTGCTTCGGTTTCTGTAATATTTATGTTGCGCTTGCGTAGGAAGCACCACGTAATGAAAGGAGGTACAAGAACACCAAGGAATAGTAATGCAGAAAGAGCACTAGCATGTGGGAGATTTCTGTCAGGGATTGCTCTTTGGTAAATTTTTGAGCCAATCATCTCACTGTCTGTGCCTCCAACAATATCTGGGATAACATATGATCCTAGTGCAGGGATTAGTACCATTAATGTTGCAGAAAAAATACCAGCCTTAATGCCTGGAACAAATATTTGGACAAAGGCGCGCAACGGGGTAGAGCCTAAATCAAGAGCTGCTTCAATCAAACTAAAATCAAATTTTTCTGCAGCAGCGTACAATGGTAAAATAGCAAATGGTAGATATGTGTATATCATAACCAAGAGAACGGCTCCGGAATTATACAACAGCTGTTCCTCTGGTTGAATGAAGCCTAGCGCAACAAATATGTTGCTTATCAATCCTTCGCGATGGAGTAATGTTTTCCAAGCAAAAACTCGAACTAGAAAGCTTGTCCAAAAGGGAAGAATAATTAATCCAACAAGCACATGCCTCATTCGCTTTGATGCTCTTGCCATTGCAAATGCACAAGGAATGGAAATAACAATACACACAATAGTTGTAATGATACTTAATATGATTGTCCTCCAAACAATTTCGGGGTAGCTTGGGTTTGATATTGTATTCCAAGTGTGTAATGTCCACTCATCTCCGATTCCTCCGCCAGGCGCAGTGCTTCGGAACGAAAGAGCAAAAATAAGAATTGTTGGAATTAAGAAGAAAATAACCATCCATAGATATGAAGGAGACGTTAGAATCAGCTCATTCATATGATGTTTAATACGGCGGAAAAAATCCCGCTTTGGTGCAGTAATGCTTGAGCTATTTGTCGTCTGTGTTGGCATTTTCTGCTGTCTCCTCTGGGCTTGAGGTTTCTTCGGTGTTTGCCTCTTCAGCGTTTGAGTCAACATCCTCTTCTATTTCTTCATCCATATCACCAATGTTTTCTGGAGGGAGTAGAAGTAGGTCTTCGTCTGTTTCTCTATATTGCTCTAGCATATAGCCATCGTCAGCATGCCATGATAGCCATACCTTATCTCCCCATTTGATTGGGCGCTGGTCTAGAAGGAAACGACTATGTGGCTGGAAGACAGAAATTCTATATTCGCCGATACGAACCCAAAAACGGGTATGCGAACCTTGGTACACAACATCCTCTGCAGTTGCTCTAAAGATATTTAACTTGCCATCTGGATTCTCAGGGCATTCATGAGAAATGCGTATCTTTTCTGGACGAACACTTAAGTGTACAGGGCTGCCACGACGAATCTTCTTATCGTTAAAGCAAATAATTGGCTCAAAGTCAGTAAACTTGAGTCGAGAATATTCCTTGTCAATTGCTTTATCTACAACTCCGTCAAAGAAATTTGTGTCGCCAATGAATGCAGCAACAAAGGAGGAGCGTGGAGATTCGTAGATTTTTGCTGGATTATCAATTTGTTCAATCTTACCCTTGTTCATGACAGCAATTCTGTCACTTAATGACATCGCTTCGCCTTGGTCATGTGTGACATAAAGGAAGGTAATACCAACCTCATCATGGATAAGATCCAATTCAATTTGCATATGTTGGCGTAGCTTTAGGTCAAGCGCTGCGAGAGGTTCATCAAGCAAAAGAACGTCAGGCTTATTGACTAATGCACGAGCAATAGCCACACGCTGCTTTTGTCCACCTGAAATCTGAGAAGGTCGCTTAAATTGATGATCTCTCATCTGGATCAAATCAAGCATAGCATCTACTTCATAATTAATTTCACTTTTAGAGTACCCAGCTAGCTTTAGGCCAAATCCAATGTTCTCGCGTAGATTCAAATGAGGGAAAAGTGCATAGTTTTGGAAAACAGTGTTTACTTTACGCTTATTTGGGGGTAGGTTGGTTATGTCATTGCCGTCTAGAATTATACGGCCAGTATCAGGCTTCTCAAAGCCTGCAAGCATGCGTAATAATGTGGTTTTACCACAGCCACTAGGACCAAGTAGCGAGAAAAATTCACCTTTTTCAACGCCTACGGTAACATTATCGACGGCGGTAAGGTTGCCAAATCGCTTTGTTATACCATCAAACAATAGGAAGTCAGACACTTTAATCACTTCTCCGTATTGTACCGAATCTTAGATTCGGAGTTTGTTAAAAAACATCCTGCACGTGGATTTTTGTTACGCACAGGCCGAGATGGTCGGGGCATCGAGATTTGAACTCGAGACCTCTTGAACCCCATTCAAGCGCGCTACCAGTCTGCGCTATGCCCCGCTTTTTATGGAAGTTACAGCTTAGTAAAACATTTGTTTTACAAAACGAGTTAAAGAGTATCAAATTAACGCGGTAAATGTCAATGTTCTAGTTTTCAAAAATACCATTTTTATAGTTTTTTCTTCTCTTAAAAGAATAGCACAATATTTCATGATCAAAAATGTTATGAAAAGATCAAGTTTAGTTAGCACAACAGCATCATTTTTTTGATTTTTTACTATAAATTTGTTATATTTTGCGAGGTTTAAATTTTAAGTATAGAATTTGTTTTTGAATAATAATTAATTTTGGTAAGAATTTAATGGCAAAAAAAACTAAGATTATAGGTGTTCTTCTCCTTTTGTTAACGGCGCTAGTATGGGGTTTCGCATTTGCTGCGCAGAGAAAGGGAATGGATAGTGTTACGCCAGCTCAATTTATTGCTGTGCGCTTTGTTTTGGCTGCAATTTTGTTGATGCCTGTAGTAGCTTTGTCTGATTGTGTAACTAAAGAAAGCATTAAAGGCTATTGGGTTGCTTGGATGGATAAGCGTCTTTGGTTATATGGATGCATTTGTGGCTTGTTTTTGGGTGTTGCTAGTATGCTTCAGCAGTGGGGCTTGGTAGGTGCATCTGCAGGTAAGGGAGGTTTTATAACGGTCCTATACATAGTTGGAGTTCCTATCTTTGGTTTGTTTGTTGGCCGCAAAACAACACCATTATTATGGGTTGCAGTTGTAATGGCGGTAATAGGCTCATATTTTTTGTGTGCTCCAGATGGATTAGGTGGGGGAATAAAGTTTTGTGACATTCTTTTGATTTTGTGTGCAATCGTATTCTCTTTTCATATTTTAGCCATAGATAAGTTTGTATCAAAGGTTGATACAATGCGTATATCTGTAGTTCAATCTTTGGTGACTGGTTTAATAGGGTTTCTGGTTACACTAGTATTAGGTGAAGCATGGACATTGAGTGGTATTTGTGCAGCAATGGTGCCAATATTATACTGCGCAATTTGCTCTTCAGGCATTGGATATACATGTCAATTTTTAGGACAGAGGAGTGTGCACCCTGTGGCGGCTTCGTTAATAATGAGTTTAGAGTCTGTTTTTGCGGCTTTAGGTGGCTTTGTTTTACTTGGAGAAAAGATGGCTCTGATTGAATTAATTGGGTGTGCTATTATTTTTGTGGCAGTAATTTTTGCTCAGCTACCTTCTCGTACGAAATGATATTGAAAAGTTTTTTCTGTAGTAATTAATTGACTTGAATTTCATTGGTTTTAGTGATTTCGGTTTGCTTTTGTCAAACGATTTATGATAAAATTTTGTGTAAGAGAGGGACGAAAACTCTTAAAACAAATACAAAACAAAGGATTGGAAATGGATACTGTTATTAAAGAAACCATTGAGACACCAGTAGTCGCCGAGTATGATGTAATTGTTGTTGGTGGTGGTCCGGCTGGTTTTGCTGCAGCAGTATGCGCAGCACGCGAAGGCTCAAAAACCTGTATTATTGAGCAATGTGGTGGAATTGGTGGTGTGGCAACCTCAGGTATGATGAGTCATTGGACAGGCTACACACAAGGTGGTTTTTATGAGGAAATTCTAGATCGTTCTCAAGATTCTGCAGAAATGCGTTTCACTATTAATCCAGATAAGCTTCATGGTGTAATGCTAGAGATGCTATTAGAAGCAGGTGTTGAAATTCGTTTGTATACCTTTGCTGTAGCTCCAATAATGGATGGGAATAAGATAAAAGGAGTTATAATAGAAAGTAAGTCTGGCCGCCAAGCATTGATGGGTAAAGTTATTATTGATGCAAGTGGAGATGGTGATATTGCCGCTCGTGCAGGAGCAGAGTATCAACTTGGCCGTGAGGGTGATGCTATAATGCAACCTATGACCTTGATGTTTAAGGTTGGTGGGGTAGATTATGATAAAGCAATTTTCCCTGGTTCATTTGAGTCTTTGATGGATGTTCCGGCTGGTGAAATTCAGGCTTTGGCTAGAGAAAATTTACCTGCACCTGCTGGTCATGTGCTTCTTTATAAGTCAACATTGCCTGGCGTTGTT
This sequence comes from Kiritimatiellia bacterium, assembly GCA_045589455.1. Taxonomy (GTDB): domain Bacteria; phylum Verrucomicrobiota; class Kiritimatiellia; order RFP12; family UBA3636; genus RGIG990. Next base: position 25,829 of record JAZNPC010000044.1, read on the forward strand.
ACATGTAATATGACAAATGCCATAAATGTTGATGGGACAAAGTCAGAGGATTTAACTAAGGCTCAAGTTGTTTGCAGAAAGCAAATTCCATTGATTGTTGATTTCTTGCGTAAATATGCACCAGGCTATGAAAATTGCTATTTACTTTCTGCTGCAGCTCAAATCGGTGTGCGTGAAACTCGTCACTTTAAGGGCTTGTATACACTAAATGAGGATGATATTTTAGAAGCAAAGGTTTTCCCAGATTGGGTGGTTACTAGGGCTCATTTCAATTTTGACATTCATAATACGAAAGGAGCTGGCCTTGATGAGAATGGCTGTCAGCATAAATTCACCCAAAAGAAGGGCTACACAATTCCATATGGCTGCTTTGTTCCTGTGAAGGTGGATGGACTTCTTTTAGCTGGTAGAATTATTTCAGGAACACATAAGGCACATTCTAATTTCCGAGTTATGCCTATCTGTGCAAATATGGGCCAAGCAACAGGCATAGCGGCTTCTATTGCTGTTAAACTTGGAATTGAAGTGCGTGATGTGGCGGTTTCTGATATTCAAAAGAGACTTGCTGAGCTAGGTGTAGAGGTCTAACTCTATAAACGGCTTAAAATAAATACTTTAGATGCAATTAATAAGCGCTAGCTTGTTAGTTGCATTTTTTTGTTGTTTTGCAAGCAATTTGATGTCTAAAGGAACAAAAAATAATGTACTTTTCGAAACTTATTATATAAATATGTTGACTATATAAGCGCTTTTTTGATAAACTAAAAAGCAACTTCTAGAAGAAAAATAGTTTAATTCATTTTCTAGTAAAATATAAAATTCTTTCAAGGAAAATTTATGAAAAATTTCAACTTATTAACAATGGGAGTTATTGCTTCTTCTTTGTTGGCTACTATGGGTGTTGTTTCTGCACAGGAATTTGGTTTGGCAAATGAAGCTGGGTGGGTAATATCAGCAACAGTTGGTGCTCAATTTACTGACAATCGTGATCAGGTCGATCAGACAATTCCTCTTAAGGATGGTACCCGTCTTGAAAAAGAAGAAGATACAGATTTGTCCATTGGTTTGAGAATTGCATATGAGCGTGTAATAGAAAACCGTTATAAGTTGTATTTTGATTACTCTCCAACATTTGTTTACCATGAAAATCCTCGTGAAGGTTCAGAAGAGGATGTTCTAGATCATGCAGTTAATGCTCGTATTGAATTAAGTCCAGGTAGAAGAACCTATGTTAAATTAACAAATAGATATTGGTGGAGTGGTAACAAAAATTGGTATTTTGCTGAAGAAGATGTTTACGACCCATCAATTACAGATGTTGATGGTATTAATGATGATTATTTTGAGAATCGTTTTACAGCTCACATGCAATATAATTTTTCATTGAAGAATTTTATGCTTATTGATGGTATGTGGCGTATTCGTCGCTATGACGATGATGAAATTGCTCAGGATAACGATGAGGATGAGTATAATGTTCGTTTAGCAATTATGCGTAGCCCTACACGCCTTTATTCAATTGGTTTCTTTGGAGAGTATACAACATTTGATAGAGAGAGCAGCATAGAAGAATTTGACTTTGGTGTTGATTATGTTTCTCTAGGTATTCAGACAACTATTGATTTCTTCTCTGACGAGAGCTGGGTATTGAATGCTTCCACAGGTTACAACATGATGGAATATGAGGACGAAACTATGGAAGACAACGATATGATGGGTGATTCTCGCATTGAGTTGGCTATCCATCAGAAGGAAAAGCTACGTGGTAGATTTGGCCTTCGTTATAGTAAAGACTATGCCTCTGTTTACCCTTATACATCTGAAAAGAATACAACATTTTATGGCTCAGTCTCACGCATTCTTGGTAGAAACAATGACTACATTATAGGTGCAGATTTTGAGTATCGTATGAGAGATTATGAGTTGGATGATTTGGATCCAGATGTATTGGCTCAACGTGAATCTCTTGGCCTAGTTAACACAGATGCAGGCCGTGATAGCATTTATGTTAGACTGTATCTAAATGCTCGTTTAACAAAGAGCTGCCGTGCATCACTTTTCTATTCTTATGAGGAAGTCGATTCTGAGGTTTCTACAGCAAAGAGTTACGACGAGAATGTTTTCGGCATTAGACTAACATACGATTTCCTATAAATTTAAATGTATATTAAAATTGGGTATGCTGTAGAGCACATCCAATTTTAGTGTTTATAGTTTACCGCCGGCAGAAAATATTACCGGCGGTTTTTAATGTTAAGATTTAAAGATTCAAAAGGTAAAGTATTTTATGACAGAAAATAATGCACCAGTAAAGCAAGCTGAAGCACAACAGCCTGGTCAAGAAGATTCCGTTCACTTTCTTGATTATTGGCAGATTCTATATTCAAGAAAAGAAATTGTTATTGCGATTACTCTTGTAATGTTTTTTGCTGGTGTTTTTATTACGCGCCAAATGCCTAATGTATATGAATCTTCTGCATTAATTGAAATTCAGCGAGAGACTCCTAGTCTTGATGTTTATGGTCAAACATATGTACGCTATGATCCGATTTTCTTAAAGACACAGTTTGAAATTATTCGTTCTGACCCAATTATCGAAGAGGTTGTTAGAAATTTGCACCTAGATGATGATTTGGGTGATGCATATGGATGGACTGGAAAATACACACCAGCAATGGTTTTTGAGAAAACAGTTGATGCTGTTCAGAAAAGTATAACACTTGATATTGTTCGTGATACGCAGCTTGTTCAGATTACTGTGAGAATGAGCAAGCCAGAGAAACCGCAGGGTGCAGCTGCTGAAATGGCAACGCTTATTGCTAATGAAATTGCTAATGTTTTTACAATATGGAACCAAGAGCGCACTCGTAAAATTAAAGAGCAAGGCCTTGAAACATTGGAGGGAGAAATTGCCGATGTTGAAGCTCTTATCGCTAAGCAAGAGTCATTAATTGCTGAAATGCGCGCAAAAGAGGATCTTACGGTTGTTGGTGAATTAGATGCTGGTACAACATCTATTCGTAGCCAAATTATTAATCTAAATGGTCAGTTAGAGCAAGCTGAGCTAGACGCTAGAACAATGCTATATCGTTATGAAAGCTTTAGTAAGTTAGATCGCGAAAAGGCAATTTCAACTCTTACAGCAAGCTCCACATACAGTGGAGGTGACTTGCTTGTAGCAAATGTTCGAGAGCTTTCTCAATTAAGAGCAACAGAATCTGCTAGAGAAGAGGCTGGTCTTGGTCCTACTCACCCAGAAATGAAATCTATAAGGGCCTTGATAGCAGAAAAGGATGCTGAAATTGAGGCATCAATTGAAGGTGTTCTTTTTGCATATAAGATGGATTATGATCAGGCTGCCAACCGTGTGAAAGAGATAAAGGCAAGATTACAATCTCTTGAAGAACGTGAAAAAGAGTTGGCAACTGGTGTGTCTCTTGATTATGAAAGAAATCTAACAGAGCTAAATTCTCTTAAAGAACGAAAGATGTTCCTTGAAAACAATTTGATGCAGGAACAAATGAAGTTGAAGGCTTCTACAACAAGCGTAGATATTATTCAACCAGCAAAAACAGATGAAGTTCCACTTCCTGTAAGTCCAAATTTTGCATTGAATGTAATTTTAAGCTTGGTAGCTGGTTTGTTCTTCGGTATAGTTATTGCAATTTTTGTTGAGTACTTGGATACGACAATTAAGACTGTTGATGATGTTGAAAAATATGTTGGTTCTGCTGTGTTGGGCGTTGTTCCTCAGCAAATGAGAAGCTTAAATGATTCTCATGCACGTCCAAGCCACAAAGAAATTTATAGAATTTTGCGTATGAATATCAAGTCATCTCAAAAGCTGGGTGAAGGCAAGAAGATTGTTATTACATCTGCTGGTGCAGGTGAAGGTAAGTCATTGACCTCATTTAACCTTGCATATGTTTGTGCTGAGGTTGGTGAAAAGGTTTTATTGATTGACGGTGATATTCATAGACCACGTCAGCACCACATTATGGGCAAGCAGGTAACACCAGGCTTGGTTAATATTATCGTTGGTGAGGTATCTGTTGATGAAGCAATACATGAGGAGGTTTTCCCTAATTTTGACTTTATTCCAGCAGGCCGAATCGCCAGCGCAAATGCTTATGGTCTATTAGATACTGATGAAGCACGTGACTTGTTTGAAGAATTGACATCACGATATGATCGAATTATTGTTGACGCCCCACCTATGGTAGGTGTTTCCGATACAGCTCAGGTAGTACGCTTGGGCGATGGTGTAATGATGGTTGTACAACACCGTAAGTACCCACGTGATTTGTATTCTCGTGCAAAAAATACAGTTGTAAGTATGGGTGGAAATCTTATTGGTGTTATTCTTAACAATGTTAATACTAGCCGCGATTACTCTTCATACTACTATAAGCATCAGTACTATTATTACAATAGCTATGGTAGTTATGGCTATGGCTATGGTGGCTACTCAAGCTATACCTCAGAGGAATCAGATGGTGCAGCATCTCGTAAGAGAGGTCGCTCGAGAAATAGCTAATTAGATTTTGGAGACCTTGTTGATTATGAATTATATAAAGTATGTTACAATTTCAATGGTAATTGCGTTATCATTCTTCTTCTCTGGTTGTTTTTCAACAAATGGAGGAATGGAATACGATAATCCAGCATCTTGGCGCCCTCAGCTTCCTACTGAAGTGGTTCAAGCTACAAAAGGTACCGCTAGAACACTTCGTAGTGATGATCATGTGCTTATAACGATAGTTCCTGGCACACTTCAACCTTCAACAATAGAGGATATAATCGATGCTGGTGGCATGGTAACATTACCATTAGTTGGTGAATTTTTGATTGGTGGTTTAACAACCTCTGAAGCAGAGAAGAAAATTTGTGATTCATATGTAAATGGTGGGTTATATAAAAATGTTACTGTAACCGTAGTTTGCAGAAACGTCGTTCAAGATAGCGTTGTATATGTTTCAGGTGCAGTAAATCGTAAGGGTGCTATACCATTTACGGATGGAATGACTCTCCGTATGGCTATTGTAACATCAGGAGATAGAACACCATATGCAAGCACAATGGTTCGTATCACTCGTGATGGTCAAATTTCAGAGCACAATATTTCTCGTATCGAGGATGGTGAAGAAACTGATCCAGTACTAAAGCCAAATGATATGATTGAAGTTCAAGAGCGTTGGCTATAAGTTTATATTATCTTGTAAAATAAATTCGGGTGGCTAAATGGGAAAACAAAGTTCCCGTATAGATAAAGTATTAAGACAAGTGATTGTATGCCTATTTTTGGTGGTAGGCATTGTTGGTATTATTTATTCTTATAAATGTATTAAAGCCCAAGCTTCATATACTATAGCTAAGCATGGAATTTCTTTTCCTTTTCAAAAATCAAAACCAGCTAGTGCTGGTCAGGAATTATTTGAAGAGCATGATTTAGCAAATTCTAATTATCCTCATAATTATTATTATCACTCATTTGTAGCGCATGAGGTAATAAAACAAGTATACCTAGTTGCGGATGCGATATATGGCAATCAGGATTCGTTAAAGGCTATTAGTCAGATTCACGATAATTATAAAAGATCAGAAAATAATCCAGACTTGTCTCTAGGTGAATTATATGAGATTCTCGCTAAAAAAGCATTGTATTTTGCAGAATTAGCAATAGGAACAAATCCATATGATGAGGGGTCTCGACTTATGTATAAAGAGGCTCTTGTTCTTTGTGGCAAAACAGATGAGGCTATAGAATATTGGAAGGGTGTGGTTGATTTAGAATACTGGAATAGATCACATCATGATGTGATGGCAGAGTTGTATTTGTATGCTGATGATATTCCTATGGCTATAAAGGAACGCAAGCATGTTTTAAATCCAGAGCTTAAAAAAATGCTTCAAAGAAAATTTGAAGAATATAAAAAAGAGGCACGTTTAGCTCTTGGCAATGCAAAAAAAATATCTCAAGGGCTTAATTTGGATTTAGAGGTGTACAACAATGCTTTGTCTTCTACTAAATGTCTTATAGAAATCGATCCTTATGACAAAGAGTCTCAGCGTTTATATTTAGAGGCATTAGTTGTTTGTGGCCAAACTGATGAAGCTATAGCATATTGGGAAGGTGTTGTTGATTTAGATAATTCTAATACGACTAATCATGAGATTTTGGCTGATTTATATTTGAATTCTGGTAATATTTCTATGGCAGTTAAAGAGCTTCCTTATATTTCTAATCCTAAATTACAACAAAAGCTTCAAAAATATAAGGACATGCTTGAAAAAAGAGAAGTTGAATAGGCTTTAAATGATTAATTGGAGATAAAGTTTATGTGTGGAATTGCTGGTTTTTTTGGTGCTGATGCAGGTGCTACAGTAAAGCGTATGACCGATATTATGACTTATCGTGGTCCAGATGATGCTGGTCTTTATGAAGGCGATGGTTTTGCTTTTGGTCAACGCCGTCTTAGCATAATTGACTTAGCCAGTGGTCATCAGCCTATTTTTAATGAAGATAAAAGTCTTATTCTAGTATGTAATGGAGAAATCTATAATAGCCCAGAGCTCCGTGAAGAGCTAAAGGCTAAAGGTCATGGCTTTGCAACATCTACAGACGTAGAAGTAATTCTTCATCTATATGAGGAAATGGGAGAAAAACTTTTTTCACGTCTTCGTGGTATGTTTGGTTTTGCTCTTTGGGATTCTAGAAAGCAGCGCTTATTGATGGGGCGAGACCACATGGGTCAAAAGCCACTCTTTTTTGCTAATGCAAAGGGTTGTTTTGCTTTTGCTTCTGAAGTAAAGTGTATTTTAACTTCTGGAATAGTAGAGCGAAAGCCAGATTTGGAAGCTCTATGGCATTATATGTCATTGAGATATATCCCTGATGATAGATCTCTTTTTGAAGGAGTTATTAAACTCCAAGCCGGACACTATGCAATTTTTGAAAAGGGTAGTGTTAAGGTAGAGCAGTATTGGCAGCTAGATACATTTAAGGATAAACGTAAGGGTACAGAGCAAGAGCTAACAGATGAACTTGATGCAATTCTTCTAGACTCAGTTAAGACACATCTTTTGAGCGATGTTCCTGTTGGTACATTCCTAAGTGGTGGTATTGATTCAAGTCTTATCACTGCGATGACAGCAAAGATTACCGGTAAGCCTTTCCATACCTTCTCAATTGGTGTTAAAGAGCAAGATATTAATGAACTACCTTGGGCAAGAATGGTCTCTGAGCAATATGGATTGATTGCTCGTGAGGAAATAGTTGAAGCGGATATTATACATAAAATTCCTGAGATGATTTTCCACATGGATGAACCTTCTGATCCATTTGGCGTTGGTGTATATCTTGTAAGCCAGGTTGCTGCAAAGGATGTTAAGGTGGTTTTGAGCGGTGACGGAGGAGATGAGAATTTTGCTGGCTATGATCGTTTTGCTGGTCAAAAATTAGCAGGATATTATTCAATTATTCCAAAATGTATCCGTAAATATGTTCTTGGAAATATGTTTAAGTTGGTGCCAGAGTCCTTTGGTTATAAGAGCATAGCATCTAAATTAAAGTGGCTTAACGATATGTCCTTTTATACAGAAGGAGAGCGTTATGCTCGTAGTATGAGCTTCTTGCGCTTTACAGATGAAACAAAGGAAGCATTGTTTACGCCAGAAGCTATGAGCAAGATTGTGGATAGCAATTCTGTTGGCAAAATTTTGGATTACTTTAATTCTCCTACAGCAGATGAGCTTCTAGATAAGATGCTGTATACGGATTTGATGACCCGTATGCCTGACCATTTGCTAGCAATTTCAGACCGCATGAGTATGGCTCATTCAATAGAGATTCGTCCACCTCTAATTGACTATAAAGTAACAGAGTTCGCTGCTTCTCTACCATGTGATATGAAGCTACGAGGCCGCGATAAGGGCTTGAAGTACTTGCTACGTCAGGTTGCTGCTCGTTATATGTCTCGTGAATTGATTGATAGACCAAAGCAGGGCTTTGGCTTCCCAATTGCTCGTTGGTTACGCACAGATTTAGCTGTCTTTTTACAGAAACTATTTGTAGAGTCTCGCTTTGTTGAGCTAGGTATCTTCAATCAAGCTGAGATTGATCGCTTAGTAAATCAGCATATTTCAGGTAAGGCAGATCATAATTTCCGTTTGTGGATTCTATTGAATTTGGAAATTTGGTATCGCGTGTGCTTTGAAGGTTCATCAGTCGCAGAGATGCAAACCTTTATTGATCAGAGATTAAAATAAATTTATAATACACTTTGGTGTGTGATATATTTGATAAAATAAAGCCTAAAATTCGTTTTTTCGAGTTTTAGGCTTTGTTGTTTTGCATTGATTATAAGCATTGTTTTAGGGTATAATATAAATAAAAGGAATATTTAAGATATAGGAACAATATATGTCATTAAAACTAAAAAAGACCCTCGGTTTGGTGGATGTTTTTTGTATAGCCGTAGGTGCTATGATTTCTGCAGGTATTTTCTTGTTGCCAGGTGTCGCTTTTAAACACATTGGTCCAGCAATTATATTTTCATATATCGTAGGTGGTTTATTAGCAACCTTAGGTATTCTTGCTGTTCTTGAATTAGCTACAGCAATGCCACGAGCTGGAGGCATCTATTATTTTACCACACGGAGTTTAGGGCCACTAGCAGGAACAATTTCTGGTGTGCTTAATTGGTCCGCATTGTCACTTAAAAGTGCCTTTGCTATTTATGGCATGAGTCAAATTATTCACATTTATGTGCCATCAATAAATCCTGTATGGTGTGGTGTTTTTATTACGATATTTTTCTTGATAATAAATTTGCTGAGTACTGCAGCAGCAGCCTGGGCAGAGCGTGTTATGGTGTTTTTCCTTCTTGCTATTATGGTCGCATATGGGTTTTTTGGCCTCCCTCATGTTCAGACAGAATGGTTAAAAACAATGTTTATTGAAGGCAAAAATGTCATTGATATTTTCAAAGAGGCGGGCTTCATTTTTGTTGCTTTTGGTGGTTTGCTCGGCGTAATTAGTGTTGCAGAGGAGGTTCGTCAACCAGGGCGAAGTCTGCCTTTAGGAATTTTGTGGGGGCTTGTGGTTGTTACAATTCTTTATGGATTATTGATGTACGTAACAATTGGTGTTGTTCCTGCAGAGGAGCTTAAGGTTTCTAAAGAGCCTCTTGCTCAAGCCGCAAAGATGTATTATGGTGGTTGGGGCTATTGGATATTAACCTTAGGTGCAATGCTTGCTTTCATTACTACTGGTAATGCAGGAATTATGGGAGCAGCTCGTTATCCAGTCGCTCTTGCTCGTGATGGATTGATGCCAAAACGGTTTTCTTCCGTGATGGGAAAGAATGCAATCCCTGTACCTGCGCTCTTATTAACTGGTGGCTTTATGGTTGCTGTTCAATTTATGGGGCTAGAAACATTAGTAAAAGTTGCATCAACAGTGGTTATTCTTTCTTATATTTTAACAAATGCAGCGGTTCTTATCTTGCGTGAGAGCGGTGTACTAAATTATCGTCCATCCTTTAGAACACCACTATATCCAGTAGTACCATTTATGAGTATTTTATTGTTTAGCTTATTAATTCTCCGAATGGATGATATTTCAATCTATTTGTCACTACTAATTATAACAGGTAGCGTAATTTTATATTATATTTACGGCAGAAACGTACGTCGTGATACAGCATTTACTCATCTACTTGGTCGCCTCACACAAAACGAAATAGTTACTAGTGAATTAGAGCGAGAGCTACGCGATATCGTGCGTTCACGTGATGAAATTGTAACAGATGTATTTGACGAAGCAGTTGAAAAATCACCAGCTTTGGTTCTAAAGAATTGCCGTTCTGTTAGAGAGTTGTTTGGAATTGCTGCAGATCAATTTGCCAAACACACACAGCTATCCGCTCGAGAATTACATTCTCTTCTAATAAAACGAGAGCGCATGGCAAGTACAATTATTGCTCCTGGTGTAGCAGTGCCACATATAACTCTTCCATCAGAGAAGAATCTATTTGCAATGCTAATAGTAAAGGTTGAAAAGGGCGTTAATTTTACGCGCGATGCATTGCCTGTAGAAACAGCTGTTTTTCTAATTTGTTCTCCAGATGAAAAGAATCGTCACATTCACAGCTTGGCGATGATTGCTCAAGCAATTCTTGATCCAGATTTCAATAAGCGCTGGAAAAAAGCATACTCTTCACAGCAAATTAAGGATATTTTCCTTCTTGCAAAACGCATTCGAGCAAATGGATAACATTTTTCTATTAGCATATTTATTTTGATTTTACTTATTCGCATTGATTAATTACACAAAGAGGAGAAATAGCATATGTCAGATGATAGAGAAAAATATAAGTATCGAAAACGAAATAAGAATCCAGCAACTAGTGCTACTGGGGAGCGCGCTCGCGCCGTCCAAATAACAGGTGAAGAGACCACAATTACAGGCACGGTTGAAAGGGTTACTTTTCATAGCGATGACAATCATTATACCGTTCTTCAGCTGCGTCTTGATGGGGCAGGAGTGAATGGACTCCGCGAGGTTACAGTTGTTGGCAAATGCATGACCATTTGGGATGGAGAAAGCATTAAGGCTGTTGGTCGTTGGATTCGCCATGAGCAGTATGGGCTTCAGTTTAGTGCAACATCAATTACACATTCATCTCCATCTTCTCCCGCGGGTATTATTAGATTCCTATCAAGTGGAGTTATTCGTGGCGTAGGCCCAGTTAATGCGAAGCGCATTGTTGACCACTTTGGTGCAGAAACACTAGATGTTCTTTCGCATCATTCTGCAAGGCTAGAGGAGATCCCTGGTATTGGCAAGCTTACTCGTCAACGCATAAAAAAATCCTGGGATGAGCAGGTTGGAATGCGTGATGTTATGATTTTCCTTCAGGCTAGTGGTATTGGTGCAGGCACTGCAGCAAGAATTTATAAAAAATATGGCGATAATACTGAGGCTCTTGTTCGTGAAAATCCATATCGTCTTTGCTATGATGTTTGGGGTATAGGCTTTAAAAAAGCTGACGCCATAGCCTTAAATATGGGTATAGAAAAGAATTCTCCACTACGTGCCGCTGCAGGCATATTTTATGTGCTTAGCATGGAGGCAGAGGAGGAAGGGCACATTTATTGCGAGGAGCCAGAGCTTTTGCTTAAGGCAGAGGCTTATTTAGCCATTCCAATGGAGATACTTGTTGAGGCGCTTTCTGAGCTTGTTTCAAAGGGACAGCTTATACATAATGATGGAAAGCTTTATTTGAGAGATTTGTACATTGCAGAGACTCGTGTGGCAGAGTATGTGTCTCAGCTCTTATCTGCTCGTTCCCCATTTGGAAATATTGATATTGATGCAGCTATCAAATGGGCGTCAAAGCGTTGTGGTTTAGAGCTTTCTGTTATGCAACACAATGCTTTGGGAATGGCATTGGGTTCAAAGGTTTCAATTATTACTGGTGGACCAGGTGTAGGTAAGACAACAATTATCCGTGTTTTATGTGATATTTGGTCTGCGAAAAAGGCTAAGATTTGTCTAGTTGCGCCAACTGGCCGAGCAGCACGCAGAATGTCCGAATCTACTCAAAGAAAGGCAAGTACAATTCATCGCCTTTTAAAATATAACCCTCAGAAGGATAAGTTTGAATTTGATGCCACAAATAAACTAGAGGGTGATGTTTTTATCCTCGATGAATCCTCAATGATTGATATTCTATTAGCGGCAGATTTTCTCTCGGCAATTCCACCACATGCAATTATGGTGTTTGTAGGTGATATAGATCAGCTTCCTAGTGTAGGACCAGGTAATGTTTTAAGAGATTTTATCGATTCTGGGCTAATTCCTTGTACAAAGCTAGATGTCATCTTTCGTCAGCAGAAGGGTGGTGCCATTATCCAAAATGCTCACAATGTAAATCAAGGTAAGCCATTTGAGCCACAGCCATCTGATTGGCATGACACGGATTTCTTCTATATTAAATGTACAGATTCGGAGCGCACAGTATCAATGCTTCGAGAGTTAGTAACAAATCGAATTCCTATGCGCTTTGGTGTGTCTCCTTTAGAGGATATTCAAGTGCTCACACCGATGCGAAAGAATACTCTTGGTGCGGAGAACTTAAATAGTGTTCTTCAAGAAGTTCTTAATCCACGTGGGCCAGCCTTACAAAAGCTAGGGCATTATTTTCGTGTCGGTGATAGAGTAATGCAGATACGTAATAATTATGATAAGGATGTCTTTAATGGAGATATAGGCTTTATTAATGGTGTTGATTTAGAAGAAAATAAGCTTACAGTTGATTTCGATGGACATATTGTTGATTATAATTTGATAGATTTAGATGAACTTATGCATGCATATGCAACTTCAATTCATAAATCGCAGGGTAGTGAATATCCTGTTGTAATTGTTGTGCTAAGTAATCAACATTACGTACTATTACAGCGTAATTTATTATATACCGCAATTACTCGCGGTAAGAAGCTTGTATGTGTGCTTGGTGAACCGCCTGCAGTATCGCGAGCAATTCGCAATTTTGTTGTTCAAAACAGGCGCACTACACTAAGATTACGCTTGGTTCAAGCCTTAAATAACAACAATTAATGTAATGGATTAATTAATAAACTAATTTAAATCAAAAAAGCCAGTCAAAAGACTGGCTTTACTTTTTAAATGGTAGCGGGAATTGGATTCGAACCAATGACCTTCAGGTTATGAGCCTGACGAGCTGACCGGGCTGCTCCATCCCGCAATAAATTAGCGAAAATGGCGCGCTCGGCAGGATTCGAACCTGCAACCTTCTGATCCGTAGTCAGATGCTCTATCCAATTGGGCGACGAGCGCTAAAACGGGACATAATTTATCACATCTGGACTGTATAAATCAAGTAAAAAATAAAATTTTTATTTTATACTAGTTCTTATTCTTTTAAGAGTAATTTTTTTGCCCCTTGATTTCATTTTTTTTATGCTGTAATATAAAACCACAAAAAAGTCAATCACATAAGATAGTAAAATTTTGAAGAGGTGTTTAGATGAAAAGATTAAATATTTTATTTGTTATTTTTTGTTTTACATTTGGTGCTTTTGCTCAGACGCAATATTATTACAATGGTAGTGGTAGGCATGCTGGTAGTGCCACAACAATAGGTAATACCACGTATTATTATGATGGCACGGGCAAATCAATAGGAAGCTCTACAACCATTGGAAATACCACACATCATTACGATGGCACGGGTAAATCAATAGGAAGCTCTACAACATTAGGAAATACCACACATCATTATGATGGCACAGGTCGTTCGGCAGGCTCATCTACAACATTAGGAAATACCACACATCATTACGACGGAACGGGCCGATCAGTAGGTAGCACAACAACTTTGGGTCGTTAATTCCCCCCTAATAGAAAACAAAAAAGAGGCTGTTGCAAAACTCAATGTTTTGTGGCAGCCTCTTTTCTTTGTAATTTTTTAATTATTTTCTCCATATTTTTAGAGGTAAATTCTTTCTTTCCAGAAGACAAAGGAAAGTAATTTAAAATAATTTTTTTCAA
>JAZNPC010000045.1:0-6014 GCA_045589455.1 Kiritimatiellia bacterium
TAGGCTACGATTTCGCTATCCCTTCTTCTCGCCTATGCCTCGCAACATAAACCTTGGGAGTCGCTATTGGGTTGGTCGGTAACTACCCCCCGTTGGACTTTCACCATAGAACTATGACATGCCCGTCATACATAAAAAAAGGTGAGCGAACCCGCTCACCTTTTTTGTTTTTATGGTAAAACCAATATACAACATCCAACAAAATGGAATGATTGTTAATTGCTGTAGCATTCTAAAATCTAAGCAGTATTTCCCAACGAAGGAAATATGCTGTCTTACCTGAATTATAATAGTCGCCTGGATCAAGAACCTCTCCTAAAACATAGCAATTAACATTTTCTAGCAATGGGAAGGAATATTTTGCTGTACCTAGCCAACCTCGCTCTGAACCACCCCCTGCACCATTCTTTTCTTCTGCAAATAATGGTCCTGCTGTTAGCCTAATTTTATGCTTGTTTTCAAAGGTATAGCCTGTTTCTAAATAGCACTGCACCAAATTGTTCCATGTTCCTACTCCATCACCATCAAATGCAAAAATCATTAGCTCACTTATCCATGGATAGCGACCAAATAGAATATTAAAATCCTCTCGCTCAGCTGTGGTATCGGAGTCATCTCCACTCATATAAACAGCATTTGCTGATACATAAAAGCCCGCTACTGGGTCAATTGTATATTTCAAGCCACCACAAGCAAATAAGGCATTACGGTCATAATCTGTTGACTCACCATATTGATAAGCCAGCTCTAAATCTGCAGATGTTTCGTCAGAAAACTTTGGCTTTAAATAAAAGCCTGCTGTATGAATATCCTCATTTTCTTGACGCTCACCCTTTGCATTTACCCATGCAGTATCATGCTTCCACACATAGTAAATACCATATTCGCAAGAGTCTATTGCCTTGTCTGAATAAAAAACGCCTGCAGCTGCTTCATCCATTGAATTATACCCGCCAGCATAGCCTGTTACATCACGATGCTCATGACCAATTGCTAGATCATCCTCACATTGGGTATAAAATCCAAAAATATCTAATGTACGCTTTTCTGCTATTGGAAGAGTTAAACGAACACCATCAAAATATGAGCTACGAGAACCATCCTTTGCTGTGCCATCTGCAAATAGTCTACCACTGCCTAGCATTGCATCTTGGCGGCCAATACGAAGCTTTGAGCCTTCACCAAACCAATCTGTGAAAGTTAGATAGAGATTATCAATGACTAGCTCATCAGGAAATTTATATGATTCTTGACCAACATTCTTATGACGAAACTCATTAATTAAACGAATATCAAAGGATGTATTTAAATCATAAAAATCAATTCCACCCCAAACACGTGGACGAATACGAAAATAGTTATTATTTCCGCCTCTAGTAACTCCACCTGGCATTATTGGAATATTATCGAATGCCTCTTGACGCAAGCGTAAATCAGCTCCATAACGAAAATCAACAGAAGCTTTTTCTTCTAGTTCTACCCCATTTGCTGCAAATACTGCACCTGCTAAACTGGCAATTAAAATTGATGAAATTCTTTTCATATTAAACACTCACTAAAAAAAAGAAACTCTTATGACACTTGCTTATTAGCTGTTGTCTTAAGAGCCTTGCACATAGGATTCTCGTTTATTGCAAGGCTTCAAGCGCCATTCCACGAGATGCTTTAATCAAAACGGTATCCCCTTTCTGAAGAAGGCTTGAATGAAGAGCTGCACGAGCTTCTTGAACTGTAGCAAAACCAATAACTTGAGACTTTGACATACCTGCCGCTATTGCACCAGCAATCATGTGCTCCATTGAGCAAGAACCAATTGCCACAAACAAATCGAAGCTTGCTGCATTTTTGCCAACAGCTTCACCTACCTGTCGATGGAATTGAGGGGCATCTACACCTAGCTCAAACATATCACCAAGTACAACAATTTTTCTACTTGACGCAGGAACCTTGGCAAAGGTTTCTACTGCCTTACTCATAGAAAGCGGATTAGCATTATAGGCATCATTAATCCAATGATAGCCATCCTTATCCTGCTTCTCCCAGCGCATCTTGGCATCTGACTTGATTGGACACGCTGCCACAAGCTTTTCCAATGGTATTCCATATTCGTGAGCTGTAGCAGCTCCTTGAAGAATATTTACAAGCTGATGCTCTCCAACTAAGCCTGTAGGAAGCACAACCTGCTCGCCATCACGATTACAGCAGACTGTTACCTCACCTGTGGCAGAGTCAAAGGCTGTGGCATAGTAATCTGCAGAAGCATCACCTACTATGCCACTAACAGAAACAACACGTGCTTGAACTTGCTTACTGAGATAATCAAAGAAATCGCCATTTTTATCTAGCACAACAAAGCCATTAGCGGGCACTGCTCTAAGTAAATCTGCTTTTTCATTAGCAATTCCTACTAGCCCATCCTCAGGGAAATTCTCTATGTGGCAGGGTGCGATATTAGTTAGAATTGCTGCAGCTGGGCAAAGCAATTCTGCTAATGGAGCAATTTCACCAGGATGATTTGTGCCTGTCTCTAATACACCACACTTGGTGCCCTTTGGCATTGCTAGAAGGCTCTTTGGTACACCAAAAAAGTTATTCCAATTGCCAGGAGTTTTATAGGTTGGCTCTGCTGTTCCTAGAAATGCAGCAGTAATTTCTTTTACTGTGGTTTTGCCAACACTTCCTGTTAAACCAACAATCCAAGGGGAGACTCTGCCACACCAGCCTTTGGCTAGCTTTGTTAATGCCTTATGTGTATCCTTTACACGAATAACAATTGAGGTGGCATCTCCTACAAACTCAGCCGTTTCATCAAGTAAAGCAGCCTTTGCGCCAGCCTTTAATGCTGCCTCTGCAAAGCGATTGCCATCAAAGGCAGCACCCTTTAATGCAACAAATAGCTTTCCAGTTAATGGCATGCGTGTATCTGTCTCAATTCCATCAAGAAGCACCTCGTTTGGAACAATTCCAGGAGCATTATCTACTACTCCATTTGTCCAAGCACATACATCCTGAATAGAAAACATCGCAGGTCACCAGAAAAAATTATTGTTGGAAATTAGTAGCGATATGCATCAGCCTTGAAAGGACCATCAACTGGTACACCAATGTAATCAGCCTGCTTCTGAGTAAGTGTTGTTAGCTTTGCACCAAGCTTATCAAGATGCAAACGAGCAACCTCCTCATCAAGCTTCTTATCGATTACATATACGCCTGGCTCACGGCCACCCTGCCACAAATCAATCTGGGCAAGTGTCTGGTTTGTGAATGAGCAGGACATAACAAAGCTTGGGTGACCTGTTGCACAGCCAAGATTTACTAGGCGACCCTCTGCCAACAAATAAATGCAGTGCCCATCAGGGAAGGTGTATTTATCTAGCTGTGGCTTAATCTGCTTATGCTCGATTCCTGGCCATTTCTTTAAATCTGCTACGCGGATTTCATTATCAAAGTGACCAATGTTGCAAACAATTGCTTGGTCCTTCATCTTTGACATATGCTCTGCTGTGATGATATCGCAGTTACCTGTTGTGGTTACATAAATATCAGCATATGGAAGAGCATCCTCAACTGTGGTTACCTTGTAGCCTGCCATGCAAGCCTGAAGTGCACAAATTGGATCCACCTCTGAGCACCATACCTGAGCGCGGTGATTCTTCAAAATCTCTGAGCAGCCCTTACCAACATCACCAAAGCCACAAACAAAAGCAATCTTACCTGCAACCATAACATCTGTTGCACGCTTGATGCCATCTACTAGAGACTCACGGCAGCCATAGATATTATCAAACTTTGACTTTGTTACTGAGTCATTAACATTGATTGCAGGAACAAGTAGGGAGCCCTCTGCTGCCATCTTGTAAAGGCGGTGTACGCCTGTAGTTGTCTCCTCAGAAACACCCTTCCAGCCAGCAATTGCGCGAGCAAAGAAGCCATTGTCTTCTGCAATACGCTCCTTAATTACTTCCATCAAATACTTTTCGTCCTCGCTCTCAGGAGCCTTATCTAGAAGAGAAGCATCCTTCTCACAAGCATAACCTAGGTGAAGAAGAAGAGTTGCATCGCCACCATCATCAACAATTAGGTCTGGACCAACAAGAGTGCCATCCTCTTTCTTCCAGGTTAGAGCCTTGATTGTGCAATCCCAATACTCGCGAAGAGTCTCGCCCTTCCAAGCAAATACAGGTGTGCCACTTGCAGCGATTGCTGCAGCTGCCTGATCCTGTGTGGAGAAGATATTGCAGGAAGCCCAACGTAGCTCAGCACCTAGCTCACGGAGTGTCTCAATAAGAACTGCGGTCTGAATTGTCATGTGAAGGCTACCAGAGATACGAGCACCAGCTAGTGGCTTCTGAGGGCCATACTTTGCACGGGTTGCCATCAAGCCTGGCATTTCATGCTCAGCCATCTTAATTTCTTCTCTGCCCCACTCTGCTAATGAGATATCTTTTACTTGGTATTCCATAAATCTTCCTCTTCTTCTTATAACAACCTACGCAAAAATGCGCAGGCACGGAACAAATTGTTGTTTATTGATTCTAGGCTGTTGATTGTTGGCTACCTTTGCTTAAAAGGCAGCCTTAATAGCTTCTACCTTATCAAGCTTTTCCCATGGGAATTGGTTGCGACCGAAGTGGCAACCATTTGTGCTCTCGCGGTAGCTCCAGCCCTTTGGTGTCTTCAAGCCAAGTGCTTTAATTAGCATACCTGGGCGGAAGTCAAATACATCGCCTGACTTCAAGAACTCAGCCATACGCTCCTCAGAAACATTACCTGTTCCATAGAAGGAAACATTGATGCTTGTTGGGCGTGCAACACCGATTGCATAAGAAACCTGGATTTCACAACGCTCTGCAAGACCTGCTGCAACAATATTCTTTGCAGCATAGCGTGCATAATAAGCAGCTGAGCGGTCTACCTTTGATGGATCCTTACCAGAGAATGCGCCACCACCATGAGCAGCAACACCACCATAGGTATCAACGATAATCTTACGGCCTGTTAGACCAGAGTCACCACATGGACCACCAATCTCAAATTTACCTGTTGGGTTAATTAGGAATTGTGTGCCTGCTGTAATTAGACCTGTGTAATCAAGCGTATCCTTTGCAACCTCAATTAGGTCCTTACGAATCTGCTCTAGGTCAACACCGCGTGTCTGGTGAGAAATAACAACTGTTGTGATTGCCTTTGGCTTGCCATTCTCATGAAGTACGCTTACCTGGCTCTTTGCATCAGGACGCAAGTAAGGGATTTCTCCTGCATGACGTAGCTCTGTTAGGCGTGAGATTAGCTTGTGTGAAAGCACTGCAGAGGTTGGCATAAATTCAGCTGTTGCATTTGAAGCATAGCCGAACATCATACCTTGGTCACCAGCGCCTTGGATATCATCGCCACCACGAGAAACACCCTGATTGATATCAGGTGACTGACCATGAATTGCTGAGATATACTTGAATGTGTCATAGCTAAAGCCCTCTGATGGGTCATCATAGCCAATGTCTTTAACTACATCGCGAGCAATCTGCTCGTAATTTACAAGATGGTGACCTGCACAAGTGATTTCACCTAGATTTACAACTAGGTTATGACCTGCTGCTGTTTCACATGCTACATGGGACTCTGGATCCTCTGCTAAGCAAGCATCTAGGATTGCATCAGAAATCTGATCACAAACCTTATCTGGATGGCCCTCTGAAACGGCCTCGGATGTGAAAACATGGGTTTGAGTGAATTTGCTCATAATAAGCCTTCCATGATTATTGCATTAGTCACACTTGGTTTGACAGACCAACGTCCCAATGCTTTTGAAAAATGATTATATGATTGTATCATATAATGGAAATTAGCTAAAGCAAAAAAACAATACTTTTAAAAAAATCGAGTAGGAGGAGTTTTAACTCCTCCTCTCACACCACCGTACGTGCCGTTCGGCATACGGCGGTTCAACCCATTTTTTTTCTTTTATATACTTGATGTCATAGCTACTTGTCTTTCAAGATAGTAATCTAAAAGGC
>JAZNPC010000046.1:0-10769 GCA_045589455.1 Kiritimatiellia bacterium
TCCAATCAACACTATTACATTTGATAATGGTTCTGCAATGTCTAATGTAAAACGATTAGAAGAAATTGTAAGAAAAGGTAGAAAAGGAAGGAAGTGTAAAAATGGGAAAATTAAGTATAAAACTCGGGTCTTTTATGCCGACTCGTATTGCAGCAATCAAAGAGCTAGAAACGAAAGAAATCACGCTATAATTAGAAGATTTATTGGACATGGAAAATTATCTTCCATATCACAGAAACAACTCATGAAAATTAATGACTTTGTGAACGATTATCCTAGACGAAAATTCGGAGGAAAATCTGCTAGACAAATGCTTAAAGAAGTGTATGGAGTTTACATTCCCCCTGCATCTACAGAAGATTGTTAACAGAGGAATAAAAAATCGTGCATTTAATCTTGCAATTTACGCCACACAATATTTCTTCAAACGTTTGTTTTAAGTTTTTAGTCTATTTCAAGAAGAAATTTTATTGTTTTGACTCTTTTCTTTTTATTGCATTATTTTTTGGGGGGAGATTAAAGAATTTTGATATATAGGTAAGTTTTTTAGGGTATTTTCCTTGAACGGACCATTAATAATATGTTAAGATTATTGAGAAGTAAATAAAGTAATTACCCTATATTAACAAAACAATCAAAGTTAAATTATTTCGGAGGATAAATTAGTGAAAAAAATTGGTTTATCAGCACTAGCTGTAACTGCTATGCTAGCAATGCCAGCAATTGCAGACGATGCAGCTGCTCAAGAGCAAGAATTTGGTAAATGGTATTTTAGCCCTGGCATCGGTTTTACCAACTTTGAAGGCGATGAAGGCCTTGAGGATGGTATGTTTATTACTGGTCGTATAGGCTATGAATACAACGAGTGGTGGACAATTGAAGCAAGTGTTATTTTTGCTCCAACACTTGATGAAAACATGGGTGGTAAAACAGGTAAGGATGATGCTGGTAATTGGATCGATATGCCAGAAGGTAATTCTTATTCAAAGGGAGACACTCACTTTGGCGATACATATATGGCTCAATTTTACGTTGATGCCCTATTTCACTTTACACGCTTAGAGCGTCTAGACCCATATCTAACCTTCGGTGCTGGTGCCACACTTTATGGTGAGGACATTACTGGTGATGGAGCTACAAGCTTTACAATGCGCGGTGGTGGTGGTGTTATGTATCATCTAAGCGACACATGGAGTTTACGTGCTGATGCTCGTATTAACTTGGCTGGCTACAACACAGAATTTAATATGACTGCAGACATTGGCGTTGTATGGCGCTGGAGTGCAGATAAAATTGCGCAGGATCCAACATTCTCTCTATTAACTGACTCTGATGGTGATGGTCTATCAGATATTGATGAGATGGATATATATGGAACAGATCCAAACAATCCAGACACAGATAATGATGGTCTAACAGATGGTGAAGAGGTTTTAAAATATAAAACAAAGCCTCTAGTACCTGACACCGATGGTGATGGTCTAATTGATGGTGACGAGGTTAAGAAATACAAGACAGATCCTCTAAACCCAGACACTGACGGTGATGGTCTAAAGGATGGCGAAGAAGTTGTAAAGACAGAAACAGACCCTAATAATCCAGACACAGATGGTGATGGTCTAACTGATGGGGAAGAAGTTTTCACACACAAGACATATCCACTAATCAAGGACTCTGATAATGATGGTCTAACTGATGGTGAAGAGGTAAAAACATATAAGACAAACCCTCTAAACCCAGATACAGATTATGATTTTCTATCTGACGGAGCAGAGGTTCGTGAATATAAGACAGATCCTCTAAACCCAGACACCGATAATGGTGGTGTTCGTGATGGTCACGAGGTTATTTATGATGAAACAGATCCTCTAGAAGGTAGCGATGATATTTTGATGTTTGAGTTAAAGATTAACTTTGACACAGATGATGATGTTATCAAACCAGAATTTTATGCTCAGATTGACAGAGTTGCTCAGGCAATGCTAGAGAACCCTGGTTCAACAGCAGTTATTGAAGGTCATGCAGATAAACGTGCAAAGTCTAGCCGCAGCCACAATGAGAAGCTTTCCACTCGTCGTGCTAAGGCAGTATATACATACTTAATTCAAAAGGGCGTTCCTGCAGAAAGCCTAGAATTTGTTGGTTATGGTTATAGACATCCAAAGGCAGAAAACGATCCTGAGTTGGGTAATCCTGAGAATCGCCGTGTGGAGGTTTATATCTCTGGAATCAATGGCAAAGAAAAGTATGTAAACCCTTCTAAATAATTAGGCATTACTTATTTCAGTAAATCTGAATAAAAAGTTTACTTAGATGGCGGGGTGCAATAGTTTGTACCACCGCCATTTTTATCCATAATTAAAGCTAAATGAACACCCTTAATAAATATATTTCAAATCAATTCCTGCTCACATTTTTCATGGCATTAGTTGTTTTAAGCTTTGTCATGTCTGTTGGTCTTATTTTTAAAGCAGTAAGTCTTATCTCTCGAGGAGCTTCTTTAGAGATTGTTTGGAAATTTATTTGGGGTGGCTTCCCTTTTACCCTTTCCTACTCCATTCCTATTTCATTGTTAATTTGTTCACTACTTGTTTTTGGTAGATTATCATCAGATAGTGAAATTATGGCTATGCGTGCATGCGGAGTAAGTCTTTTTAATATTATGCGCATGCCATTGTTGTTGGCCCTATTCTTTTCTATATTTTGTTTATATCTCAACAACAACATTTCTCCAGAAAGTTCTTTTTCTAGAAAGACCAATCGAAATGCAATTGGTGTTAACGAGGTTGCCGCATTAATTGAACCAGGAAAAAATATAACCAGTGAAGAATTTGGTGGTGGTGTTTCAATCTATGTTGGAGAGAGAGACGGAAAACACCTTACCGATATTAGAATTGTCGAACCCCTCGAAAATGAAGCTAGACGAGTAATTGAAGCTAAACGAGCAATTATGACTGCAGAAGAGAACAATAGTATTCTGCGCATTAATTTGTTTGATGTTGTTATAAACACATTTTCTGCTAGTGGCACAAAGGACATGACTAGTGTTGTTGCTTCTTCTCTTCCATTTGAATTATCAATTGTCGAAGAGGGTGACAAAAACAAAGAAATTAAACGAAGACCAAAGGATAAACCATCCTGGCAGCTTGTTGGTGATATAGAATTATATGACATGTTTGAAAGCGAAAATAAGGATTTAGATAAAAGAAAAACATATATTCGGTCAAAGGTTGAATTATATAGTCGTTATGCGCTTGCATTTTCTTGTTTTTGCTTTGTTTTGATCGGTATACCTCTTGGTATCAAACAGCACAGAAAAGAGTCTGCTATTGGATTATCACTAAGCTTTGTTGTTGCAGGATTCTTTTATCTTTTTGCGATACTTGGACAATCGCTTTCAAAGAATGAAACAGAATTTGCTGATATTGCACATTTCGTTGTAATAATCCCGGTATTTATATGTATTGGTTTAGGTGCTTATTTAATTAAACGAGGCAATTAATTTTAAAGCAAGTAGTAAGCATCAGAATATTATTAGTTTATTCAAAAAAGGGGGAGGCTAAAATATTATGTTGGATGCATTAATTAAAACTTGCATCGGTACTGGTTTTGTTTTTTTCATGACAGCCGTTGGTGCCGCTATGGTATTTGTATTTAAGAACCGTAGTTCTCAAAGCCAAACGATGTTCTTAGGATTTGCTGCAGGAGTAATGATTGCGGCATCTGTTTGGTCACTACTCATTCCTGCTCTTGAAGCAGGAGAAGAAAGCATGGGTGGTGCGCTTGGGTGGATTCCAGCTGCCGGGGGATTCGTTTTGGGCATTTTATTTATGTTACTATTAGATAATTTGCTACCACATCTACATCCATCAGAAAATGAAATAGAGGGCTTGCCTTCTAACTTTAAACGTTCTACTCTATTAATGTTTGCTGTAACACTACATAATATTCCTGAGGGTATGGCCGTTGGATTGTCATATGCTGTAGCCGCACAGCAAATAGGAGGAGAAGCAGCAGGTAACTATGCAGGAGCATTTGCATTAGCAATAGGTATGGGCTTACAAAACTTCCCTGAGGGTGCAGCTGTTTCGCTTCCTCTTTACAAGGAAGGATCAAGTAAACGCAAGGCATTTATGTGGGGAGCGCTATCTGGTATTGTAGAACCTATATTTGGTATTGGTGTTGTTTTAATTTCTGCATGGATTTTGCCTATAATGCCATGGCTACTTGCATTTGCGGCAGGAGCAATGATGTATGTTGTTGTAGAAGAGTTAATTCCAGAAGCGCACTTAAACAGTCACTCCCACAAAGCAACTATAAGTGTGCTTGGTGGTTTTCTAATTATGATGGTTCTAGATGTTGTATTCGGTGCATAAATAAATAATACAAACACTCATACTAGCATATAAAAAAACCGCGGATGCTTTAGCAACCGCGGTTTTATTATAATTATGTTTGTTCTTTGTATCGAACAATTAAGCTTCTACAGCAGGCTCTGCAGCTGGTGCTTTAGGCTCATACTTTTCCTGAACCCAAGCTAAAATAGCCATCTCTGCTCCGTCGCTTGAACGCTGACCGACCTTAACAATACGAGTAAAGCCGCATGGGCGACCTTCCTGCATTGGAACGATCTCTGAGAATAGCTTAGCAACTGCACCCTCATCATGCAAGCGTGCTGCTGCAAGACGACGAGATGCCACTGTGCCCTTACGAGCAAGTGTAACCATCTTTTCAGCTGCCTGGCGTGCTACCTTTGCCTTCTGAACAGTTGTCTTGATTGACTTGTCCTTAATTAGGGCAACAACTAGCATTGATACAAGAGCAGCTCTGTGTGACTTTGATCTGCCAAACTTTGTATTCTGTTTTCTATGACGCATGGAATTGTCTTTCTGTCTTAAAAAATTTATTAACTGGCTGCCTTTACAGCTAACTGTTCAACAGCCAGCACATGACTCTTTAATCTATCAGTCCTTCTTCTGAAGCAATGCTGGATCGAACTTGTAGCCCAAGCATAGACCCATCTCCTCAAGCTTCTCTTTGATCTCTGTAAGTGACTTACGACCAAAGTTACGATACTTGAGCATATCTGCCTCTGTCTTTTGAGCAAGCTGACCAACAGTTGTAATATTGGCATTGTTTAAGCAGTTTGCTGCACGAACGCTGAGCTCGATCTCGTTTACGCTCATGTTTAGCTTTACTGCCAAATCATCGCCAGACTCAACTACTGCTGTAGCACTCTCATCGTCCTCAATAATGTCCTTATTGTAATCAACAAAAACATCTAGGTGACGGCGAAGGATTGCTGCTGCAGAAACCATTGCCTCATCTGCATCAATTCTTCCATCTGTAGTTACTTCGAGAACTAGACGCTCATAGTCGGTACGTTGACCAACGCGAGTATTCTCAACCTCGAAATTAACGCGAGTAACTGGTGAATAAATTCTATCAATTGGAATTACTCCAATTACCTGCTGCTCACGCTTACCTTCCTTGTCAACACTCTCCCATTCAGCTGGGCAGAAGCCACGGCCGATAGATAGGAAAACATCCATTTCAAATGTTGCACCTTCGCCAACTGTTGCAATGTGGTGGTGTGGGTTTAGAACCTCAACACTGCCCTCTAGTGCTAAATCAGCTGCAGTGATCTCACATGGACCATTTCTCTTGATTGTAATACAAGGAGGATTGCGGGTGTAAGACTTAACTAGCACCTTCTTAAGTGAAAGAATAATGCTTGTTACATCTTCCATAACACCTGGTAGTGCGCAAAACTCATGCTCTGCACCCTGTATACGTACTGCAGAAATTGCTGTACCCTCGATAGAGGATAATAGTACTCTACGTAATGCATTACCAATTGTACGCGCATAACCAATCTCGAAAGGTTCAGCAACATAGCGGCCAAAATTTGGCTTTAGCTCTGTCTTGTCCTTCTCAACGCGCTTTGGCATTTCAAATCTGTTAAGTCTGATAGGCATCCTTGACATCCTTTCCTAATCACAGCTATTATCAGCTCTATTTGAATTGTAATAGCTCGTGATGAACGGGGATTATTAAAAAAATCAAACAATTAACGTGAATACAATTCAACGATTGTCTGCATGTCGATCTTTTCAGGAATCTCAGCAATTTCTGGGATACGTGTGAATGTACCAGCCATATTTGCCTCATCCCACTCTAGCCAATCATACTTTCCTACGCGAGGATTCTTGATTGAGTCTACGATCGCTACCATGTCTCTATTCTTCTCACGTACAGCAACAACCATACCTGGGCGAACAATAAAGGATGGAACGTTAACTACCTTACCATCTACAACGATGTGCTTGTGTGAAACAAGCTGACGTGCTGCAGGACGTGTTGGAGCAATACCTAGGCGGTATACAACGTTGTCCAAACGAGATTCGCACATCTGGAGTAGCAATGCACCAGTGTTACCTTCCTTCGCTCTTGCGCGCTCGAAGAAAATACGGAACTGCTTCTCAAGCATACCATAGATATACTTTGCCTTCTGCTTCTCGCGTAGCTGCTGACCATATTCTGTTAGCTTAGCGCGACGCTTCTGACCATGCATACCTGGCTGATAATTACGACGATCTAGAACCTTATCTGGGCCATAAATTGGCTCACCGAAACGACGAGCAATCTTGGACTTAGGACCTGTATATCTAGCCATATTATACTCTCCTTCTCTTACGCTGACGGCAACCATTGTGTGGGACAGGTGTGATGTCCTTGATTACAGAGATTGTCATACCAGATGTTGCGATAGCGCGAACAGCTGACTCACGGCCAGCGCCTGCACCCTGAACTCTAATCTCAACCTCGTGCATACCCTTAGCAATTGCCACACGTGCACACTCCTGTGCTACCATTGTACCTGCGAATGCTGTAGACTTACGTGAACCCTTGAAGCCAGCCTTACCGGATGAGCTCCATGAAATTACGTTACCACGTGCATCGCTGATGCAGCACTGTGTGTTGTTGAATGATGCTGTAATATGAGCAATACCTGCTGGAATTGTCTTCGTGCGGGACTTCTTGCTCTTTGCGTCAGCTGCAGGTGCTGCTGCTGCGCCCTCGTCTCCCATAACGATTGCCATTGCATCCGTCTCTGGAGCTTTTGTCTCTTCTACTTTTTCTACTACTTCTTCAGACATAATTGGCCTTTAAAAGCTGTTATTTACCTGCCTTCATTGCATTACGTGCTGCCTTGTCACGAACTGCGCCTACTGTGTGCTTGCCACCCTTACGTGTGCGAGCATTTGTCTTTGTGCGCTGGCCGCGTACTGGCAGACCTCTGCGATGACGTGTTCCGCGATAGCTTCCGATGCTGATCAAACGGCGAACGTTCTGTGATACCTCGCGACGTAGGTCACCTTCAATATTGAAGCCTAATTCCTGTATCGCTGAAATAATCGCACGAATCTCATCCGCGGTCAGTTCATTTGCCTGCTTCGCAGGATCAATCTGAGCCTTATCAAGAACGATCTTTGCTCTTGCTGGCCCGATTCCGTG
This sequence comes from Kiritimatiellia bacterium, assembly GCA_045589455.1. Lineage (GTDB taxonomy): Bacteria > Verrucomicrobiota > Kiritimatiellia > RFP12 > UBA3636 > RGIG990. The sequence goes on from JAZNPC010000046.1 coordinate 7,519, forward strand.
TATGTAACGAAGTGAATACTCAATTCGCTTTCTATCTGGAATATCTATACCCATTAATCTCGGCATGACGTTTTACTCCTTAGCCCTGCCTTTGTTTGTGACGTGGGTTTGTGCAGATAACGCGCACAATACCACGGCGGCGGACAACCTTGCACCGCTCGCATACTCTTTTTACTGAACTACGCACCTTCATCGGTGTTTCTCCTATTGTTTTGAAAAGAACGATTTTTTACCGTTTTAACTTGCCGCCCACCACATAAAAAGGGCTAACTTTTATTGTAACAAGCAACAAATTTACCTAGTAACTGTCTTTTGAAAGGCGTATATTACTACATTTTTTATACGAAAACAAGCAAAAAATGCATTTAAATTTAAAATAAAAATATTTTTTTATTTTTTTTATTTTATTTTTTGAAAGCAAAACTCTTAAAAACAATTCAACAATCAACAACCAAGCACCCCCAGCCCCAATCCGTGTATATTGATTCTTGGCTGTTGATTGTTTATTGTTCCCCAGCATCCCATCCGTGTCCATTCGTGGTTTCAAACTCATCCGTTTATATCCGTGTCCATCCGTGTTCTTGAAATGCGCTAACGCTTGTTGGCGCTAAAGCACCATGCTCCGATATAACCATCCGTGTTCCTGAAAAAACTCTTCCGAGTATGTTGATTATTAGCTGTTTATTATGATACAATTCTTACATATCCTTATATTATATATATAGAAAGTAATTATGGAAAAGCTTTTAATAAACAAATACCCTGCCACAAGATGGAACGATGCAACACCAGTCGGAAATGGTTGCCTTGGTGGCAGTGTCTATGGTTGCGTCTACGACGAAAGAATCTTAGTAAACCACGAGTCTCTTTTTAATTGGTGCCAAAATGCCGAACTACCTGATATTTCATATGCTCTTAATCAGGTACGCGACCTGATGGACAAAAAAGACTACAAAAAAGCAGATTCTTTATACATAGATATATTGAAAGGTTTAGATTATCATCCGTCCGGAGGCAAATTCTACCCAGCCTTCGATTTACGCCTAATTTTTGAAAATCAAGATGCTTTTACAAATTATAAACGCCAACTAGACCTAGAAAATGGCGTTTGCTCTATATTATATAAGGAAAAAGAAAAGCAATTTACTAGAGAAATATTTGCTTCACAAGCAGAAAAAGCCATTTTTGTCTCTCTAAAAGGAGAAATTCCTTTCTGCATCAAGTTTGCTCTAGAAAAACATGAGCTTTGTGATCTCCCAGATAAATGGGGAGGAACAGAGGCTACATTTGATTTCTACAATCAAGCCATATACGCAGATTTTAAAACCTACAGCGATTTACACTATTGTGGCATGGTGAAGCTTATCTCTACTGATGGCTCTGTATCTAATTGCGAAGACAACTCCCATGAAAATAATATGGGAGGCAATGCTAAGCTAGATAAATTCATCCGTGTGGATAATGCAACACACGTAGTTCTCGCTATTTGTGCAGAAAAAACACCAATTGGTGCAGAAAAACTAGACAAGGCTCTTACATTTGACTCAAATATTGACGAAATTCTAGCAAATCACAAAAAAGCATTCTCTGAGCTATTTAATAGAACAAGACTTTCCCTCTCCCAATCAGACAATGCCACAACCGAAGAGCTACTACTAAATAGCTATGATGGCAATGTAGATCCAAGACTGATTGAAAAAATGGCCGATTTTGGTCGCTATCTTCTAATTTCCTCCTCCATTGGATGCCACTGCCCAGTAAATCTACAAGGTATATGGAATGGAGATTACTCTCCAGCCTGGGGAAGCACATACTTTAATAATGAAAATATCCAAATGGCATACTGGCAAGCATGTCGCGGTGGATTAAGCGAAGCGCTTCTACCTTTCTTTGAGCTTTACGATAGCTTTAAGCCAGATTTTAGAGAAAATGCTAAAAAGCTTTATGGCTGTAAGGGTCTTCTACTTCCATTATTTATGGATAATGACACAGGAAAAAAGAAAAACCTTCAATCTCATGTGCTATATTGGACAGGAAGCTCTGCTTGGGTTAGTGCTATGTACTTTGAATACTACTCCTTCACCAAGGATGAGGAGTTTCTAAAGACCCGTGCATACCCATTCATGAAAGAATGTGCCGAGTTTTATGAAGATTTTTATGTATATGACAGTAATGGTAAATTAAAATCATATCCATCTAACTCGCCAGAGAATCAGGCCAACGGCTCATTTGAGGGAGCAGGCAAGCTAAGCATCTCCATAAATGCAACAATGGATTTTGCCCTACTTAAGGAGCTACTAACAAATCTTATTTTCTCAGCAAAGCTTCTACAAGTAGACACAAATAAAATTTCTGATTGGGAAAGGATGCTTAAAGCAATTCCTGAATATGAAATTAACGAAGATGGTGCCATCAAGGAATGGCTACACGAGGATTTTCTAGACAACTATCACCATAGACATCAATCTCATATCTATCCTCTATTCCCGGGCTATGAAATTGACAGTGAAAGTGGTGCACTATTTGACGCAATTAAGGTAGCCGTTGATAAACGCCTTGTAATTGGATTAAGATCACAAACTGGTTGGTCGTTGTCTCATATGGCGAATATTTATGCACGCCTAAAGGATAGCGTTGGCGTAAAGCGTTGTCTTGATTTACTTCTTCGCTTCTGCACGGGTCCAAATTTGTACACCAGCCACAACGATTGGCGCAACATGGGCGTAACTCTAAAAATGCTCCATGCGGGCAAGGCCCCATTCCAAATAGATGCTAATTTGGGCTTCACAGCAGCTATTTATGAAATGCTTGTGTTCTCTAATGGCACAAAAATAGAATTACTTCCTGCTCTTTCTGAGGGCTTTGAAAGCGGAGAGGTTTCTGGTATAGCAACACAATCTATGGTTGATGTATCTATCTCATGGAACAAAAACGAAGCTTACGTTACATTATATGCAAAGAAAGATTCATCTTTCGATTTGTGTTGCATCGCTTATCCAAAATTGAGCAATATAAACGATACAAATCTATTAACAAAAAATAAGTATGTTAATATTTCTATGAGTGCAGGAGAAACACGCTCATTTATATTTAAAGCATAAATTTTCTTTAATCGAGTAGGAGGAGTTTTAACTCCTCCTCTCACACCACCGTACGTGCCGTTCGGCATACGGCGGTTCAACCCATTTTTTTTTTTTCTTTTATATACTTGATGTCATAGCTACTTGTCTTTCAAGATAGTAATCTAAAAG
>JAZNPC010000047.1:0-6414 GCA_045589455.1 Kiritimatiellia bacterium
TGCGCAGCGCACGACACTAGCGCTTGACGTTGGACATGGTCTTGCTCTCGTTGTCGCAAGGCCAACTTACAAGCGCTAGTGTGGGGGCAACCCATGTGCTTGTGTGATGGCTAGAAGTGCGAAAAAGGGACGCAGAGACGCGGAGGCTTCCACCTACGTTAAAACTACGGCGGACAGAAAGGAGGTCTGGGAAGCCGCGGAGCGTACACCAAGCTTGGTTGTGCGCTGCGCCGCGTGCGGTGCAGTTTGAGCGTAGCGTATGTGCAAAACTCTCTCGCACAAGAATGCGGCTTGCTCTCGGAAACGGGTGTGAACCCTCCTGCGTAGCAAGGAGGGCGGCAGTCGTCCCCGATTCTCACATAACCGGGGTGCAGGCGGGCTTCCGCATGCACTGACTGCGGGGTGACGGGCTTCCAGCCCGTCACTTACGGCGCACCGAGCGTTCATCGCTGGTGCGACCTCGGGCTACGGGACGTTCCTCGTCCCGCCCACAAGGCGGTGAACGCCTTGTCTCCCGTGACGGCATAGGGCGATGAACGCCCTTGCGCCGTAAGTGGCGCATTAAAAATCCGCCACCCCGAAGTCAGTACGAGCGGAGCCCACTCGTACCCCGGAGCCGTGAAAACTGGGGACGGCTCTCGTCCTTCATCTGTCGTGAAGGATTTACACCCGATTGGTGAAGGCAACCCGCCCACTAGCTCAATTAAGACTCCGCCTCGCGTTGACACGCGACAGTTCTCGCAAAGCGAGCGCTGCTGCGCCAATCTGGTCATTGAGCACTGCGAGTCCTTAAAATTGCAACAGCAATTTTTCTCGCACCAGACAAAAGGATGGAGGAGCCCTGTCACTATCGTTCAAGGCACCTCCATCAACCGAAAGGAGTGGGGCGTGAGCCGGAACAACATAGTTCTGTTGGCTGTTGATTGTTTTTATAGTTCTGCGTCTAGTTGCGTGTTCCGGAAATTCACACTCACAAACAATTATTGACTTCAAAGCCGTAAATATTGTAATATTTAAACATAAATTTTACTAAAACACATAATTATAAAACACATATATACAATTTTATTTAATGGGGTATTAAATGTCCGAAGAAGAAAATACTGCAGTAGAAGCAACAGCAACAAAGCGTGCAAATGGTTTTATCGTAGATCTAGATTATTCCTTGATGAACCTAACAGAAAACCTAAGATCAATTTATCTTCAGGCTCTTGAGGATGTTGATTGTGGTATGCCTGCAGAAATGTTTGTTAGCAAGGTTTTTGGTAGAAAAATTTACCCAACAGCAGAAGATTTAATTAAGGAGACAGAGACAGAGACAGTTGACTTTGTTGCCGATATTGAGAAGTCTTTAGATTCTGCTCTTGCAGATGCAACACCAGTAAAGCTAGTTTCTGCAATTTGCAAAAAAATCCTTCCAACAGATATGAAGTGTGTTTTTGTAACTTCACGTGCTGTAAATGTTGCTCAGCAGGTAATTGAAGACCTTGGAATGGATGAATCTTTAATTTTAAAGGCAGACAAACAGGATTATCTAGGTGTTTATGGCTCTGAGGTTTGGGCAAAGGCTGCAAATATGATTCATGTTTCTCCTCGCTCTTGCACAGTTTTAACAACACCAGCAGAGTCTGCTCGTGCAGCAATGTTTTTAGGTATGCGTACAGTTGCTTTAACAAACTCAATGCTTGAATATCAGGACTATTCTGGCGTTGATTATTTTGGCGCATTAACTGATAATAATGCAGATGAAATTGCTAAGGGTATTTTAAGCTATGCTAATTAATTTGATTGTTTATGTCTGATGCCAAAAAGAGGGGAATGACTAGAAAAATATCATTGATTGTAATAGCCTTCATACTAACAATAAGTGTTATTTTTCAGTTAAGTGTTATTTTTCAGTTGGGTTGTTATCCTCAAAGGTCTAATAGAGAGAATGAGCCGCGTATTGAAGACGATATTGAAGCAACTCAATTAGACATTGCTACTATTCGGGGTGCAATTATGACCTATGAACTTTTAATGGGTGAATATCCTTCCTCAATAGATGATTTGGCAAAGAAGAAAGTTAATGATCGGGGAAACCTGCTTGATGCAACTGATTTGACGGATAGATGGGGCACAAAGTATAGCTTTAAAATTGAAGGTGATGGCGACATTGAAGTTCGCTCTGCAGGGCCTGATATGCAGATGAATACGGCAGATGACTTGTTTAAAATCTATTTAAGTAAAGCCACTCAAGGGCAATAGTAAATAAACGACAACGATATAAAATCACATAATGATGATTTGGAAGGGGTGAATTATGAAAAAGGATGAAAGAAGAAATTCAAAGAAGGCCGGTTTTACACTTGTTGAATTGCTACTCGTAGTTACAATTCTTGGTGTGCTTGCTACGGTTGCTGTTATGAATTTAAGCGGCAGTGGTGAGGAGGCTCGTATTAAGGCAACACAAACAGATATCAAAACCATTGAATCTGCAGTTACAACCTACGAAATACGTACAGGTAAATTCCCTTCTTCATTGGATGATTTGACAAAAGAGATTGATGGGCAAAAGGGATTGCTTGATGTTTCCGCATTAACAGATAAGTGGGGCAAAAAGTACAGCTACAAAAATGAAGGTGGTGGCTACTTTGAAATTCGTTCTTCTGGTCCCGATTGTGCAATGAATACGGCTGATGATCTTTTAAATTCAAAGTGTAAAGCAGCAACAAGACAATAAGTGATAACTGAGTTCTTTCAAAAATGCCCACATGGAAAAAACAAGTCCTGTGGGCAATTTGGTTTTACGCTTGTAGAATTGCTATTGGTCTGTGTTATCCTTGGTGTTGTTGCTACTATTGCAGCACTAAATTTTTCAAAGGTTGTATCTGGTGGACAAATAGGAATTACTGCACGTGAAATCATGGCTGCGGGTCGTTATGCTCGCACCATGGCCTTGCTATACCAAACACCCGTTGATTTAGTGATACGGCTTGATCAAGAGGAGTTTTTTGTTGAAGCCCGTGATAGAACAGAGGGCAATGTCATGGGAATTCAGGGATTAGATTTTACCACAAATTCTATTTCTTCTGCAGAAGAAGCTTCTTCAACGGGTGGATTTTCTCGAGACTATAGTTCCAGCTACGGTTCACAAGGCTTTGGTATGGCAGTCTCCCGTTCGGAACGAGATGAGCAGACATCATTTCGTGATGATGACGATGATGATGGAAGATTGACGGGTGTGCAAATAGAAATGCTAGATGCTTCCGGTGCGCCTATGCAACAAGATATTTCTGCAACGATTAAGAGTGCTATAGATACGGACCCACAGCCTATTGTTGGCATAAAGGTTCGTTTTGAGGGTTATTCGGATGTGGTTTCCTCAAGCTCTGCCTATAGTGGTTTTTCAAATAGTGAGGGAACTGTAATTGATTCGGGTGAAATAAGGATTCGTTATAGGGCCAATGGAACGGTTCGTCCATATAAGCTTTCCTTGTCTGATTCAGAGGGTAATGTACAAATTATAGAAGTAAATTCTGTCGGTACAGGTAAATCTTATTAGGAATATAAAACTTTTACGATGAGATTGAGAAAAAGCAATTTTATTTACAAAACGAGAAGCGGTATGACGTTGGTTGAGGTTTTAATGGCTACCGTTATTCTTGGTATTTGTGTTTTTAGCTTGTATCAATGTCTTACTATGAGTCTTGAAACCTTTCGTCAGACAGATTTTCCTCAGGGTGTTGCTAATGTTATTGCGTTAGCAGATGCAAAATACCCATTTGTTATAAAAACAGATCCGGTAGAGGATTTGCTTGTTGATCCAGATAGCTCTCTCGTAGAGGGTTGGACCTATGAGCGCTTTTGTGATGAGGATGCCGAGGACGAGGAGGATGAAGATGGAATTTATCTTGTTCACATAATTGTTAAACAAGGCAATGGAGGTGTGGGCAGAGAAGCGGAATTCTTCAAGTTTGTTTATTTTGAGGAGGGTGCAAGCAGTGGTCAATAAACGTTTAGGCTTTACCCTCATAGAAGTGCTACTAACAGTGGCAATTTTGGGCATTGTGGTTGGTGTTGTGTCAACAACAATGAGCACATCGGTTGAGATTTGGCGTCAATCTAAAATTGTTGCAGATAGAACTCATCATGGCGATGCTGTTATGGAGCAAATAGTGATGTCACTCCGGTCTGCTTATTATCCAGAGGGAACTGAGCCTTCTTATGAATATGGCTTTACAATTGAGGATGATGGAGGAGAGTTTCCTAACGCAGAGGATAGAATCTCTTGGGTTAAAGTTGGAAATTCTCTAATAGGAGAGGATGTTCCTTGGGCAGGCACGGCTCATCGTGTTGAGCTTTTTGTCAACGAGGGTGGAGAGCAGGGTATATATGTTAAGGCTTGGCAATTAGTTGGTTTAGATGATGAATTTGATCCAGAAGAGGATGTAGAACCAATATTGTTATCAGATGAGGTTGTGTCTCTAAATTGTCGTATGATTGATCCAGATAAGACTCTCGAACCATTAGAAGAAATTGAATGGTTAGATGAATGGGCAGAGAGTAATCGAATTCCAACAATGGTGGAAATAACAATAGGTATTCAGCAAAAAGGTGCTAAAGAAGCACCTACAGAGTATGTTCGTACAATTGAAATACCTATGGCAAGTTTATCTTGGGATTTAGTTGACTCTTCTAGTGGCTCTGGTAGAGAAAGAGTGCCAGGCAATCGAAATAAGGATGAGTCAGATTATATAGGTGGGCCAAGAGGACCTCAAGGTGGTGGTGCCCCAGAAGGTGGCGCTCCTGGTGGAGGAACATCAGGTGGAGGAGCTTCTAGCGGTGCTCCGGCGGGAGGACAATAATGATTAGTAAGCTCCTCCCAATAAAAATGAAGATAAGGGACATTGCATCCATGAAGTCCAAGTCTGGGTCTGCATTGATTCTTGTACTTGTGATGATTGTTGTATTGTCCATAATAATTTCATCATTTTCATTTGAGGCTCGGATAGAGCAAATGTATATGCGAGCAGCTCGTGATCGTCAAAAATGTCGCTATTATGCGGAATCAGGCTTTGCTATAGCAGAAATGCTGATGGTAAAACAACAAGAGATTTCGCCTTCTGCCTCTATAAGTGCGGATGATGAAGAGGATCGTTGGTATGAGGCTGCAGCATTGCTAGCAAAAGGTATGCCTCTCAGAGGTTTAGTAGAACCAATTGGTGATGGATATATAATTTTGGATATTGTCCCCGAGCCCGGTAGAATAAACGTTAATAAGTTGACTGAGGCAGATTGGGAGAGACTCCTTGAGAGCATTGGTATGCCAGAGGAATACTGGGAGGATATAATAGATCCAATTATGGATTGGATGGATGCCGATGACACATCAAATCCAAGTGGTGCTGAAACAGAGGATTATTATAGCGAATTAGATCCTCCGTATAAGGCAAAGAACGGTCCTGTTGACACTGTTCGTGAGCTTTTGCTTGTTAAAGGCTTTAGTGAAGTGTTGCTAACAGGTGGTCCATTTGATCCTGCAACACTTGAAGGAGATTTTCAAAAAAATCGCTTTTCATCTGATTTTAATCGCTTTAGTGAAACCAATAACATAGTTATTGCGGGTCTAGAAAACATGCTAACGACCTATGGCGATGGAAAAATTAACATTCAATCTGCTGATTATGATGTTTTAAGAACCCTTCCAGAGGTTGATGATATTCTAGCTAGAGCGATTATTGAGGAGCGAGAGCTAATAGAGGATGATGAACCAAAACCATTTACTAGTGTAGAAGACCTTTTTGAACGAATTGAAGGATTGGACAATTCGATTCGTGATATGGTTTCGGTTGATTCAGAGTATTTTCGTATTACCTCTGTTGGTAGAGTTAATAATATTACCATTCGTATTTGGTGTATTGCCTATATGAACGAAGGCAAGCTAGAGATTCTTCGCTGGTGTGAAGAACCATAAACCAGAATCATAGGAGCAGTATAATAGAAAATTGAAGCGCCAATAGGGCGCGCGTGTTCCTTTCGGTTGATGGAGGTGCCCTGAACGACAGTGACATGGCTCCTCCACCTTTCATTCAGGCGCGAGCCAAAATGCAACCGCATTTTGTGTCTCGCAGTACTCAGTGCCCGCCATGGCGCGCTAGCGCTCGTTCTGCGAACCTTTACTCTCCAACCACACAAGCCCCCCAAAAAACCCATCCGTGTATCCGTGTATTTGAACCTCGCACTTCTCGCCATCACACAAGCACATGGGTTGCCCCCACACTAGCGCTTGTAAGTTGGCCTTGCGACAACGAGAGCAAGACCATGTCCAACGTCAAGCGCTAGTGTCGTGCGCTACGCACACACCCAAGCAATCATGACCATCCTGCAAAATCCTGCCAATCCTGTTCCTGCGCGAGAGCGCACTCGCGTGCC
>JAZNPC010000048.1:0-48019 GCA_045589455.1 Kiritimatiellia bacterium
GCGAAACTTTGTTCCTAGCTCCGCGCCTTTACTTTCTTGTGGGCGTACACACTAGCGCTTGGAAGTTGCCTTTACGACAATAGGAGTAAGCTCGGGCAACGACAAGCGGTAGTGTTTCCCGTCGAACCCACCACACAAGCCACCACACAAGCCCTGCGCACCCCAGCGACCTCAGCGTCTCTGCGTCCCTTCTTCGCACTTCTAGCCATCACGTGTATCACGTGCGTCACGCATACCCTTATTATTTGCCGAGGGCAAGTAATAGAATGCCTAGTAAGACAATTAGTAAGGCATAGAATTTTTTGACGACATTTTTGTCGCGGAAAATCATTGCTCCTGCAACGAAGGTTATTACGCAGCTACATCTACGTAATAAAGATATCATTGATATTTGTGCATCTGGCAGGCTTACTGCTTGGAAATACACTAAATCTGAAACAATTAGTAATACCCCAGTAATAGGGATTGTCCAACGCCATGAAAATGCTGTATCAACCCTAGCGATGCGGTTAATAATCAACCATGCCACAAAATATATAAAAACAAGGCAATATGAGAAATATAGCTGCACACGAATTGGCGGTATGCCCAACTGGTTTAATAAGTATTTATCATACAAAGCTGCACATGACCCTAAAATGGTACCAGCAATAATTAAAAGCATAGATTTATTTTTAAAGGAAAAGCCCTCAAGCTGCCCTATTATTGAAAGCGCATAATATCCAATAAATATTATTGCCATTCCAAGTCCTGACAGCAATGAAGGAACCTCTCCATAGATAAATATAGCAGCAATAAAGGTCCACAATGGAGCGGTTGAGCGTACTGGTGCAGCCAACGAGATTGGAAGCTTACGCATGGCAGTATAAACACAGCCCCAGCTTCCACCTACAATACAAGACTTCAAGAAAATTAGCCAAAACTCTTTTTGTGTGCAAGCGATTGCATCTGTAAAGCGTCCTGTAGCACCAACATAAAGCGAGAATGCTACTGCTCCTGCAATTGATGCAAGAAGAAGCACACATATTGCCGAATTATTCCGCACAGCATGCTTACGCGTAATATCATAAATACCAAGAATTGTTGCTGAAATTAGAACTAAAACTAACCAATTATTCATAAGAAAATATCGTTATATATAATAATATTACTGATTGGTTGTTAGAAATTTACCATGCTTTAGAAAATAAGCGGTATTTTCCATAGCGACGCTATCCTTCATCATAAAGGTATGATTAAGTGGTAGCACCAATCTTTCTGCAACACCTTCTGTCCAGGTATTAGCAACTGTAACCTTGCCATCATTTGGTCCCGGAAGTAATAAACCTAAGGTCCCCTTCTTTGTACCTGCAATCACACCACAATGAAAATTTATCGGTGGCAACTGATTAGGTACACTCTTAGGTGATGTGCCTAACTCCTTTGCCGGCTTACCCCAAATATAAGAAAAGAATGGAAGCCAAGAAAAATGGTTTATATGCTGGCACCCCTTATTAGGAGGACCATGCATCACAACATTTCCCATATTTGGTGGGACCTTATCCTTGAAAGCATTACGAAGAATAATTCCGCCAAGTGAATGTGTTACAAAATGCACCTTAGGAGCGACCTCTATAAATGGAGCAAGCGCCTCAAAAAGCTCGTCTGTTATCTCATTAACCGTTTTTGTGGATTCATAGGAGCAATTGACTATATTATAGTCATATTGTGCCAAAAACTCCCCCACACGGCGCATACTGCGTCCTGTACGCATCATTCCGTGAATTAAAATGACGGTTTCTTTTTCAGAATTTGGACTACCAGAGACAAGTGGCAGAGGAAAACATTGCTTCATAGATATGTAAGATGCTAAATGCTTTTAAACAGTATACGCTTATTTATTTGTTCTGCATACCACTCATCTGGATGCTTTTTAACAACATATCTATGAGGACCATTTTCATCGATAACAAATGAGCAATGACCAGTTCCCTCTTCTGCTGATGCATAGCCACTAACTGTGCTATAGCCAGCCTCTTCTGGATTATCAATAACAGCCAATAATGCAGTCATTGGATCCCATGATGGGCGACCACCCTCGCATTTATAATCGATTAATGCCATACGAAGAGGATCTTCTTCTGAAACATTGCCACCTGTTAAAACAGGGTCACCAACCTCCCAACCTAAGAAGGTGATTGGTGTTGGCCAATTTGCGCACATACGGTGAGAGCCCGAGATAGCGCGGGCATTAGCAACAAAATTATATTCACTAGGATTTTTGCCATCCCAGCGGCCTCCCATATCCCATAGATGAGCAACCTTCTCTTTTACCAGCTCCATACCACTCAAAGGAGAAATATCATCTGCAGGGCTCTCTAATAGATCTGCAAGCACTTGGGTAAAACCAATTGCAACAATCTCAACCTTGTCTGTAGCTGCAACCAATAGCTTTCTATATGCTTTAACAGCATCATCGGCATCAGTTTCATTTGCATATTTTGACTTTAGATTATCGACCATGCGCTTTTGATAAGCACCATCGTCATTAAAGTCCTTTGCATTGAAATCCATACCTATTGGGATATCAACTCCAGAAAGAAGCAAAAATGCATCTAATGAGCGAACAGAATATGGACGACAATCGTTGATAATGCAACCAATAAAGTTGATTTCTCCATTTATGTGGCTATTTGCAAGCAAGCGTGCTGCAACTACATCATCGCAATCGCCACCCCAATCTGTATCTAAAATAATATTTTTCATGGTTGATAAAATATTAAAGCTTAATTTGCTTACCACCAGCAAGTGCTGACTTTGTTTCAAGCAAAAGTACACGAATTGTCTCGCGTGTGCTTTCAAGAGAAGCAATGTCTGGGGATGTATTTGTCTTTACGCATTTTGCAAAGTATGCAATCTCATTAAAGTACATATTGTCATTCTTTGGCTTAAGCGTCTTAATTGGCTTATCCATCTGATAGATTGTTACATCACCACCATCAGTCTCAACAGTTGCCTTTTCAAAGATAGCGGACATACCACATTTCCAGCCACCGCGAGCCCATGAGCTTTCTGCATCAACGATTGGACCATCCTGGTAGTTTAAGTTAACGCTTAGGTCATCAACACCACCACTAGCAACAATAACACCGCGTGCACGTAGGCTATCAGGCTTGCCTAGCATGTACATAACAAAATCGATATCATGGATGTGCAAATCCATCAATGCACCACCAGAGCGTGTTACATCACGGAACCAACCAGATGGGAAGCCACCCATACGATGGAGTGAAAAACGAAGTAGCTTTCCATACTTGCCATTCTCATAGAACTTGCGAATCATGTTGAAGGAATCGCTAAAGCGCAAGCACTGAGCAACCATCAAGAGCTTACCTGTTGCCTTAGATGTCTTAATCATCTTGTCGCAATCCTGTGTATTTAGAGCCATTGGCTTTTCGCATAGCACATGGAAGCCATCCTTCATTGCGCGGCATGCATATTCACAATGCAAATCTGAAGGCAAACAAATATCAATGTAATCTAGGTCTGGCTCTCCAGCAATTAGCTCCTCGTATGAGTTATAACACTTTAGTGATTTAACATCTGTCTTACCACTATCACCAAAGTTTAGCTCAACATTGTCCATAAAGAACTTTGATGGATCAATATCACACACTGCCACAAGCTTAACATTTTTCTGTGCATTATATTGAGATGCGTGGCAGTGTCCCATACCACCGAAGCCAAGAATTGCTGCCTTAAGTTTTTTTGATGTAGCCATAAATACTCCTTTTATTTGTTTGTTAAATTAAATATTTTCAATTGCGTTGATGCAATATTCCAAAAACTTTTTATAGTTATCGTCACCAATATCACAATGACCCTTACCTTCAACCACAACGAATGATATATCGTGATTTAATGCAGTCATTGCATCTACAAACTTGCGAGAATGGCTATCGATATTGACTGCTTTATCATCGTCACAATGGAAGATGAGGTACTTTACCTTTGGCAGCTTTGGTGCAAGGTGTAGAGGAGAATGCATCTCTAACGCCTCATTCATTGAGCAAGCTTCATTAAAATATGCGCTATAGATTGTGCGAGGAAGATCAGGGCGCTCTGTAAAGTGGAATACCATATCACATACAGGACAATTTGCTACGCAAGCAACTGGAGTGCGCTTTGCATAGTATGTATAAACCAATGCTGATTGACCACCCATGCTTCCGCCAGTAGATACAACTGGTGTATTTTCTGGAAGGTTATATTTTTCAAAAAGCACATCTAGAATTTCATCTGTATAAGCAACAGCCTGCTTATTCATCCATGCCCATGGATTATTGTATGGAACAACGAATAGGATATTATGCTCTGCATATTGCTGAGCTGTAAATGTATCCTCAGAATACATATGCTGTCCGCCAAGACCAAAGAAATCTAGCACAACACCCTTGATTGGACCCTTGCAAATATGGTCATTGGAATAAGCAAAATTTCTTAGTGCTTCGTATGTAATTAAGCGCTCCATTTTTATTTTCCTTTACTTTTGATTGATTGCTGCATAAAGCATATCAGCTTTTGCTTCGTGTGGGACGACAGATATTAGGCGCCCTACCTCAGCTTGTGTGCAGTCTGAAATTCTTGCTTCTAAATACTCACTTGTCCAGCCTCGTCCAATGCCTTGTTCATCTACCCGCTCTACAAGCACTTCAACAGGACTACCAACAAAACGAGCAGCAAATTCTTGGCGCTTTCTTTCACCAATAGCAATTAGTTGCTTTGCACGATTGCGGCGCACATCCATAGGAACAGAATGTGGCAGGGTCGCTGCTGGTGTACCAGGGCGCTCACTATATGGGAAGACATGTAGGTTACTAAATGGGAAGCGTTCAACAATATCTACTGTGTCTAAGAAGTCTTGCTCTGTTTCTCCAGGGAAGCCTGTTATAATATCACTACCTAAGCCTATTTGTGGCAGGGTCTGCAAGGCTGCTTCTACAACATCGCAATATTCCTCACGAGAATAGTGGCGACGCATTAGCTTCAAAATATTATTAGAGCCACTTTGTAGAGGATAATGAAGCGTTTGGCATAGCTTTGCGGATGGGTCTGCCATAAGCTCAATTAGCTCGCGCTCAGTGGTTCTTGGTTCAATTGAGCCAAGGCGAATGCGTCCCACCCTACTATCTGCCGCAACGCGCTTAATTAGGCCACATAGACTCAATCCATCTGCATGCCAGCAAATTGTATTTACACCAGTAAGAACTAGCTCACGAAAGCCCTTTGAGAGAAGCATATCGCATTCTGCAAGAATATCATCTACTCCTCGGCTACGAGGCTCTCCACGTGCATCAGGAACAATGCAATAGGCGCAACGGAAATTGCAGCCATCCTGAATCTTCACAGAGGCACGCGTAGAGGCAAAGCTAGGCATATACTCGCCTTCAACGGCTCCATGTGTTAGAGCAAAAAGTACTCGATCTGCAATAGCATTAGCATCCGCATCAGCGCCATGACGCACTTCACCAATAGAATTTGCAACAACACTAGCGGCACCATTTGCTTCAAATTCATGTGCTTTGTCTGTGCTTGCAGCGCAGCCAGATACAATCACACCTCGCACACCGGCACGAAGGTATCCACGCACCAAGCGCTGTGCCTCCCTTTGTGCCTGTGCTGTAATTGTGCAGGTATGGATGATTGCATAATCAGGTGTTGTGGCAGAGTCTGTCACGAAAGAATAGCCAGCACGCTCAAGTGCACCTTGAATAAATGCGCCCTCTGCATGGTTTAGGCGGCAGCCCATAATCTTTAGCTGAATGTTTGCTTTCATGCTACTCTACCCACCTCTTAATTTTGCCAGTACCGCGTTCATACACACATTCAATGCGGTAGCTTGAAAAAGCATCGCGAGCAACAATGGTTATATAAAAATCCTCTGATGCTACAGTAAAACTATCTGCTAGGCCCATAAGGAGAACAATATCAGACTCAGAAAAGCTTTGAGATTGGCTTGCTGCGGAGAGCACTGCCTGTGCGCTAGGGATATCTGTACCTACAAAGAACAAATCATTCTCACGGATTAATTTTAGACGATTTTGAAGACCGAACATTGCATCGACATTATTAGCGGAAGCAAGGCATGGAAGTAAATCCAAGCGAATCATATTCAAATTTAGCTTCTGATCTTCACGAGCATACCTATATACAGTAAAATAATTAAAAATACTTTCAAAAATTATTGGATCTGCATCGCCTAATTTTGAAAAACCATAGAGCTCCTCTATAGCGTTAAGCGTATATTGTTCTCCGTGAACCTGAATCGCATTTGACCACTCATCTACGATTACTTGAGCAACAACCTCTGCATCTTCAACATCTTCAGGGACGAGTGCAGGAACAAGCTCAACAAAGCGTTTTCCTGAAAAGCTAGAGAAATTAAAGCGAGCATTTGCTGGCTCTATGGTTACTTCACACCCATCTATAATTCTATGAGCCATAGAGCCTTCTACGGCACAATCAAAGCCATTGGTATCTGCATTAATATTCCACATTACCTGTGAAAGCGCTCCAAGCGCCTTATTACGCAAGGAATAACGGGATTCTTCTGCAGCAATTAAACGAGCACGATTATATGCATAGGCAGCAGTTAACGACACCATGCCAATAATTACACTGACAGTAATTATCACAAACAAAAGGATTGAGCCACTACGCTTATTTTTATTCATTCTCAACAACTCCTTTCTCTGGAGCCTGAGAATCAGGAGAGCTATAGACCATCACGCGAGCAAGAAACTGGTAATCCTCTAGTTGCACCTTTACTGCTGCTGGATAATAACGA
Source organism: Kiritimatiellia bacterium (assembly GCA_045589455.1). GTDB lineage: Bacteria > Verrucomicrobiota > Kiritimatiellia > RFP12 > UBA3636 > RGIG990. Next base: position 6,827 of record JAZNPC010000048.1, read on the forward strand.
TATCTTGGCCAATCACTCTGCCACTCATAGGTTGGCTTCCTAGGCAAATCGCTGAGAGTGTCTAATGATTGGGTTTGTGTTCCCAACGGTATACCAGCATAACTAAGCAAGAATACTGGGCATTTACCAAAATCTGTCTCCGATTCATGCTCTAATGAAGGTATATTTGTAATTGCTGTTTCTTTTCGAATTAAATTACCAGAAGCATTACGAAACCACTCCACCTTGCAAGGAATTGTGATTACTCCATGCTCAGCAAAAGAAATTTGTGAAAGCCTTGAAAATGACATCTTTGATGAATCGCCATCAAATAGTGTTTCATTCAATAGTGTGGCTGAAGCAATATCTCTTTGCAAGGCCGAGATCATTCTTGCTTGAGTGATTTCTGATGAATCCTTTGAACGAACATATCCCCATACCTTGACAGCGGTAGACACACATACTGCACAAGCTCCCATAACGACAGCCGAAAGACTTATGGCTATAATTAGCTCAATGAGCGTTAAGCCAGAACGCCTTGTTTGGCTATGTGCCATGATTTTTCTAGATAGGAACACGCGCTTCATTTTTGTAGCTCCTCAAAGCTATAAGCGCATTCTTCAAGCATTTCCACAGAAGGAAGCTCACCCTGCCACACGGAGGAAGCAAAATTTGTTGATGCCTGATAATTAAGATTTATTACTGGAGGCAAGCAATACTTTGCCACAATATTTACAGGAGCATCTGCAGCTGGCTTAATACTATGCTCCAAATAAGGAATATTACTAGAAAGCTCGCGTTCTGTAATAGACAAATAAGATTGTCCTTTTTGGCGCTGCTTTGATATTGGTGTGTCCAAATCAAGCTGACGCTCTGCAGCTACTGTTTCTACTATACATGCAGCTGCCACTGCATTATGGAGTTTTTCTTCAGTATAATTCACGCGTTCTAGGTTTGATGAAAGAAGTGACATAGCAATAGGTAGCACTAGCACACAAAGTGCTAATGCTACCACAACCTCGACAAGCGAAAAGCCTGCCACATTCTTTTCTAGTCCGCGAGTGCTATGCACTTTATGCCATCTCTACAACAATAGAGGTCTCTGCTGTCATCTTGCACTCGCAAACGAAGTTACCCTCGATTGCTTCGCCATTTACAACAACAGACTTAACTGTTGAGCCATTGCCCTTAACCTCTACGTTAAGCACCTTGCCACGGAACATACGTATTAGCTTAAAGCCATCCCACTCTGCTGGGATACGTGGAGCAATCTTGATGCCCTTATACTCACGGCGAACACCTAGTAGCTCATCAAGTAGGTTATTGTAGAACCAAGAGATAGAGCCAGTAATCCAGTTAAACTCCATCTTGTATGGGCTATTGCGGTGCTCAGGACCGAAGTAGCAGTTACCATAAACAAAGCGTGGATTATTCTCCTTTAGCTCACCCTCACCAAATGCAGGAGTTGAATCCTGGTATAGCTTCCATGCACGAGAAATCTCGTTATTGCGCAATAGAGCTAGCACCATCCATGAGTTACCATGTGAGTAGATTGTTGCATTCTCGCAGATACCTGGCTCCATAGCTGTAACACGGCCGATAACTGGATCAAAGGTCTTGTATGCGGAAGCCATTAGCTGATAGCCAAGAGGTGTCTTTAGCTTCTCATCAATTGCTGCAAAGATCTTTGCACGACGCTCCTCATTAGCAACACCGCTAATCATTGACCAGCTCTGTACGTTTAGATAGATGAAGCCTTCGCTGCACTTGCTTGAACCAATAGCATTACCATCGTCATCAAAGCCACGAACATACCAATTGCCATCCCAAGCATGCTCATTGATTGCTTCGCTGATATTCTCATAGCGTGTAGCATAATCTGCAACTGCTGCCTCATCACCCTGCCACTTGCATAGCTCCTGCATCTGCTTAAGAGCCTCTGCATATGCCATAGATAGCCATACAGACTCACCCTTACCGCCCTTACCAATACCAGTTAGGGAATCATTCCAGTCACCAAACTTGATTAGCAATAGCTTATGAACACCCTTGTTGCGCTCTAGGAAGTCAAGAGCACGGCGAATGTGGCCAAGAACAGTATCCTCACCCTGATCGTAGAAAGGAACGACGATATTCAAGAAATCGCTATCGCCTGTCTCACGCAAGTATGCTGTTAGAGAGAACACTAGCCATAGAGCTGAGTCTGAATATTCCTTTGTATCGATTGGGTTCCAGCCACGTAGAGCTAGACCAGACTCATACTGATACTTGAATGCCTCTAGAAGGATTTCACGTGAGCGCTCTGGCATGAAGGAAGAAACGCCCATACCGTGCTGAACGATATCACGATAGCCCATCCAGCCCCAACGGCACCACTCTGCACCAAAGCGAGCCTGCTGCTTGTGCCATGCATTGAACATTGCGTTGAACATTGCATCTGGAGTCTCAACTGAGTTGTGAGCAAACATCTCACGCTTCTCAGCTAGCATATCCTCCCATGCTGCCTCAACATTATCTAGAGCACGTGTCTTCTGATCTACTGCATGCTCTACAGAATCTGTTACACCAAAGATAAGATTTAGCTTTTTCTCGCCCTCTACCTTACCTAGGTTGAACTGAACAGCTGCGATTGTTGAATCAGAGCTACCAATTGAGCTTGAGCACTTACCTTCGATTACAGCGCGTGGCTCATTCAATGCATTGTACTGGCCAACGAAGAAGTCCTTGCTACCATCAAAGCCATCAATCTTAACATCAGCAGCTAGGAAGCCAGTCTGGAAATTATGAGGTGTAACGAATGGGTGCTTAACAAATACCATCATGTTATTAGCTTCATCAAGCTGTGAGTTACGGTAGAACATATCACCATAGGAGTTAAAGCCCCACATATACTTGAAGGAAATCTGTGTATATACGAATACTGTCAAATCACGAGGAGTTGCTGTATTAAGAGTGATTGTCCAATACTCAGCAGCCTCATCACCGCGTGGAGCAAAGATGCGATAAGAAGCATCTACGCCATTAGTGGAGTTCTCAATAATTGTGTAACCGATACCATGGCGGCAAGTAAATTTATCGTACTTTGCCTTAACTGGCTCCCAGCCAACATTCCAGAACTTGCCTGTCTCGTTATCACGGATGTAAATTAGGCGGTTCATAAATGTGTCACGGCCAAACACGTCGAAATCGCAGATACGGCCAATACCAGTAGAGAGCTTTGTCATCTCATTTGTGCCGATCTGATAGTCTGTGTATCCAACGCCTGTCTGCTGGATATTAGCGATAATTGACTTGTTCCAAATAAAGTTATCGAATGGGCGTGGTGTATCTGGGCGGGTTGTTACATACTCCAAGCCATCTGGGCTAAAGTGACCGAATTTTCCTGTTTGTGGGATTTCTTTCATAGTTGTTTTATCCATAGTTGAATTTTTAAGAACAAATATTTATAAATATTTGTGAGTATTCTACCATAAACAATAGGCAATAATCAACAAACAACCAACAATTAGTAGCCAACTAGCGTAAGGGCTAATCCTACGCCTAATCCACCGCTGGCTCCCGCCTAAGGAAGATTGGAAGCCTAGGAGGATGGTAGGCGTGTGTGATGAGTGTGGTGTGGCTCAGCAAGTTTTTTTTTAGCAAGAAAGCATGACGCACGTGATGGTAAAACGCGATTTTAATAAATTCATAATGATAAATGATTTATATAGAAATTCGGTTTTAACTACTAAGTTTAGGTTTACTGTTGTTTACTGTAAAATATCTAGCCAATGTTCCTGCTACGCCAGCAAAACTAATAAGCAAAATTAATTTCATTGAATTCTATAAATTTGTATTATTTTGGTCGGGGTGATGGGATTTGAACCCATGACTTTTTGGTCCCGAACCAAACGCGCTACCAGTCTGCGCTACACCCCGAGAATAAAATGCAACGACACAACAATTAAATTATGAGTAATTTACAATCAATACTTTATTATTTAAGAGTTTTGCTTGTATTCGCTCCCACTGATGCATTCTAGCGGCGTTTACCACGCTTATTATGTAAACCCTTATTTTTACTCTCAAACTTTGAAGCGTATTTACCTTTTCTACCATTTTCTTTTAGCCTACGTCCACCCTTCATAGGATTAGGACGCTCGCCTTCTGTAGATAAAACCGCACGTGGATTTATTGCTCCTTCTGCTGAAACAAGTGCAAAATCTACCTTGCGCTCTTCAAAGTTTACCTTTATAGGATAAACCTTCAAAGAATCACCAGCAGCAAATGACACACCACCACCAACTAAGCATTCACGATTCTTATCATAGCGCAAGAATGAATTTGACAATAATGATGCATGAATCATTCCACTAATCTGTAGGTCTGGTAGTTCTACAAATACGCCAAACTCTGCCACACGCACTATCACTGCTTCAAACTCTTGACTACCAATCTTATCCTGCTGCACTAGTTGCTCAAGATAACGATATTTCTTAATTTCTATCAAATCTCGAGAAGCCATTTCAGCAGTATATTCTGTAGCTGTTGATGAAGCTGCTATCGCCATTAATTCATCCTTAGATGGCTGGCGCTCCCCCACTAGTAATGCTGCTAACTGACGATGAGAGATTAAATCTGGATAACGGCGGATTGGTGAAGTAAAGTGACTATAATAGCGCTTTGCCAAACCAAAGTGCCCTTCACTTTCAGCACTATATTCTGCGCGCTTCATACTGCGTAATACAAGTGTTGATACAAAGTATTGTAGAGGCGAATTCTCTACTGCCTTTAATAAACGCACAAGATTACGAGTATCTGTTAAATCACCAGCCATAATACCAAGCATAGTTAAAGATGCTGAAAGCTCCTCAAGCTTTTCCTCGTCTGGCTGATCATGGAAACGAGCTAGATATGGTAGCTTATTAGAGGACAATTCCATTGCCACTACCTCGTTTGCAGCAACCATTGCTTCCTCAACAAGCTCATGTGCTGGGAAATGTGGCGCAGGGCGTACACCCACCATCTCATCATTTTCCATCAAAATTTCTAGCTCTGGCGCTGAAATATTAAGAGAAAGCTTTTTAAAACGAATTTGACGTAGCTGCTGGGATAGCCTATTAATTTCGACAACAAGTCTTCTTCCCTCTGCATCACCAATATCACACTCTCCATTTGTATCAATCATCTGTTGTGCTTGCTCATAAGTAAGCCTTAGCTTAGAACGAATAATTGACTTTGTGAAGCTACGCTTTAAAATAATTCCTTCAGCATTGAATGTAATAAATACTGAAAAAGCTAATCTATCCTCATTGGGAACAAGACTGCACACGCCATTTGAAAGCTGCTCTGGCAGCATTGGAATTACTTGATCAACAAAGTATACACTTGTACCACGTCTACGTGCTTCTCTATCAAGCTCGGAGCCTGGTGTTACATAATGAGACACATCAGCAATATGCACGCCCAATACACGATTACCCTCTGCATCTATCTCTAGAGACAATGCATCATCAAAATCCTTTGCTGTGGCAGGGTCTATTGTAAAAATATATTTCTCTCGCAAATCCTGACGCTGGTCATGATCCTCAAGGCGTGCAGACACCTCCTCAGCCTCACTAATTACCTGATCTGGAAAATCGCGCTCAAGCGCATATTGTGTCATCACCGAAATAGTGTCCAAAGAGGGATTGCTTGCTGGGCCAATAATAGAAACTAGCTCTGCATCTGGATTAAAATATGGATTATCCCATGCTTTAAAGCGAACAACAATTCTATCTCCTGGCTTTGCATCTCCTACATCATATAAATTAAATGTATGCTTATAGGTTGGTGTAATTGGAACCGCAGTCCATAGCTCACCATTTTGTTCAAGAGTGCAAACAATATTACGTGTGGCACGCTCAACCACGCGGAGAACGCGACCCGTTGGGCGCTTCACACCACGGAATGGCAAAGACATTAACACCTCGACCTTGTCTCCAGTTAAGGCTGTGCCAACGTCACTTGCCATAATCATGACATCTTCGCCACCAGCATCTGGGGTAACAAAGCCATTACCACTTCTAGTTAAAGAAATAGTTCCGATAAATTCTGTTGGATGTGAGCTTTTTTGAGACTGTTGTTCAAACATAGCTCCTCTACGCCGACCCTGGCCTTTTACAGCGCCCTTCATTTTAAATTTACTCATCGTTTTGACTCCTTTTCTCTCGGCGTTTACCCTCTACAACAATAGAAACCTCACCCTTAATTTTCACTCCTTCGAATTTTTCTATCAAAGTAGACAAAGGCCCACGCTCTATACGTTCATGTAGTTTTGTTAGTTCCATACATACTGCAGCATTTCTATCCCCAAGGGCTTCTAGCGCAGCTTTAAGTGTTGGGCTAACACGGAATGGAGATTCAAATAAAATCATTGTATGAGGTAGCTCCGCCTCATCTGCAAAGAAACGGTGCAAAGCTCCTGGCTTACGAGGAGGGAAACCCTTAAAGGTCCAGCTTGAGGTAGGGAGACCCGACATAATAAGAGAAATATTTACTGCACTTGCACCAGGGATAACCGTTAACTCAAGTCCTTCTGCCACAACTGAACGTACAAGTCTAAAACCAGGGTCACTAATGGCAGGATATCCACCATCTGAACAGAGGGCGACATCTACTCCACTCTTTAATAGACCAATAATTCTATTTCCTGCAAATTCTTCATTTCCTTCACGATAAGAAATCATTTCAGGACGAGGAATATCGAGAGAAGAAAGTAGTTGCCATGTACGGCGAGTATCCTCACACGCAATTACCTTTACGCTTTTTAGCACATCAATAGCGCGTGAAGAAATATCTCCTAAATTTCCAATGGGTGTTGCAACAATATATAGCATAAATATTCCTCAATAAAATAGTATAACGTCTCTTCTTAAATTCTTACACAAGAATTATACCACTTTTATTAATTTAGTTGCAATTATAATAATTTAAAAAGCGTGTTAAGGGATGCTTCTAAGTTATTCATCCAATCCGTCCAAACCAAACAATCAACAACGTGATGCATGTGATGGCTATGATGCTAATTCTACGCTGGCTCCAGCCTAAGGAAGATTGGGAGCGTGATGCAATATTTCTATTGAGCTAGATGGCAAGATGCCTTCACCAAACGGGTGTAAATCCTTCACGATAGATGAAGGACGAGAGCCGTCCCCGGTTATGTGGGAATCGGGGACGACTGCCGCCCTCTTTCGCTACGCTTGAGGGTTCACACCCGTTTCTGAGAGCAAGCCGTATTCTTGCGCGAGAGAATTTTCCTCAAGCGCTAGCGCGCCTCTGCACCGCACGCGGAGCAGCGCACAACCAAGCTTGGTGCACACTCCGCGGCTTAATTATCTTGTGGGTGTACACACTAGCGCTTGGCAGTTGCCCTTACGACAAAAGGAGTAAACTCGAGCAACAACAAGCGGTAGTGTGTACGGCCCACCAAGTTCTTTAAGCAAGGAAGCCTGAAACAATTTGTTCCGTGCTGCGGCATTCTTGCCGCAGTGGTGTTCTCCACATAACTGGGGTGTAAGGCTAAAAGGCTTGCATCCCAGTTATGTTGATTGTTGGCTGTTGATTGTTTTAAGAATCGGCTTTTATGCAAATTGTTCAAAGAACTTGATTACCGCAGCTGGGTCTTTTGGTCCGTGTGGGTGATGACCTGCGCCATCCTTTGGCTCTACCACAAATGGGATACCTATTCCCTCGTATCTACGAACTAGCTCTATCGCATTTTCTTCAAATGGAACACACAAATCTGCTGTTCCATATACTAGATATATAGGCTTTTTCGCTGCGATAAGCGCATCAAGCTTATCAATTGGATGACCACGATATAGCAATAGCTCACGCCTTGTCATCCCGTGTGCCCTCTCAAACTCTTGCCACATTGACTCAGTTGTTTCTGGGGCATCACCAAAGCCACCTGGACAGCTTAAAAAGTTCATTACTGGAGCATCAAGATATAAGCCACGGATTAAGGCTGGATTTCTTGCTGCAAGAAGTACTGAAATCATACCTCCACAGCTCATGCCTATGGTGATAACACCTGGCTCTAAATCAAATTCATCAAAAGCAAAAAGAAGGAACTTCTCTTGATCTAAAAGTTCAGATTCTGTGCCCCAACGGTTTCTATTCTCCAAGAACAAAAGTGTGTAGCCTTGACGAACAAATTCAAGCTGTAGCGTTGGGAATGCACCAAAATACTCGGTCTTAAATATAGCGCGACCATTACGATTCTCTGCCTTTGGCAAAATTACTATTGCCTTCTTACCTAAAAAGGTAAACTCAATTTGTTCAAAGCCCTGATTTTCGTAGCGAGTTAGCTCTTCGTCTTTTAAAGTCTTCATTTTGTTCTCTTTATTTGTAAAAACACCGCAAGAGGAATAATCCACTCGCGGTGCTTTAATCAATATACTGACAATCTCATTAAATGAGCATTACTTATTGAACAATGAATATGCAATACCCATCTCTAGACCGCGCAATTCAGCAATACCGCGCATACGGCCAATGCAAGAATAGCCTGGATTTGTCTTCTTGTTCAAGTCATCAATCATCTGATGACCATGGTCAGGGCGTACAGCAATTGAAACACCACGGCGCTGCTCCACCTCAAGCAATGCCTTCATCACGCCATACATATCTACATCGCCTTCTAGGTGATTTGCCTCATGGAAGTTACCCTCCTCATCACCCTGTGTGCTACGTAGGTGTACAAAGTTGATACGGTCACCAAAGCGACGCATCATCTCTGGCAAATCATTATCTGCGCGTACACCAAAGGAACCTGTGCAGAAGCACAAGCCATTTGACTTATTTGGTACTGCATCAATGATTGCCTGGAAATCATCTGCTGTGCTCATAATACGAGGCAAGCCAAGAATTGGATATGGAGGATCATCTGCATGGATAACTAGGCTTACACCTGCCTCGTCAGCAACTGGGCAAATCTCCTTTAAGAACTCGATTAGATTACCACGAAGTTTCTCTGCATCGATATCCTTATAGCGGTCTAGTGCCTGCTGGAACTGCTCAATTGTAAAGCTCTCCTCTGAACCAGGTAGGCCAGCAATCATATTACGGACTAGTGTGTTCTTCTCATCCTCGCTCATAGCTTCAAAGCGAGCCTTTGCCTTTGCAATCTCTGCCTCTGTATATGCAGCCTCAGCACCAGGACGCTTCAAAATAAATAGCTCAAAAGCAACAAATGCTGCCTTTTCAAAGCGTAGGCCCTTAGAGCCATCTGGCATTGTATATGCAAGATCTGTACGTGTCCAGTCGAGAACAGGCATAAAGTTGTATGTAACAACCTTTACACCACATGCACCCAAATTCTTTAGGGACTGCTTGTAGTTATCAATATAGCGCTGGAATTCACCTTCACGTGTCTTAATGTGCTCATGAACTGGCACGCTCTCTACTACTGACCAAGTTAGGCCTGCAGCCTCAATCATTTCCTTACGTTTTGTGATTTCCTCAACAGTCCAAACCTCACCGTTAGGAATATGGTGCAAAGCATTAACAATACCTGTAACACCTGTCTGCTTGATATCTGCCAATGTAATAGGATCATTTGGTCCATACCAACGCCAGGTCTGTTCACATAAAACTGGTTTCATAACTATCTCCTTAAAACTAATGTGCCACATAGCACATACTATTTATTAAATTTGACTTTATTTTACCACAACAAAACAATTCAATCAATAACCAACAAGCAATAATAAACATACACGTGACGGCTTGCATGATGGCGCTAGAAGTGCGAAAAAGGGACGCAACCTCCTACGCAAGACTTCCACCTACGTTAAAAACTACGGCAGACAGGACGGAGGTCCGGGAGACGCAGAGCACGCGGAGGGCGCTGGGCTTGTGGGGTTTACTTTACATATAGTGCATAAAGCTGACCTGCATAGAAATCCAGCTTTATTGTGCCATCTTTTACCGTATATATTTCGCCTGTCACACGGTTTTCAACCTCTGTTGCATTAGGGATATTTACTATCGCACCTTTGATATCTGTATAGCCTAAATTTGCAACTGCATAGAAGGTTCCTTGCCCATTAGTTGGATAAGTACGAGCTTGAATGTCTTTGTTATTTGACACACCAGCTAGGCGATAGCTAGGAACTGCTGGTAATGCTAAAAATGCTAGATTAAAGTTTCTATAATATTCTGGGAACAAACGACCAAAATTCAAAGGAGCCAAATAACCTATGTATCGAGGATCGCCATAGATTACAGCCTGTACCTCTGCCATTGGGCCGAACTTGCCTGCGCGGTCAAATTGTCCACAGAAATAGCCTAGTAGCTCTCCTTGGTCAGCATCTGAAAGCTTGTAATAAAGATTGTTCTCATTCAAGGAATAATGGCGAATCATTAATAGACCATCCTTTGCGCGGAAGGTCTCCATGCCGCGTTCATTCTTTGTGGTATACATTCTATTAAAGGTATATGACATAAATGCGCCATCTGTATCCTTATAATTCAACGGATCTGGCTGAGGGCAACCTAGATCCCAACGCCAATGACCCCAAGTCCACATAGGCTGTTGAATATTTGTAGCATATTGATTAATAGCATCTTGTATAGGATAAAATGTAGAATTTGATACATCTGCTACCCTATCATCATCCTGTGCAAGCAATGCTATTATCTCTGGACTTTTTAATTGTGCATTATATTCTTCAGGCTTATCCGCTGCAACTCCATCAATACCACAACCTCTACCAGGTTCTGAATGATCTGTTGTATAGAAAATGACAGCATCCTCATTTACACTACTACGGAGATAATCTCGAGTAGAAACAATCCATTCCCTACGCTTCAATAAGAACCAATCCACATACGCCTCAAGAAGCTCGGTATCATTTTGAAGTTGCTCTCGAGTAACACTTATACCCGTTTCACTTTTATAGCGGGCTAAATCATTATCGTTAAAGCTAATTGGATTTGCTTCTGGGCGAGGTCTAAACCATGCTCCCAAAAAGTTTAGTTTACCTTTAAATTCAGGCTTACGAAGAAATCTTCCCATTGTAGCATTCATTAGCTTCTTTACGTCTGTCTTAAAAATAGGGTCTGCAAAATCAACATTTGCTATAGGATGACCGGACCAGCTAATGTGAGTATACTTTGGCTCGCCATTTACATTGAGGCATACGCAACGGGAGCCTACCGCTTTATTTTTATCTCCTCCGCGACCACCAGCATACTCATAATAAGGAAGAATATACAAGTCAGGGTGCTCAGCAAGCATAGTCAAAATATTCTCCCAACGCTGTGGTTCTTGAGTTTGATAATACCAATCATTACCACCAAATGGAGAAGAATCCCAGCATTGATTATGACCAAATTCAAGCATATCTTGGCAATATGTATTCATACCCAAATAACGGATTAAATTCACCTTATATCGGTAAAAATCTACAGCATCTGGTATTGCACGGGTTTCTGCAGAGCCTGAAACTGGACCATCACCCATTTCTTCGCGCCAGAACAAATGACGGCGAGGCAAACCTTCCGGAGGGTAATTGATTTTTGCAACAAGTGCATCTGGATTACCTACCTCGTACAAAGCAATTCGATATACAGCGGCACCTGCATTAAATGGGTCACCATTTGCACCAAACTGTGCAATGGCTACAATAAAGCCTTCATCTGCTGTGCGCTCTATTGTGGCACCGTGACGAAGAATTGATTTCTCTGTATTTGCAGTACGATGGTGCAAATACATTAGCTGAGTGGCTGTTTCATATTTACCAGAGAGTGGGTAATCAATTAGCTCAGGATTTGAGCTTACATAACGAGAGCCCCAGCTATCTCCAAATGTTCTACCGGTGGATAAACCAAGGCGAGTTGTGTCACCAAAATTATTGATAACAAAGGATCTTGAGGTATCTTCTGGATATTCAATTGCTAAGAAATATGCAGCTCCAGGTTTAAGCCCCTTCCCTCTACCAATTTCATATGCAAAATAGCCTGCACGACCTGGCTCAATTGTACGGCATTTTTTACCCAAGATTTCCTTCACCACAACATTACCAAGCTGATGCTCTGTATATGCATGAGTCGTATCCTCTGCACAAATAATTTCATCAACAAGCTTTAACTGATATTCGGGATTATTAATAGGATTCATGGAACTCGCAAATGCAACACATTGCATTGCTGCGATGAGTAAAAGAAATTTCTGCTTCATAATGTTCCTATGTGTTTAAATTATTTTTCTTCTGAAGTAAAAAAGCATTTTACGCAATATGGTGGTAGAGTCACCTTGCCAGCGCATGTTTCCTCAGCAAGAATATCATATTGCTCTGTAGGAAGAATAATTTCTGCTGGAGTAGATTTGTAGTTAATTACAAATACATAGCGCTCGCCATCACCCTCACGGACCTGTGCAGTAACACCATATGGTAGCTCAACACCAGGTAGGCAGCTCTCAATACCGAGCTCAGCAACCATATCTGCATAGAAGCTAAATAACAAATCCTGTGATTTACCTTCTGCACCAAGATACCATGCCTTACCCTTACCAAAGCTATTGCATGTGACGGCTGGTTGAGCATCATAGTAATCTCCATTAGCATAGCGTGCAACTGTTGTTGCTGACTCTGCATGGATTACCTCACAAACATTAGCCAATTCAAAATCACCCTTGAACTTATTGGTGCCATTGGCTGTTAGCTTACTTACCTCGTGTGGGTAAAGATAATCTATTTCCTCAGCCCAAATGCCAAAGAGATCACGCATATTTCCTGGCAAGCCGCCCATATAAACAAGGTCTGTTTCATTAACCACACCTGTTAAATATGTTGCAACTAGATTGCCACCATTTGACACATAGCTCTTGAAGCGCTCTGTTAGCTCCTCGCTCACCATGTAGAGCGTTGGTGTAATCAATAGGTCATACTTACTAAAATCGCTATCTGGGCCAACCATATCAACAGGTATACCATGCTCCCAGAAGTATTCGTAATGCTTCTTTACTATAGTAAAATATTCCTTACAATGGTCGGTTGGGCCAGCTGAAGCATCTAGTGCCCAGCGAGAATTCCAATCATATAGAATTGCAACCTTTGCTGGTGTATGGCAGCCCACAACACCTTCAAGCTTCTTCAAATCCTTTGAAAGTTCGGATATCTCCTTAAACATTCTTCCTTCAGGATTTTCAGAGTGATCAATTACGGCACCATGGAATTTTTCAGATGCACCGCGTCCCTTACGAAGCTGGAAGTAGCAAACCGTATCAGAGCCATGTGCAATTGCTTGAAGAGACTTCATGCGGTGTACGCCAGGGCGTAGCTGACGATTTAACACACCCCAATTTGTAGGGCCTGGGCAAGACTCCATAAGAATAAATGGTTTTCCCCCCTTTAGTGAGCGGAATAAATCATGATGCAAAGAGAAATGCAACGCTATTGGTTTATTGTCATTGCCTGGTTCATGATACTGTGGATAAGCATCCCAGCTTGCCACATCCAGCTCTGGAGCCCATTTCCAGAAGTCTAAATCATAGAATGGACCTTCCATGAAATTTGTTGTAACAGGAATATCTGGTGTGATTGCCTTTAAAGCAGCAACCTCTGCCTTATAAAAATCCATTACTTGCTCAGATTTAAAGCGGCGGAAATCAACTCTCATTGAGCAAATAGAAACATCTATTGCATCTATTTCCTCCCAATCTGAAAAGGTATGGCTCCAGAATGGTGTCCACCAGCTGTGATTGAGATTATCTAGGGTCTTATATTTTTTCTTAAGCCATTCTCTAAATGCGGCACGACACAAATCACATTCGCAGGCTGCATTATACTCATTTGAAATATGCCAAAATGCTAGCATTGGGTGTTTGCCATAACGCTCTGCAAGCTTTGTATTAATTATACGGCATTTTTCGCGATAAATTGGTGAGGTTGGGCAATGATTATGGCGGCCACCCTGCTTCATACGTACAGGTGGGATAAGAGAGCGATGAACCAACCAATCTGCACCCAAGCTATGACCAGGAATCATCATTCTATTTATCTCAGGATATTTCTTTGACATCCAAGCTGGCTTACCACCAGATGGAGTTGCAAGGATTACATATCTACCAGTCTTTTCTGCGCGCTCAAAAAGCTCATCAAGCATTGAAAAATCAAACTCACCCTCACGAGGCTCTATAGTTGCCCATGAGAAGATGCCAATAGACATTGAATTGATTCCTGCGATATCAAAAAGCTCAAAATCCTTATCTAAAATGCCTGGCACATTAAGCCACTGATCAGGATTATAGTCTCCACCATGAAGGATATGCTTAAATTTATTTGATAGATATTCTTTTTTCATATTAAACCTCAATTAAAAAATTTATTTAAAAGCCATAATGGCACAATTGAGGCTAATATAGTTTTGCCTCAAGGAGTGTCTTTCCAAAATCTTCACTGACAACAAACAACTCTTCCTCGCCCTTTATTCGAAGATAATATTCTCCTGAAGGAAGCTGATTACCCAACTGAAGAATTACTGTTGGCATACCGTATGGTTGTACAATATCTGTATTAAAAACCACTAATAGTTCTACTTGTGGATTTCCAAAGCCATACGACTTAACATCTGTAACAAACAATTTTGAAACTCTTTCTGCATTTAGCGTAGAAAGCTTTTCTATCAAGGAAACTACTGTTTCTGTTGAAATTTCACCACTTTCATTATCATGTGAACGCCATTCTCCAGATGCAGCAAAATAAGCTCTTTGAGAAACCTCTCCCTTTCGAATGGTAAACTCTTCAATTCCATTTGGCTCGAAATTAAATATCTCTAAACTTCTAAATGATGCAACAAAATCCTTATCAAACAATCCTTGTGGTAATGCTTCTGGAGAGACCTGAGTTATAAATGATGAAATAGTTGTCTTCAAATAAACATTTGTTGGATTTGTGGCATTATCATAATAGAAAACGTATGTTGAAACTCTATCACTGTTATCAACAAATTGTAGCTCTATGTTTGACGAAGGCAAAGTGAAATCGTTTGCACTATCTGCAACAATTCCACTATCTGACACTTGATTTAAATGCGAGATAAAATTCTCAACAGCCCCAATTGCAACAGGTTGTTTGGAAGGAATTGAGATTTCCCATTCTCCCATTTTATCTGAAGCAAGCAAACAAATTTCTGAACCATTTTTGTATGAAAAGCTAGAAATATTATTGATGGTCATTGTGAAAATGCTATGATTACGCATTGCTTCAAATCCCATAACAAATGGAGCAATAGTTGTTTGATCAAGAGTAAACACAGAATTATCTATGTTTGAATAAGCATAAAGGAGTCCTGAATCATTTGGTAAAACACGACCAATCCTAATCTCAATAGGTTCAACTTCTCCATCAATCCAAATACGAACTATTGCCGTTGCATCTTCTACATTTAATCCATATGGAGAAATATAATCTGAAATTGTTTTTTTAGAAACGATGTTACCAACAGGGTGCCAAATAAATGAATTTATTGAAGAAATACTTAAGCTTTGAAGCAATGTATCAACAGAATTTGATGCAGGCGCAAGCACTGGAGAAGTCATCTTCCATGAGCTTCCTAAATCATCCTTTTCAACAACAAAAGAATTCTCTTTACCAGAAACAATCTCTAATTTTGTAACTAACGAAGTGGAGTAAGGGAATAAAGTTCTATCACGAATATCATCAATGCTTGTTGGAACAATATCTCGAAGGACTCCCTCAACAATGTATATTTCTGAAGATATGCTTGATTGAACAAAAACAGTATTTTCATAAGGAGCATTGTCACCTATTTTTATAGATACAACATCATTCTTACTTTTAATGATAAGCTCTGTTGTATATTCTTCGAGTCCAAAGTCTTCAAGCTCTAATTCTCGATTTTCTCGTTGACGTTTTGTTATACGCTCGCGAATAGAATCTCCAACTAATGCATTAAACAACAAAGAAATTCTATCACTATTGGCTCGTACTAAATACCCATCATCAACATACCAAACGCCATTTTGTCTAATACATTTAATTTCATTATTTGTTTTAGGGTAACGAATAATTATCTCATTTGCATCCACTTTATCGTAAGGCAAAAGAGAAGAACGTACAGATCTAACATCTCCCTGTGGAAAATAATTCACAGTAAAAAATGTCATAACTATTGCACATAGACAAAATATAAAAAGCCAGAACGGCGTACGCCAACTAAGCATTATCCGAGCCTTCCATAGAGGTTTTTTCTTCTAACGCTTGCTTTTTCTTTTTTGTGAAGAAAAGCATATTTAGAAAATAGATAAAAACACTTACACAAATAGCAGAATCCGCTATATTAAATGCAGGAAAATGTGATTTTTTCCAATAAAAATCAAGAAAATCTATTACATAGCCTAAGACTACACGATCTATCAAATTACCAAACATTCCACCTAAAAATAGACCTATAAATAATTTTTCAAGCTTGCTACCCTTTGAAATTTCCTTCCAAGAAAACCACAAAAAGAAGCAAACAACAATTGGTAGTAAAACAAGTAAAAGGCGCTTCCCGGAAAGGATACCCCAAGCTGCGCCATCATTGTGAACCAAACGAATATCAAACAAATTTGGGATTACAGGGATTGACTGGTGTAATTCTAACATATTTTGCACCAGGTGCTTAGTGATTTGATCTATGACAATCACTAAGCCCGCTGTAATAGGAATAATTTTTGGAAAACTCATCTATTAAAACTCTACTTTTAGTATGGCAAAATATTTGCATCGCGTTTCTTTGCACATTCAATGCATAATGTGGCAGCAGGATTTGCCTTTAGACGCTCTAATCTTATTCTACGCCCACATGAGCAAACACCATATGTTCCTTCTGAAAGACCTCTTAGTGCTGCATCAATTGCTAGCATTTCATTTTCTAATTGAGTAGCATGCTTTAACTCGGTCTCTCTCGTATTAGCATCACTGCCATCCTCAATTTGATTTACTTCATCCGCGCGCTCTAATGACTGACGGCGGAGAGATTCAACTAGCACCCTCTTTTGGTTATATTCTTTTTCAAGCATTTTTCTAAGCTCACGGATTTCTCCTTTTGTAAGCTTATGTGGTTTTACAACTATTGTTGCAGAAGTCTGAGAAGATGTTACACCTATAGGAGGGAGAACAAGGTTTTTAGGAATTTCAACCTTTTTAGGCTCTACCTTTGGCTGATTATCTATTGCTTTATCTTTTTTTCCCTTTTTGGTAGGTACCTTCTTTGCTGGAGCAACTGGCTTAGCTGGTTCAGCTTTCTTAGCAGGCTCTGCCTTCTTAGCAGGTGCCTTCTTAGCAGGTGCCTTCTTGGCAGACTCTGCCTTCTTAGCAGGTGCTTTCTTTACAGGCTCTGCCTTCTTAGCAGGCTCTGCCTTCTTAGCAGGCTCTGCCTTCTTAGCTGGTGCCTTCTTTACAGACTCTGCCTTCTTTGCAGGTGCCTTCTTGGCAGGCTCTACCTTCTTAGCTGGAGCTTTCTTGGCAGGCTCTGCCTTCTTAGCTGGAGCCTTATTGGATGAAACTGTTGACTTTGTGGCTACAGCCTTTTTAGCCACCTTCTTATCATTAACTAATTTAGAAACGTTATGTTGAATAGAAGCAAGCTTACTTTTTTTATTGGCAACAACAGATATCACTTTTTTAACGGAATTAGCAATAGCCTTTTTATCTTCCTTTTTTACTTCTGGTTTAGATGCTAGCTTAGCCTTTGGACTCTTCTTTTCACTAACAACGACTTTAGGCTTTGCTGCTTCCTTTGATTTTGCTTTCACAGGAATAGCATTCTGTTTTTTCTCTACCTTAGAATAATTAGTTTTTACAGCCCGTTTCTTTGTTGCCATATTAGTCTCCATTTTTAATTTTATAGTCATAATATTACCATATAATCAAAAAAAATACAACTATATTATCCTCTTATGTAACCTGTTAAAACAATGAAATTATAAAATTTGCTATTAAAACTTCATAATTTTACATATTTGTGTTTCAAAATCATCATATTTACCTATTCGACAAAGCAAATCTAAGCCGAAGTAACGATTACGCATATATGAAACACCACGGAGAGTTTCTAAAAATCGCTCTGGAGTGACACCAATTTGTTCAATAGAATATGGAGCACCAACAATGCTAAGGCTTTCTCGAACTTCATCATAAGGCATAATTTGTGCTTGAAGCTTTGGAGCAAGATTATGCCATGCTGATTTAAACATAACCAATTCCTCACGAAGCTGTTGAGGAGTAGAATACTTTGCTTTCATTTCATTTTCAGCTCTTCTTATATGGGCCTCGCGAGAGCCATAGATTTTTGGAAATTCAGCCTTTAACACATCAAAGCTTGGCCACCACCTTGCCACAGCGGCATCAATATCTAAATTAGACAAGTTCTGAGCCAACAAATATTCCAAGATTGCTGTGGAAACCAATGTACCAATACCGACCTTAAAGCCATGAGATACTGGCATACCATTGAAGGACAAATCCTCCATATCCCAATAGTGAGAAATCTGGTGTTCGGTGCCACTAGCTGGACGAGAGGAGCCCATTGCTTGCATTGCAAAGCCACTCATAATAAGACCCTTGCATAGCCCTGCTATTTCATCAACATCACCTGCTGCAACTCCTTGTGGATTAGATAACGCTTGACGCAAAGAGTTTTGAACAAAAGACCATGCTTGAGGGTGAATTTTCTCTGAGTCTATTAAATCTGCAAGCATCCAATCTGCCCCTGCTGGAAGCTTTGCTATCAAATCAGCATAGCCACTAGCGGCCATCTCTTTAGGAGCAGCCGCTGCAATTTCTGTATCGATTAAGCACCCGAGTGGTGCCTTACAGGAAAGAGTTTGCTTCATGCCATCCTTGGTAATAGCTGCACCAAAGCTTGTATAGCCATCCATGGAGGCAGCTGTACCAATAACGATATAGCGCTCACCCACCTCTTCAGCCATGCGCTTACACAAATCATTTATTGTGCCAGAGCCAACTGCAACAATTTTAGGACATCCTGATTCCTGAAGATATGCCTCACGGAGGACATCAATCCATTTATATTCTGCATGAAATGGAGCACCATCTGCTCCTAATAGAAATTGCTTTACTTCAACGCCATTTGCTTTAAGAGAAGCCGCAACTGTTTCCCCAGCAACACGCCATGTATTTGGGTCTGCGACTAGGAAAACCTTTGTTAATCCCGGAAAAAGCTCACTAATTAAAGCAAAAGAGGAGTCTATTGCTCCTCTTGCGATAATGCATGCTTTGGTATCAGTGGTGTACCTCAATGCATTCTGAATATCTTTCATTGAAAAACCCTTTACTTAACGCTATTTACTAGCTCTCGTAGGTGTGGAAGTGCCTCTATCATACATTGAGCTAAGCGAAGCTGAGACTTTGATCTACGAAGATTATGGCCTTCATACTTAATATTGAAGTATACATCACCCTCAAGATAGTCTGTTAGGAAGCGTACAGCAACCTCTGTGGTCATTGCAATACCACCATCTGGTAGTAGCTCTACCTCGCGTGCATTTAACACACCATTAGCACCCTTTAGGAAGCCTTTGATTAGAGATTCATAGATTTCAAAATTGATTTTAATTTTAGAAAGATCTTCCTCATCTTCAGGTGTCTGGCTTGACATACTGCGAGCCATATCACCAAAATCGTGACCAGCAAGACCGGGCATGCATGTATCTAGGTCAATAACACAAATTGCATTACCTGAATTAACATCTAGAAGGATATTTGAAAGCTTCGCATCATTGTGCACCACGCGCTCTGGAACCTCACCATTATCAAATGCTTCTTGAAGAGCTAGTGCATATGGCTTAATTGCCATAATTGCTTCATAAACATCCTTTGATTCCTCAAATCGGCCAAGCTTATCCTCTTTAGCCACTCGTTCTAGGCGCTCAAAGCGTTTGCGTGTATCATGGAAAGCAGGGATTGTCTCAACAAGTCGTGGACCAGTTAGACCAGCGAGCATACCTTGGAACAAGCCGAATGCTTCTGCTGTCTTAAATGCCTCAAGTGGAGACTCTGCCACAAGCTTACCAACTGCATTATTGATATAGCGATACATACGCCAGAAGCCTAGCTTTTCATCATCTACTGCTGGAGCACCATCTGATGTGCGTATAAAATGAAGGTATGAACGAGTCATATTCATTAGGTGCTCTTTTGCATATAAGCTCATTTGCTCAGACACACGTAGAACATTATCCATAAGACCTGGCAAATCAGGAAACACCTTGCGATTAAGGCATTGGACAACATAGCGATTCACATCTGAAGGAGTAATTCTACAATCAACAAAATAGGTTTGATTAATATGGCCACCATTGCATTGCTCAATATGGATAACCTCTCCATCTGGAAAAAAGCGAGCAACTACTTGTTTAATTGTTTCCTCGGAATGAGTCATAGCGAAAAATCCTTATACAAAAAAATTAATTTGATTCACCGGCAACTCTGCCTAGCTCAGCCTTTAGGCGTAGCTCTGCATTAGATTCGACTAGTGCTGTAATTAGCTCCTCCATAAGGCCTTCCATAATTCTATCTAGGCTATATAGAGTAAGATTAATACGATGATCTGTCAAGCGATTTTGTGGGAAGTTATAGGTACGAATGCGCTCACTTCTATCGCCAGAGCCAATCATAACCTTACGAGCGCTACCCATGCGCTGCTCTTCCTGAATGCGAGCATTCTCTAGAAGACGAGAACGAAGCGCAGCCATACATTTATCTTTATTATGGTGCTGAGAACGCTCGTCCTGACTCTGAACCACAATACCTGTTGGCAAGTGAGTAATACGAACTGCTGAATCTGTCTTATTAACGTGCTGGCCACCTGCTCCACCTGCACGATAGAAATCAATACGTAGGTCCTCAGGCTTAATTTCTAGCTCGTCATCATCATCAGCTTCTGGAAACACAGCTACTGTTGCTGCTGATGTATGAACACGGCCCTGGGACTCTGTTTCTGGCACACGCTGTACGCGGTGGCCACCGCCTTCGTAGCGAAGAGCTGCATAAGCACCCTCGCCTTCAACATTGAAGACGATTTCTTTATAGCCACCCATTTCAGATTGGCTAGCATCTAGTAGATTAACCTTCCAGCCTCTAATTTCAGCATAGCGGCAATACATACGATATAGGTCACCCGCAAAAATAGCTGCCTCATCGCCACCTGTTCCTGCACGGATTTCAACCATTGCATTACGGCGCTCATCTGGGTCTGGTGGAAGCAATGCGAAGCTAAGAGCCTTCTCTGCTGCTGGAACAGCCTCTTCATTCTCTGCAAGCTCAGCCATAGCGAGCTCCTTAAGCTCTTCATCACCTGTTGGGTCTGCAACTATAGCCTTAGCCTCTTCGATTGAATCTACTAGGGTAAAATATTTCTTTGCGCATGCCTCAAGCTTTCTCAAGGAAGAATGCTCACGAACAAGAGCACGATACTTCTTTTGATCAGAAGCAGCCTCAGGACCGGATAGTTGTGTTTCAACTTCCTGCAAACGAACTAAAATCTTTTCTACTTGAGCTTTCTCTATCATGGCAAAATATTTTAAGTGTTAGATAATGAAATTAAAAAAATCAGGTGGAGCCGCAATATAGTGGCTCCACCTGAAATAAAAATTCGAGAGTAGGAACTACTTCTTGATGCCATAACGGCGCTTGAAGGAGTCAATACGTCCCTCTGTATCGATAAATGTCTGCTGACCTGTGAAATATGGGTGGCAAGCAGAGCATGTGTTAACATGCATATCTTTTACAGTTGAATTTGTTTCGAATACGTTACCGCAAGCGCAAGTTACCTTGGCTGGGCCGTATGCTGGATGTACTTCCTTTTTCATCGTTAAAATCTCCTATTGGTTATTGTTGTAATCAATACTCGGTAGATAATTAAGCTAGCTGAGCCTTAGCTTTTTCAACTAGAGCTGTGAAAGCTGCTGGATCTGCGATAGCGATCTCAGATAGCACCTTACGGTTTAGCTTGATATCAGCCTTTGTTAGACCTTCGATGAAACGGCTGTATGTAATACCATTAGCGCGAGCTGCTGCATTGATACGTGTGATCCACAAAGCGCGGAAATCACGTTTACGTAGTTTGCGGTGCTCTGTAGCCATAACCATAGCGCGATCTACAGCCTCTGTAGCTGTACGGAAGTTCTTACTTCTATTACCGCGGAAGCCCTTGGCCATTTCTAGTCTGCGACGACGACGCTCTCTTGATGCAGGCGCATTAGTTGCACGTGGCATAGTCTTTTCTCCTTATATAAATTTAATTGTTAAAGCATCTATGCAACAGCATTAGGATGCAAGTAATTTCTTAATACGCTTCTGCTCTGGTGCAGCTAGTGTTGCTGTACCGCGTAGATTGCGTTTACGTTTACGTGTCTTGCAGCTTGCCAAGTGGCGCTTGCCAGAACGGGCGGAGAGGACCTTACCGGTCGCAGTTACTTTGCAGCGCTTTGACGCTGCTTTGTGTGTCTTCTTTTTAGGCATTTGTTTACCCCGTTTTGCGGCTTAATTGCCGGATTATTTACGATGTACCATTATGCTCATAAATTACTCATTTACAAGCGATTCCGTATATTGCTTTTCTTTTTCCTCTGTTTGCATATGAGCGCACGGTGGTGAGCGTTCATCGCATTGATTGCGTTTCAGCTACAGGGAGAGAAGCTTTATACAGAACTGTTGGTGGAGCGAATGAGATTCGAACTCACGACTCCCACGTTGCGAACGTGATGCTCTACCAACTGAGCTATCGCCCCTTTAGGTACAAATGAGACGTATAAAATACATTATTTGCGCTAAAAAATCAAGAGAAATCAACTTAAATTTAGCAATCAAACAAAAATTTGGTAACAATACCACTCTCAACAATCAACAGGCGAGAATCTGTTGAGTAAATGCTGAGACATGGCACAATAGGATATATTAGAGCAAATTTGGGCAAAACCAATATGGAAAGACAAAAAATGTTTATACGCCACAGTTGTATTATCATTTAAGTGATACGCAAGCGAAGCGATAACCACACGTCCTTACCCCTCTGTTTTCTCTTACTTATAGCCTCTAACTTATTTTTTCTGCCATGAGGCAGTGTAAGCCTCCATGCCAAGTGCTGTAAAACGGAGTTCAAAGTCAGTGCGCTCATTCTCTGTGCGAGTAAATGCCTCTGTTTGCTCAAAGCGTTCCTCTCCGTCCATTACCTCAAGCATATGTCTAAAATAATCAGCATGGTCGGTAACAGCATTTAATGTGCCATCAGGCTTTAGGCATGCCCAAACTGCATCAACAAAGTTCTTTTGAAAAAGTCTATTTTTGTGATGCTTACGCTTTGGCCATGGATCTGGATAGAAAATATAAAGCTTTTCAACAGATGCTGGTGGCACGCAAGCAATTAGAAATGGCAATGCCTCACCACAAACAAGGCGAAGATTATTGATTCCACGCTTTCTTGCTTCAATATCAACATGTGCCACGCGCACTGTTTCCTTCTCAATACCAATCATTTGTATGTTTGGGTTATTCTCAGAATGTGCAAGAATGAAGCGCCCCATACCCGGGCCAATTTCTAGCTCTAAATGCTCTGCTTCACTCATAAACTTACGTAGTGGGCAACCCTCTGGTGTAGCCTTAACCTTGCAGGTTGGCACAGGTGGCTTAGGCTGTTCCTCTGTAGGAATAAACACAGGTGGATGCACAACTGTGCAACCCTCACATGGAATTAACTCCTGAGATGGTGGCAAATCTGGATTCTTCTGCTCTGCCTTAATTTTTGTAGATTGTCTATGTCTTGCCATAATTAAATTCTTTCTTGTTTTTATTGGGATGCCCAAATGAATAACTGCGCCGCACGCGCCGCAGCGCACAACAAATTATTAGCTGGTGTTGTATTGGTTTCAAACTCATCCGTGTATATCCGTGTTAAAAACCACACTCCGTGTGTCGGTGTTTACCAGTCTCTAACATTACTATCAATAGGATAAAAATCATCACGCCTACGTTTTCTTTCTTTAAGCTCCCGTTCCTGCATAAGAAGACGTTGTAAAAGCTCATCAGCTTCCCTTTCATCCAGCATTTCTTTTGAAGACGATGTTTCTTGCTCTGGCTCCTGCGGCTTCTGCTGCTGATCCTGCTCTTGTTGCTGATCCTGTTGCTGATTCTGCTGCTGATCTTGCTCCTGCTCTTGCTGTTGCTGATTCTGCTGCTGATCTTGCTGCTGATCTTGCTCCTGCTCTTGCTGCTGCTGGTCCTGTTGCTGGTCCTGCTGCTGATCTTGCTGCTGGTCCTGCTGCTGGTCTTGTTGCTGGTCCTGGTTTTGATCCTGGTTCTGATCTTGTGGGAACAAAAGCGCATAAATCTTCTGCATCAACTCAAGTGACTCATTGGCTTTCCCAAGCTGCACCTCATCAAGTGTATCACCAAAATCGCCATTCTTAGGGAAAATGCTAGACAAGGTTTCTCTTAGCACTCCATTTAATTGCTTAATTTCCTCTATT
The DNA here is from genome assembly GCA_045589455.1 of Kiritimatiellia bacterium. Classification (GTDB taxonomy): domain Bacteria; phylum Verrucomicrobiota; class Kiritimatiellia; order RFP12; family UBA3636; genus RGIG990. The sequence goes on from JAZNPC010000048.1 coordinate 31,326, forward strand.
GCCTCAGGCGTTACCTGCTTGCATTGCTCAAGCTTCTGCTCATCAAAGCAATTGCCTCCAAGCTCCTCATTGAAAACCTTTGTTTCTGAAGCCTGAAGCTTTGTAATCCAATTTGTGAATGACTCAGTAAAGCCCCAACCAAAAAGAATTGCTCCCTTTTGATATTTGGTTGGCGTATAAAGAGAATTTTTATTAACTACATTCTCGCAAGCATTTGTCTGAAATGCAATTGCTTGTTCAAGCAATGCTGGCGGAGAAGAAAGCACATACTGCATTACAACAAGAGCATTCTCTGTATCTGACAAAACCTGTGCCATTTCATTAGGATTTGAATGAAGTGTCTTATACTTACCCAAGGTCTCGCTAACAATATTAAAATGCATTAAATGTACGGGCTTTTGTAGGGATTCAAATTTACCACTTTGGATACCACTAGCCACAAAGTATTGTGGGCTAATATTTGAATTACCTAGCTCCCACTGCCTCAAAAGCTCCTCAAGCTTCATTGCGGCAGAATTATTTGCCACCTGGTTTGGCACACCGCTATTTACTGCTGGAGCAATAAGCTCATAAACCTGCTTTACTCCTTCAGCTAGCTCCTTGGCGTGCACCTCAAAAGGCTTACCTCCATGCTTTACGATTAGCTCAAATAGCTCCTTCTCAGCGGTAAGCTCATCAAGTCGCTTAGTGATTGCAGCAATACTTGCCTTTAAATGTGAAACATCTTTTCCTTTAGAAAGCAAAAGCTCTGATGCTTCACGATAATATTTAAGTGCCTCAGTTAATTTTGCTATATGCCCTTCTTTTGCCTTAATAGTTGCTTCAAAATTCTTAGGCACTCCATTTTCGTCCATATTATCAGGATTTTCATTGTAAGCATCAATTTCTGGAATGCATAGTTTATATTTGGCAAAGCCTATTGCTTCCTTCGCAGAAGAAAGTAGCTCTGCATCCGTTACTAAATCAAATGCTTTAATCGCTTCTTCAAAGCTTTCACAAGCAAGCCATGCAACACCTAAATTATAATAAATTTCTTGTAGAAGCTCTGGCTCTACCTCTGGATCAAGTGCGGCCTCTTCATATAGCTTTGCAGCTTCCTCAAAACGACCTTCTTCAAAGCATCTTTGCGCTTGGCGAGATAAATTATAAGACTCACCAACTTTAACACTAGCATTAGTTACAGCATTCGTAGGTGGCAATGAAACAGAGTTACTCTCGACTACATTTGTAGATACCGAGGCAAACGAGATTGAAGAATAGAAACTAAGCAAAGCCAAAATCGAAGCCTTCTTTATGTATCGCCCGACACCTGGTCGACCCCTTGATAAAGCCCCTACAATGATAAGGCAAATTATAGCAGGAAGTAAAAATATTTGATATCGTTCTATATAATACTCTTGGCGTTGCTCCTCTAAATCTTGAGCTTCTAATTGTGCAATATAGCGATCAAAAACATCTCCTAAGGTAGTTTTACCAGTACTTGCTGTAGCAAGTGGAATATATGCGCCATTAGTGATATTCGCAATTATTTGTAGCGTTTTGTTATCAAGCTTCGTGACAACTGTCTCTCCGTCATATTTTACGCTACCATAAGTAGCCGCACCATTTATAGTTTGAGGAATTGTTGCTCCTTCCACATCACCAATTCCAACGCAAAAGATTGGGATACCACGCTCTGCTGCCTTCTCTGCACTACTCTTTGCCTCTCCAGACAAATCCTCTCCATCTGAAATTAGAATAATGGCATTATGTGAAGCATTTTCTTCTGGGAATGCATTAAGTGCAATCTCTAATGCGCCACCTATATCGGTTTCTCCTCGTGGTGCAGAATCAATTCCCATACTAGAAATAGTTTCCAGCAAAAATGCTTTATCTGTAGTGAATGGACAAAGTATACGTGATGATGAACGAAATGCAATAATTGAAATTCGTTCACCACTTAACTCTTCCACAAGATCTACAAGATCTGCTTTTGCGCGTTCTAAGCGATTTGGATGAACATCTTCAGCCAGCATTGAACGAGAAACATCTACAAGTATTGCAACATTTCTTCCGTTAACATAAACGGTTTCTGTACGTTCACCCCATTGAGGTCGAGCCAATGCCACTACACCTAATGCAAATGCAAGCGTAATCAAAACTAGCTGAATGTAAAATAATGAGTTTGATAGATTTGAAATACTTGCCGAGACAATTTTTTTTGCTCGATTTAATTTATTGCGACGAAATACCCATAAACCAATACAAAGTATTGGCAGCAGCCATAGTAATAATAAAACTATCGGGTATTCAAATCTCATACTATACTAAACTCTCAGCGGGCATTAGGATTCCTGCTTCTCTCCACCTAGAAGAAATAGTAGATGCTCATAGGTTGCCTTGCGGATACGAACTGGTAGCTCTGAGGTCTCCCAAGATCCAACTGTATTTTCATGCACACCAAGCTTTTTGGCTAATGCGGCTTGAGTAAGCCCTAGAGTGTCACGCACCGTTTTCACAAAGCTTGGCTCTACAAGTGCAGTACCAGACAGTGCCACATCTCGTAAGAAGGTTAAGCCATCCATTGGGTCAGAGGCTAGCTCTGCCTCAATCTGAACACGACGTGCCTCCTCCTCTGCTCGGATATTTGCAAGCTCTTCAAGAGACAAGCCAGTGATAAAAGCAATCTCTTTTTCTGGCTTTAATCCAAAAAGACGTCGAGCCACTGAAGCCGCCATTGCCTTACGACCATCGCGGAAGCCCTCCATATAAGCTTTTTCTTCAAAATTTGCTGCCATAATTCTTCACCTACTACCTCTTACTTAAATTTGGGAGCGAGCTCTTGAATTTGGGTTTATCTTCCGTAACGGCGGCGCTGAGCACGCACCTTAGCAACTGTTGCTGCGGTTGGCTCTGGGTTACGCATAAATTCGCAAGGAATGCCACCATTGTAGAAAGTAATTGCCTCATCAGCTATGATGCCTGCTGCATCAACAAGCGCAGAATTGCCAGAAAGAATATAGCCATCATATGCTGGTTGGTTTTCCTTAACAAATACACCCATCTCAGAATATAGGCCCAATAGATGTGGAGAATCACCTAGACGCTCACCATAAGGAGGATTCATGATAATTACACCACGTGCATCAGCTTCTCCCTTCTCTGGCATTGTTGTTGCAGCAAAGTCACATACCTCAAAGGTGATGTACTCACTAACACCAGCAACAACAGCATTGCGGCGAGCCTTTTCAACAGCCTCCTCATCGATATCACTAGCGATGATCTTGCAGCCTGGGTTCTTCTTGGTTTGCTTAAGTGCATCACCACGTAGCTTAAACCACTTTTGTGGCTGGTAGCATACAAGATGCATAAATGCAAAATTATCGCGTAGGAAGGATGGTGGGCAATTGCAAGCAATCAATGCTGCCTCAATTGCAAAGGTGCCACAGCCACACATTGGGTTAACAAATGTGCCCTCTCCCTTCCAGCCACTAGCCATAATTAACGCTGCGGCTAGAGATTCACGCACTGGGGCATCTGAGGTTTCTACACGATAGCCACGGCGACTAATTGAATCACCTGTTGTATCAATGTAAATTGAAGCATCAGAACCAACCCAATGAAGGAATACACAAGCGCCAACACGCTCATTTCCACAATTTGGACGATAGCCATACTTGCTGCGCATACGGTCCACGATTGCATCCTTCACCTTAAGTGAAGCATAGCGTGTATCACGGATCGTTGGTGTATCAACTGAACGATCAATTGAGAAATAGCCATTTGGCTCGAGATAATTTTCCCATGGAATTTGATAGATTGAACGATACAAATCCTCTGGAGTCTTTGCTCTAAATTTATCTAGGGCATATAGCACACGGTGTGCCGTGCGCAAGTTTAGATTCAAGCGCATGCAATCCTCAAGTGTGCCAGAGGTTTCAACAGCAAGCTCTGATACACGAGAAACCTCAAAGCCAAGTGCCTCAATTTCCTCTGCTAGAAAATTTGATACACCTGAGGAACAGGTAACCACAAGCAAGCTTGGCTGATTACAAAATGTTAGCTCTTTATCTGCATCTGACATAAAGCACCTATCATTGCAAATTAAGCATTACCACCAGCAATAAAGCGCATCAAACCACCTGCTGCAAGAATTGCCTTCTGGCGCTCGGTTAGGCTTGCCTTTACAGTGAAGCTTGTGCCCTTTGTCACATTGCGAACTGTCACCACTCCATCAGCAGCAATTGCCTCGCTTAGCTTTTCAAATACTAGCTCATCCTCTGCATCAATTCCATCATAAGCAGCTACATCAGCAAATACAAATGGAACGATACCAAAGTTAATCAAATTAGCATTGTGAATGCGCTCAATACTCTTTGCGATGATTGCACGAACACCCAAATACATTGGGCAAAGTGCAGCATGCTCACGGCTTGAGCCCTGACCATAGCTATCGCCAGCAATGATTACATTACCAAAGCCAGCTGCCTTATTAGCAAGAGTCTTATCGTGGAACTGTGGATCACATGGCTCAAATACATACTTTGCATAAACTGGAATATTTGAGCGGAACTTTAGGCGAGCACCAGCTGGCATAATGTGATCAGTTGTAATCTTATCCTCAACCTTAATTGCAGCCTTTGCCTTAAGCTCAGTCTCTAGTGGTGTGCCCACTGGAACTGTGCCAATATTTGGGCCACGCTGAATCTCTGTCTCAGGAACACCCTGACCAGCTGTATCACGATATAGGAACATTGAGTCGTCAATTTCAAATTTTTCAGGCATTACAACCTCAGGAATTTCCTCTAGACTGCATGGGTCTGTGATAAAGCCAGTAAGCGCAGCTGCTGCTGCAGTCTCTGGGCTAACAAGATATACCTGAGCTGACTTTGTTCCAGAGCGACCCTCAAAGTTGCGGTTGCTTGTGCGCAAGGAAACTGCATTTGTTCCTGGAGACTGGTGGTTACCAATGCAGAAGCCACAAGCATTCTCAAGAATACGTACGCCAGAAGCAACTAGCTCACCTAGCAAGCCCTCTGCTGCAAGTGCCATAACAACCTGACGTGAGCCAGGAGCGACACCAACAGATACCTCTGGATGAATCTTCTTGCCCTTCAATAGAAGAGCAACTGTCTTTAAATCTCGATATGAGGAGTTTGTGCAGGAGCCAATTAGCACCTGATTTACCTTTTTACCTGCTAGAGAAGCAATTGAAGCAACATTACCTGGGTTGTGTGGGCATGCAGCCATTGGCTCAAGTGTAGAAAGATCTAGCTCATAAACCTCCTCATACTTTGCATCCTCATCAGCAACTAGCTCAACCCAATCCTCTCCACGACCCTGAGATTCTAGGAAGCGCTTTGTAACCTCATCACTTGGGAAAACTGAGGTTGTTACACCTAGCTCTGTACCCATGTTTGTGATTGTTGCGCGTGAAGGAACATCAAGAGTTGCCACACCTGGACCAGAATACTCCATCACCTTGCCAACATTGCCAGAAGAGCCATAGCGCTCTAGCACCTTCAAAATAACATCCTTTGCAGAAACACCTGCACGTAGCTTACCTGTTAGGCGAACATTTACTACGCGTGGAGCAGCCAAATAAAATGCACCACCACCCATAGCGACAGCCACATCAAGACCACCGGCACCAATAGCAACCATACCAATACCGCCACCTGTTGGTGTGTGTGAGTCAGAACCAATAAGAGTCTTACCTGGCTTACCAAAGCGCTCTAGGTGTAGCTGATGGCAGATACCATTACCAGCACGAGAATAAACAATACCGTAGCGCTTTGCAATACTTTGTAGATATGCATGATCATCAGCATTCTCAAAGCCAACCTGAACAGTGTTGTGGTCAACATAGCTAACAGATAGCTCTGTCTTTACTCTATCAATGCCCATGCTTTCAAACTGAAGGTAGGCCATTGTACCAGTAGCATCCTGAGTCAAAGTCTGATCAATTTTGATTGCGATTTCAGAGCCAGGGGTTAGCTCGCCAGAAACAAGGTGAGCTGAGAGAATTTTTTCAGTTACATTCATCGAATTATCCTTTGGTTTTTATTGTGCTCGATGAAGAGCAAGCAAATTTTTGTTTTTAAATTAAATTGTCTTTTTGTTCCCATGTTTGTGGGCGGACTTTCCCGCGCGCGAGAAAGCGCACAACCAACTCCTGTTGTGTTGTTGGTTGTTGATTATTGAATTGTTTCTACAATGTCTTGCAGGGTCTGCTGTAGGGTGTAGCTTGGCTGCCAGCCGGTGTGTTCATATAGCTTTGAGCAATCTAGGCGTTGAGAAGCGTCAGTCGGACGATATAGTGCTGGATCTGTCTCAACAGGAGCATTTGTTTCACAAAGCTCTTGAAGCATAGCGAGAAGCTCACCAATCTTTACGCGCTTATCGGTGGTGATGTTATAAGCATTACCTGACTTGCCCTGCTCAATGATAAGGCGATATGCCTTAACAATATCGCGGACATCAGTAAAATCACGAACAGATTCTAGATTACCAGTAAGAAGCTTGTCCTGTTCACCAGCCTTATAAGCAAGCACCTGCTTTGCAAAAGCCACAGTTGCAAAGCGAGGTGTCTGGCCTGGACCAGTATGATTTGCTGGGCGTGCAATCATCACATCCATGCCGTGACAAGCACCATACGCTGCCACAGCACGCTCTGCAGCCACCTTTGAAATGGCATACATTGAGAGAGGTAATAGAGGGGCATCCTCATTAATTGACTCTTCAGCTGCTGCTAATGAAGCAATTGGACCATACACCTGAGCAGTGGAAACAAATAGTAGCTTACAGCTTGGAGCATACTGCCTCAATGCTTCTGCTACATTTACTGTGCCGGCGACATTTACCGAGAGGAGAAATGCCGGATTTTTGTCGCCATCAGGCACAAAAGAAATTGCTCCCAAATGCACACATGCTGTAGGCTTAACCTCGCGCACTAGCTCGTACAGCTCATCACGCTTGCACAAATCAGCCTTTGTATAGTTTGGTAGAGCATTTGCTGCTTCAACCACATCTGTGGTGAACACAGTGTAGCCATTAGCCTCAAATTCCTTAATTAGGTGGTGCCCCACAAAACCTGCTGCTCCTGTAATTAGGACGCGGCGCTGATTTGCTTCATTTGCTGTTGTCATGATTGAGCCCTACTCTATTAACCTAATGCTTACGCTTTTGGGGATTAGCGAACCAATGCGTCGATGCGCTTCATATCTGCATCAACCATCATTGTGATTAGCTCCTCAAGAGAGGTTTTTGCTTCCCAGCCTAGCTTTGCCTTTGCCTTTGCAGGGTTACCTAAAAGAATATCAACCTCAGCAGGACGATAGAAGCGTGGATCCTGTACAACATAGTCCTCATAGTTTAGACCAACATGATCAAAAGCAATGCGGCACATATCGCGAACTGTTGTTGTGCGACCTGTTGCAACAACATAATCATCTGGAGCATCCTGCTGAAGCATCATCCACATAGCCTCAACATAGTCACCAGAGAAGCCCCAGTCACGCTTAGCATCAATATTACCAAGTGCTAGCTTGTCCTGTAGGCCATGCTTAATGCGAGCCACACCATCTGTTACCTTTCGTGTAACAAACTCAATGCCGCGTAGAGGTGACTCGTGATTAAAAAGAATACCAGAGCATCCAAAGATATTGAAGCTCTCACGATAATTAATTGTCATCCAGTGAGCAAATAGCTTTGAGACACCATATGGGCTACGAGGATAGAAAGGAGTTGTTTCAGATTGAATGCTCTCTTGAATCTTACCAAACATCTCACTTGTAGAAGCCTGGTAGAAGCGAGCCTCAGGGCGTACCTGACGAATTGCCTCAAGAACATTTAGAGCACCTAGGCCTGTAGCATCGGCTGTTAGAAGTGGCTGCTCCCAGCTAGTTGCAACAAAGCTCTGAGCACCGAGGTTATAAACCTCATCTGGCTTTGAGACATTGATAGCTCTAATAATTGAAGATATATCTGTTAAATCACCATCTATTAATTTCACCTGATCAAGAATACCTAGATATTCTAAACGCCAGGTTGTTGGTGTACTGCGACGTGCGATTAGACCAGAAATCTCATAACCCTTTTCTAGCAATAATTTTGCTAGGTAAGCGCCATCCTGACCTGTGATTCCTGTGATGAGTGCTTTTTTGCTCATTTTCTCCTACTTTCTTAAACATTAAACTTTAGTTTAAATATTCCAAATTTGTTGCACATATTGTATAGCATTTTTGATGCTTTGTCCATCACAACTATGCGATGGTTCAAAAACTAATGGGATATCTTTTTTAACAACCTCGTTAAAGATATCAAACTTTACCATGCCTCCTGGTGGCATATGGTGATCAGCCATTCCTTCAATCACATCATGGATATGCATACCTGCGATTCTTGGTGTAAAGCGTTTTACAATTCCCTTGTGGTAAATGTGGCCTAAATTCTGGCGCACCTGGCCATGCCCTATGTCATGCCAATAACCAAGGGTTGGATATTCCGTAAAGAGCATATCAAGCTCTGGCTCAGAAGGAACGCCATCATAGGTTGGAAGATTTTCAAGGGCAAGGGTAACTCCTAGTCGCTCATATTCTGGCAGAATTTCATCGAGTGCCTCGCGCAAGACATCAATTTGCTTTAGCGCAAGCTTCTCGCGTTTATTCATAAGCTTAAGAAGAGCACGCTCATAGCGCTTTGTACCAATATAGCCCTTATCTAGAAGTGTTGAAAGCTTATTTACATAGCGGGCAACAGGAATACGGCCTGCATGCATAACCACGACCTTAGCGCCTGCATTTGCAGCATATTCGCCTGTCTCAATAGCAGCAGAGATGCCCTGATGCGCGCCTCGGTGGTCGCGCAAATCACAAATAGAAAATAGCTCTGGTGTGGGTGTTGCACCATTTTGAATTGGGCAAAAGGCATGAAGGCTAGAAATTTTAATTTTACCTTCCTTTTGCCATTTGATAACAGTTTCAGCGAATGCGCGTGGAAGCGCATAGCCCAATTCTACTGTCTCGAATCCTAGAGACAAAATTTCTTCAAGCATGTCTTCTGCAGAAGCATGCCTATATGAATTCCAATTTGTTGATATCGAATAACGCATAGCTAGAAACCAACTTAATTTTCACCCATTTGTAGTACGATGGGAGACCCTTTCCCCAAATTAAAGAACAAAACCGTCTGTAGCGCAAGATGGAAACCATCTGCACCACAGGCGGTTCTTCTACCTAGTAGCCAAGGTAATTAGATACGTGGCAACTGTGGTGGAAGTGCTGCACGGCGTGCAAGACTGCGAGCACGAGCACGAGCGCGAGCAGACTTTTTACGAGCCTTCTCACATGGCTTCTCGAAATAACGCTCTGCACGGAGTTGCTTAATGATGCCCTCCTTGTCCATAGCCTTCTTTAGACGCTTAATTGCCTTCTCGATTTGTTCGCCTTTTTTAACTTTGATTACGATCACGCTTAGTCACCTCCTTATCATGGTCAGACGCCAAAAGTATTGTATGCATCTTCGACCAATCTGCCTTTCACAAGTACAGATTTGAGAAGAGTACCATATCCACACCCTACAAGTCAAGCGAATTCAATGCCTAAAGACCAACTGACCAACTATGTTGTAGCTGTTATTTGCAAAACTAAATGCACCTGTTTTGGTGCGTTTAGTCGTGCAAAGTTGCATTTACTTTTGCATACTACAACTATGTTGTAGCCTAAGTTTTCACCTAATAAGTTCAAAATTCAGCAATTGGATACTAATTCTATGAATGTGGTGCACGTGGTGGCAAGTAAGATATAATGGCAAGTGTTTTGCTATGCAAAATATAAAATGGCGAATATAAAATTGCAGCAAAACCTATCATAAGAGATGTCACCGCATAAGTATATGAAGCAACACACAACAAGCTATTGATTGCTAGTTACTTATTTTTACTTTCCCCATTGCCCAAAGTAATCAATAAAAACTTTGTTGCCTTCTTTTACTAATTGTTCTGTTATTTCATCTGCTATGCGAACACAAAGCTTTTCATGGAAGCACATAAATGGGCTTACTTTATCTATATGACCCGTAGATGAATAATTTACACAAGTACACCAATTCAAGCATCGCGGTGCTATTGGACAATCCTTGCACTCTGGATTGCTATTGCCACAATGTGATAAAATCTGCTTTACAGCTTCAGCATTAAAGCCCGTAAAAATATCGCCCAAGCATATATCTTCTTTGACACCTTCTCCAATCATATTAGGACAAGGGTATAGCTTACCATCTACATCAACTGCCAGCTCTTTCTTTATAGGGCTACATTTATCACAGGAACGATATCCTCCGAGCAAAATCGTTTTGATTTTCCCATCAATTGTATTTATGTGAATAGGATTTCCACACCGATACTCTGACACATAAAGCTTAACAAGTTCATTGTATTGGTGTTCTAATTCAGCACATGCCTCATCTGTCCAATCTGCTGACACATTTACGTTTAAAGCAATTTCATACTTACAAATTGATGAAAGATATTTAACTGACTCCACAACATATTGTGCTGTTTCTGGATTTATTACGCTAATGATTTTAATTGGTATTTTTGCCCCATTAAGATATTTAAGAGCAGTCACACAATCTGCGTGAGAACCGGTGCCATCAGCATATCTTCTAAATGTATTGTGTGCCTCTTCTGAGCCGTCCAAAGAAATTCCTAATGTAAACCTTTTATCAATAAGCCATTTTGCTTTTTCTTCTGTAAGGAGGGTAAGATTTGTTGTGAGAGTATGACCGAATTTTAATTTCTTCTCATCACAAAGCCCTTTTGCATATTCATCACATTGTTGTAAAAGCTCCCACTCTAATAAAGGTTCTCCACCAAAGAAGCCAAGCACAAAAGGGCTATTTTTTAAATTTCGTGCATGAAAATCTACAGCAAAAGAGATTGCTTTAAAGGCAACCTCTTTTGTCATGGATTTTTCAAACTTTTTTCCAGAATAACAATATTTGCAACGTAAATTGCAATTATGAGTTAAGAAAAGCGTGATAGACATTTTGGTTAATCTTTAGGCTCGGCTTCTTCTGACTCTGCCTTTTCCTTTGCTAGAGTTTGCACCAAATCAGCAAGTTCCTCTCGGGCTTTAGCATCTTCTTCTGCTGCTGAATCTTCTTTTGTGGTTGGAGGCACAGGCAAAGGAGGCATAGTAGGGGCAATAGCACCCATCAAAATGGTTTCTGGAGGTTCTGGAGGTTCTGGAGATAAATCCATAGTAGCTGGAGCTGGTTTACCCAATATTCTTTCAATAATGATTTCCTTTTCGTCCTCACCTTTAGGTTGCTCTACAACGGCCTCATTAGCCACTTTTTCTAAATGTATAGGCAGAGCAGCAGGGATCGCCACCATTCTAGGGGTCAACATTTCTTCTGAAAAAACATAATCTTGTGGTAGAGTCTCTTCTTCAACAGGTTCAATTGGAAACGCACCATCAATCACTTCAATCTCTGAAGGAAATTCCCCAATAGTGGTTATTTCTTCAGGAGAATCATTTGTTGAAATAGGTTCTGGAGCAGGAACATCCCCCATCACTGGATTTTTATCTACCGAGCAACCTCCAGTAACAGCAACTGCTCCTGCAAGCAATGCAGCTCGCATTGCCACAGTCAACTTTCCATTATATTTTTCAGGATGCTTTACCTTCATAAACAAATTCCTACTTCATTAAAATTAGAGTTGTGAGTTCATAAGGAATCTTTCCAGCTCCCTTGACTGTCACAAATGGAGTTATCTCTGAAACACGAAATTGTTGTGGTCGAGACATTTCATATTCAGAATAAATTGCATCATCATCACACAACTTGATTTTTAGCGACTTTATAGACTGACCAAAGAACTCAAGACGTAACTGATGATATCGATTAACATCATCGGTAATAGTATCTATTTGTTCATCTGAAGGAACAACCAATCTTCCATTCGTTATTGTCTCTGGTTCTTCAACATATTCCCTTGAAGCAACAACAATTGTTGTTATTGGATTCCCTTCTTTATCTGTGCCATCAACAGATTCTAATTCAACCTTTTGTCGATATAGCTTAAAATTGTTGATTGGTGTTTCTGCAGCTCCATCAACAGAGTAAAACTGCACAATCATTCCATCATTTGGAATTGACATTTCAATATATGCTAAATCTAATTCAACCCCTGGCTCGTATAATAAATATTGGTTAGCATTTCCAACAGAATACCAGTAGTGATTCCATTGCATGTCCCATACACCATCCCAAATATCAGACAAGGTCACTCCCCAATCTGGATTTCCTATGGATGTCGCTGAAATATCAACAAATCTTTTAATACCTGGCGTTTTCTCTCCACCAATAGTATTTAAATTTACAGGCTCTTGGAAATCATATTTTATATCACATTTTGAGCAGGCAACATATCCCTTGCCATAGGAAGTAACCCTTCCCTTTTTCTCTAATATTGTCTCATAAATATGCCAAGTTTTTAAAAGAGTTGTAGATTCCCTATAAAACATCTCACCACAAACCGTACAATAACAGCTATCCTGTCCATTCTCTGTACATGTATTTGAGCCTATCACAGGAACCCATTCTGAATATGAAGGGTGAGTACAATCAATATAAAATGGGTCAAGCCCCCACACTTCAATTTCAGAAACAGTGGCTGTCCAAGCACCTATTTGATCAAAAACAACCTTTACCTTGGAAACAACATCATTTATGATAAAGGTTTTCGTTCCGACAGCAGAAACCTGTGTTCCGTCTGGAACTGGAGTAAAGGTTGTTCCATCTTTCGATATATATACTGAATATTTATGTGTAGTTGTTGAACCTACTTTTATTTCTGTCACATAATATCCACCTTCAAGCTCTGAAGTAAAATCAATAAGACAGAATCCTCCATTATTTAAACGACCATTAGGGCCAATAATAATACCCTGATCGAAATTTCCATCAAAAAACATCCATAGTCCATGTCCACCGCCAGACCAATCTGTATCAAGGGACCCATCAGAGTTATAGATTTCCGCAAGGGCTTGAGCAGATATAATATGAGGTACTGATGGATCTTCTGCACCTTCCTCTTCTTCTGCTGCATACACAAACACAGCTGCTAAAGAACAAGCCATACAAGCAATATTACGTAATAATTTCATAATGTCTATCCCATGTTTAGTTTTACAAAACAATTTAAAAATAAAGCATTTATATAAAAACATCCAAACTCATTATAGTAGATATAATAATCCGTTTGAGGGGTTTAAGTCAAGTAAAAGAAAAATAAAAGGACGCAGAAATTCAGAAATTAATTTCAATTATTAAGTAAAAAGGCTAAAAGTACGAAGTTTTTGAAACCACGAAATGTTCAAAAAATACGAAAAGACTTGTGTAATGATTAGGATTGAAAATGAAGTTTTAACTACAAAGTGGGAATATTGCAGTGCTAAAATTCTATCCAAAAGTCTTAATGATGCTTAAATTTAATCACACCGCATATGGCGCCAGGCGCTGCTTCATGGTGATTTACATCGCTTCATAGCGCGAAGTGCTGCTTCATCTGGAAAAAGCAGTTGCTTCCACAGCCTCTAAAGCAGCAGATACTGCATAAAGTGCGGCGGTCTCTACTCTTAAAATATTTTTTCCCAATGTTACAGGTACTGCACCTGCTGCAATAGCTTGCTCTAATTCTATTTGAGACAAATCGCCCTCTGGGCCAATTATTATACCAAGCTTTGTTATTGGCTGAGAAAGCTCATGTATCGCAGCTGTACAAGTGCGAGATTTCTCTCGCAAATCTGTAAGTAGAGTTGGCTGTGCAGAAAACATCGCTACAGCATCCTTCCAACTATATGCTGGTTCAATCTTCATCAGATAAGCACTGCTGCATTGTGTTACTGCCGCTTCAGCTATGCGTACCCAACGCTCAACACTGCTATCTTTAGGTTTAATTTGCACATATTCAGAAACGATAGGAACAAGCCTATGAACCCCTAACTCCTGAGCCTTTTCCACAAGCCAATCCATACGAGCAGGCTTTGCTATACATTGAAAAAGCGTTATCTCAACAGGTCTTGGAGGGAGAATTTCTACCGCACCCACAAAGCTAATAGAAGCAGAACGCTTTGCGATTTGTGAAATCACAGCAGCACGTTTATTCCCTCTCCCATCAGTTAAATCTAGTTTATCGCCGAGTTTAGCACGGAGCACCGTCACCAAATGATGTGCTTGTGCTTCAGGCAAAGCCTGTTCACCATCGGCTAGCAATATTTCTGAAGGGAGAAGCAATGTATGCATAAAATTAGATGAAATAGACTAAAGATTAATTCTTTAATTTATCACGCTCAGCTAAAAACTTTTCTGCGTACTCATGGAATTTACGAGATTCAGGATATGATGCCTTATCAAAAGCATCTCTGAAAGCCTCTAGAGCAGCTTTCTGCTTTGAGTTAAGCTTTGCAGGTATTTCAACCTCAAGCCTTACTAACAAATCACCAAAGCCACGGCCATTAAGAATTGGACAGCCTTTATTACGCAGGCGTAATAGCTTACCATTTGTTGTGCCAGAGGATATCTTTAGCTTTGCTAAACCATCTAATGTTGGGACCTCTACCTCACCGCCCAATGCAGCGACATCAGGAGTAATTGGTACAGTACAAATCAAATCATCGCCATCTCGCTCAAATAGTGGGTGATCCATTACCTCGATTACAACATGTAGATCTCCTGCAGGTCCTCCACGCTGGCCACCGCCACCCTTTCCTGCCATACGTAGACGAACACCTGTATCTACACCCTTAGGTATCTTAAGGCTAATTGTAGACTTATCCTTTACACGCCCCACTCCACGGCAATTACGGCAAGGTGTACGAACAACACTACCAGTACCCTTACAAACAGGACAAGGAGATTGAACCTTAAAAAATGCGGCACCACTTATAACATAGCCTGAACCACCACACTGCTTACATGTCTCTCTTGCTGTACCAGCTGCCGCTCCAGAACCATTACATTCTGGACAATCATGCTCATTAGGAATAGAGATTTCTTTTGTTGTTCCAAACAACGCTTCTTCTAGAGAAATTCTCAAATCATAGCGCAAATCTGCTCCCTTTTGTGGAGCATTTGGGTTGTTGCTTCGGCGAGAGCGACCGCCGCCACCGAACAAAGTATCAAAGATACTTCCTCCTGCACCACCACCTCCAAACAAGCCTTCAAACAAATCACTAAAATCACCTGCATGAGTAAAATCACGGCCAAAATCAAAACCACCAGGTCCGAACTTTGTTCCCTCATGACCAAAACGATCATAGTTTGCACGTTTATTTTCATCGCTTAAAATTTCATAAGCTTCTGAAACTTCTTTGAATTTCTCTTCTGCTTCTTTATCCCCAGGATTTCTATCTGGGTGATATTTCATAGCTAGCTTGCGATATGCCTTCTTGATTTCATCGGCAGTGGCTGTTTTAGAAACGCCAAGTAGCTCATAATAATCTTGCTTTGCCATAAATTATTCTTTCTTAATACGTAAATGATATCGTTAACTATAATTATTCAACAGGAGTTGAAACAATTACTTGTGCCGCACGAAGCACCTTGCCATTTAATGTATAACCTTTACGGACCTCAAATAAAACATGCTCTGGAGCAATGCTATCACTTGGCATCTTTGATAGAGCCTCGTGAAATTCAACATCAAATGGCTTACCAATAGATTCAATAGGCTTTAGTCCAAATTTATCTAAGCCTCTTAGTAATTCATTTTGAATTAGTTTAAAGCCTTCAATATATGGATTTGATTCTACTTTTGCCTCACCCTCAGCTTCTGTTGGAGTAGCAACTGTTTTCTCTAATGATGCAAGAGCGTGGTCAATATGATCGAGAGCTGGTAGCATTGCTGAAAGCAGGTCAGCATTAGCGCTTTTAATCATATCGGCTCTATCGCGAGCTATGCGCTTGCGATAGTTATCAAAATCAGCCTGAAGACGAATCAAGCGATCACGATAAATTTCTGCCTCAGTTGGTTGCTTTTGCTCCTCTTCTGGTGCCTCTACAATAGGCTCCTCAGAGGAAGACTCTGCGGAGGAGGCCTCTATTGGAGACTCCTCTGCTAATTGCTCTGTAGAAGACTCCTCTAAAGTAGGGTTATTTTCTTCTGCTTGTTGGTTATTAGTTGCTTCTTCTGCAATAACTTCTTCAGTAGTTGAAGCTTCTTTTAAATCATTCTCATTCATATTAATTAGGTAACTCCTAAACGCTTCTTTAAAAGCGAAAAAATCAAAAATAAAAATATTAATTTAAGATTATACTATTTTTTAAAAAATTTGTCTAGAGAATGGTATTTATCCAATTGCAAAAACGCATCTGAATTATTCACCCAATCCATCCAAACCTAGCAACCAATAGCGTGATCGCTTATTTGATGGGTGTCTGGTGTTGTGGATAGAAGTGCGAGGCGTAATGGGTAAATAACTCAGATGCACCCATTACAAAAAAATAATTCGCAACATAAAACATAAACATAAATACTATTAGCAACAACAATACGATAATCAAGCAATCGAGTAGGAGGAGTTTTAACTCCTCCTCTCACACCACCGTACGTGCCGTTCGGCATACGGCGGTTCAACCCATTTTTTTTCTTTTATATACTTGATGTCATAGCTACTTGTCTTTCAAGATAGTAATCTAAAAGGCTA
>JAZNPC010000049.1:0-17069 GCA_045589455.1 Kiritimatiellia bacterium
CAATAGTTGTTACAGGAACAATTGTTGCAGCATCGTATGAGTCTCCAGAGATTGCTGAGCCAAAGGCGGCTCCAGCGATTGTGCCAATAATTGTAGCAGTATTGTCACGTGCATAGCTTGTAGCTGGTGCAACTAGAATAGCAATTGCGCAGATTGCTGCGATTAATGATGTCTTCTT
Organism: Kiritimatiellia bacterium; assembly: GCA_045589455.1. Classification (GTDB taxonomy): domain Bacteria; phylum Verrucomicrobiota; class Kiritimatiellia; order RFP12; family UBA3636; genus RGIG990. The sequence continues at coordinate 179 of JAZNPC010000049.1, forward strand.
CATAATAGTTCCTTTCCCTTAAAATGAATTAACCTTTTCTTTCTTGAATCTGCATTCATTATTTCATATTGAGATTCAGAAGTCAAGCACAAAAATAATTTTTTTTAATTTTTTTTAATGCAGTTAAAATTCGCACTTTTAACTATCAAATACTGTACCCGTGTTATTGGAATGCGCTATCGCCTAATTGCGCGCTAAAGCACGCTGCTCCGATATCCCAGAACCCCCTTTGCGTCTCTGCGTCTCCGCGTGAGGCGTGAGCCAGCAATCCTTGGCGTCCATTCGTGGTTTCAACCCATCCGTGTATCGTTTTATTGGTGTTGAGCCTCTCCATAAAAATTTGATATAATTAAATAAAAAGATTTGTGTATATGAAAAAGCTATCGTCAATTTTTATTCATGGCGCTTACCAAAATAATCTTAAAGGCTTTGACCTTGAGCTGCCATTAAATCAATTTATCGTTGTTACTGGTGTTTCTGGCTCTGGTAAATCATCCCTTGCATTCGATACAATCTATGCAGAAGGGCAGCGCCGCTATGTGGAAACCTTTTCCCCTTATGCACGGCAATTCCTTGAACGCATGGATCCACCAAAGGTTGATGCACTAGATGCAATTCCTCCAGCAATTGCAATTAGACAAGCAAATTCTGTCAAAACCTCACGCTCAACTGTGGGCACAATGACAGAGGTGAATGATCACCTCAAGCTGTTGTTCGCAAAAACAGCACGCCTATTTTGTCCATGCTGCGGAAAAGAAATTAAATCAACTAATCCTACAGCAATATGTAAGCAGCTCCTAGAACACCATGAAGGGGAGCGAGCAGAAATCTTTTTTGAAGTTCAGCTTCCTAAAAATATTACAATTGATGAAGCTCTCGCTGCATTTGAAAAACAAGGCTATGCCTTTGCAGAGCAAATAGGCGAACAGCTTGTTCGTGTACGCCAAGACCGTATCGTAATCACAAAAGAAAAGCAGCTCCGTATGGCAGAGGCTCTCGAGGCAGCGCTTCTTCATGGTAAGGGGCGTTGCAGTGTGCATTTCCCATCCTCTGAAACCGAGGAACGCTTTACCACACTTTTTGAGTGCCCAGATTGTAAGGAAGGGTTTGAACAACCAACCCCAAATATGTTTTCCTTCAATTCGCCAATAGGTGCATGCCCAACGTGTCGCGGCTTTGGTCGCACTATTGGTATTTCTATGAAGCTAGTTATTCCAGATGAGAATCTTTCTATTGCTGAAGGATGTATCAAGCCATTTCAAACTAGCTCATTTATGGAAATCCAGGAGTTTCTTGTAAAGATTGCCAAGAAAAAACGTTTTCCAATAAATACGCCATGGCGTGATTTGTCAGAAGAGCAGAAGCGTTGGGTGATTGAAGGAGAAGAGCCGCACGATGAAAAGCATTGGTGGGGCGTAAATGATTTCTTTCAATGGATGGAGTCTCGCTCCTACAAAATGCATGTTCGCGTGATGCTTTCACGCTATCGTGAATACACCACATGCACCACATGTAATGGCTCCCGCTTAAAGCCAGCAGCTCTTAATTGGTATCTTGTGGCAGGGAAGAAGAAATATAATATTCATGAGCTAATGCTCCTCCCAATAAGTGATGTCTATGAATTTATTTCTAAATTTGGTGACCAATGCAAGGAGCCAGAAGCAAAGCCGTTGCTTGAAGAGCTATTGCCTCGCCTTAAGTATGTTATAGATGCTGGTCTCGGTTATCTCACTCTTGATAGACAATCGCGCACCTTGAGTGGTGGTGAGCTTCAAAGAATAAATCTTACAACAGCGCTTGGTGCAACACTTGTTAATACTCTCTTTATTCTTGATGAGCCAAGTATTGGCTTGCACACAACAGATGTTGCACGCCTTGTTTCTCTATTGAAGCGTCTCCGTGATGCCGGAAACACTGTGCTTGTGGTCGAGCATGATCCAGAAGTGATAATGGCAGCAGACCGCGTAATTGAGCTTGGCCCAGGTGCTGGTGCTGCTGGTGGTAATATTATCTTTAATGGAACAGTCCCTGAACTATTATCTAGCGAAAGTGCACTCTCAGGAAAATATCTTTCTGCACCAGTTTCTTTTAATAACTATGTGGCAACAAAGAAAGAAAAATCTAAGCCAATAGTTATTGAAGGAGCATCAGAGCATAACCTAAAGGATGTAACAGTAAAAATACCAACAAACAAATTTGTTGTTGTTACAGGTATTTCTGGTTCTGGCAAATCCACCCTAATCAATGATGTCCTTTCTAATGCGGCGCGACGCGCCTTAGGCGAACACACAGAATATTGTGGTGCACATAAAGCAATCTCTGGAATGGATGGCTTTAGCCAGGTGGTTGTTGTTGACCAAGCACCAATAGGTAAAACTGCGCGCTCTACACCTGTTGGATATATTGGCGCATTTGATGAATTGCGCAAATATTTTGCTTCGCAGCCAGAAGCGCAAGAGCATGGCTTCACAGCAGGTGATTTTAGCTATAATGCAGGGCGAGGCCGTTGCCCAGTTTGCGAAGGAACAGGCCACGAGTTAGTCGAGCTTCAATTCCTAAGTGATGTTTATCTAAAATGTGAAGCATGTAATGGCACGCGCTATATTCCAGAAATTCTTGAAATCAAAGTACCATGCCACAGTGGTAAAAAATCAATCTCTGATATTTTAGGATTAACCATTGCTGAGGCTGCTATTGAATTGCAATCTCAACCACGCATATTGAAGGCTCTTCAGCCTCTACTTGATGTGGGGCTAGGCTACCTAACCGTGGGTCAGCCATTGCCAACACTAAGTGGAGGAGAAACTCAGCGTCTAAAGCTTGCTGCATTTCTTGCAGAGTATAATAGTAGTAAAAAACAAAAGGCAGCAGGCTCTGCATTGTTTATATTGGATGAGCCAACAACAGGCCTTCATTTCCAAGATATAGAAGTGCTGCTTCGTGTGTTGCGTGAACTAGTGGCACGCGGAAATTCTGTTGTTATAATTGAACACAACCTAATGGTAATCAATGAAGCAGATTGGATTATTGATCTTGGTCCTGGTGGAGGTGACGCAGGTGGCAGAGTCATCGCACAGGGCACACATGAGGACATAATGGCTGTTGCAGAAAGCCAGACGGGTCGCGCCCTAAGTGAAGAGCTAGAGCGCAATCAGCGGCTTGTGGCAGAGTCTGCCGTTGAGCTCGCACCAGAGCAGGATGCAATTGTTGTTCCTCCAGAATCAATTTGTGTTCAAGGAGCGCATGAGCATAATCTAAAAGGCGTAGATGTTTCTCTTCCATTAAATAAATTTACTGTAATCACAGGCGTCTCTGGCTCTGGTAAATCAACACTTGCTTTTGATATTCTCTTTGCTCTTGGTCAGCGCCGCTATCTTGAATGCCTCAATGCTTATGCACGCCAATTTGTGCAGCCACAAGCAAAGCCTGAGGTGCAGCTAGTGAGTGCATTGCCACCAACTGTTGCGATTGAACAACGCATAAGCCGAGGTGGTTGGCGCAGTACTGTGGCAACCGTTAGTGAACTACAAAGTGATTTTCGTATTCTGTACCTCTCTTGCGGAGAGCAGCATTGTCCAAGCTGTGGTACTTTAATTACAAAGCAAACAACCGAAGAAATTACTTCATCAATTAAGCAAAAGCACGGAAAGCGTGGAGCATCTCCAATTCGCTTGCTCGCTCGTTTGGTCGCAGGTCGTAAGGGACAATATAAAGAACTCGCAAAATGGGCTCTCGACCAAGGCGTAAAAGAGCTACGTGTTGATGGGAAGTGGCAGAGTACAGAAAAGTGGAAGCTCCCAGATCGTTATTCTGAGCACGATGTAGATATTGATTTTTATGGTGCACTAGATATTCAAAAGCTTGACCCAAGAGAGCTATTAGAAATGGTGAAGCGCACAGTTGCTTCAGGTAAGGGAAGTCTCCGTATACTTGAAGAAGGGAAGTCTCATGAATATGCTCTATCTACAGAGCGTGCATGCCCTAGCTGTGGCTTGAGCTTTGAAGAGCCATCGCCAAAGCTATTCTCATTTAATTCAAAGCATGGCTGGTGTCCTCGTTGCCAAGGCTATGGCCTAAATAAGGTTGTGCTTCCTAAAAAATCAGAGCATGAGGATACACGCAATGTTGACTTTGCCACAATTGAGGCAGAGGCAGCAGTTGATGCCACAGCCGGTGTGTGCCCAGCATGTAATGGAGCAAGACTTTCTTCTGAGGCGCTTTCATATTATTTCCATGGAAAGAATATTGATGAGCTTTGCTCTCTATCTATTGCAGAAGCAATCAAGTTCTTTAAGACAATCAAGCTTACAAAGCGCGAGCAAGCTCTTGCTCCAACAATTATTTCTGATGTTCTTTCTAGACTAGGCTTCCTTGATAGTGTCGGTTTGGGCTATTTAAGTCTTAATCGTGCAGTCCCAACTCTGAGTGGAGGAGAAGGTCAGCGAATCCGCCTTGCTGCTCAGCTTGGTTCAGAGCTTGCAGGTGTATGCTATATTCTTGATGAGCCAACAATTGGGCTCCATGACTCAGATACAGCAAAGCTCTTGAAAACAATTCGTGGACTCTGTGATAGAGGAAATACAGTTATTGTTGTTGAGCATGATGAGCAGGTAATGCGTGCTGCCGACTATATTCTAGATCTCGGTCCTGGTGCCGGTGTTAAGGGAGGAACTCTTGTTGCCGAGGGCCCTCTAAAGCAGCTATTGAAAAATAAAAAATCAATTACAGCGAATTGCTTAAAAAATCCACTTCAGCATCCAATCAATGGAAGCTATCGCGATTGCGCATCGGCCAAAAAGCTCGTGCTTGAAGGCGTCACGATGCATAATCTAAAAAATCGCGATTTTGAATTTCCTATTGAGCGCTTATCTGTAGTTACAGGAGTATCGGGTTCTGGCAAGTCAACACTAGTTCGTGATGTGCTTTATTCTTCACTTGCTCCAATAACAGGTGGAGGTAAGCCAAAGCTAGTGGGGTGCAAAAAGATTTTTGGCGCAGAGAATTTCAAGCGTGTGCTTGAGGTGGATCAATCTCCTATTGGCAGAACCCCTCGTTCTTGTCCCGCAACCTATGTGGGATTTTGGACAGAGATTCGCGAGCTATTTGCTAGCAGTCCAGATGCAGCAATTCGTGGGTACGATGCTTCACGATTTTCATTTAATATTGAGGGAGGTCGTTGCTCAGAATGTGGTGGCCAGGGCGTTGTTCGCTCAGAGATGTCATTTTTGCCAGATGTGGTGAGCCAGTGTCCAGTGTGTGGAGGAAGTCGCTTTAATGAAGAAACACTAGCAGTGCGTTATTGTGGAAAGACAATTGCCGATGTATTAGCAATGGATGTTGATACTGCGCTAGAGTTCTTTGGCAATCATCCTAAGCTTCATTATTCATTAACCTTGTTAAAAGAAGTTGGCCTTGGCTATTTGTCTCTTGGGCAGCAGAGTAGCACATTGAGTGGTGGTGAGGCGCAGCGCATTAAGCTTGTGGCAGAGTTGGCTCGCTGTACGCCAAAGCTTGGACAGCGAGAGCAAGCAACACTTTATGTTCTTGATGAACCAACCGTTGGTCTACACATGGCTGATGTATTAAATCTAATCAGGGTTGTACAAAAGCTTGTTGAACATGGACATACTGTGATTATGATTGAGCACAACCACGATGTTGTTGCAGAAGCAGATTATGTTCTAACTCTTGAACGATAGTGCTTCTGAATGTATCAAGCTTTTGTTCTGCTCTACGTCGCATGTGGCATAGGTGTGAAACAAATTGTTCCGTGCTGCGGCATTCTTGCCGCAGGGGTGCACTTGCGCTTAATAAATAATAGCATTAAGTTTTTGTTTGAAATTCGGTATTTTGTTCAATTAATTTAACAAAACGCTCAAATTTAAGATTTTTGTTCAATTAATTTAACAAAAATCTTTTCATAAAGATTTCTTTAGATACAATTTTTATAAAATTGGGCGAAAGCAATTGTATGGAGAAGTGGCTTTCAGCCACCTGGGATATTAGATAGAGAAAAGAAGCGACAGAATGTCGCTTCTCTGCGCATTAATTTGGCTTCCTAATTCTTAATTATTGCCCCAAAAGTATGTCATGTTTATTGCTTTTAATTTGACAAATATCGTCTAATAGGTATAAAATTATGGTGTATTATGACTGATACATATATTGTTTAGGATTATCCTATGAAAAAGATTTTTATATTAGTATTGGCGATGTTTTCTATCGTTTCATATGCTGCAATCGAAGTAGTAGATGGTATTGAATGGAATTATGAGATAATAGACAATAGTGCTCAAATTACAAGAACTAAAATATCTGGAGATGTTGAAATTCCATCTAGATTAGGTGGTGCTCCTGTAAAAATTATTGGAAGGGGTGCTTTTTGCAATTGTAAGGATTTAACAAGTCTAACAATACCTAAGGGAGTGATAGAAATTGGGGAAATAGCTTTTGCTAAATGCAGTGGTTTGAAGAGTATAACAATCCCTTCTACTGTTACAAAAATAGATAAAAAAGCATTTGCTGATTGTGTTAATTTAAGCGAGATTGCTTTACCAAAGAATTTGACAGAGCTTTCTCCATTATTATTTTCAAATTGTCGCGGTTTGACTCAGGTGTCAATTCCGACCTCTGTTAAATCTATAGGTTTTCGTAGCTTTTATAATTGCATAGATTTGAATGAAATTACAATACCCAATAGCGTGACAAATATAAGCGATTGTGCCTTTGAAGGGTGCACTAAGCTGGAAGAAATAGCAATACCTAACAGTGTGACAAGCATTGGAAAAGACGTTTTTAGAAACTGTAAAGACTTGCGCTTAGTAATTTTGCCAAACGAAATTTTTTTCAAATGGTCTGATTTTGGAATCCCTCATTATACGAGTATAAAAGCAAACGACAATGGTAAAATTGAGAAGAAAAATGAAAGAAATCCTTTAGCATTATATCCGTTTGGAGATTTTTCAAATACAAAGCAAGATTTTTGGGGAATAGCACCAATTTATGATGGACTACCTAATAATTTTTATGGAATTTGTATAGGATTAATGCCAAGCAAGGTTTATGGTGATATGTATGGCGTTGGAATTGGACTCTTATCCATGACATCAGAAGAGGATTTCTATGGTGTGAGTATTGGAGGATTATGTAGCATATCAGACAAAAACTTTGCTGGAGTTCAAATAGGAGGCTTGGGTTCAATGACAGCGCATAATTTTGCTGGAATACAAGCAGGCGGATTATTCTCTTTTGCTCCTCGAAATTTTACAGGAATACAAGTAAGTGGCTTATTGAATTTCAATAGTAGAAATTTTCTTGCTGTTGGAGGAGGAGGCTCTAGTCGTTTTGTAGGTGTCCAGGCAAGCGGATTGGCGTCTATTATGGATGGCTCTCTAGTAGGTATTCAGGTCAGCCCATTAAGTGTTGTTGCATATGGTGCAGGAGGTATTCAATTGGGAATATGCAATATATCCTTAAGTGATTTTAATGGTATTCAATCTGGATTATATAATTGTGTTGGTGGTGATTTTAATGGTATTCAATTAGGTATTTATAATACCATTGGAGGAGAGCTTACAGGCATACAAATAGGCTTGTGGAATGAATGTAAGCAAGGAAAGCTGCCACTTGTTAATATTCGGTTCTAATTAACTTAAATTCTAATTGCTGAGCATGTGATAAAATATTGCATGTCTCTTGTAAAAAAAAACGTCATCTCGTAAAGTTTTCGAGATGACGTTACAATCAATCAATTTCAATGTTTTCTATTTTCCATTCATCGTCAATTTTAATGAATGAAAATGGGCAAATGTAAGCCATGTTTCCATCTATTTCAGGTTCTATCTCTAAACCTAACTGAATAAATGCTTTAATTTTTATTATTTCTTGAGGAGTTGTTTCTCTAAGTTTTTTACGTAGTTCTGTTTTAGATAAAAATCTATGGTCAAAACAATCGGCAGCAGTTTTATAATCCCCATCTTCAATTGCATCACCGAATTTTTTTAAAACATCGTGAGGAGTGTCTGCGCAACCAGTTAAAAAAATCATAGAGAATACAAAAACTAGGAAAGATAATATTTTTGTTTTCATAAAAATCCTTTGCAAAATTATAAATTAAGTGTTAAAAGTTAAAAAAACTGAAAATGATTTTTATCTACAGATTCAATTTTCCATTCGTCATTTATTTTCTTAAGCTGAATACCAGGTAGAAAAGCCTCGTTCCCATCTATTATTGGATCAACGGATAGAGCAAATTTAAAAATTGTTTCAAGAGTATCTATATTAATTGGTTCCTCTGCTTCAGTTATAAAATATTTGTTTGTTTCCTTCATATTCTTTGTTGAATATTCATTTGCTTCTTTAATGTCGCCGTCTAATATTGCTTCTGACCATTTTTCCACTACTTCATTAGGTGATTTTGTACATCCAGTAAAAATTATTGTTGCAGATAAAATAGCAAGCAATGATAATGTTGTTTTTATTTTCATTTTTAACCTCAGGATTAATTTTTTATCTATTTCTACCTATAATATTAATGCAAGCGCACTAATTAATCAAAAGATTCAATTTTCCATTCTCCATCTATTAATTTTAGATGGATACTAGCATAATAAGCATCTTCATCTTCTATTGTTGCTTCACATTTATATTTAGAGTTCAATGCTAACCTAAACTTTAATACTGATCTACATATAGCGCGGCGTTGCTCAGATTCTAGTTCTTCTTGCAAGTCTTTAAAAGACCAAGAAGACCTTGCATTTTTTGTTAGATACTTTTTGGCTTCTTTAATATCGTCGTCTAACATTGCTTCGATAAATTTATTTACAACTTCTTCTGGTGAGTCCTTTACGCAGCCCACTAGAAAGATAGCGCAAAATAGGACAATGATTAATGAAAGTTTGTTTTTTATTTTCATAGTTTCTCTTTTTTATGTGTATAGGTTTAAATTAACAAATTTCACTTTTAAAAGATAGCATTTTAGAATAGTAATTACAATTCAAAATGTAGACTCGCCGACAAATTTGTGTAATTGTAATTTGCAAAAGTAAATGCACCTGTTTTGGTGCGTTTAGTCGTGCGACAGGGCTTAGAGTTGCATAACTATTTAAAAAGTATGGGGTTTTAGTAAAAACACAAAGTTTTCTATGGAAATTGGTGCATTTAGTCGTGCAATGGTGCATTTACTTTTGCATACTACAAAACTTGTAGTTGAAAATATATCTACTAGTAATATATAATTAAATTCAGCAAAATGAGGAGTGTGCTATGGAACATTTAAAACTTGATTTTGTTAATTGTCCAAACTGCAGAGCAAATATTTGTGTAGATAAAAAAGATACTACCACTAGAATATCGTGTTCAAATTGTAGCTGCGAATTTGTGTTAGATGCAAATGGAATGCCACAAAAAGTGGATGCAGTTTTAAATGTACAAGCTAACAAAGCTTCAAAGAAGGTGAGTGTAATGAGAAATAATAAACTGAATAATTCTGCTTTTCAGAATACAAACAACTTTGGTAATAAACGCGCTATAGGACAAAAATATTGTAATAACTGTGGTGCTCAACAGAATTCTTATGATTCAAGGTTCTGTGCATCCTGTGGATGCCCATTTGAAAACCCTTATCCTAATCAATATGGTAATCAATACGGTAATCCTTATGTAAATCCATATGTAGGAAGAAATAATGAAAAATGGATGAATACTTTATTGTTTCTTGTTTTTCTTGGTTGGATTGGTGGTCATAAGTTCTACACGAAAGAATATATTCAAGGTTCTATATTTGCAACGGGAATGGTTGTATGGTTGATAACATTGTTCTTTGTATTTGATGAAACACATTCTTTGGAATGTGAATGTTCTAGCTGTAATACTTATGTTTATATTACTTTTATTACTCTTTTCCCATTGTTGGGTTGGGCGTTTGTTGATTTTATTCGATTACTTTGTGGTTCTTATAGGACATCAAGAGGAGAGCATATTTCCAGATAAAATGCTAATTTGAAATTTTGTATATGTTTTTAATCTAATCCACTGCTCGTTTTATAAACGAAAAATTGTATATATATGAATTTTAAAGAACCAATGCAATAGGTAGCATCGAAATGGAAATGTGTTTAATTAAGAAAACCATCTAATTTTGTAATTAATCTATGAGCAGTGAATTTCCATTTTCTGACGATAATAAGCGTTATCACACACTTAGCTACCATTTGAGAAAGACGTTTGGTGGCAGAGTGTTTAAAGCTGTTATTGATGCAGGGCTGTCATGTCCACACGCTTCGTCGGGAGGTTGTTCATATTGCATAGAAAATGGGAGCGAATTTTCTCATTCTAGTTCATTGTCTATTGCAGAGCAGCTTAAGCTTGAACGTGATCGCATTTATTCAAAATATGGTGAGGTTGGGCTAATCGCATATTTTCAAGCAGGTACAAATACAAATGCGCCAATCGATAAATTAAAGCAAATTTATGAGGAAGCACTAAATTGTGATGGAGTAGTGGGGCTTAGTATTGCCACTAGACCAGATTGCATTGCACCCGAATTATATCCATATTTAGGAGAGCTTGCTAAACGCACATACCTAACTGTGGAGCTGGGGCTTCAATCAGCTCATAATGCCACCTTGGAGCGAATAAATCGCGGACACACATTTGAATGCTTTTGTGAGGCGCATAATCAGCTAAAACAGCATGGTGTTCGCTCTTGTGTGCATCTTATAAATGGGTTGCCAGGAGAATCCTTTGATGATATGTTAAAAACCGCTCAAATCGTTGCAAGAGAAGAACCTAATGCAATAAAACTACATCTTCTTCATATAATGGAGGGTACTGCTCTTGCAGAGCAATATCGAAATGGCGAATTTGAGACTCTAGACCAAGAAGACTACGTGAAAATTGTATGCGAGCAGCTACGCTTTTTCTCCCCCGAGACAGTAATTGAACGCATCACAGGTGATGGATCTCGCCAGCGCCTGATTGCCCCAAAATGGAGCCTAAATAAGCTCCAAGTCCTAGCAGATATTGATAAATACCTCCAAGCCAACAATATTTGCCAAGGAATAGGTCTATAGTGGTTGATTTTGACTAGATTTGCACATATTTTCCATATTTCCTAATTGATTAAATCTACGATTTAAGGTAAAATTACCATATTACTTTTTTGGCATCCTTTTGCCTTTATCATAAATCCATTAAAATTTGGAATATCCACTATGGCAATATATACACTTCAGGGCGGTAACGCCTTTCCTGCATTCCGTAAAAAGCTTCTTGAATCAGCTATCTCTTCAGCAATCGATAAGAATATCGAAATCGAAGCTTCATTTGTCTATTTTCTAAAGCTAACAGCTTCATTAACAGAGGAGCAGGTTGCTCGCGCGCTCCAGCTACTAGGTGCTGAGGCAAAGCCAACAACTCCAGGCGCTCTTTATATCTCTCCTCGTAAGGGAACAATTTCTCCTTGGTCTTCAAAGGCAACAGATATTTTCCATAACTGCGGACTAGGTGATGTGGTTCTCCGCGTAGAGCGTGCAGTTAGCCTAATCGCTAAGGACACTGCCACAGGTGCAACACTTACTCCAGAGGCTCTTGCTCCAGCATACCCTGTAATGTATGACCGCATGATTGAAGGCGTATACACAGAGATGGAAGATTTGTTTGATATGCAGGACCCTGCACCTGGCAAGGTGTTTGATGTTCTTGCAAAGGGTCGTGCTGCTCTTGAAGAAGCAAATACAGGCATGGGCTTGGCTCTTTCCTCAGATGAGATTGATTACTTGGTTAATGCTTATACCACAGCAGGTAGAAACCCAACAGACACAGAGCTTGTGATGTTTGGTCAGGTAAATTCAGAGCATTGCCGCCATAAGATTTTCAATGCAGAGTGGATTATTGATGGAGAGAAGAAGGATACATCCTTGTTTGGTATGATCCGCAATACACATAAGCAGCACCCAGAGGGTACACTTGTCGCTTATGCTGATAACTCAGGTGTTGTAGAGGGTTTTGCTAATACAGCCTTTGAGTGTGACCCTGCCACACACGCTTATAAGTTCTGTGAGGATCAGGTTGATATCCTTATGAAGGTTGAAACACACAATCACCCAACAGCTATCTCTCCATTCCCTGGTGCAGCTACAGGTGTTGGTGGTGAAATTCGTGACGAAGCAGCAACAGGTATTGGTTCCAAGACAAAGGCTGGTATCGCTGGCTTTATGGTTTCTAACCTACGCATCCCTGCATATCCATTGCCTTGGGAGAAGGAAGAGTCTGCTCCAGCACGCTTAGCTTCTCCATTGGCAATTATGACAGAGGGCCCAATCGGTGGTGCAGCATTTGGTAATGAGTTTGGCCGTCCTCAGCTATGCGGCTTCTTCCGTGCATACGAAGAGAATTGCAATGGCAAGTTCTATGGCTACGATAAGCCAATTATGCTTGCTGGTGGTATGGGTAATATTCGTCGCCGCATGGTTCACAAGCAGGATATCCCTACAGGCTCATTGATTGTTCAGCTTGGTGGTCCAGCAATGCGCATTGGTCTAGGTGGTGGCGCTGCTTCCTCCTTGGCTTCTGGTAACAATGCAGAAAATCTAGACTTTGATTCTGTACAGCGTGGTAATGCAGAAATGCAGCGTCGCTGCCAGGAGGTAATTGATACCTGTGTTGCTTTGAAGGAAGAAAATCCAATTCTTTCAATTCATGATATTGGTGCTGGTGGTCTTTCTAATGGCTGCCCAGAGCTAGTAGAGAAGACAGGTGGTGTATTTAGCCTACGTAGCATTCACAATGAAGAGCCATCTATGTCTCCAATGGAAATTTGGTGCTGTGAGGCTCAGGAGCGTTATGTTCTTGCAATCAATGCAAAGGATAAGGCACGCTTTGAAGCAATCTGCGAGCGTGAGCGCTGCCCAGTTGCATTTATTGGTGAAGCTACCTCAGATGGCAAGCTAGTTTTGAAGGATGAGCATTTTGATAACAAGCCAATCGATATGGATATGTCCGTATTGCTAGGTAAACCACCTCGCATGACTCGCGATGTAAAGCATGTTGCAGCAGATTTGCCTCCAGTAAAATTTGAGCAGCTTCCAACAATGGAGGAAGCATTTAAGCGTGTAATTCAGCATCCAACAGTTGCTGACAAGACCTTCCTTATCACAATTACAGACCGTACTATCACAGGTATGGTTCACCGTGATCAGATGTGCGGTCCTTACCAGCTACCAGTTGCAGATAATGCAATCACAACAACCGGCTATCTAGATTACACTGGTGCTGCAATGGCTTGCGGTGAGCGTACACCTGTTGCTGTGGCAAATGCTCCAGCATCTGGCCGTCTAGCAGTGGCTGAAGCAGTGCTAAACCTTTCAACTGCTGGTATCTCAAAGATCGGTGATATCAAGCTATCCGCTAACTGGATGTGTGCTTGTGGTGAAGAGGGTGAGGATGCAAAGCTATTTGACACAGTTAAGGCTGTTGGTATTGATTATTGCCCATCACTTGGTGTTTCTATCCCAGTTGGTAAGGACTCTCTATCAATGCGCACTCTATGGAATGATGCAAAGACAGGTGAGGCACATTGTCAGCTTTCACCATTGTCCTTGATTGTTAGCGCATTCTCTCCAGTTTCTGATGTTCGTAAATCTGTTTCTCCTGAGCTAAAGCGTAAGGAGTCAGTGCTTGCAATGGTTGATTTCTCTGTTGAGGGTAATCCAATTGCAGGAAGCATCTTGGCTCAGACATGGAACCTTTCAGGTGGCGATGTTGCTGATACAGCTTGCCCAGAGAAGCTAAAGGTATTTGTTGAAAAGCTAAATAGCTTGCTAGAAGAGAAGCGCGTGCTTGCTGCACATGACCGTTCAGACGGTGGTCTAGCAGTGGCAGTTGCTGAAATGGCAATGGCTGGTGGCATCGGCTGCACAATTAAGCTTGATGCAGCAGCTCCAGAGGCAGCACTTGCTGAGCTATTTACAGAAGGACCAGCAATGGTTCTACAGCTTGAGGCTGATAAGGCAGCTGCAGTTATCGATGAGCTAGTTGCTCTTGGTCTAAATGCAAAGGTAATTGGTGATGTTGAGCTAGCTTCTAAGGAGCTAAAGGTTACAGCAGCTGGTGCCGCAGCAATGCAGCTACCATTGGCAACAATTCGTGGCCTATGGTCAGAGAACTCTGTAAATATGCGTATACACCGCGATAATCCAGCATGTGGTGAGCAGGAGCGCAAGAATGCTTATGCTGAGAATGACCCAGGTATGTCATTCAAGCTAACCTATGACCCATCTGAGATTCCTACAATCACAGGTAATGCTCGCCCTAATATGGCAATTCTTCGTGAGCAAGGCATCAATGGTCAGGTTGAAATGGGTGCAGCATTTACACTTGCAGGCTTCAATGCTGTCGATGTTCACATGACAGACCTTCTAACAGGTAAGGTTGATTTGAAGGACTTTAGCGGTCTTGTTGCTTGCGGTGGCTTCAGCTATGGTGACGTTCTTGGTGCAGGCTCAGGCTGGGCTAAATCAATCCTATTTAACGATAAGCTTCGTGAGATGTTTGCGACATTCTTTGCTCGCCCAGACTCCTTCACACTAGGTGTTTGCAATGGCTGTCAGATGGTTTCTCAGCTAAAGGATATCATTCCTGGTGCCGAGGCATGGCCACGCTTTACACACAATGTTTCAGAGCAGTTTGAGGCTCGTATGGCAGTTGTTGAGGTTCTAGATTCTCCATCAATTCTCTTCAAGGGAATGGCTGGCTCTATGATTCCTATTGCAGTTGCTCATGGTGAGGGTTATGCAAACTTTGCTAATGAGGCAGATGTTGCTGCAATGCGCGATAGCTCACGAATTGCTCTACGCTATGTTAATAGCTTCGGCAAGCCAACAGAGGTTTATCCATACAATCCAAATGGATCTATCTGCGGCTACACAGGCTTCACAACAACAGATGGCCGTGCAACAATTATGATGCCACATCCAGAGCGTGCTTTCCGTTCAGTACAACTATCCTGGAAGCCAGAGGATATGTTTACTGCTGAGGAAGGTCCTTGGATGCGCATGTTCCGCAATGCTCGTGCATTCGTGAAATAATTTGTTGGAGAGTAAGCAATGCTATTTGCTGAAGTAGGCTTCCCGCAAACGTTTGCTGAGTTTTGGGCTCAATTTATTGGTGATGGTGCTTCTGCACATCCAACTGTCCAATTTCTTAAGTACGCATTTGCAGGAGGAATTGCAACAATTGTTCATATCTTAACATTCTATACTTGCTGTTGGAAGTTTTTCCCAAGCCTTACACAAAAGGATATTGTTGTTCGTGTGTTTAAGGCAAAGGTACCAGAGCTGTCTGTAGAGCAGCGTGCAAGGAATGCGGTATATTCAAACATTGTCGCATTCTTTGCATCAAACATTGTTTGTTATATAGTGAACAGAATCTTTGTTTTCCAGCCAGGCGAGCATAACGTTATTGTTGAGTTTTTATTGTTCCTAGCTGTTTCCGCTGTTGCAATTGTTCTTGGAACAGCAATTATGCGTTGGTTAATTAAGCACTTTGATATGCAAACAACGCTCGCGTTTGGTGCAAATCTTCTTACATCTCTAATGTTTAATTATGTGCTCCGCAAATACTTTATATTTGCAGGCTAATAAAACCTAAAGCTTCGTATTCCTATGAGAGAGTACATCAAAAAAGAAAATCAAAAGCAGTATTGGGATGTGATTTCTAATATGTATGCAGAAATTACTAAAATCTCTTTAGATGATTTTCATTATGGCCCACAAATTCCTGGAGAGAGTTCATTAAAGCTATTGCCAGAATTTTCTTCAGGGAAGACATCTCTTGAGCTTGGTAGTGGCGCCGCACAAAATAGTATTTTTCTAAATAAACGCTATGGTATGAAATGTCTAGCAATGGACATTTCAGATGAGCGCATAAAAAATGCACAAGAGCTTTGCCGCGCAGAGGGTGCAGAGGTTGAGCTTTGTGTTGCTGGCTTTGAGAATTTCTTAGAGGTTCTTAAGCAAGCCGGCCATGAGGGTGAACAATTTGATTTTGTGCATTCCTCTCATGCTATTGAATTTGTGCAGGACCCTGCCACAATTGTTAAGCAGATGGTTTCTGTTCTAAAGCCAGGTGGTACACTAATGCTTTCCACAGTTCATCCTGTTTTCAATGGTACTTGGTTTGCAAATATTGTTGAGGATGACGATGGTAATGAGTATGAAGAGTTTGGTCAATTTATTACAAATTATATTGAGCCACAAGATGATATTCGCGATGAAAGTGGTCTTCACGTTGTCTCGCGCGCACATTCAATTTCAAATTGGTTTGATTGGCTAACAGCGGCTGGTTTAACAATTACAGCACTTAAAGAGCCGGCAGCAATAGTTGATGCTCCATACACAAGTGCTGATTGGGCAGATCATGAAGGTCAGCTAGATGTAATCCCATCAACCCTAATTCTTGTCGCAAAAAAGAATTAATAAACTAACTGCAAACGCCAGTTTTTGATATTTACTAAGACTGTTGGTTGTTGTAATGTTGATTGTTGTAATGTTGATTGTTGTCGCATCGTCTATCGTCCCTCGTCAACTAGGTCTCGTCTAAAGTCTCTTGTCTAATGGCAGGGGTTGCGTGTCAACGCAAGGCGGGCGTCTCTTGTCACGGCTGTCTCATTGTCTAATTGTCCTAGCCGTCGTCCTAGCCACCACATAAGCACATGGGTTGCCCCCACACTAGCGCTTGTAAGTTGGCCTTGCGACACCGAGAGCAAGACCATGTCCAACGTCAAGCGCTAGTGTAGTGCGCTGCGCACACCCCAACACAATCCTGAGCATCCTGCAAAATCCTGCCAATCCTGTTCCTGCGCGAGAGCGCACTCGCGTGCCCTGCACGCCAA
>JAZNPC010000050.1:0-13802 GCA_045589455.1 Kiritimatiellia bacterium
CACATCGTAATGATAAAGCAGCCTCCCCTGGCGGTCGCGTTGCTATTCGTTTGACAGATAAGGATGCAACACTTTCAGAGCATTGGAGTGCCGCCAATAGCATTTTAGCATACGGAGGAAACTTCACAAATAGCACAACTAAGGCTATTGATGAACTATATTCTGCATCAGCTGGTACAATCTATATCCAAGAGGGTGATGAAGAAGAGGGTGCTGGCACAATCTATGTTTACAACAACGGTTTGGTAGATAATCCAGCATATACACCAATCCCATCTGTAAAATATAATGACGGTGAGGATTTATCAAAAACTTCCTTGTATGCTGGTGCCGCAGGTAAGGTACGTATTTGTCAGGAAGAGCTAAAGCTTAATATATTGACAGTAGAGGAGACCTCTGTAATCGATTTGTTTGGCTCAACTCTATCTGTAACACGTGCAAAGATTGGCGGTAAGTCATTAGGAGCAGGTGTGTATGAGCCATCTGATTTTGCTGACAACCTAGTTGACACATCAGAGGCTGGTGGAGGCACAATCGTTGTGTTGGGAGAAGGAACGCTAATCCTTCTTCGCTAACAAGCTAGCTTTATTTAAACTGGAATATCAGATGCTAAGCCTTTGGTTCTAGGGCTTAGCATCTTTTTTATTAGGGTTAGGTGTCTCTAAAACCTCATGCACTAGCAACACCGGGCGGCCGGGCCACCCTTATATTAACTTTTTAACTATCAAACTCGCAAACTGTCAAACTGTCAAACTCGCCCACTGTCAAACTATCAAACTTTCTAGCCTTAAAACCGCACAAGAACTGAGTTAGTTTGCAAGTTTGCGAGTATGCGAGTATGCGAGTTGGATAGTTGAGTTTTGAGGATGAAACAGCACATGCGTGCTATGAAGCGCTCATAAATGAGCATGAAGCGCCCTAAGATGTATTGAATACCTCTTAGGTGCATGAAGCGAAGCACAGTTTCATTTTTTAGAGCAACACCGGGCGGCTTTGCCACCCTCGTCCCCACTGTCAAACTGTCAAACTCGCCCACTGTCAAACTATCAAACTTTCTAGCCTTAAAACCGCACAAGAACTGAGTTAGTTTGCAAGTTTGCGAGTATGCGAGTTTGATAGTTGAGTTTTGAGGATGAAGCAGCACATGCGTGCTATGAAGCTCTCATAAATGAGCATGAAGCGCCCCTAAGATGTATCATATACCTCTTAGGTGCATGAAGCGAAGCACAGTTTCATTTTTTAGAGCAACACCGGGCGGCCGGGCCACCCTCGTCCCCACTGTCAAACTGTCAAACTCGCCCACTGTCAAACTATCAAACTTTCTTGCCTTAAAACCGCACAAGAACTGAGTTAGTTTGCGAGTATGCGAGTTTGCAAGTTTGCGAGTTAAGTTTTGAGGATGAAGCAGTACATGCGTGCTATGAAGCGCCCCTAAGATGTATCATATACCTCTTAGGTGTATGATACGCACTCATATGTTGCTTTTATCATTGGAAGTGGCGTATTTTTAGATGTAAATTGCACTTTTCATTTAATTATGCAATTTTCCTAAACATACTTATTTAGCATTGGTGTTGACATCTCATGACTAATTTTGGTAATATCTTCATATAATTCTAGTGGTGTTCATTGTGCCACTGAGATATTTTTTAGTCAAAATTTGTCAAACGTTTGATATAAATTGTTATATTGTTTAGGGAAGAAATTATGAAGAATATTTTTTTATTAGCACTTCTAGCACTAGCTTCTATTGCTTCTGCTGAAATTCTTGTCTATGAGGGCTTTAATCCAGAGGATTATGGTAATGTCGCTGCAGATGCGGGTACAACAGCATCTAGCCATGCGTTAACGGGTAATCATACTAAGGGTGTTGTAACCTCAAATTGGGATGGTATGAATGGTACTCAAATTAAAGTCTTTGGAGAAAATTATGGACTCCAGCTCTCAACTCTTATGGAGAATGCTGGCTTTGAGACAGTTGGCGGCTCTATTGGTTTAAATCCGGGCAGCAACAGCTCCGAAATCCGTGCAATGAGGCATAATCTAACTTCTGATGTTCTAAAGCTTGAGGATGGTGATTTATATATCCGTATGCTGCTAAAAATAGATGCTAAAGCAGCAGGAAAGCTTGTAGCAAAAGAAGCTTTGACAAATGCAAATGGAGGATTTTTCGGCTTCGGTTTATGCCAAAGTGGTGATTATAATTTGCTGAGAACAACTGCATCTGCTTTCTCATTTTGCATTTGGAAAAATACAAATTCTGAATTATGTTTGTCTGTGTCTGTAACAGATGCAAATAAAGTGAATACATCATATCCTATCATTACGGGTTTAGCACTTGATACAACCTATATTTGCTATGCAAAGATCCAAGTGGGGGCTGGAACAGATGGGAAAGAAATTATCCAGGTCGGTGCAGCTGACTCTCAAAAATATGCAGGTACAAAAGATTTTGTACAAATAACAGATGGTTCAAACTCCTTTGAGACAGATTTCATCACAAGTAGCTCATATCCTAGAGTTATGGCTGTTTCTGGACCTTATGGAACAAATGGAGGTAGATTCTTGGCTGATGAGCTACTTGTTGCTACACGAGAAGATGACTTATTTATTCTAGATGGTGTGTATGTTGTGTTTGCTAGTGAGGAAGGTGCTGCTAACTCTAATTCATTTTCTTCTCAATATAAAATTGTGTCAGATGATGGCGTGATGTCTAATGCGTCTATAGTCTATAGCACAGATGAAACATTTTCTAATGCATATACAAATTCTATCGGAAGTTCACTTGTGGCGGGTGAATATAGCTTTGAGCTTTCTAATTTAGAACCAGAAACAACATATTTCTATAAGGTAATCATTGATAAAGGCTCAGAACAAGCTGAGTCAGAAGTAATGAATTTTAAAACAGTTGGTAATCCAAAGCTGAGTGTGTCTAATCAAGTAGAAGGACGCAGAGTAACCTTTACAGCAGATTTAACTGAAGCTGCTTTAGAAAATGGAATTGCAACAGCGGTGTCAGTCTTTTATCAAGAGCAAGGAGCTGAGGAATGGATTGAACTTAAGCTTGGCGAATTTGATTCTCCAGTGCAGGAGTCTGTTACCGTTGGTGGGCTAACTTATGGCATTGAATATAACTATTATGCTAAGTCATCTGCTGTACTGGCAGATGGTCGTGAACTAGCTTGTGTTACTCCAACATATAAATTTGTTCCTAAAAGCAGTGGCGTGTTGTATGTAGATGCTGCATCAGAGAATCCAGTTGATCCTTATTCAACCCGTGAAACAGCGGCTGCAACATTGGATGCTGCATTACTTGCAGCTGGAGATAATTCAACAATTTATGTTGCTCCTGGTATATATACTACTCCAAGAACTAAAGCATTGAATGTGGACTATGGCGTTCGCATTATTGGTGAAGGAGAACCTTCCTCAGTTGTTGTATCAAATGCGGTTTCATCTTCTAACGCCAATCAGGAGCGTCGTATATTTGTGATTAATCATCCAGACGCATTGGTTGCAAATTTAACGATGACAAAAGGTGAGGGATATAATAGGGATGGTGGTAACTTCTTTATCGGAGAAAATGGAGGTATTGTTTCTAATTGTCTAGTTCTTGCAGGATATTGCAGAGATAATGGAACTGCAGCTGGAGGAGCCTTGAAAGCAGGAAAGGTCACTCATACTATTTTTAGAGGTAATAAATCAGATTCAGGGTCAGCAAATTGGTTTTCATGGCGTAGTGGTGTGCTTTTAGCTCAAGGAACAGCCAGAGTTGATAATTGTCTTTTTGAGGAAAACAACCAATATAAGGCAGTTGTTCTAATTAAGATGTTAGACTCCTCTGTTATGCGAAATTGCACCATTGTTAATAATAGCCTATCTGCAACAAATCAATATTGTTCTTATTGGAATGCTCTGGATATCTCTTCAAAGGCAACAATTGAGAATGTAGTTGTTGCTGGAGTAACAAATACAGTTGATGGAGGCAAGGTTCGCCCAGGAGGAGCAGTTGCACGATTTGTAAATGGAGCAATTGACTCTTCAATTGAAGGAACTACATTCCCTGAAAATACAATTGTTGGCACAGCGGAGGAATTCTTTACAGATTACGCAGCAGGCAATTATCGACCAAGAACAGGTGGTGTTTTGATAGACAAGGGTGTAACCTACTTCGGAATGCCAAAGGTTGATTTGTCTGGACAGCAACCTCGTAAGATTGGCTCAAGTGTAGATATTGGCTGCTATGAGGGATTCTTAGGTGGCACAGTTCTGCTCGTTAAATAAAATAAAAAGGCGTCCTTCGGGGCGCCTTTTATATTTAATACTAGATGATAACGATAGTTTTGCCATATGATTTGCTAATCACAAACAATTAAATATATTAGAATAAAATAAAAAAGGCTGTCACCTTAAAATAGTGCAACAGCCTTTTTACTTGTATATTAGCAAAACAATATTTACTAATTAATATTATCAATCCATGAAACTAATAATTTTCCACTCACCATCTTCTTTAATAAGATAAATTTCACCATCTATTTCAGCGTAATTACCATTAGTGTCAATTTTTGCTTCCTCATTTAGTGCCGTTGTAATGACGGCTCTATACTCGTTTCTCCAGTCTTTGTCACTTAATAATTTATATATGAGTTCGCAATTGTCATCATGTAAGGCGTTAACTGTATGTTCATTAGCTGTCTCTAAATCACAGTTGTTAATAGCCTCATACCATTTTTGTGCAACCTCCTCTGGTGAATCTGAACAACCACCAATAAATAGGCAAGAAAGAATTACTAATACTAATGCGGCAATAATAATTTTAGTTTTCATTTTAGTCCTTTAATTTTTAGATTATAAAAGTTTAGTTTAAATTAAGATATTTTACTTTGTTTCTGTAGGTGTGGAAGAATATTCTTCAATAGCATCAATTGTTGTTTGCTTAACCTTGTCAAAAATAACATCTTCTTCTTCTTTAGGTGTTATTGGAGTTGAAGGAGTGCTTTCTTGAGCAGATGAAGAGGATTCAAGAGGAGTAGGGTCAACTTCTTGTTCAATAGAATCAACTTCGGTTTGTGCTTCTTGTGTAGCTGTTTCCTCTATATTATCTTCATCGATAGAATGGGTGTCGTCTGCTGAATTTGCAGGTGTTTCTGTGTCTTCTACAGATGGAACGATTTCTAGAGGTGTAGGAGCTGTTGAGACTTCTTCGTCAGCAACTGAAGATGAATTATAGAAACAACACCATGCAAAATGATTTATTACCTTCCATTCCCCATCTTGTTTAATTAAATAAATCTTGTCTCCAATGGAAGCCGAGTAGCCGTCTTCACTGATAACAGCTTCTTTTTTTAATGCAGAAGCCATTTCTGATGTAAAGAATTCTTTAAATTCATTATCTCTTAGTAGGTAAGCAGCTATAACATAGTTGTTGTCTTTGATACATTCTATTGAATACTCATTGGCTGTTTCTAAATCAAGAGTATTCATGGAGTTATACCAATTTTCTGCCACATAATTTGGAGAGTCAGAGCATCCACTAATGAATAAAGCTAAAATTATTAGTATAGCAAAGAATCGAAGTTTCATAACTAGAACCTTAATAAACATTTAATTTTCATAATTTCTAACAGTTAGTAGTTTCTCATAAATTTAACAACTATGTCAATTTTAATTTTTACCAATTCATACCTATGTAATTAGGTCTTATTTTAAAATTGTTGTTTTCTTGCGGTTTTACCTATAAAATGATATAATCATAGAAATTTTATATACTTGAGGTATTTCATGAGTGAAGCCATAATCAACAAAATACAACAATTAAAGAAAGAACGTAACGCAGTTATACTTGCACATAATTACGTGGCGTCAGAGCTCCAGGATATTGCAGATGTTTTGGGAGATTCCTTGCAGCTTAGCATTGAGGCATCAAAAATCGGTGCTCCAGTAATTGTTTTTTGTGGTGTTTCGTTCATGGCAGAAACAGCAAAAATACTCTCTCCAAATTCAAAGGTGCTTCTGCCAGTTAAAACAGCTGGCTGCCCAATGGCTGATATGGCAACAGGAGAAGCAGTTGCAGCGTTTCGTCGCAACAACCCAGACTATGTGCTTGTAGCATACGTAAATTCAACTGCAGCTGTTAAGGCAGAGGTAGACATTTGCTGCACAAGTGCAAATGCAGAGAAAATAGTGGCAGCAATTCCTCGCGACAAGAAGATTATGTTCCTACCAGATCGTAATCTAGGAAGAAATGTGGCAAAAGCCCTAAATAGAGAAATGGAGTTTTGGCCCGGCTATTGCCCAATTCATAATGCAATTACCGTGGCTGAGGTAGAAGCAATTAAGCAAGAAAATCCTGGTATGGAATTTCTAGTTCATCCAGAATGTACACCTGAGGTTGTTGCTCTAGCAGATAAGGCATTAAGCACAGGTGGAATGCTAAAGTATATTCGCGAGAGCGATAAGTCTGGCTTTATCGTTGGAACAGAGTGTGGCATTATGCATCGCCTACAAATTGAAAATCCAACAAAGGTATTGATACCATTTAAGCCAACACCAACATGTGTTGATATGAAAAAGCTAGGCTTGGCTGATGTGTTAGCTTGTCTTGAGGCACCGCTAGAGAATAATCCATATGAGGTTATTCTTGATGAGGAGCTAATGGATAAGGCACGTAGACCAATCCAGCGCATGCTAGAATTTAAATAATTTGGAGTGGCATCAAAGATGCAGCAGCCAAGAATTCTGCTAGTCACACCTCCTATGGTGCAAATAAATTCACCATACGCTGCCACACCAGTATTGGCTGGCTTTTTGAAGCAACGTGGCTATGCTGTATCACAATTAGATCTATCAGCAGAGCTTGCTTCAGAAATCTTTTCCTCAAAACAAATTAAGCGTATGGGGGATAAGGTTAGAAGATCAAAGCAACTAAAGCATAGCGAGGTTGGGGAATTCTTTCTCTCTTATTATGAGGATTATTACGATACAATAGATGCTGCTGTTGATTTTCTAAAGGGCAATGCTCCCGAGCTTCAAAAATACTTTTTAAAACGAGATTCGCTTCCAGAGGGAATCAATTTTTATAATTTTGCTGACGAATTGAAGCGAGCAAAGAAAACTCTCCCTGCGACCGATTTTGCGCGCATGCGCGTATCATTATTTCTAGATGATGTTGCAGAGCTGTTTCAGCAAATCCAAGATAGTAGCTTTCAAATCTCTAAATATGCAGAAAATATTTCTGCAAATGCGCTTTGCTTTGATGAGCTATATGAGCGCTGCATAAAGCATTCAAATTTAGATGATGCCACTTATACCGAGGCATTGGCTTTTGAAATGCTTTCCTCATGTATAGAGAAATATCAGCCAACTCATATTGGTTTTACAATGCCTTTCCCAGGCACAGTTTCTATGGCGCTTGTGCTTTCGGCTCTATTGAATAAGCATTATCCAACAATTAATGTTGTCATAGGTGGCGGGTTTGTCAATTCTGAGCTTCGTGATATAACAGATGAGCGCATTTTTGAATTTGTTGATTATATCTGTTATGATGAGGGCTTTGCTCCGTGGCAGGGTATCCTTGGCGAGCATGGATTAGTCCGCACACGCACAAATATTGGCTACCATAATGAGTCCGTGGCAGAGTCTGCTCCTCAAAAATATCAGGTAATAGAGCCAGATTATGAAGGAATAGATTTTGAAAAATATATTCCTATGTATGAATCCATCAATCCAATGCACAATTTGTGGTCGGATAGGGTATGGATAAAGCTACAGCTTACCAATGGCTGCTATTGGCATAAATGTGCATTTTGTGATGTTGCTCTTGATTATATTGGTAACTTCTGTTGTTGCGACGCCAAGCAGGCAGCTGATGTAGTTGAGAATTTGATTAAAAAGACAGGCAAGCGAGATTTCCATTTTACAGATGAGGCACTTCCTCCGGTGTTGGCTCGTGAATTGTCTAAAGAGTTTATTTCAAGAGGCTTAAAGCTAACCTGGTGGGGTAATATTCGCTTTGATAAGGGCTTTTCAGATGAGGTTTGTCAGCTAATGGCTCAATCTGGGTGTGTGGCAGTGTCCGCAGGCTTAGAATGCGCACAAGAGCGACTCTTGAAGCTTATGAATAAGGGTATTACCCTAGAAAGTGCTCGCGAGACTTGCCGAGCATTAAAAGCTGCTGGGATTATGGTGCATGCATATTTGATGTATGATTTCCCAACAGAAACAGAGGCAGAGACACTTGAGGCACTAACAAATGTGCGTGACATGTTTGCTGAAGGCTTATTGGATTCTGCTTTTTGGCATCGATTTGCATTGACAGTACATAGTCCAATTGCGGCAAATCCGAAGGCGTTTGGAATAACACTTTGTGATAAACCATTGCCAGAGAAGCTCTTTGCTTTAAATGAAATCCCTTATCTGGAGCAAGAAAAGCCATATATTCATAGACTTGGAGCTGCACTTCGCCTGGCTATTCATAATTATATGGCGGGGTATGGCTTTGAGCATCCTGCCAAATTCTGGTTAGATATGGTGCCAAAAAGCAAATAATAAGCCGCCAACAGATTGTTCCGTGCTGCGACATTTTTGTCGCAGTTTTGCCTAGAAAGTCGGTTTTTCCCCTTTCTTTAGTTTTACTCATATAAGTATATTTATTTTATTGATTTAAAAGCAATTTTTCAAAAAACCTGTTGCTTTTTTTCAATAAATATGCAAAAATAATTGTTCTTTTTCTGCAGACAAGTAGAAGAAGAACTATCGGTTGCCCATTTTGTTGGGCAGTAAACTATAATAATAATTAATACAGTAAGGATTAAAATGGCTGTTAAAATTAGATTAACACGCACAGGCGCGAACAAAGACAATTGCTTCCGCGTTGTAGCTGCGGATACCCGTTTCCCTAGAGACGGTCGTTTTATCGAGCTTCTTGGTTGGTATGACCCTAAGAAGACCGGTGTAAACTTTGGATTGAAGAGAGATCGTATCGACTACTGGAAGTCAGTTGGTGCTATCGTTAGCGAGACTGTTGTAAGCCTAATTCGCCGTGCGGAGAAGGCAGACAAGGCAGCTGCAGAGCAGAAGTAAGGTGGCCCTCCAGAAAGGCAACCTGTTGTGAGAGAAGAAAATACTAGTCCGTTACGCATAGATATCGTTACCGTTTTCCCTGAGATGCTTAGGGGCTACCTTAATGAGAGTATGCTAAAGCGCGCAGCCAATCAAGGTGCTGTAGAATTTGGATTAATAAACCCAAGAGCGTTTACAACGGATGTCCATCATTCAACCGATGATCGGCCGTATGGTGGAGGACCAGGAATGGTTATGCTCCCTGACCCAATTATGCAGGCAGTCGAGTCAGTAGCCACCCCGGAAACAAAGGTCATCATGATGACGCCATCAGGCAAGCAGTTTTGCCAGCAAGATGCTCATCGATTGGCTAAAGAAAAACACCTAGTGTTTATCTGTGGTCACTACGAGGGTATCGATGATAGAGTAAGACAGCTACTAAATCCTGAGGAACTATCAATCGGTGATTACATTCTCACAAACGGAGCAATCGCTGCCGCTGTAGTAGTAGATGCCGTTACACGCCTAATTCCAGGTGTACTTGGCGGTGAAGGTGCTACAGAGGACGAATCCTTCGAAAATGGGTTGCTTGAGTATCCACAATTTACTCGGCCAGTAGAATATAGAGGACTAAAGGTTCCAGAGGTTCTACAAAGCGGTAACCATAAAGCAATCGCTGAATGGAGACAAGCTAAAGCCGAAGAGCTTACTTTGCAAAGACGCCCAGACTTGGCTCAGGCACTAGGCCTTCCTAGAAAGCCAGAGGAAAAGTCAGGCAAGACTCGTAAAAGGCGCCGCGGAAATCGCCAAGCGTCTAATGAAAACAACTTGGTAGAGCCACAAGCTTTACAAAAAGAAGAAACGGGCTGCAGTGCAGCTACCGTACAGGAGCTAAAATAATGAATATCGTTGATCAGATTACCGCTGAGTACGCTAAGAACGACGTACCTCACTTCGAGGTTGGTGACGGCGTAAAGGTTTCTATTAAAATCAAAGAAGGTGATAAGGAGCGTATCCAGGTTTATGCTGGTGTTGTTATCGCACGCGATGGCGCTGGCGCAAACGAGACTTTCACAGTTCGCCGTATGTCTTTTGGCGTAGGCGTTGAGAAGGTTTTCCCAATCCACTCACCATCTATCGCTAAGATTGAGGTTGAGCGTTCAGCACACGTTCGCCGCGCAAAGCTTTATTACCTACGCGACCTACGTGGTAAGAAGGCTCGCCTACGTGAGCGTCAGGCTTAATGAAACAAATTAGTGGCAATAAACTAGCCTACGAAACCAAATATCTTGGTGAGCATCCTGATTGGCATGTCGCTGGTGTGGATGAGGCTGGACGGGGTCCTTTAGTTGGCCCCGTAGTTGCTGCCGCAGTTTCTATGCCCCTTGCTCTCGCACAAGCATTAATTGCTGGTGATTTGGCAGGTCTAAATGATAGTAAGCAGCTCTCGGAAAATAAGCGAGAGCTGTTTTTTCACACCCTAACAAACACCCCAGAGATTGACTTTGGCGTGGGCATTGTCTCTGCTTCAGAGATTGATAAAATCAATATTTTAAACGCGACACATCTTGCGATGCGTCGCGCTGTTTCGTCTCTAAAGTCCACTGCTGACTTTGTTCTTGTTGATGGACTTCCTGTAAAGGGACTACCTTGCGATTCTGAGTCAATAGTTAAGGGAGATGCAAAAAGCTTCTTTATTGCTGCTGCCAGTGTAATCGCAAAGGTAACACGAGATCACTCACTTGTCGAGCTTGATAAAGAATTTCCAGAATATGGATTTGCAAAGCATAAGGGTTATGGCACAGCAGAGCATTTAGAGGCCCTACGTAAGTATGGCCCATGCAGAGAGCATCGCCGTTCCTTTAAGCCGGTTGCAGACCTTGACCAAATGCTTTTATTTTAAAGCTCTAACAAGCGTGACGGCTCGCGTGACACTAAAGGGACGCAGAGGCGCAGAGAGCGCAGAGGGCGCAGGGCTCTCGTGGTGGCTTGTGTGGTGGATGTGACGAAAACACTGGCGCTTGTTGTTGCCTTGCATATTGCAAAATCTTCGAAGCAATAAGGCAACTGCCAAGCGACAGTGTGTACGGCCCACAAGATAATTAAGGCGCGGGGTATGCAGAGATGATTGGTAACGCTGGCGTTTTGGGGTTCTAGTGAGTCACGGAGGTTTTGGGATATCGGAGTAGCGTGCTTTAGCGCGCAATTAAAAGGTTTAATAAAATGATTTATGATTGTTTTTCATTCTTCAATGAATTAGACGTACTTGAGCTACGCTTGGAAACACTAGCTCCAGTAGTTGATTATTTTGTAATTGTTGAAGCAGGAAAAACACACGCTGGTGCCGATAAACCATTTTTCTTTGAAGAGAATAAAGAGCGTTTCTCTAAATATCTACCTAAAATTATTTATGCGCAAGCACCAATTCCAAAAAACATAAATAATCCTTGGGCTATAGAGAATATCCAGCGCAATTATATTTCTGAGGTTGTAAAGCAGCATGCAAAGCCAGGCGATACAATTCTAATTTCAGATTTAGATGAAATTCCTCGTCCAGAGCTTGTAACCAAATATGCTGGTGCAACCGAAGTTGTTTCCTTTAATGTAGATTATTATTGCTACTATTTGAATTCCCAAAATTACTATCAAAGAAATTGGTTGGGTACAACGCTTGTATCCTACGAAAATTTCTTTTCTGTAGCAAATGACTTAAAGGTAAATTACAACGATTATATGGTTGAAGAATATAATCAAGGAACAACCCCAACAAAGCTTCGTTGTGCAACCGAATTAAAGCGCAAAATTCTAAAGAATGGTGGCTGGCATTTTTCTTCATTGGGTGGGGCAGAGGCTGTTATTAAAAAGCTTCGTTCATTTGCTCATCAAGAATTTAATTCTCAAGAATTGACCGTTGAACAAATTGAGAAGCTAATATCTTCTGGCAAAGGCCCATTTATTAAGCAAATACATTTTGCAAAACCAATAGATTCCTCGTTCCCACAGCCTGTGATTGATAACCCAGAAAAATATTCACAGCTAATTTTTCCTGTGACAAAAGAATATTTGTCTAGAACTCGGGCAAAGAGATTTTTCTATAGAGTATGGTGCGGATTTTATTGCTATTGCGAAAGCATCATACCGGAACGCTTAAAGCAGCGCATTTCAAAGCTGTTAAATAAACTAAGAGGACTCGATTAACAATACAACAACCAATTTAACTGGGGTGTAAGTCTTTTAGTCATGCACATATACTTTTATGACGGCTGAGATGATGCCAACTTTACTAGAGACGAATAGAAGAACCACCAACAAACAGACATCAACTTAATTGTTAAAAGATATTTTTAAGAAAACGGATTTTTATGACATATAAGCACACACTTATTACCTGCTGCATAGCATATATCACACAAGCAATTATAATAAATTTGCCACCATTGTTTTTTGTGATTTTTCGTGAAGATTACGGATTGTCATTTGATCAAATTTCTACATTGATCCTTATCAATTTCTGCACACAAATTGTTGTTGATCTAATTGTTGGTAAGTTTGCTGTTAAATGGGGTATTCGCAGACTTTGTGTTATTTGTCATTTTATTTCAGTGATAGGCCTGCTTTTGTATTCTGCAATAACAATAACACCACCAAGTAATATCTTTCCTGTTCTCTTAGCTGCAACAATTTTCTGCGCTATTGGCGGAGGAATGCTTGAGGTTTTGATTAGCCCAATTGTGGAGTCACTACCAAGCGATTGCAAATCAGGCGCAATGGCATTATTACATTCATTTTATTGTTGGGGTCAGGTTTTAACTGTTCTTTTAACAACGGTATTTTTCTTGCTTACAAAGGGAACAGATTATTGGTATATTGCACCAGTGCTTTGGGCAATAATTCCATTTGTAAATGCGTTTATATTTTTACGAGTTCCATTGTGCCCATTGTCTGGTGAAGCTGCTGGAACAAAGATGCGTCATTTAATTTTCAACCCAATGATGCTTTTATTTATTTTAGCAATGCTTTGTGCTGGAGCCTCTGAATTGGCAATAAGTCAATGGGCATCAATGTTTGCAGAGCGTGGTTTGGGTATTTCCAAAACACTGGGTGATATTTTAGGTCCTTGTGCATTTGCTGTTTTCATGGGAACCTCACGAACATTGTTTGCCACTGTTTGGTCTCACTATAATGTTCAAAAATCATTAATAGCTAGTGCTGTGCTTTGTGTTCTTTCATATGCAGTGATGGTATTTTCAAATTCACCTGTAGCAGCATTAGTTGCTTGCTCAGTATGTGGTTTTTCTGTTGGCTTAATGTGGCCAGGAACAATATTCTGTTCTGTATCTCGTTTCCCTTTGGGTGGACCATCAATGTTTGCTCTTCTTGCATGTGCCGGTGATATTGGTTGTGCTTTGGGGCCAGCAGTAATTGGTTGGGTAGGAGACAAGGTTGAAGCAACTCAGACTTCTTGGTTAACACATTTTGTTGATATATCAAATATAGATGCATTGGCATTGCGTAGTGGCATTGCGGTTGCCGCAATTTTCCCATTGTTATTAATAGTCTTTGTTTTAACAATGATGCGCAAAAGAAGCCACTAATAGAAAGGGGCTGTTGCAAAACTCAAAAGATTTGCAACAGCCTTTTTCTATTGTTTGAGTTGAAAATTTACGTATAATAAGCCATGATAGGAGAAAATTATGGCTTGTTTTACTAATTTTCAAGGGTATTTATTCCTTTGCTCA
>JAZNPC010000051.1:0-52256 GCA_045589455.1 Kiritimatiellia bacterium
ACGGGAAACACTACCGCTTGTCGTTGCCCGAGCTTACTCCTATTGTCGTAAAGGCAACTTCCAAGCGCTAGTGTGTACGCCCACAAGAAAGTAAAGGCGCGGAGCTAGGAACAAAGTTTCGCGCTGCGTGCGCAAACAAACTGGTGTAAAACGCGCTGGGGTGGGCGGGTGCGCTCTCGCGCAGGAACAGGATTACAGGATTTTGCATGATGGGCAGGATTGCTTGGTTGTGTGCATAGCGCATGACACTAGCGCTTGACGTTGGACATGGTCTTGCTCTCGGTGTCGCAAGGCCAACTTTCAAGCGCTTGTGTGGGGGCAACCAATGTGCTTGTGTGATGGCTAGAAGTCCAAGGGGTTGTATGCAGCGCATAACCTTTAATTATTAGTTTTTATTAATCCAAGTTTTTCCGCCTTTGCACGCAACTCAATTGCAGCTGATTTGGGGCTTGGGGCTTTCATAATTGCAGAGACCACACAAATACCAGCAATAGGTATTCCAGATAATACATCAATATTGTCTTTGTTTAATCCTCCAATTGCATTTACTGGAATTGGAACTGCAGAACAAATATCATTCAGTGTTTCTGTAGAAGTTAAAACTGTTATGACCTTTGTTGTCGTTGGGAAAATTGCTCCAACTCCAAGATAGTCGGCACCTTGATTATAAACATCAAGTGCCCATGGAACTGTCTTTGCAGTTGCACCAATTATTTTGTCTTTACCCAGAATTTTTCTTGCTGTAGCAATTGACATATCAGAGGCCCCCAAGTGAACACCTTCTGCATCTATTGCAAGAGCCACATCTACTCTATCATCGATAATCAGTGGAACATTATA
This sequence comes from Kiritimatiellia bacterium, assembly GCA_045589455.1. Taxonomy (GTDB): domain Bacteria; phylum Verrucomicrobiota; class Kiritimatiellia; order RFP12; family UBA3636; genus RGIG990. The sequence continues at coordinate 841 of JAZNPC010000051.1, forward strand.
TCGCTGAGTAATAGAATGAACCTTTTCTGCAAGCTCAATATATTCCTTTGTTGTTTTCCCTTTTTCTCGAAGCTGCAACAAAGTCACTCCTCCTTGAAGTGCTTGCTCAACCCTAAATAAAAATTCTTCTTCTGAATATCCTGTGCTATCAGTTATAAAATATAAGCTAGAATCAAATTTCATTTTTGTCCTTTATAAATATAAATAATCATTTAAAACTGGCTGAAGGCCTTCGGCCGATAAATCCTTGTACATTGTGTCAAAGCTTCTCGCATCATCAATTTCAAATTGCTCATCCCCATTGGGTGAATCAATCTCTTTTCCTGAATATTTACTTTCATGATCTCCAATACCTGTTGATACGCCAGCAGAAACCTTTGTTGCTGCAAGCTTAACAATTCCATTTCTAAACTCTTCGCTCTCACGAGAAGAAACTGTTATCCCCACAAATGGAAGAAAAATTCTATAAGCACAAAGCACCTGACACAATTCCTTTTCTCCAACATCAAGAGGATTAATTTTTTCGTTATTTATGATTGGTCGTAATCTTGGGCAAGACAAAGAAAATTCTGCATGCGGATATTTGCGTTGCAAATAATAAACATGAAGTGCGCTTGCTAAAGCATCTTTACGAAAATCTGACAAGCCTAAAAGTGCAGAAAATGCAACACCACGCATTCCGGCTCGAAGCGCTCTCTCTTGAGAATCAAACCGATATGGCCAAACTCTCTTATGTCCTGCAAGATGAAGCTGCTCATATTTTTCAATATCATATGTCTCTTGAAAAACAGTTACATAATCGGCACCACACTCATGAAGATATTTATATTCATCTGTATTAACAGGATAGATTTCTAACCCAACCATTCTAAAATATTTTCGAGCTAGCTTGCAAGCTTCTCCAATATATTTCACATCGCTTTGACCGCGACTCTCTCCTGTTAGAATTAAAATTTCCTCCATTCCGCTTTCTGCGATAATTTTCATCTCATGCTCAATTTGTTCAAAATTGAGCTTCATGCGTTTAATATTGTTAAAGCAATTAAATCCACAATAGACACAATAATTTTCACAATAGTTTGCAATATAGATTGGAGTAAACAAATAAACTGTATTCCCAAAATGTTTACTTGTTTCTATGCGAGCCTTCTGTGCAAGCTGCTCAAGAAACGGTGCTGCAGCTGGAGAAAGCAACGCTTTAAAATCTTCAATTGTGCAGTGTGTTCTTTCAAGTGCTGCCTTTACATCCTGTGCAGTATATTTTAAATAATCATACTGCTCTACTTGGGTCATCACTTGAGAGCAAACCTCAGACTTTATTTTCTCCATACCTGGCAAATATTCCATGACACTTTTTCGTGAGGATGGATTATTTTCTAGCTCTTGCTTTTTAGCTAATGCTTCAGGAGAAAGATGTGTTTGATTTATAAAAAAATTGTTTTGCATTTTAATCCCTTAAAAAACCAGTTAGTGGATCTGAAGCAGATGCACCGCGTGAGAGTACTCGACCCAACCCCGACAAATATGCCTTACGCCCTGCCTCAATTGCCTGCTTAAATGCAGCCGCCATCAACGGAAGATCGCCTGCTGTTGCAAGAGCCGTATTAGCCATAATTGCAGCAGCTCCCATTTCCATTGCTTCACATGCTTGAGACGGTCTGCCAATACCTGCATCAACAATTATTGGTAAATCAATTTCATCAACTAAGATTTGAATAAACTCTTTTGTTGCGAGCCCCTTGTTTGAACCAATTGGTGAAGCCAGTGGCATAATTGTTGCGGCACCAGCATTTGCCATATCGCGGGCAGCATTTAAATCTGGATACATATATGGCATAACAACAAAGCCTTCGTTTGCGAGAATTTCTGTGGCCTTAATTGTTTCTTGATTGTCTGGTAAAAGATATTTTGTATCACGCATGATTTCAATTTTTACAAAATTGCCACAACCAAGCTCGCGAGCGAGTCGTGCAATGCGCACTGCTTCCTCTGCATTTCTTGCACCTGAGGTATTTGGGAGAAGAGTTATTCCTTTAGGAATATAATCAAGAATATTTTCATGCTCCTTTGTATTTGCTCTTCGTACTGCGAGAGTAATAATTTCGGCACCAGCGTCTTTAACTGCTGCTTCTATTAAACGCATTGAATATTTTCCTGAGCCCAAGATAAAACGTGAATTAAATTCGTGCCCACCAATAACTAATTTATCATTATTCATACTTCTCCTTTTTATACATCAATTTGTTCAGCGACAATTCGTAAAACTGTTTGTGCTTGATGTGCTGCACAAAGCATTACGCGTGGAGCAAACAAAGGAACCGTTTCAGTAACCTCAGTTATTCCATCACCACATAAATATAAATGATTTGTTAGCTTTCTTGTTTGAATTGAATTTGCGGTTTCAATTCCTGCCATACCAGACGCAGCCACAATAAATTTTTCTGGCATCGTTTCTAAAACACAATCAACAAGCATTGCTTTTGTCTCTGCTGCATCAAAGCATTCGCAAATTATGTCTGCTGAGTTAAGAAAAGAAAAATAATTTTCTGCTGTTAGTTTTTCACATAGAGTTGTTATTTTTGTGGCTAGTGAAATTTCTAAAATATTTTCCTTTAGAGCATCTGTCTTTTTCATTCCTATTTGATTTATTTTATATTGCTGCCGATGAATATTTGTTAAATCAACAGAATCAAAATCAATTAGAATTAGATTGCCAATTCCTGCGCGTGCTAAAGCGATAGCCACATTTGAACCAAGCCCACCAAGCCCACAAATTGCAACTGTGGTAGAAGAAAATTTTTCTTGCAGCGCCTTTCCGTGACGAGCCTCAAGAGCATTAAGGAATTCTTGATTTGTTGGAAGCATATCAACCTCCTCCTACAAAGCTAACTATCTCCAAGTCATCACCATCCTGAAGAACTGTTTCAGCATATTGAGATTTAAAAACAATTTCTCCATTACGTTCAACAGCTATTCTCTTTATATCATAGCCACATTCAACAATATAATCAGAGAGTTTTTTACCAACGACATTTTCAACATTTTTACCATTTACTTTAATCATTTTGCTCCTTATAAAATGTCAATGTTTTCACCATTAAGAGCTTTATTCATACTTCTTACAGCACAGAATTTTCCGCACATTGAGCAACTCTCTTCTATTTCTGGTTTTCTATTATTACGTATTTCTTTTGCTGTCTCTGGATCGATAGAGCACTCCCATTGCCTATCCCAATCAAATGTCCTTCGAGCATCAGCCATTTTGTCATCTATCTCTCTCGCATGCGGGATATGCTTTGCAATATCAGCAACGTGTGCAGCAATCTTTGATGCAATAATTCCTTGCTTTACATCATCAATATTTGGCAAAGCAAGATGTTCTGCAGGTGTTACATAGCAAAGGAAAGCAGCACCAGAGGCTGCAGCAATAGCACCTCCAATTGCTGAACTAATATGGTCATATCCAGGAGCAATGTCTGTTACCAATGGACCTAAAACATAAAAAGGAGCACCCATGCATATTGTTTGTTGTAGCTTCATATTAGCTGCAATTTGATCTATTGGCATGTGTCCTGGTCCTTCTATCATAACCTGAACATCCCTTGACCATGCTCTCTTTGTTAGCTCACCTAGTCTAACTAGCTCCTCGATTTGACATACATCACTTGCATCTGCCAAACAACCAGGCCTACAGGCATCTCCTAGAGAAATTGTTACATCATACTCACGACATATCTCTAATATTTCATCATAATATTCATAAAATGGATTTTCATTACCGGTCATACTCATCCACGCAAAAACAAGAGAACCACCACGTGAAACAATATTCATTTTACGTTTATGTTGTTTTATTTGTTCAATAGTTTTACGTGTTATTCCACAGTGAAGAGTTAAAAAGTCAACACCATCCTCTGCGTGTAGACGTACAACATCAATAAAGTCCTTTGCGGTAAGCGTTGCAAGATCGCGTTGATAATGAATTACGCTATCATAAACAGGCACCGTGCCTATCATTGCAGGGCATTCTGCAACAAGCTTTTGTCTAAATGGTTGAGTATTGCCATGAGAGGATAAATCCATAATAGCATCTGCTCCCAAATTTACCGAAGCAATTACTTTTTCCATTTCGCTATTATAATCTCTACAATCTCTTGAGACACCTAGGTTTACATTTATTTTAGTTCGAAGCATAGAACCTATGCCTTGAGGAGAAATGCATTTATGATTTTTATTTGCACAAATAACAACTTGTCCTTTTGCAACGAGGTCTCGTATTTCTGTTGCCGTACGAAATTCTTTGCTCGCGACAATTTCCATTTCTTTTGTTACGATGCCTTTTCTTGCAGCATCCATTTGTGTTTTATACATAGCATTTTCTTTCATATTTGTACTCCAAAAAATTACGGGGAACTCCGACTTGGAAGCTCCCCGTAATAATTTTGTGCAATTCCTACGGCGGCATTATCCGCATCAGGTTCATGGGTCGAGAATAATAATTCTCCTCTCAGCCTGTTAAACAAGCTCCCCGCAAATATTCTATTTTAATAAAAAACAAAAGAGGCGCCCACCTATTGCGACGCCTCCTCAAAATCCATATATGATTCCTACGGCGGCATTATCCGCATCAGGTATTAGGGTCGATGGTGTACCATCCTCTCAGCCTGTAAACAAGCTCCCCTTGTTTTTTGTGTGCTATTATACAAACTTTGGTTTTATTTTTCAAGTGATTGCTTAATAAATGACACCAAATCGCTGGGATGGCTAAAAGTGCGAAGAAGGGACGCTGCGACGCGGAGGACGCAGCGGACGAGATTAGACGCGAAGGATGGAGAAAAAACCAATTAACTCTACCTAAATTCTTCATTTTTCATTCTTCATTCTTCATTCTTCATTTATTATAATGCGTGGCCTCCGCATCTTAATAGGCTTCTGGGCGAGGACACTAGAGGATGAGGTTTGCCAAATTGCTTCGAAAGATAAAGCAATAGTCAAGGCAAACCTCATTCCGCTAGTGTATTTTTCAGCGTCACGGCTCTGCGACCTCCGCGTCCCTTTGGCGGCATGTGCATCACGCTCGCGTCACGTGCGTGGCCTCCGATCTTTGCGTCCCTTTTTCGCACTTTAACCATCATAATAGAGTTGAGTTTTGCATTGTTAAACAATTTGACTGATTGAGTTTTCTTAATTAAAAAACAAGAATTTTCCATTTTTAAACAGCGGAAAACACAAAAAAAAGCATAATTTTGTTGACAAAATGCATATTTTATGCGATAACTCAAAAAAGTGAAATTTTGAGTTATCGTTGAGTTTTGTGGAGAATAATAACAATGGCAAGTGATAAAAATGCACCAAAGTTAGATAGACAATTTCTAGAAAAAATCACAACCAATTTAGATTATTTTAATAAACTACAAGATTTAGCTCTCTTAGAGCGCGAATATCAGCCTTGGAGATATGTAAAATATCATTCTCCCCAGGGTATAGATGCAAAAGATTTTTGGAAAATGCTATTGTTTGTTAGAAAATTACGTCCAATTGAATATTTGGATACGGGATGTGATAGTCCTTTTGTTCTTGCACATCCAGAGGCTCTAAAAAAAAGATTGGATAATGTTTATCGTATTCTTACATTTTCTATTGAAACCGATGGGCATTTTAAGAGCTTAGATGAAACAAAGCGGAGAATGTATTTGCAACGATCATTGGCTGAGGAGGCTATTAGTTCTAGTCAATTAGAGGGAGCCGTTACAACTCGGCAAGTAGCAAGGGAAATGTTACTGACAAAACGTGCCCCAATAGATAATTCAGAACGCATGATTTTGAATAATTATGTGACGATGTCTAGGCTTAAAGAGTGGCGTAACAAGCCATTATCCTTAGAGCTGATAAAGGATATTCAATGTCAATTAACAGAAGGTGTTCTTGATGATTCTAAACGTGGTCGCTTTAGGAGAGAAGAAGATAATGTTGTTGTCGCAAATAATGTAACACATGAGGTTGTTCATCAACCACCATCATGCAAGAGGCTGGAGGAACGCTTACAAAAATTAGTTGATTTTGTAAATAATGATGATGACAATGGAGAATTTTATTATCCTTTTGAAAAAGCAGCTATTATTCATTTTGTAATAGGTTACGAGCATCCATTTTGTGACGGCAATGGAAGAACTGCCAGAGCATTGTTTTATTGGTATTTATTGCGTAAAGGTTGTTGGTTGATTGAATTTTTTTCGATTTCTTCGTTACTTAAGCGCTCTGTTTGGCGAAAGCAATATAATGAGGCATATGTAGATGTTGAAACAAATGCATTTGACTTAACATATTTTGTTTTATTCCAAATGGATTGCTTATATGCAGCAGCAAAAGAGTTTCATGAGTATGTTGATACAGTTCAACAAGAACATAAAGATTTAGAATCTCTTATGAAAGGAATTTTGAACGGACGTCAAATAAGTTTGGTTAAACATGCAAGAAGACATCCAAATTATGTATATACAGCAGCAGAGCATGCTGCGTGGCATAATATTGCACTTAATTCTGCCCGTAGTGATTTGGAAGGATTAAAAATAAAAGGATTTTTGACGTTGTCAAAAAAAGGTCGAACAAAAATTTACACATATAGAGGTAACCAAGGATAATTATCGCTGTGAATCGCCTCCTTGAGCAATGCACGTGGTGGCTAGAAGTGCAAAGAATGGACGCTGCGACGCGGGGGACGCAGCGGACGAGATTAAACGCGAAGGATGGAGAAAAAACCAATTAACTCTACCTGAATTCTTCATTCTTCATTCTTCATTTATTATAATGTTTTAGGAAGGCTCAAGGAGGCAAAGTTTGGCACATTGCCACCTTGAGCCCCAGCAACACCGGGCGGCAGAGCCACCCTCATCTTCACTGTCAAACTGACAAACTATCAAACTTTAAAACCGTACAATAACTGAGTTAGTTTGCAAGTTTGCGAATTTGCGAGTATGCGAGTTTGATAGTTGAGTTTTGAAGATGAAGTAGCACATGCGTGCTATGAAGCGCACCTAAGATGTATTGGATACCTCTTAGGTGCATGAAGCGAAGCATAGCTTCATTTTGCGTAGCAAGCCTCAGCGTCTTTGCGTCCCTTTTTCGCACTTCTAGCCATCACGTGCATCACACTCGCATCACATGTGTGGCCTTCTTGATCACCTTTTTATTTTTTATCGAATGATAATCATAAATGACGTGCCTAGAACAACAACAGATCCATCAGTACTGCTCTTTGAATCAATAAAGTAATCCGACATTGTAACAGTAGTACCATCTGATGCTAATGCAGTTGAAGAAATATTATATGTGCCTGTTGGAATTTTATTTCCTCCAAGAATCATCTTATCCGTTTTCAAAGTACAACCGCGTAAATCAATCTTAGAAGCATTTGAAGCAACATCAACTGCATGAACAGTAACATTTGTTGCCCAAACACGTGTACCACCAGAAATTTTTACTGTTGCATTACGGAAATCTGCAAGAGTATCTCCTCCTTCCATATATTGCGAAACGATAGTGGTAATCTGGTTAGTATGTCCTATATTGGAGCGTCCTGCATAAAAGATAATTGTGCCAGCTTTATCTCCAGAGGTTGAATCCTGAATATAAATAGAACCTGCTCCTGCACCACCCCAGCGACTATATGCAGCTGTTGCAGATTTCAAAATTGTTGAATCGATTGTATCAGCATAGATAGCAATACGGCCACCACCGGAGCCCTGATTATCTGACACAGACAATCCATTTGCAATTAGATTTCCAGAGCCTGTCAAAGCACCACCAATTTCTAACCAAATAGAGCCAGCACCACCTGCACCATAATCACCTTTGTATGAGCTTGCATCTATTTTTCCATTAAGCACAAAGTCTCCACCTACAATTAAGTGAATTGCACCACTTCCTGCTGCATATTTTACATATTGGTCAGTTCCTTTTTGTGTGCCAATGCCTCCGATAGAATTTGGTTTAAATACACTACCGAAGGTTGACCACGAGTTTAAGTGTGTTCCTCCATGAGTACCATAGGTTGAACCACTAACTGAACCTTTTCCTCCAGGATATGCACCTTTACCTACAGTGGTAATTGATGCTCCAGCATTAATAGTAAATTTGCCACCTACATTAACGTCAAGTCTATAAACACCACCTGTTGCACATTTTGCAACTGAGCATTCATCGCCATAAACAAAGGTGCGAGAGACTGGGTGTGTCCAGCTGCCAGACTCAATTAAAACATCACCAGTTACATTAAAGGTAGAGAATGAGCCACGTGTTGGATATGTTGTGTAGAAGGAAACAGTGCCTTTTACGCCATTGATTTGTCTCCACTCTGCCACAGTATCTGTTAGTGTATTATTTTCAGGATTCCAAAGCATGTCCTTTTGGGTGATTACTCCATCCCAAACAACAATTTCAGATGCAAGAGGCGTATGTCCAGTAGACCAGTTATCCGGATTTGATGCTAACCCATCTGAATTATCACTAGCAACCCAATAGTTGCAGCCTTCAGGTGTGGTGAAATTTTTAATAGTAACATCAACACCTGTTGAAGGATACAAATAAAAACCTTCTGCAATGTATGCATAAAGACTTGTATCAGAGCTATCTGCTGCATCAAAAACAGGAACAACAGAAATAATAGCTGATGTTTCTTCGCTAGGTATTTCTACAACTCCATCCGGTTCTTTATAGTTTTCGCCAACCTTTGCTGTTCCATCTTCAAATGTATAATAAACCTCCAATGGGAATGGATCTGCATTTTGACGACTTACTACAACTGTTCCAGATGCAAGGCCAAATTCTGAAGCATCTGCTGTCTTTGTAATTGTTAGCTCTCCGCCATAGATTATACCAGTAGAAAGTGCTGCAGTTTCGTTATTATCATTTTCTGCAAATATAATTACTTCATGTGTCTGATTATCTGTAGGTGCAGCAAAGGAGTGAGTAACTATGCTATCCTGTGTATAAGAGCCAATATAATTTGTTACTGCTGTTGTTCCATTATTCAAAATATAGGAAAGCTCTGCATCACTATTATATAACTCTGCAGAAATTGTATAAATACCAGAGTTAAAGGATATGCTGTCATCTCTTAGTCTTGGCTCATAGGATGGTGTGCGATAATATGCCTCATTTGGATCGGTTGTGACAATAAACTCATCAAATGAAACCTCATTAGAATATGTGCAATACTGACCAATCATTTGCAAATAGCTTAATGGTGTTGTGCTTGTAATTAGTCCAGAAACAGGAACAGAAGCAATCCATTCAAAATTATCGTCCCATGAATCTATTGGTGCAGCATAAAATGAAACAATATCTGTTCCATCATTACCAATTTCTATTTTTGCAACACAAACACAGCTTAATGTTTTTGTTGCGTCTATTGTAAAAAGATCATTTACAGTAATTTCTTCTGTTACAGGATCCTTTACATATGAAGAAAGTCTAAAGGTTCCTTCTTTATTACGAACACCCATATAGATACCTGCAGCAATGGTACAACCATCTGACACTGGGCTTGTTATCGCTGTTGTTCCTAAGCCGCCTAACCAGAAATTATGTTCAGCAAGATAATAGGTTTTTAATACAGCAGAAGGCACATTCATAACAAATCGAAAATATATATCACGTGCATCTTGTGGCCACTCGCAGGTGAGCATACGCTGTTGGGCACGATTGCGTCTTGCCGTAGTAGAGGCGGAACTATGCTTAATTGCACAACGAAGATCCTGGGTGCCTTTAATTGTGTCAATAGTAGACCATGATGATGGGAATGTAAGTGTGTTATCCAAAGCAAGATAAACACCTGTTCCTGATGACCAACCTGTGCTTGTGTCTAAACCAATAGAATCGACCGCTGACTTTTTCCCATTGATGGAAGAGTCTGCAGTATAGTCATTTGAGCTAAAGCCCTCATATACTAATACTTCAGCAGAAGCAACTCCAGCAACAAATGTAAGCATGGAAGAAACAACAATCTTTAATGATTTGCTAAATATTTTCATATTATCCTCAAAAACTTCATTATCTAATTATCCTCTTGATACTTAAAATTATATAAAGAAAATAATTTTGGGTCAATCTTTTTGCTACTCTTTTACATTATTTTTTGTCTCTGTAATTTGCAAAAGTAAATGCACCTCTTTTGGTGCATTTACTTTATCTATTGACCAGATACATTTAGTTTTGCAATCTTCAAAGAAAGTTTTCTCGTCTAATGTCTTAGGAAGGCTCAAGGAGGCAAAGTTTGACACATTGCCACCTTGAGCCCCAGCAACACCGGGCGGCATAGCCACCCTCATATTAACTTTTTAACTCGCAAACTGACAAACTGTCAAACTGACAAACTTTAAAACCGTACAAGAACTGAGTTAGTTTGCAAGTTTGCGAATTTGCGAGTATGCGAGTTTGATAGTTGAGTTTTGAAGATGAAGCAGCACATGCGTGCTATGAAGCGCTCATAAATGAGCATGAAGCGCACCTAAGATGTATTGGATACCTCTTAGGTGCATGAAGCGAAGCATAGCTTCATTTTGCGTAGCAAGCCTCCGCGTCTCTGCGTCCCTTTTTCGCACTTTTGGCCATCACGTGCATCATGCATGCATCACGTGCATTGCCTCCGCGTCTTAATGAGCTTCTGGGCGAGCACACTAGTGGATGAGGTTTGCCAAATTGCTTCGAAAGAATAGCAATGATTAAGGCAAAGCTCACTCCGCTAGTGTTTTTTCGGCGTCACGGCTCCGCGACCTCTGCGGCCTCTGCGTCTCTGCGTCCCTTTTTCGCACTTTTAGCCACCACGTGCATCACGCAAGCGGGCATCACGTGCACAAGGTTTTTGCTTAAGCAACAAAGATATTGCTCCAGGCTTTCTTGCCACACTTATCGCGGACTTCGATTCTTACCCATTGTTCTCCATCTTTAAATTCGTATTCATAATGGGTAAGATTTTCGCCACGTAATACATGCCCTCTACCCCATGAGATGTTTGAAATAACTCCAATTACATCGCATGGTGAGGTGTAAATGAAAAGCTTCTTTCCTTCACGCTTTACATAAAGCTCTGGACCTTGGCTTGAATAATAGTCGCCATTGCGTATAGCCGCAGCCAAAGCTTCGTTAGAAAGCTCATCTGCCTTTACCATTACCCAACCAAGTCTATTATCATTGCCATTATATGCATGTGCATCATCTACAGCAAAGATTCCTGGATATGCTCCTGCATTTGCACAAAGATCTATATAATGATCTGAGTATGGACGAAGGCTTTCTCCTGCATCTGAAATGGCATTATATATTTCTGTGGCAACAAAGCCTTTATTTTCAAGATAAATAGAAGGAGGATTTACTGACCATGCCGGGTGAGCAAGCACAGCAATTCCACCAGCTGCATTGATAGCATCCACCAATTCCTGAACAGAAGCTGTTCTCTCTACAAGAGGCTTTGCTTTTGTGAAAAGAGAAACAATATGCACCACTCCAGAAATTGTATCAGCTGCACCAAGATTATATTCGCAACCCGAAATAATATGTAGCCCCTCAAGATTACCACCATCACTATATACCCAATGATCTGTCAATGCTATTGCATCATAGCCATCAAGCTTATATTCCTTTGCTATTTCTTCTGGCGACTTTGCACCATCTGAAAGATTTGAATGCAAGTGTAGGGCTAACTTATAATACTTTTCACCAAATTTATTAGTTATCATATATTCACCAATTAGTTAAAAAATTAATTTTTTTGAAGCCATGTTACAGATTCAAAATGAGCAGTTCGTGGGAACATATCGAAAAGTTTAACGTTTCTAATAGAATATGTACCATCTGCTGTGAGCTTAACTAAATCTCGTGCAAGTGTGTCTGGAGAACAAGAGACATAAATTAGGTTCTCTACTGGGTGCTCCCAAAGTGCCGCTGTTACTTCTGACTCAAGACCACTTCTAGGTGGATCCACAATAACGGTTGCCTTTCCTCCACGCTTCTTAGCATTGCGTAATGCACTATCTGCAATTTGAGCAGATAGTCCACAAATAAATTTTGTGTCGTTTAAGCCAAGATTTGCAGCATTTTGCTGTGCAACAGCAATTACGTCGCGACCTGAATCGTAACCAATGATGGCCGGAACACCAATATGAGCAGCACTTAATCCGAACACACCAACGCCACAATACATATCAAGCAATCTATCTGGCTTGATTTGCTCTACCAAGCCCATCACATATTCAACAAGCTTTGGGCTTACGTATGGGTTTACTTGATAAAAGCCACGAGGAGGAACAAGAATTTCTCCTGCATTGATTTGCTCGTGAAGCATTGGATAATCTTCTTCAAAGAAGCGATGATTTACAGACAAAGGTAAAACTAATACCCCGTCCTTTTTTGTGTGACGAATAATTGCTGAGCCACCCACACCCAGATATCGGGTAAAGCGTGGATCCTCACGTAGCTCTGCTAGCTCCGCATTAATTTCTGGTGCTGCTAAAGGGCATTGAGGAACTTCAACCACAGTCTCATTATCATCACCAAAATATCCTAGCACAGGGCGGCCTTTAAAGCCACGATCATAATGAAGTGTAATTTTGTTGCGATAATTAAGATGCTGAGGAGAGGCAAATGGCTCTAATAGTAAGGCTTCTGCATTTTCTTGCTTTGCCTGACGCTTAAGAAAGCTTAATAGCTGCTCTTGCTTATACTTTAGCTCTGCCTCATATGTCATGTGACCATATACACATCCAGGGACAGGATAGCGACCAAAGGTGCATTCTGCATGCTGAAGGCGTTCTGGAGATGCTTTTTCTATGGCAACTACTTGAGCTTCACCATAATTCTTCTTTTGTGTTGTGACCCTAGCACGCACAACCTCGCCCTGACATGTACCTGGTACAAAATAAACACAACCATTAGCACGTCCAACACCAGGTCCACGATATGCAACAGAATCAATCGTTAAAGTAATTTCCATAAAGCCCTACCTTGAATTATTAGAATATAATCTAATTTTTATACAATCAATGAGTATAACAACCAATTGATACCGAGGGCATATATTGATGCAATAAAGTCATCAATGGTGATACCAAGACCACCATGAAGCTTTTGAAGCTGATAGGCCGGATATGGCTTTGCAATATCCATTACACGTGCAACAACAAAGCACATTGGCATTAACCACCAATGCTCTAACCATTTGTCATAAAGACCTAGCATACAAATTGGGAAAAGCAAATATTCGTCAGCCACAACACCACCTGGGTCTGTCTTACCAATATATTTTTCTGCTACAGAGCAAATAGGAATACAAATTAGAGTTAATGCAACACAAATAGCAATATTAACATATATATTAAAATTTAATATTGTTAAGCCCCAAACAAGTAAGCAACCAAGCAAAGATCCAACAGTTCCTGGAGCCACAGGAGAATAACCTAAACCAAAGCCCTGAGCAATAAATGTAATTACTTTTTTCATAATTGTACTCCTCTATTTAAAGAAATTCATTTCCTTCAAAACCTCGGCAAGCTGCTCTTGAGGTAATCCCATAATATTTGTATAGGAGCCCTCATAGCTTTCAATCAGCATATGCTTGCCATACTCATCAATATCGTATGCCCCTGCCCTACCAAGACAATCAATAAGTGTCATATATTCATCTACAACAGCCTCTGAATAATTTTTGAATAGCAAGGTAGAGGTTGCCACAAAGCAGCGTGGCTCTTCATTAGGAGCAGACACTGCCACACCAGTATAAACCGTCTGGGTTTTCCCAGCATAGCTCATTAGCATAGCCTTTGCCTCGGCTAATGTTGCTGGCTTACCTAAGCATTTATTATTGAACCAAACGATTGTGTCTGCCGCCAGCACCCACGAGCAACGATATTGCTCTTGCTTTGCAACAGCAGCATGCTTTAAGGCAGCATTCTCAAGAACCGTGCGAGCTGGGTCATCTAAATAATGAACCTCATCACACTCTGCCACAGCAACCGAAAAATCTATTCCAAGAGCAGAGAGAATTTTGTGTCGTCTTGGAGATGCTGTAGCAGCAATGAATGAGGCCGATGAATTCATGGACAAATATTTAGATTATTCGCCTGCGCAAAAGCGCTTATAGTGAGCTAGTAGCTCAGAATATTCTGTATAAGCAGGCACCTGTGGGAATTGCTCACGAATTTGTGGGGTTGTGCGGAACAATGCACCAGCATCTGCATTTGTGATCATACCAAGGTCGTTGAAGGAATCGCCGGCAGCCATTGTGCGAACATTCATTTGACGGAAAGCCTCGATTGCCTTGCGCTTACCATCCTTCTGGCGAAGGGTGTACCCTGCCACACGGCCTGTCTCATCAATTGTTAATGTATTACAGAATAGAGCTGGGTGATTTAGCTTTGCCATCAATGGACCAGCAAACTGTGTGAAGGTGTCTGATAAGATAACAACCTCGCCAAACTTGCGAACCTCAGCAATGAATTCTACGGCACCAGGTAGTGGATCAATCTCACCAATAACCTTTTGAATAGAATCAAGCTTTAGGCCATGCTTATCTAGCAAATCAATTCGGTACTGCATTAGCTTGTCATAATCTGGTTCGTCGCGTGTGGTGCGCTTAAACTCAGGAATTCCTGTTACCTCAGCAAAAGCAATCCAAATTTCAGGAACCAAAACGCCTTCAAGATCTAAACATAACAAATTCATTTTTCTCTCCAAAACATTTTATAAAGCGCGGCCTGCCTCAAATGCCTGAATATTAATATCAACTAGCTTTGCTGGTAAGCGAGTGCGAATTGCCTCGTGCCATAGCTCTGCAGGAAAATCTAATAGCTTTGACAAAGCACCTGCTACTACAAGGTTTGCTGTGCGTATGTTGCCAACCTTATTTGCCTGATCAATAGAATCAACCATTGTTGCGCGACCCTCATAAAGAGAAGCAAGTAGCTCATCCTGATTTTCAACAGGTGGCTGCTGTCCGCTTGATACTGTTACAGGAACAATTTTACGTGTATCAATAACTGCCTTACCCTCTGCCTTAAGCATTCCTACGCAACGAATTGCTTCTAGCTGCTCAAAGGAAACAAGAATATCTGTCTCACCTTCTGGAATAATTGGGCTATGAACGCACTCACCAAAGCGAACCTGGCTACTTACGCTACCACCGCGCTGAGACATACCATGAATTTCACTCTTCTTAACATCTAGCCCAGCAAGTGCTGCTGTACGAGCAAGAATTTCACTAGTCAAAAGGATTCCCTGACCACCGACACCTACAAGTGTTACATTTACTATTTTACTCATTGGTTTGCCTCAAATTATTTTGCTGTTGTAGAAATTGCACCGAACTTGCATAGCTGAGCACATACATCGCAGCCAATGCAAACTGCTGGATCAATCTGTGCCTTAAATAGCTTACCCTTTGCCTCGCCACGAATAATTGCTGGGCAGCCTAGCTTAAAGCAAGCACCGCAAGCCATGCACTTATCTGGATCAACCTTATATGGTGTTGCATTTACATTACGCTTTGCAGCAATTACACAGCTACCATATACAACGATTACTGATGGCTCTGGAGCATCTAGCTCCTCAGCAAGTGCTGTCTCAACCTCTTGCTGATTGTATGCATCAACCTCACGAACACGCTTAACGCCTACTGCTCTTGCAATATCAGCAATGCTAACTTGAATTGTGTCTTCTCCAAGAATTGTCTTGCCTGAGCCAGGATTCTGCTGGTGGCCTGTCATACCTGTGATGCGGTTGTCAAGAACAACAACTGTTACTGCACCCTTGTTGTAAACAACATCGATAAGGCCTGTAATACCTGAGTGGAAGAAGGTGGAGTCACCAATAACAGCAGCAACACGATTCTTTAGACCAGCCTTTTGCATACCAAATGCTGCACCAATACTTGCACCCATACAGATGGTTGTATCCATAGCGCTCAATGGTGGCACACAGCCAAGTGTGTAGCAACCGATATCGCCAGAAACTGTTGCCTTAAGCTTTGCTAAAGAATAGAAAACGGTTCTATGTGAGCAGCCTGCGCATAGCACTGGTGGGCGAACCGGAAGAGGTGGTAGCTCTGGCTTTACAGCAGGAGTAATTGCCTCACCAGTTAGCTCAGCACGTAGAGCGCGTAGGCGGTCAACATTCTGCTCCATCATTGCTAGCTCTGTTGTATAGGTCTCAACCTTTACACCAGCATCAATAACTGCCTCACGAAGTACTGGGTCAAGCTCCTCAACAACATAAACCTTATCAACCATTGAAGCAAACTTGCGAACAAGCTCTGTTGGTAGTGGATTTGTGAAGCCTAGCTTTAGAATAGAATATTCTGGGAAAACCTCTTTTACATACTGGTAGGATACTGCGCAGGTGATAATACCTATGCGCTTATCGCCTTCCTCAATACGATTGAATGCGGACTTCTCTGCTTCAGCACGAAGAGTGTTTAGGCGATTTTCAATTTCAAAACGCATTACGCGCGCATTTGCAGGAACAGAAACTGTTTTCTTAATATTCTTCTCGTATGGCTTTACCTCACGAGCACCAAATGCAAAATCATCCCCTAAATCAACAAGTGAAGAGGAATGTGAAGTGCGTGTGGTCATGCGGATAAATACGATGCTACCTGTACGCTCAGATAAATCAAAAGCCTCACGAGTCATATCATAAGCCTCTTGGCTATCAGATGGCTCAAACTGAGCTGCACGTGCAAACTTTACTAGGCGGCGATTATCCTGCTCATTTTGAGAAGAGTGCATTCCTGGATCATCCGCTGAAATTACAACCATACCACCATTTGTACCAACATAGGTATATGTCATAAGTGGGTCCATAGCAACATTTAAGCCAACATGCTTCATTGCTACAAGAGTGCGAGCTCCGGCAATAGATGCGCCTACGCCAACCTCCATTGCTACCTTTTCATTAACTGACCACTCGCAATTAATTTCGCCCTTAAATTTTGCAATGTTTTCTAGAATCTCTGTGCTTGGTGTACCTGGATATGCTGCAGCTACATGACAGCCTGCGCGATATGCACCATACGCAATTGCTTCATTACCTGAAAGAAATTTTTTGTTACTCATTTTATTACTCCATAAAATTTAGTGGTTCATTCTACCATAAATGCTAGATTTTATCAAACACGAACACGGATTTTTTTCAAGAACACGAATGGACACGGAGGGAATACTAAAGTAATCGTAATAATTGTGTTTTGAGGGAATGTAAAAAGCCTTCACGCAGAATTGCATGAAGGCTTTAACAAATCTTAATCTCCTTCTGGAGAGAAGAAATTTAATATGAAATCCATATCCGTCGTTTGCTTTGATTCTAATTCGCCTGTTGGTAAGTTTGAATCAATAATATCAATCAATATAAAATATGATTCATTTAGAACGACATCCCTATCTCTCATCCTCTGTTTTTGCTCTTCTCTCTCTTGTTCTCGCTGTTCAGGAGTTTTAGCAGCCTCCTCGAGAGCTCTTCTTACTGCTTCATCAGCATCTTCTTGTTCACCAGAAGAACTACTTGAGGAAATATATAATGCTTCATCTGAATCCTCATCTATTGTGTCTTTTGTAGCAGCTCTAGTAGCACGCTCTTCGTCTAAACGGACTTGGAAATTTAAAGATGCATATAAATTTGTATTACTTGCATTTAAATTGTCAAGCATAACTAAATGCTTTGCCCAATTTTCATTTGTTGCCAAACGCTCTGCTGAAAGTTTTGATACATATTCAATTGTTTCTTCCAACGATGCAATCTTAGTAAAAGGAGCTCTCTTCACTTTGCTATGAGGTATTGCATTTGGCAATTGATCTTCACCAAATTCAGAGATACAATCAAATACAGAAGAAAGGACAATATCAGAAGCAACGCCTTTAATCTGTGTTGATGATCCATTTATTCTATAAAAAGAAGCGGTTGTTGCCTTTAAGGCACCCAATGACTGTTCTCCGTCATAGCCTAATGGCATAACAGTCTGTACAGTACCCTTACCATGTGTTTGTTCATCACCAATAATGATTGCTCTGCCATAATCTTGGAGAGCACCAGCAACAATTTCTGAAGCAGAAGCACTTAGTTTATCGATTAAAACAACCAAAGGACCAGTGTAAGCAACAGACGAATTATCATCACGTAAGGTGTGAACACGGTAACGTTCCTTGACTAATACTACAGGACCTCGTTTAATGAATAAACCAGTAATGGAAATTGCTTCAGACAATGAGCCGCCTCCATTTCCGCGAAGATCAAGAACAATGCCCTCAACACCTTGCGTTTTTAAATCAGAAATGGCTTTTTCCATATCTATTGTTGCTGATCGAAGATCTGAATAATTTTCTTCTTCAATTGTTGCTGCATTAGAATAGAAGGATGGTAGGTTTATATATCCAACCTTTCTAGTATTCCCATCAGAATCTGTAACTTCCTTAACAATGTAAGAAACAGCTTGTTCTTCTAGTTTTATTTCATCGCGAACAAGTGTAACAATTTTTGTTGTTGTTCCTGTTGGGTCTGTTGAAGGAATTACCTTTAAGCGTACAACAGTATCTTTTGGTCCACGAATAAGGCGAACTGCCTTATTTAATGGCCAATGAGTGACATCAACAAACTCGCCATCTCCTTGCGCTACGGCAATAATCTTATCTCCCGGTATTAAATGATTTTCGGACATATCGCGATCTGCAGGGCTTCCAGGAATAATATCAACCACCTTTGGCATTCCATCTTCTATAGAAAGTGTGGCGCCAATTCCTTGCAGAGACAAGCCCATACCTATATCAAAATCTTCCTTCTTTTCTGGGGAAAAATATGAAGAGTGTGGATCATATGCCTCTGTAAAAGAATTGATAAAATATGTCTTATATGTATCAACATCTGAGTCCGCCATTACTTCATTAAAACGACGCACACTTTTAAGAATATTCTCAATGGTTTCTTCATGAAATTCTGGTGTCACAATATCTGCAACAGTAATATTTTGATGTGCACCAGAATTTTCTGATTGTTCTGCAGCCGCTTTTTCTCGCTTCAATGCTTCATTGATTAAAGCAACAATATATTGGTTTTTTAAACGATCTGCCCAAATTTTGTGTTGCTCTTCTTTAGTTGCTGCCCAAGGTGCATTTTTACGTTTCCACAAAAATTCTTCATTTGTAGAAAAGTTATCAACCATAGCCAAAAACTCTTCTGGGCTTTTCCCTTCAAAAAAGCTTACAGAAAATTCTTCATACTCTTTGATACGAGTACGAAAAACATCAAAAACATGTATAGCATAAGAAAAATCACCAGTCTTTAAAAGAGAAATTTGCTGGTCCTTAAATTCTTCAAACTCATCTATATCTTCTTGTGTAAAATATATGTGTTGTAAATCAAGAATATTAATATAATTTGTCCATGCTACTGCACCTAATTCTAAATTCATAGGCTTATGAAGGAAATGAACTGCAGGCATCATATTATAAACATTCCTTGCTCCAACAATAAAGATTTGTTCTTGAGCTTGTGCTTCTTCTTCTAATGCTTCTGTAGGAGAAATTACATAATCATCTCCTCCAGACATATCTTCTTCCTGCTGCTCTTCTTGAAGAGGAGCAATCTTTTCCAAATTATCATCATTTATTTGATTTGTATTTTCTGGAGTAACAGGAGGAACAAGATTTATAACATTTTTATCTGTTGCATAAAGTGTATTTATAGCAAACACGAAGACAAAAAGTATTATCATGTAAATTGATAATTTCTTTTTCATACTTTATTCCTTTGCTTTAAGCTTTTATATTGAGCATTATGCATTAGTGGTTAGGTCTGGAGGCGGTAAAATAGTATCACTGCTATTCGCCTCAACTTCCTTTGTCTTTTTGGACTTAGCTACATAACGATTTTTTGGTGTTTCATCCTTTAAATTATATTTTTGCGCTAATTCTGCATAGTTCTCAATTTGATCCTTATAGGTTACTACTAGACGATCTAAGCATGAAAGCTGGCGATCTGAAAGGACCTTGTTATTTGAGAACTGCTGCTGAACAGAGGTATAGAAATCATAATCGTTAAACACACGCTTTCCACGCTTTGAAGGTTGTCTCCAATTTGCGACCTTAGATAGAGCAGTAAGCATATCCTCAACCTTGCTAGTATCTACCTTCTCCACTGGCTTATACTCAATACCTAAATCAGTACATAGCTCTGGAGAAAAATCAGTAACCTTTTCATGCATAGCGTTGAAAATCATTTGAAGACGATATTGTTGCTTAGCAGTAAGGGCTCTACCTCCTACAACCCAATTCTTTAAAGAATCAACAAATGCTTTATCTTTTTCATCCGGTATTCCAGCTTGATACATAACCTCAAATAGTTTTAGAACCTTTTCATCTGGCGCAGATGGTTCTTCTGGCTTATACTCAACACCGATTTCAGAAAGTTTTTCTTCAAGTGCAGGAATTTCATTCTTATAGCGATACGCAATATCTATTAACGTCTTAAACTGACGCTCTGTTACTGCACGAGCGCGTTTTGCATCTGCCTCTGTTGATGAATCAAGACAAGCCTTAATATCCTTTAGGAAGCGTTGTTCGCTAAATGAGTGACGGCCTGTGCGGATTGGCTTTGCCCAATTCTCAATATTTGCCATTAGTTCTAGAACTGCCTGAACAACCTCTGGCTTTACAGCACCACGTGCTTGAGATAACCACTCTTCAAGCTTCTTAAAGAAGGAATCAATCATTGAGGTCCACTCTGCCTTGCTTTCCTCAATCTTATCAAGCTCTTCTTCCATAGATGCAGTAAATTTAACATTAAATAGCTCTGGGAAATATTTGATAAGAACATTATTCACATCAATACCAAGCTCTGTGGCATGCATTGCTTTGCCTTCTTTTTCAACATAGCGACGATCATTAAGAGTCTTGATGATTGTTGCATAGGTTGATGGGCGACCGATTCCATTACGCTCAAGCTCTTGAATTAGTGAAGCCTCATTGAATCTATATGGTGGTTTATTTTCTTTACGTTCACTCTTTGGTGCTGCACCAACAGGCTGAAGATATTCACCAACCTCTAGTGGAGGCAAGCCATCTAGAAACTCCTCTTCTCCATCATCATTTTCATTCTCTTGCTTGCGTGGCTTTTCTTTGATTAGCTTTGTAAATCCATCAAAGATTAGCTTACGGGCAGATGCACTAAATGTATATACATCTGAAGAGGAAGATTCTGTATCGATAAATGCTGTTAGCTGCTCATAAACAACATCCGCCATTTGGCTTGCAATAAAGCGAGACCAAATTAATGAATATAGCTTAAGATCACGCTCACTTAGCACGCCCTTAACATGCTCTGGTGTGCGCATAGGATCTGTTGGGCGAATACACTCATGAGCTGCTTGAGCATTCTTTGCATTTGTAAAATTCTTACCATTGAAATATTGCTCACCGAAATTCTCTGTAATGTAGCGGTGTGCTGCCTCACGTGCATCATTAGACACAGCCACAGAGTCGGTACGCATATAAGTAATAAGACCAACCGTTCCCTCCTCCTTTAGCTCTACACCTTCGTAAAGCTTTTGGGCAATTTGCATTGTAGCGCTTGGAGAGAAACCAAAGGCGTTTGACGCTGCTTGCTGAAGAGTACTTGTTTTAAATGGAGGCTTGGTTGATTTCTTCTCTGTAGTTGTCTTTAAATCTGCAAGCTTATACTTACATGTATTTAAAACCTCTTGAATTTGCTGTTGAATGGCTTCATCCTTTATATCAGCCTTTTTACCATTGATACTCTTAAGCATTGCTTTAAAAGGTGTCTTTGGCTCAACAAGCTTGCTGAACATACCAGAAAAAATCCAATATGGCGTTGGGATAAATGCTGCAATTTCTGCATCGCGCTCACATACTAGGCGAAGAGCAACGGTCTGTACGCGTCCAGCACTTAGATTGCTTGAGCCTAGGCTCTTTCCAAGAAATGGACTAATTTTATAACCAACGATACGATCTAGCAAACGACGTGCCTGCTGTGCATCAACGCGTGGCATATTAATTTCACCTGGAGCTGCAAATGCCTTGCGAACTGCGCTTGGTGTAATTTCATTATATTGTACGCGACGGAATGGAAGCTCTTTATTTTCTAGCTTCTCTGACAAAACCTCTTTTAAATGCCATGCTATCGCCTCTCCCTCGCGGTCAGGATCGGGTGCTAGAAAAACTTCATCACTCTTTTTTGCTGCAGAAACAAGACTATTAATTATAGCCTCTCTATCCTGCGAAATTTCATAGCGTGGTTTATAATTATTATTAACATCAATTGCTAGGGTATCTTTTGGAAGGTCTCTGATATGACCCTTTGATGCCATTACATTAAAATCCTTACCCATTATTTTACCAATGGTTTTTGCTTTTGCTGGTGACTCTACAATAATTAATTTCATGTTTGTATTCCTTATTCTATGTGTATTATTACAATTTAATTTAAATTATTTTCTTTATTTGCTTTTATTACGTTTCCTGGGTATCTAACAATAACCCCTTTCATTTCGAGCGATATTAATCTTGCGCCAATTTGTGCAGGAGGAACTCCAGAGGCAACTATTAAAGCATCCACAGTCATTTCCTCGAAGCCAAGTGAATCTAAAAGTTTTTGTTCAACATCATCTAATTTCGGTCTTGGCTTTTCAAGCTTTGGCGTTTCCTTATTTTCAAAATTATTGGTAAATTTAGGATTTTCATAATTATTTCTGTTTGTTAGACCAATATTTGATGGTGCTTCTATCGACAACAACGTCATTGTGTTCATCTCTTCTATTACATCATCAATTGTTTCAACAAGACGTGCACCCTCAGAAATTAACCGATTTGTTCCTGCAGAAAGTTCGCTATCTAGTCTACCTGGTATCGCCATTACTGGTCGATTTTGTTCCATTGCGCGCTCTGCTGTAATTAAAGACCCACTATTCATTGCTGCTTCAACGACAAGAACTCCTCGCGACAACCCAGAAATTATTCTATTTCGCATAGGAAAGGTTTGACGGCTACCAAAAACACCAAATGGATATTCTGAAATCACAGCTCCTCCTGAGCGGATGATTTTGCGGGCTAGTTCTACATTATCTTTTGGATACAAACAATCTAGAGCACTACCAACAACGGCAACCGTTTGTCCTTTCCCTAAAAGAGTCGCTGTGTGAGCCTCTGTATCAATCCCTAAAGCAAGTCCCGAAACAACACATACACCTCGTTGTGCTAGTCCATATGCAAATTTCTTTGCCATTGCTCTACCATAGAGAGATGGATTTCTTGTCCCCACTATTCCAACTGACGATGCTTTAAGAGCATCAAGGTTTCCTAATACATATAATATAATAGGAGGATAGCTGATTTTTTTTAAAAGCTCGGGATATTCTTCATCAATTATAGTAACTAGTTTAACCGACTTACTTTCAGCAAACTCTTTTTCTTTTTTCCAATCTACCCTTCTTAAATCCTCCAAAATCATTTCAGCTCGGGTAATACCGACACCCCGAACCCGGGCTAATTCCTCTGTATTACAATTAAACACCTTTAGTGCTGAACCAAAAATGTTAACGGCATTTCGCAGAGTGACCACACCCATACCTTTTACCATATTTAGCGCAATATATGCATCTCGTTCTGTCATCGCAATTCCTTTGTGTTAATAATCAGCTCAAAAAATTAGTTACAATAATTAACACAAAAAAAAATCCTATGCAAGCAAAATCTTTAGCGTAAAATTCAATATTTTTTGATAACACATTTATTTGCAGCAGTTTATTAAAATTTAAATTATATGAAAGAATGGTGCTAAAAATTGGATTTGGTGCATTTCCAGAACACGGATGGCGAGTGCGGAGTTTTCAAGAACACGGATAGACACGGATGGGCACGGATGAATGGATGAGGGTCGCTGGCGCTCTGGCCTGCGGCGCAAACACGGAGAACAGGGAGAAAGGAGGCACGGAGAATTGATGAAAGACGCTGGCGCTTGGGGTTCTGGGATTTCGGAGTAGCGTGCTTTAGGCGCATTGTGTGATAGCACATTTCAAGAACACGGACACACGGATGTGTGGTTTTCAAGAAAACGGATAGACACGGATAGACACGGATGATGGATGAGGGGCGCTGGCGCTTGGGAAAAGAAAAAATATGGCACACAATGGCAGCGCGGGATGCCGCGCGCCACTCCTTTCGGTTGATGGAGGTGCCCTGAACCTAAATTCGGCAGTTAGACTTTGATCCTTTAGTGGAATGCTTTGCGTGATGGCTAATCTGACGCTGGCTCCCGCCTGAGGGAGACTGGGAGCTGGGGAGGATGGGAGGTTTGTGTGGTGGCGTGCGTGGTGGTGTGGTGTTGGGGCGCTGACGCGCTCACAACCGCTTGTTGTTGCCTTGCCTTATTGCAAAATCTGACGAAGCAATAAGGCAACTGCCAAGCGCTTGCGTGTACGGCCCACCAAGGTCTTCGAGCAAGGGGGCGTGATGCACGTGATGGCTAGAAGTGCGACAATTTATTATGCACAATCTCAATAAATCATAAATTTTATTTCACCCATTGGGTGAAGAGTCGTTTATTTATAAAGCCATAGTAATGATTGAGTTATAAGAAAAAATAGTTTTTACCTGCCGTTTTTAGGCTGAACGATAGCGACAGGGCTCCTCCATCGTTTTGTTTTGCGCGCGCCTGTCGGAGCAGGCGCAAGCAAAACTCTTAAAAACGATTCAACAATCAACAGCCAACAATACAACAATCAATAGAAAACGATCCAACAGCCAACAACCAGCAATACAACAAATCTAGTAAATTCTGTCAAAAAACCCTCACGCATTTGCCTAAGATTTAGGGCTATAGAAATGCGGAGATGACAGAATCAGCAATTTCTGTGCCCCTCGAGGTTAGGGCATAGGTGTTTGGCTTTAGCTCGTGGATTATCGCTTGATCTAAAAGCGTTTTTAAGAGCGCTTGCTTTTCTGGGCTTTCAGGAATAAGGGTTATACCCTCATTTAGGAGGCGCCATTGTGTAAATGTGCGCTCTCGGGCATCCTCTTCCAAAGTCATTTGCTCAATATTTTGAGGTATTAACAACCCCGATTGCTTTGCGGCGAGCCAATCATGCCAATTATCTGAGTTATGGATGCGGCTTTGTCCTATTCTAGAATGGGCACCAGCACCTATTCCATAATAATCCTCTCCATGCCACACAGCTAAATTGTGTAAGCACTCAAAGCCAGGTTTGGCATAATTTGATATTTCATAGCGGCTATACCCTGCCACATTTAGGATAGATTGAGCAAGAGCAAGCTGCTCCATGGCTTCATCATCAGGTATTGGCTGAAGTCCACTCTTAAAGAATGGTGTCCCTTCTTCTATTGACAAATTATATATAGATATATGTGTAGGAGATAATGCTAGGGTTGCTTCTAATGACTTTTGCCAGCACTCCTTATTCATATTAGGTATCGCAGCTATTAAATCCAAACCAAAATTAGTAAATCCAAAGGCTTTTATAAGTCCAACTGCTTGAATAATATCTGCTTTTGTGTGACGACGACCAAGAAATTGTAAAATATCATCATCAAAGCTTTGCGCACCGATGCTTATGCGTGTAACGCCTTGCAATGCAGCAAGTAATTCCCGGGAAACGTCTGCTGGATTTACCTCTATAGAGAACTCTTTAGGGGCATACTCTGCCACAATTGTGGAGACAAGGTGTTCCAATTGTCGAGGAGGTAATGCAGATGGTGTTCCGCCTCCAATGTAAACTGTTTTTACGGATTTTGTGGTTTTAGATAATATTTCTTTCATTTCCAAAAGCATATACTCAACATACTCTGCTGGTGGTGGCAGAGTCTCTGAGTAAAATGCACAATATTTGCACTTAGATTTGCAGTATGGAATATGAAAATAAATATTCATCTACAATACAGAATTAGATTTTGGCAAACAACTGCTTGGCTGGTATTAGTTTTGGACGCTCTTCTGGGGTATTATTTGGAGAATGACATATAAACATTTGCTCACCATCAAAGGTGTCAAAGAGCATTCCATGACCTCCATCAGAATCTAAAAGAAGCTTCTCTCCTATTATCCATTTGCCGAAAATACTGCCATTATCAGAAAATGCTATTGCTTCAACATATTCATTCTTTGAGAAGCTTGACCAAATGCAGCAAAGGGTGTTGTTACGCCTAAAAAGGAATGGACCGTCAGTTACAAAAGCACCTTTCCCATTCATATCGCATCGCCAAGAAGGAGTATCGGCAGACCAAAGCACCCAAGGCTCTCCTACAGGATTTCGAAGATCCTTGCTAAGCTCCTGTGCACAAACTGTTCCAGCACCTATTTGTAGCCATTCATGACAAAACACAATATAAGGAACATCGTTTTCTACATAGAGTGTTCCGTCTAGACATTCCCAATTTGCAGGCGTTACAGCACCATCTGTAAGTGGTTCGAATGGTCCTAAAGGAGAATCACTTTCTAGGATGGCAGTTCCGCGGCACTTATCATCTGCCTTAAAGGAAGCAAACATATAGAATTTTCCATTGAAGAAATGCACCTCAGGAGCCCAAAAATTATATTTACCCCAAAAGTTAGATGAAGGGGTAAATACCTCGTGAGCATCGCTCCATGTATTGAGATCATCACTTACATATACATCAAATCCATTTCCTGGTGAGGCAAAATTATTCCATGAGATTGCAGCGCGGGTACCATAAAGGTAATACTTTCCATCAAATGGTAGAACAAATGGGTCGCGAATGTTAATTGTAGAAAGGGTTTGCATGAGGTTTTAACGCTCTAAATGCCACACTACGGCAAAAATGCCGCAGCACGAAACAAATTATTGGCTGTTGGCTGTTGAATTGTTGTGTCGTTTTCTAGAAGCCCATTGCCTCATTAACAACTAACACATAGATGTCTGTTGCGCGAGGGCATTTTTCTAGAATTGTTGTCACATTACAGATACGTTCTGGAGAATTGCAATTTACGCAAACACCTGTTTCTGCACAAGGGGTCTTCTTTCCAAGGCGGAAGGTGTTTGGTGCGCAAGCAAAGAATTTTATACGCTTAATTGCATCACAAATATCGCCATCAACCAATTTATTGCTACCAGCAATAATAATTACCTTTTCTGGGCCGAAAATCATGGCAGATACGCGATTTCCAACACCATCGATGTTTACTATTGTACCATCTAGGGTAATTGCATTTGCGCTTGAGAAGAAAACAGAGCAGGTTTGCTGTTGCTTCATAAGAGCCATTTTTTCTTCTGGTGAAAGCTCTGGGTTTCCATGATTAAGAATTGTTGCACCTGTAGCAGCAAGCTCATCGGCAAGTTCAAGATCTGTAATAGAACGGGAGCCACCAAAGCCTACCGTTGTTGCGCCAGCAGCTAATTCTAGTGCACGCTTTTTTGCTACTTCTGCATTCTCGCAATATTCAGCCTTAAAGCGATTATTATTTAGTGCAGCAACTGTCTTTTTGCAAAGCTTTTCACCAAGCCAGCTATTTAATTCCATTGTTTTTTCTGTCATTTTAAAATTCTCCTATTTGTTATCGAACTATTTTTCTTTATTGTATCAAAAACCAAATAACTTTATCAACAATTAGCAATCTAATTTATAGAGTTTGGTAGAACGACTGGCTAGTGTAATAGTTTAAATAGCTAGTCTTTACGGGTAAATAACTTAATCACATAAATTAATTTAGAATATTGTGCTTTATACTTTACATAAAATAACATATTATATGGTTCAAAAGTAAATCAGGTGAAATTATGGATACGACACTAGTAGACACTACAGACAAAACAATACCTTTACCGCTAGGTTATATTATAGATAATACATATAAATTAATTTCCATTATAGGAATGGGTGGCATGGGATGTGTATACCTTGCCTTAGATATCAATCTATTAAATCATGTTGCTATCAAGATTTTGTACTCTAGTAGAAGTGATGAGCGAGAAACCAACTTACAGGCACGTTTTCTTCAAGAAGCACGTTTGATGGCTGCTATTAAACACAAAAACATTTTGTCAGCAAAACGATTTGGAAAAATTGAGAAATTTAATCTCTCCTATTTTGTAACAGATGCTATTCTATTAACGGATGAGGAAATTTCTAATGTATGCTCCTTACTTAAATGTGGACTTCCTATAAATAAAAGTTTAGAAGCAACAAGAGAAATTCAATTAACAAATCTTTCTTTAGAAAAGATTTTATGTGGTAATAAAACATTATCTGAAGAAACTGTTTGTAAAATTGCACGTGCAATTGTTTCCGTTTTGGAAACAATTCATAATAACAAGCCACAAATATTGCATAGAGATATAAAGCCTGATAATTTACTTTTCGATAAAGATGGAAATATTTATCTAACCGATTTTGGTATAGCCAAGGTTGAAAAGGGGTATATGTTCACGCGGCCAAACACTACTGAGCCGGGGCTACATCCAGGAACTCCGACATATGCTTCTCCAGAGCAAATTGATGGAAATATTGAGCTTACTCCTGCGACGGATTATTATAGTTTTGGCTTATTACTATATAAGACACTTACAGGAGGATTCCCTTCAACAATATCTAAATCTCTTCCTATTGAAAGCTCGTTATCAAAAAAGACAACATTACTTTGGAATAAGCTATTTAATGGTCTATTAGAAAAGAATCCAAGTAAAAGACTCATAGATTCAAAACAGATTTATTCTATCATCTCTCAAATAGAGAAAAAGATAAATAAAAGGATGTTTTGGCAAAAGATAAAAGGAAGCATAAAGAGATTTAAATATTGCTTGATTTTATTACCCTTATTTTTGCTTGTTGGATTAGGTGTAGAATATATATACACACCTATGCAGGAGGAAGATAAATTAGATAAAAAGATTGATGAAATTATTGAAAATACGATTCAGTTCTATGATGAAGAAATTGAATATTACAATGAAATTCTTTCTAAAACGGATAGGCTTCCTGAGGGAACAAATGTATTACATATCACAAAGGACAAAAATTATCTATGTGATAATGTTGAATATTTAGATGCGTATTATGATACAATAATTTTTGATGGAGGAACTCTTACAATTCATCTAACAAGCATTCCTATGTCTCAAATAGAAGAACACATAAGGAATGAGATTACACCAGAAAAATTACGTACAAAAATTTTAAATGAGTACGACCAAAAGGAGATACCTTTTGTAGAAATATTTAGATATTTGGACTTTGAAGATCTCGATGGCACATTAGAAAATTGCACAGTAGAAATCACTGAAAATGGCGGCCTAATAAATGCATATAAATACCAGCTTTACGAAGTGTTGAGTTTTAGGTCTAAAATTATTTGCAATGGAGAGTCAGCAACATTATATTTATATGGAGATAGATTTGGTGATGACAATAGAATACATGGAGCTAGAATTTTTATGGGGAGAGAAAATCCTCTACCTACTAATTTAACAATAAAGGAAGCTACTCCTGAGGATTTAAAAAATTTAAATTATCCATTTGAAATTAAGGAAACTCCTATTCTTAGAAAAACAGCATTCCCTAATATTAGAATACCAGAGAACTACATTGAAGAAAAAAATTAATTCTTTTCATATGAAAAGATTATCTTTCTAAAAATTAAATTTATCCATAAGATTTTTATATTTAATAAGGAATAATAGTATATGAAGGAAAATAATTTTCAAAACAAACCATCGGAACTAGAAACTTCAACCTCCTTATTAAGAGATTTGAAAAATAATCCTGACTCATTGAGATGGCAGGAGTTTGTACGTATTTATACTCCTTATTTCAAATATATTCTAAGAAATATAAATGCTAAAAATAATTTTATTATCAATGAGGATTATTTTGATGACATTGTACAGGAGGTTTTTATTGTATTAGTTAAAAATTTTCCAACGTTTGAATATGACAAAACTAAGGGACATTTCAAATCATATCTTTATAAAACTGTTTTTAACAGGGCCATGAAATTCAACGAGCAAGCAACAGAAAAGTATCGTAAGCTTGTTGATAGTGAAGCTGTAGAAAAACAGTTAGATGCGGTTGATTATTATAAAGCAGCATCCTTTGAAAAAGAGAACCAAGAAGTTGTTGAAGCCTTATTTAAACTTATTATGGAGCGTGTTTTTTCTTCTGGCAAATTTTCAGAGGAAACTAAGACGATTTTTCTTAAGCTTGTTTCTGAGCATGCGACTGTTGAAGAGCTAGCAGAGCAATATGGTAAAACGACAAACAACATCTATCAAATAAAAAAAAGAATATTAGATGCAATTTATCAACGACAAGAAATTATTATGGCAAAAAACAATAATCTTTTAGATTTGCTAGAGACAATGCTAAAGGAGGACTCTAAAAATGAAGATCAATAGCATAGATAAAATTTTAAAGGGTGCTGCTGTAACAATGCTAGTAGAAGCAGAAGAATTAAAATCTAATGTACTAGCAGAAACAGCAAGGCTTGTAAACGAAAAAAAACTCTCAAAGGAAATTATTGAAGAAGAGGTTGGGCATTATGCTTTGTGTCATATAACAAAGAACGAGGAAACTATAAAGGAGTTTTCCTTCAATCAGCAATGTCAAGTAGGAAGAACAAAATCATTAAACGATTTAGACATTTCAACGGATGACAAGTGGCTTTCAAAATCCCACTTTAAAATTGTTGTAAATGAAGATGGTGTTCCTATTATAGAGGATCTTGAATCGAGAAATGGCACTTATGTGAATGACATAAAAATTAATGAAAGAAAAATTTTACATAGGGGAGATTGTATTCGAGCAGGTCATTCTATTTTTATATTTTTATAAATGCAATTATCGTAAAAACGGCAGTAGAATATTAAAATTCAACTGCCGTTTTCAGATTTAATAATTTATTTTAATTATAAAATACAAAAAGGAGAAGAATCTTATCATATAGACTCTTCTCCTCTTTTTTATAAAAATATTACATTTTAGAAATCAAGAGCTTTAGCATCTCTTACTCGAATAGTTTCAGCTTTTGATTTTGCTGCTGATTTTGCTATTTCATTAAAATATTCTGAATATAGGTTTTCTAAAGCTATATTAGCAATTCGTAAACTTGTAACTCCATTAGATTCAAATGCATATTTGCCTTTTACCACTTTGTTAACCCAAGAACAAACTTCATTTCTTTCAGATGTGCTTGCTCTCAAAACTGTTTCTGATAACTCAATCTTATTTCCATAAGCACGAGCAATAGGGTTTATGGCATCATTTTCCCATGTTACCCAATGTATTTTGTCTGAACTGCTACTATTCATTGCGGCACCCATAAGTGCAATATCTCCACCACCCCATAAAAGTGCAGAAGCCAACTCTTCTCTTCTTTCTTGTTCATATTCTGCATTCAAAATATGTTCTTGCTTAGAATAATATCTAAAAACTACACCTTTTGTTAATACAGAATATTGATATTTCATTCCATTATCCACAAATTCGCATTCGGTAACACCTGGGAATTCATATGATATTATCTTTTCTATATCGTCTTCTTCTGCATTAAAAGTTTCGCTTTTCTCTCCTCTAGTTTGGCTAGGAGTAAATATTTTATAATTAACATCGTTTATAGATTTATTATATTTCTTTAAAAAATTATCTTGAGCTACAGGCTCATAAAAATCAATATATGCATTTTTTAGCAATCCTAAATAAAATACAAGTGTGACTGTTGCTTGAGAATTATCCTCAAATTGTAATAATTTAATATCTTCTTTATTTTCAAATTCAAATCCTGAAACGATTTCATCCCATTTATTATTCCAGCTTTCTTTATATTCATTTATTTCAAGAACTTTAAACTTATCTTTATTAACAACCCTATCATATACATCATCAAAAGCATCCATTGTATAATAGTCTTTATACAATTTTTCTTTTTTTATGTTTTTTTTGGCACAATACTCAGAAAATTCTTTTCTAATTTTTTCCTTTTTCTTTAATTCATCATTTACATAGATTGCATGATTTACTACACCTTCAATATCATATTTTTTTTCTATTTCATCTGAAAACGAAAGAACAGATCCATAATCATAATCCTTATATGAATAATACCCATCAGAATAAGTACTCTTTATTTGTGTTATTAAATCATCTTTAAAGTTCAACCATTCGTATTTGTGTTCAACAAAAGAAAACACATGTTCATCTGCTTCTTTACATCTTTCATTATATTCATCCATTATTTGTTTTTCAACTTTTGAAAGCTGCTCATTTGCTGTTGAATAATATGGATCACTTTTATTAATTTTTTCACTTAATTTTATTTTCCATTTATGTAAAATTTTCTCAATCTCTACTTTTTTCTCATCCTTTAATTTAGTCCACTCGGATAATCGTTTTCCCTTTAATTCTCTTCTTAGATACACATAACTTGGTTCTATAATCTTTTTCATCTCGACCAAGCATTTATGAAAATCCTTAGAAATATATCCTCGTATATCAACTTCTTTTGCTCTTCTTTTTGCACCATCCCAATCTGGCCACCCTTCTAAATATTTATGATAATATTTTGAATTATCTCCTAGATTTGTTTCTCGAACAAATTCATAAAACAAAATAGCATTCATATGCATTGGTTCTTGTTGAGAAAGTAACGCTTTTAGATATATTATTGCTGCATCATAAAATTCTTCATCATCTCCTGAACTATCTCGTTCAATCACTCTATGATAATGATCAATTATTTTACTATATGCACTTACATTACCAGTATTCATATAATGAAGCAGAAGTTTTCTCATATACTTAGGATTTTTTGATGCAGCTTTGTCTAAATATTCTCCTGCTAATGCAGGGTTTTCCTCTTCATAATAATCAAAAACATCCAACTGGGCATTTAAATCACCTTTATCTGCATTTTTTCTTATTTCTTCTATACTTGCACATCCACTTATAAATAAGAACGTAGCAAGAACACCTATTCCACAATTTTTAATTTTCATACTTATCCTTTGATAATTTAATAGAATTAACTTGAATTTAAATAAATGAGATTACTCTCTTATCTTTTATTCCTACTTAGATAAAAAAATCTTATGGTTAAGGAATAAATTTTTAAATTTAAACTAATTTATATCTAGGATTGTATTTTTATACATATAATACTTAAATATGCAAAGGGCTGGCAATTGACAGCCCTTTGCATATTATTAAATTATCAAACTTGGTTACTAGGAGTTTCTAGCTTAAAAGCGATTTCCAATTGAAGCTCTGATAAACGTTGTTTCATCGAGTTCAATTGTGTCTTCTCCTTTAACATCACCTTTTAGCTCATGTTTTAGATGTGTGCCGATTTCTGCTGTAAGCTCTAAATCATCAAATAGAGTCATTGTTGCACCAACAGATGCGCGCATTGCATCAAAGGTTACAGTACCTGGTAGAGACTCTTCATTATCAAGCCAATAGGTTGTATTATCCCATGCAAATGTTGCAAAGAAATTAAATATATGGCGTGGGAACAAATCAACACGAGATTCAGGCAATGCTGCATGAACACGTAACAAATCGCTTGGTTGCCAGATAAAGCCAATGTTAGGATATATTTCCATATCCCATTCTGGGCGATAGGTTGCACCAAGAACGAAGCAGAAGCTTTCTGAAACTGTATAGTGTAAATTTAATGTTCCTGTGCAAGAGAACTCTGGCGCTGTTGGATCAGAATATATACCAGGTGCACCTCTTAGCTCCCAAGAAAAACCATTAGTGAAACGCCACCATAGGCCAATATCCAAGCCCGCTGCTAGCAAACCATCTGGTAATGCCGACATTCCTGGATTATCTATAAAATACATACCATCTGCAAACAACCAGGCATCCAACGAACCTCCTGGAAGAAAATCAGAAACCTTAAACAATCTTGCTCTCAAATCTGCAATGGCTATTTCTGTTACACCATAGCTTCCAAATTGTGTTTCTTCGATTAATCCACCACGGAAATAATATACTGGGCGAATATCATTATCAAACCATTGAGAGTATGTTTTTTCAGAGCTTCCCATAGAAAAATCTGATGAATATGAGCCAGAATATTCTCCCCATTCACCATTATCTTCTTGCTGAGACTGTTGGACTAATAATTGTTGCTCAGCTTGCTCACGGGTTTGTTGTTGTACTGGAACTGTTGAAGCAACCGTAGGTGGCTGATAAGGAGGAACTATTTCTGGTTGATATACGGGTTCTGCAGGTGCTTGAACAATAGGCGCTGGTGGAGGCTCTACTCTTTGTTGTGTTGGAGCTGGTGTAGGTGCAGGCTGTGATTGTGTTACATAGCGATTATAACTTGGAGCAGATGTAGGTTGGGATGTCGCAGGAGGAGTAACCGCTGTTGGTTGATTGCTACCGCTTGCAACTGGCTTAATAGTAACATACTTATCCCAAGAATTTGCCTCAACTACAATTGCGGTGACGCAACATAATGTAACAATTCCTAATGCTTTTTTCGTAATCATATATTATTCCTTAATTAAAACTTTTTATCTATCGTCTAACTCTCTTAAATTATCAGGTTCAAAGCCTGTTAACCAAAGTACAAATGAAACCTTATAGTCATCCTCTTCCTCGCGACCATCTAGATGTGTATATCCTGGTTCATACGTAAAATAAACTCGATATGCTAAACAATCGAACTTACGTTGAATCCATGTTCCCACCTCTTCAACTCGTGAAGTTTCGTATTCATATCTACCATATACACTTAATGCCCATTCTGGGTTTACATTCCATGTTAAGACACCACTTACAAGGCTGCTTTCATCAACTAAATAACGATAAAATACATTTGCTTTGAAAGCTTCATGCCAAACACTCAAACGGAACAATGCTTCAGTAACCTCAGACTTTTCTTGTGCATATTCACCCTCAATATAAAACTTCATCCATGAGTTTGGCTGGAATCTCAAATCTAAATTGAGAGATTCAAATTCATCCTTTTCTCCTTCTGCATCCATATTAAAATCAGCATATAGATCAATATATAATAATTCTCGTATAGCAGCCTGAGGATTATTAGACTTATATTGCCACCTATTTCTAACACCTAGTCTAATAGTATTACTTTCTTCTATTTCATCAACATCATCAAATTGGTAAATTTGGTCAGGCAATAAATTTGGTTCTGGTATTAAGGTGATGTCTGTGTATGGTTCAACAACATGACGCCATGTAAAACCATCATTATCTTGCCATGTGGAAAATGCTTTAAATGACACTTCTGCACCAAATTCAAAAACATTTCTAAAATCAGAATCTGCTTCAATATCTGCAGTTTCTGTATTTCCACTTTCTAGAGTTGTTTCTTGCTGTGTTCTTGTTTTATCATAATATGTGCCACGATAACCAACACGAGGAACAATGCTCAAAAAGCCCATTAGCTTCATTGGACGAGTCAATAAGAATTCTGTATCTGCTCGTAAGACATCGTATGCTGGGTCGATACCTTTTCCCTCCCAAATACGCTCATCGAATTCTCTATTTAAATAGGAAAAAGTAGAACGGTTTTCAATATAAACACCTGTTTGCCAAAGCTCCATAGAATTTAAATTATACCAAGCTTCTGGAAGGCGTTCTACCTGTGTATAAAAATCATTTAGACGCATACGAGCAAGTAACCCCCCGCTATAAGTATCACCTATATGTGTCCATGATAAATAGTTATCTGGTTGATTCATTTCATCATATTCTTCTTCAAAGAAATCTTCCATAAAACGATCATCACTTACATAAATAGCTTGGGCAAGAAATCTATCGCGAGGAGTAATTTCCCATTCATTATTTAATCGAACACGATATCTCTCTGAATCTTCAACATCATCTGGCAAATCATCATCATCTAAGTAATACAATGACAACCAACCATTGAAATCGTTTTCTTTGCTCCAAAAAACCTTCTCTCCAAAGGCAAATCCTCGTTTTGTACGTAGGTCTATGCTTGTTTTTGAATCTACATATGTTTCTGTAGCTTTATCTCTATAAATTGCCATTTTATATGATGACAAAAGGAATGCGCCCCAATCACTACTATATCCTGGCTCAAATCTAAAACCATAATGGCGGTTTAAATCTTTCCAATAGTATGGCCAATAAAAGAATGGTATACCAAATAAATATGGGACAGCTCCTTGAGCAACAAATTCATCACCAGGGCGCAGGCAAAGTCTTTTAGCCCTTACTTGATAATGGAAACAGCTTGGAGCATTAGTACACGTTGTGATTCTTACGTCATCAAGCATATACTCTTTATTGTCATCTTGATTAGTATAAACAGATCCTTTTGTGGCTAATACGCGGACGGGTTCAGAATAGAAATCGAAGCTAGATGAAACAGCCATACCAGAAAACATGTTTACCTTAAGAGAATCACCCTTCCAAACATCACCTGCTTTTGAGAAAAACACAACATTGCCTTGTGCTTCAGCGTCTCCTGTTACTCGATTAAATCTAACAACATCTGCTCGTAGTTCAATATCTCCATACTTGATTGCAACATTTTCACGTAATACTGCCCAATCTGTATCAAATTGATACTCAGAGAACCCAGCCTGAATTTCACAATCTGCATTCTCTGAAATTTGCCTATCCGTTAATTGTTCTAGCCCACCAGCATTTATATTTAAGCCGGAGACAAACATTCCAATAAGTATGGCATAGAAAAACTTTCTATATGGAAACATTTTCATTCTATACTCCTTTGCCTAAATCGAAAAATTAGACATTAAACAAAAATTCAACAACATCTCCGTCCTGCATGACATAGTCTTTTCCCTCCATACGAACCACGCCAAGAGCCTTACATTGTTGTTCTCCACCATTTGCAATATAATCTTCATATGAGATTACCTGTGCACGAATAAAACCACGTTCGAAGTCTGTATGAATAACGCCAGCGGCTTTTGGAGCCTTCCAGCCCTTGTGGATTGTCCAAGCACGCACCTCTAATGGACCAGCTGTTAGGTAGCTAATTAAGCCTAGAGTTTCATAGCCGCTCTTAACAATTACATCTAAACCACTTTCCTCAATTCCATATGAAGATAAAAACTCATTTCTTTCATCATCAGGAAGACCAGCCATATCCTCTTCAATACGAGCGCAAATTCGAACAGTCTGAGCAGAGCGAGATGCAGCATATTCACGAAGCTTTGCAACATGCTCATTATCCTCAAGAAGAGAAGCCTCATCAACATTAGCGACATAAATGATTCTCTTATCTGTCAAGAAGCGCATATCGTGAAGCGTGCTTTGTAGCTCTTCCGCATCATGCTCAGGATAGCTAATTACAGGATTTCCATTTTCTACATAATCCTTGAGCAAGATAACTGCATCAAGCTCTTTACGGATTTCCTTATCAGCGCGAGCAAGCTTGGTAAGGCGCTCTATTCTCTTTTCCAGGCTTTCCAAATCTGCAAGTATAAGCTCTGTTTCGACGATGTTGGCATCACGCACAGGATCTACAGAGCCTTCAACATGAACGACATTTGAATCATCAAAGCAACGAATTACATGTAGGATAGCATCTGCCTCACGGATATTACCTAGGAACTTATTACCAAGTCCTTCGCCCCTACTTGCGCCCTTTACAAGACCCGCAATATCAACAAACTCAACGGTAGCATTAATTATGCGTTGTGGATTTACTAACTCTGCAAGCTTCTGCAAACGAAAATCTGGAACAGGTACCGCTGCGAGATTTGGTTCAATTGTACAGAATGGGTAGTTTGCTGACTGCGCATTTTGTGCACGTGTCAAAGCATTAAACAAAGTAGATTTACCCACATTTGGAAGACCAACGATACCGATACTTAAAGACATATTTTCCTCTGTAATTTCATTAAATTGGGAAGCTGCTACTCTATTTTTAAAACAAAAAAGTGATGGTAGCATAATACACAAAAATTCTACCGGTAAGTGTATCAAAATATGTAGTAAAATAAAAGTGATAAATTAAAGGTGTTTATCTTTGATAAACAAATATTACAACCAACATACACGGATGAGGGCTGGGGTAGCTTGTGTGGTGGCTCAAAGTGCGAAGGTCAAGAACACGGATGGGCGCTAGGGTGGCTAGGATGGTGCGAGTTCACGCAAAGAGTTTATTTGTGGGCAGGGCCAATAAGGATGTGATAATGATTGTTAGGTGTGGATTAAACACCATGTGCCATATGCATAATTTTGGCCTCTGTTACATCAGAGCCAACTAATTCTCCAGCAATCTCACCATCTCGCATTACCATTACGCGATTACAATTTCCAATTAACTCTTCTAAATCAGAAGATATCAACAACACGGCCATTCCTTCGTCCGCTAAACCATGGATTACTTCATAAATTTCTGAACGAGCACCGACATCAACACCCCGAGTTGGTTCATCAAAAATAAATACTTGTGGGCATGTATCTAACCCCTTGGCAATAACCACCTTCTGTTGATTTCCACCAGACAATGTGCGAACTGGCGCAGAGGCATTTTCACACTTAATGTGGAGCTTTTTTATGTGTTCTTGCGTGGATTGAGAACAGCTCTTTTTAGAAATAAATCCAAACAGACTACTATGCCTATTTAAAGCAGCCAAAGAGATGTTTTCTTGTATAGAAAAATCTTGAAGTAATGCAGTACTTTGCCTATCCTCTGGAAGATATGTAAGACCATTTTTTAGGGCTGCCGCCATTGAAGAAAAATGCACTTCTTTTCCATAAAGCTTAACAATGCCACCAGCTCTATGACGTACACCACAAAGAAGTTCTGCTAGTTCTGTTCTTCCTGCTCCAGCAAGCCCTGCTAAACCTAAAATTTCCCCAGAATATAATTTTAATGATGCAGATTTTATAACACTTCTATCTGATAAATTTTCCACTTCAAGCACGGGTCCTGCTGCTATTTGATGTTTTGTAAGTGCCTTTTTTGGTGGAAATAATCCATCTAAAGGGCGACCTACCATTGATTCGGCAAGGCTTCTTGGTGTAAATTCATTTGATGGCTTATTTTCAACCAAAACACCATCGCGAAGCACCGCAACTTCATCACAAATATCTAAAACCTCAGGGAGTTTGTGAGAAATATAAATTACACTACCCCCTTTGGCACAAAATTCTCTAATAATCTTAAATAAAGCAGCAGTTTCTGTTGTATTTAACACAGTTGTGGGTTCATCGAAAATAATAAGCTTTGCTTCTTGTAGAAACGCCTTAGCCAACTCTATTTTTTGACGATTTGCCACACTTAACGACTCAACTAAAGCATTTGGCGCAATATCGGCACCTATTTCATGTAAAACTCGTGAAGCGCCATCTAGCATTGCACTCTTGGATAAAACTCCTACTTTATGTAGTTCTCTGCCAAGATAGATATTCTCCGCCACAGTCATATTAGGAATTAGGGTAAATTCCTGTGGAACCATATAGCAAGTTGTGCTACGCTGCTTATGACTAACATGAGAAGACATTTGTTTTCCGTCTAGAATAAGCTCGCCACCATTTGGCATAATCAAGCCACTAATACAACGCATTAATGTGGTTTTACCTGCACCATTTTCACCTGTTAATCCTAAAACACAACCTTTTTTAAGTGAAAATGAGATATCTGATAATACCTTAACTGAACCAAATGACTTTGATAAATTTTTAACTTCTAAAATCATATTACAGAAAACAATGCTTATTTATTTAAAAAATACAAGTGCGCTCGACAACGAACGCACCGCATAATTTATATAGCAAAATTTAATGAAAACATTAAAACTCTTCGCTAAATGGTTTTGAAGAGACCTTTCCAGAGGAGTCTTTTACTAGTTCTTCTACCTTACGCTCAACACTACTTAAGCGTTCTGTACAAAGCTTAACTAATTCTCGTCCTTCTTCAAAGCTCTTAACCATTGAGTCAAGATCTGTTTCCCCTGACTCCATTTTTTCTACTAGCTCTTCGAGGCGCTTTAATGCAGCCTCGAAGTTAAGCTCTTTTTTTGTTGTAGCCATTATTGTGCCCAAACAGGTAAATCGCGTGCAGATTCTGGTGTAACAGGAGCAGACTCAACAGCCTTTTCTAGAATCTGAATATTTGCCTCTGCCTTAATTTTGTCAATAAATGCCATTGCAGCAGCAGATTTCTTTTCCTCTGCCATCATTAGCTTCATTTCTTCTTTAACATCATCAAAAGTGATCTTTCCACCCTCGTTCTTAGCTTCTACAAGAATGATGTGCCAACCATGCATTGTCTTCACAGGCTCACCAACCTTACCAATCTCTTGAGAAAAAGCGGCTACCTCAAACTCAGGAACCATTTCACCCCTACCAAACTCACCAAGACTACCGCCAGCTTGCTTTCCACTTGGACAATCAGAAGTAGCAGCAGCTACATCAGCAAACTTTTCACCAGCAAGAATGCGCTCGCGAAGCTTAATAATTTCTGCTTTCTTAGCTTCAGAATCTTCATCTGTGCACTTCAACAAGATATGACTTGCTGTTATCTTTTCTGGCATCACAAGAATCTCTTCACCCAATTCTGCTACCATAGTGTCGAATTGAGCCTTAGCTTCTTCATCTGTAACAACAACCTCTGTTATATTTGCAGTAATGAATTTTTCTATCTTTATATTCTTCTTAACGTCTTCTAGAAACTCTTCTTTATTTTGACCAGACTCTGCAAGAATCTCTTCCCAATTAGGAGGGAAATCGTCTGCAATAAGAGCATTTAACTCTTCGTCAGTAACAACAATTCCTGCCTTATCAGCAGCAATTTCCAACGCCTTTTGTAGGGCTAGCTGTTCAATAACCATTAAGCGAATGCTTGAACGCTCTGCTTCTGGAATTACCATACCAGATTGCTCATATTGAGCACATATATCAGCAACATATCCATCTATTTCTGATTTCATAATTTTTACGTCATCATAAAGAATAATAGATACTTGATCGGCCTCTGCCGCTGTAGGAGCTGATGCTTCTGCTGTAGGAACTGATGCTTCTACTACAGGAGCTGCTTCTGGTATAGATGCTGTTGCTGCTGTATTTGTAGATGCCTCTTGAGCCTCTGATTGTGTGCTATTTCCTCCGCAGCCGCATGCAAAAACACAACAAACTGCGCATAGTAATACATATTTAATATTCATTTTTTCTTTCCTTTCGTATTGTTTTATAAATCGAAAAACTTAATATTTCATTAATTTTTATAAAATATAAAAATCAAATAATTATTCTTCCTTTTTTACTAAGTTAAGTGACAAGCAATAAACCTCTTTAGTTCTCAAAACCTCTTG
This sequence comes from Kiritimatiellia bacterium, assembly GCA_045589455.1. GTDB lineage: Bacteria > Verrucomicrobiota > Kiritimatiellia > RFP12 > UBA3636 > RGIG990. Next base: position 42,149 of record JAZNPC010000051.1, read on the forward strand.
TAGTTCTTCATCATCTATATGTGATATTCCCATACTCAAAGCATCTGCTTCTGAAAGCTTATCAACAATAATAGCCAACTTATCTAATTTACTAATATTTTCTTCACTTAATTCAAAGCCAAATATTGTAGCTAGTTTTATGTTTACTTGCAAGACATTTATAAACTCTAAGAATTTATCCATGCAGCAATAACCAATAAAATAGCTTGATCCACACTCTTCTCCCAAGAAATCAAACATATCTCCAACTGAATAGATTCCTGGCGACGCCACATGAGGCAACTCACTTCCCCTCTGAATTGAAAGAGAAGACGCTAGACCTTGATTATAGGTTGTTCCCTTTTGCTCTACATATACACCAAATTTAATATTAGCCAAGATTGGATCATATTCTTTGAATTCAGGAAGATATGTTTTGCGCCAATTATACTGATCTATGTATGTTCTTTGTGTTTGAGCTAATAAATCTTTTAAACTTTCTTCTAAAATGGTATCGCCTTCTTTTATTCCTTGTTTTGTAGTAGAAATATGAACAGAAGGTAATGTAAAACCAATGAAATCAAAGGCGTAAGCTCCATCTAGCATTGACAAAGAAAAAATTGTATTATCTAATTTTTTTTCACTATCTTCTTCTTTAATCACAACTGGATACGCATCAAAAAGTGTGCTATTGAACACTGTACACAACATCAAATTATCTGCAGGAGCATATTGAGCAGCAAGTTTAGAAGAGGAAATGCCTAATTCATTAAAATCATGAACACCCGCAAAAAATTCTTGTGTCGTTTTTCTAACATCCAGAACTCTTAATTCTATGTTTTCTCCAGAAAGAGAGCTTAACCCAATAACACCATCAAATGAATCTAACCAAACAATAAAATTCTGTGGTATCGCTTCTGAAGAAAGCAATTTCCATGGTTCTTCTGTTGCTTCAAAAACCCTCGCAGGTTTAGTATTGCTATTAACTCTAGAAGTAATGTTGTTTAAATCTGAAGGATTTGATGTATATGCAACACAAAGAACGCCATCAACTATATCTATAGCTAAAACAAGATTATCTATTGATGGTGCAGCTTTTTCTGAACTAAAGTTTAAATAACGGATACCATCATCTGTAACACTTATATCTCCAATGCCTGGTATATATTTTGTGCGCCACATCAACTCTAGCAACCGTCTTCTAAAGCCAACTCCTGATGCTGCTGCAATATAATCTCCATCCTTAAAGTCGAAGCTTTTATCTCCATTTACATCTATAGCACCTATAACCGTATCTTCTCCAGCAAGAGCAGATAGAGCAAGCTTTAGATTATCATTTGAGCGTATGCTTGATAAATCTTCTTCTAAAATAACACTTATGCTTCCCATAATCATGTTATTTTGCATAGCCTCATCCCACTCATCTGAAAGAGAATTAATATAGATTGTTGCTATCGCATTTTCTGGAATGGCATTAAATACTAAATTAATTTTGGTTGGATTATAAAAAAAGATAAATAATAAAACAATACAACCCAAAACAATACAACGACGCCGAGTAAACCATTTTTTTACTCGATGCAAAAAATTTAGCATTGGGGTTTTTATTGCTTCGTTGTTTTCTGATTTTTTTTCCATACTATAAGAACTTTGATATTAAAAAGTTATCTTGCTATTATACATTAAACAAATGTTGTTTGCAACTAGCCACATAGACATAAATTCGATGACTTTTCTTACTATTAATCTGCGCGACATCAAGAGACAACCAAATATTTAGCTTAATTTTGGTTATAACTATGTACGTTTCTTTATTTAGTAGAAACCTTATTATACATATTTTAGAACACAACAACACATCACCATAACAACGACTGTTGTTTGTCAGCTACTGATTGTTGTGTTCCTTTTAAATTCTATAATTTCTCACTAATTGTTGACTACGGATTATTAAACTGCATCGCATGAAGCTTTGTGTAAATACCATTTAATGCTAGTAATTCATCACGAGTGCCGTACTCCGCAACACCACCATTTGCAACAACTGCGACCTTATCGCATTTAGCAATTGTAGACAATCGGTGTGCAATAATAATGATTGTGATTTTGCCAACCAAATCATCAATAGCGCCCTGCACTATGCGCTCTGATTCTGTATCTAGAGCACTTGTTGCTTCATCAAGAATTAACAATGATGGCTTACGGATTAGAGCTCGAGCAATTGCTATTCGTTGTTTCTGACCTCCAGAAAGGGAAACACCACGCTCTCCGACGATAGTATTATATCCATCCTCCTTCTCCATGATAAAATCATGTGCGTGTGCAAGCTTTGCTGCAGCTTCTATTTCCTCCTGTGTGGCATCTGGCTTACCATAAGCAATATTTGCTCCAATTGTATCATTAAACAAGAAATTATCTTGCATGACCAAGCCAATATTCGCACGGATACTCTCTATAGTAAATTCACGAATATCAACTCCATTACGCCTTACTGCGCCAGAAATTGGATCAAAGAAACGCATTAAAAGACTAACAATTGTACTCTTACCACCACCGGATGGACCAACTACAGCTAAGCTTTGTCCTGCCTTTAACTCAAGATTCAATGATGTGAAAACTTGCTTTTCCCCATAATTAAATTCTACATTATCAAAAGAAAGTGTTTCCAATTCTGTAGAGATTGGCTTTGCATCTGGCATATTAGTAACAGTTATTGGTGTGTCCATAACTTCAAAAATACGATCTGCTGAAGCCGAACTTTGCTGAATTTCCATGCTGATTTTGCCTAGCTTCTTAATTGGCTCATAAAGCATCCAAATTGCACCAGCAAATATAATACAATCCTGAAGTGGTTTCTCTGTTACCATAGCATAAATTAACACACCCATACCACCTAATCCACCAACAGTATGCGAAATAGGGTCGTTAAAAGCCTTTGCCTTTGTTGCACTTATCATACGACGGAAGAATCCCTTACACTGAACTGCAAAACGGGCCTCTTCTCGAGCCTCCTGGCCATATGACTTAACAACCGTCACGCCATCAAGCGCTTCCTTCATTACTGAAGTCAAATCTGCCATGCGTTTTTGTCCTTCGCGGCTTATTCGGCGTACACGTTTACCAATGATAGTAATCGGCACAATACATGTTGGGAAGAAAATGAGAGAAAACAAGGCTAATTTCCACTCAGCATAAAGAACATATGACAACACAATTACTACCATAATTGGTTGACGAATTAAATCGGTAATAACATTAGAAACCATATTCTGTAGCTGCTGTGTATCAGTTACAGTTCGAGCAATCATATCTCCGCTTTTTGAATTATTATAAAATGCAACAGGCAACTTTTGAAGATGATTGAACACACCAATACGCAAATCCATTACAACGCGCTGACCTACCCATTGTAAATAGTACATACTACCAAAAACACCAATAGAATTAACAATGATACAAATCATCAAAATTCCACAAAGCTTGAGCATTCCTGAAAGGCCCTCTTTATTTAGCCAATCAATAATAGCATTCATACCGTCATCATTTTCTACCATGCTGCTTACAGCTCCTGGCATTAAATCTGATGTAGTGGAGGTATTCTCAGAATTTGTTGTTGGTTTAGGTGTTTGATTATCATTTTGAGAAATTTCTTGAACACCTTTTGCTTGTGACTCTATGCTAGTTGAGGTTTGCGATGGAGTAGTAACTGCTTCTATAGAAGCTGCAGCCTTATTATCTCCATTCATATCTAAAATGTTGCCCAACAAGGTCTTTGCTGTCAAAAACATTCCGATAATAGATCCACCGCCAATAACGGTACACAAAGCACCAATAATCAAACGCCATGTATATGGCTTAGCATACGACAGAACGCGAATAAATGTGCGAAAATCATCTTTTTGTAGCTTTTGCTTCTTTTTGGTTTCTTTTTCTGCCATAAAATTCCTTAATTAAATAAATATAAAACAACCTATAGTTTACACTACACCACAAAAATCGTCAACAAATGTTTCAAATGCTCACAATACTATATATGTATATTTAACTCTACCAACTTTTGTTTAATCGAATGAATAGCAATATTTACATCATCAACATTTAAAACTGCAAGTTCAAAAGGACAAAAACCATCGCCCTTTCTATTAATTATATTGTCTACAAGCAAGTCATACTCTATTAAAATTTCATTTAAATGTAACACCTCTAATGCTGGCTTACTTATCACACGCGCATAAACCTCTTTAACACCTAATTTTACATAGAGAAATGCTGTTGCTTTACCAACCACCTTATCCGCTGCGCTATATCCAGCAAAATTCATGCCTTGTCCTAGCCATTCCATAAGAGGACGCACACCACGATGGGTTGATGTGTAAAGGCTGGTCCCTTTACACACCACACATGTATACTCTCCTTCTTGGAGTTTTGCTTTTGCTTGCTCTAAATCGTTCATCTATTATTTTTTATTCAAAATAGAATCAAATTTTTTCATCATTTCGCTTATCTTTATGTTTTGTGGGCATACTGCCTCACAAGCCTTACAGCCTAAGCATGCCGAAGGACGCTTTTTCTCTGGAAGAGAATTTACATACATTCCAGGTAAAAAGCTCTTTTCTGTAAATACACACTCATTGTAAAGATCTATAAGCTTTGGGATATCTAACTCCATTGGACAATGTGAGGTACAATAGCGACATGCGGTGCAAGGCAATGTACTCTTTGCTAGCATGCTATCAGCTAGAGCCAATAATTTGGATTTTTCGTCGTCACTCAATGGTTTTGAATCATTAAAGATTTTTACATTTTCCTTTACTTGCTCCAAGTCTGACATGCCAGAAAGAGTAACTGCAACATTTTTGAAGGATTGAATATATCTAAAGCTCCATTCAACAACAGACACCCCTGGTCTCATAGCATTTAATTGATCAACATATTCCTGATCTACATTCACAAGCTTACCACCACGAATTGGCTCCATAACAAAGATTGGAATATTTAGTGACTCAAGCAGCTCAACCTTTGCTTTTGCATCTTGGAGTGTCCAATCTAGCCAATTAAGCTGAATTTGACAAAATTCCATATCGCTACCGTATGCATCAAGGAAGCGCTTTACACCTTCAATCTGTGCATGTGTTGAAAAGCCTAGGTGCTTTATTCTTCCTAGTTTCTTCTGCTCTACCAAAAATTCGCGTATCCCATATTTTGGATCTAAATACAAATCCAAGTTTGCTTCACATACATTATGGAACAGATAAAAATCAAAATATTCAACTTGGCATTTTTTAAGCTGCTCTTCAAATATTTCCTTTACCTTACTCATGTTGTTCACATCATAGCCAGGAAACTTTGACGCTAAATAAAATTTATCACGTGGATAATTCTTGAGAATTTTTCCAACAACAGTTTCCGAATTACCACCATGATAGCCCCATGCCGTATCAAAATAATTTATGCCATTAGCAAATGCATAATCAAACATTTCCTTTGTGGCAGCTTCATCAATTTTGTTGTAATCTCCATCAATTACAGGAAAGCGCATCCCACCAACACCCAATGCTGATATATTTAATCCTTTAAATGTATTATATTGCATAATCCTCTCCCTTTTTATGTTTTAAAAACACCACAAAAATTTAATGCTAATCTATTTAAATCAAAGCTCTTCAAATACAAGCTCACCATTTTCCTTTGCCGTAGCCGCCTTAAATGTCATTGTTCCAGCATATCCGCCTATGGGCTTAAAGCCAGTAAACACTAGCCTACCATCCCATTCGGCACATTTAGGTACTCCTGCACATGGGATCAGCTCCTCTGTCACTGCCTCAAAGCCATCAAAAGGTCTGTCGGAAACAAAATATCGTGCACGCCCCCGAAGGCTAAATATAAGATAATACTTCCCATTATATTTAAAATAATCAGGGCACTCTGGATGATCAGTATTTGGAACAATATATATTGGCTCTAATGCTTCTTCCCAATGCTCCATATCACTAGAAACATAATGAGCTAGACAGCCATTCTTCTCTTTAGAGAGCGTCGTGGTCAAAAGCATATGATAAAGCCCATCCTCTCCTTTAAATACCTTGGGATCACGGGCTATAACCCCATCATACTTTTCGGACACCACAAAGCTAAAGGATTCATCCTTAACAAAATGATAGCCATCAGTTGAAACACTCCGACAAATCGGTGCTGGGTTGCCCTTCCCCTTGCGTATTGTATAATACAGATACTCCTTACCATCATGACAAATCCACGAACCAGTACAAATGGAGCCTTCTTCCTTCTTTGTTAATTCAACAGCCATTGGATGCACCTTCCATAGCTTAAAATCCTTTGTGGAAATATGCTCCCATTGATGAGCTCCTTGTCCCCATTTGCTCTTATGATGATGTCTGTCCTTTAGATAAAGAACATGGTACTCATCTGCACGACGATATGGCATACAATCTCCAACAAATATGCCATTACCTGGACACCACCCCTCCCCATTTTCAAAGGTGGAAATAACACAAGGCAGTTCGGTCTTATTCTCAATATATTCTGTTACTTTTATAAAATTTTCTGTGGAAAAAGAATCCGATAAAGAAAACAATCGCACTCCATTCGGCCATTCTTCATCCTCAAGCTTATCATTAATATATAATTCTATTCTATAATCAAGAAGAACTATCTCAACCTTATCTCCCATGCATATCTTAGCACTTAGCACTAGTGGTCGTACATCATAATCATAATAAACCGACACCTCTATTAATCCATCGCGAGTCTTTAGCTCTAAAGTCTTTTGACCATTCTTTTGTGAAACTGCCAAGAATGGGAGACAAGGTAGCTCAAAAGAAATTACAATATCTTGTGATTGAATATTATCGGTACCAATCATTGCATTACTCCTTCTTCAAAAGCTTTTCCATCACCGAAAATACTTCATCGGCAGAAATTTTTGACATAACTCTCCTTGAATACTCTGCATTCGAGTCAATCTGATGAATTGCACGTATTTCTTTCCCATTTTGGTAATGGATAACAATAGCATTAGAATTAGCGGGAGCCCACAAAGGAATGCGACTAGTCCCCTCAATAACAAGCTGAGGCTTCTTCAATGCTGCTGCAATGTGCATTGGACCAGTATTTACAGAAATAACGCAAGAAGCAGAATTTAAAATATTAACCCATTCCTTCACTGCTACTGCTTCAACAAATTTAACACCTGTTGTTCCAACTGCAGACATTGCTTTTTCTTGTTCATTTGGTCCATGAACTACAGCAATATTTTTCCCTGAACTATTTAATTTTGAAATAAGTTCCTTCCAAGCCTCAGGAATCCACTCTTTTCCATCCCAACCAGCAAGTGGTACAAGTGCTACTGTTTCAGCGGGCAAACCTTGTGCTGTGGCAGGGTCTATAAGATGAGACAAATCTGAAAATGTAAATTTTTCTAGAGCTGCTTTAGGTAATAACAATTTATTTAATTCATAGCGAAGAAGTGTGCGATCAATTTTAGCACGCTTTGATACACTTCCTAGTGGAACCCTACAATCATTGGCTGTAAAATATCGATTAAAGCTTTCTATCTTTGAGCAACCAGCTAAATACATTAAGCAAATACTACGTACATCACCACGAATATCTAGAGCAACGGCTCGGCGCGCTTCGCAACGCAAAATACGAGCTGTGCTAATAAGTGTTTTAAACAGTCCTATCTTTTTATTCCGATATTTTGAGTAGCTTACATTTGTTGGGACAAGCTTAATGTTTTCATGCTCAGGAAGGATTGATTGCCATTCCTCTTTAACTGCGACAATTACTTTACTTCCTGAATTTGCAAGTGCTAAAACAAATGGCTGAAGTGCAATTACATCACCCATTCCATATGGCTCATACACTAAATATGTGTTAGGTTTTTTTGAAAAGCAACGGAATGGTACAGTGATTAATCTAAGAAAAATTGCAAATACACCAATGCTCCAAAATGCAATGCGGCGTAGCATATTTGGATATATTGCTACCGCCTTTGGAAGTGGCTTAGTATATTTTGGATGCAAGCTATTTTCTTGTGACATAAGTAAAAATTAAATTATTTAGCAACGCCTGAAACAATCCAATGTGGCATTGGTGGTGGCACCGTCTGAGTCTCGCCCGGTGCAAAACCTGCCTCCTCAAGCCAGCCCTTAATTTCTGCATCTGAGAACACCCATCCGTTTGTTGTGGTTAAAGCCATATTTACTGCAAAAAGAGCAGAAAAGGTTGGAGCAGTATGAGTGGCATCTGTCATCATATCCATAATGAAAATTTTTCCACCTGGGCAAAGAGCTTTTCTTGCACGTTTTAGAATATCAACAATATCCTCTGGAGATTCCTGATGAAGAGCACCAAAGATTGTTACTGCATCATATGCACCTTCTTCATAGACGTCTGTATGATAATCTCCTGCTCGGCATTCAATTCTATCTGCAAGTCCATTTTCCGCAATCAACTCCTCTGCCACAGCAGAAATTGCAGGAACATCTACTGATACGCAGCTAAGCTCTGGATTTGCACGAACAAGCAGCTCTGCATAAGCAGCAGGACCTCCCGCTAAATCTAAAAGCTTTTTGCAGCCATTCAAATCTATTAATGGAACAGCACCACGTCCAATTGCCATTGCACGACCACGCATTGATAGAGCAAAGCGGCGTGTACGCTCATAGTCATCACCAAGATGAAGCTGTGGTGGTTCAACTGCGGTACCTGTCTTAACTAATTGAGAAAGCTTACCCCATGCTCCATACACATCTCGGTTATAGCAAATGGCGCGAGTAAGATCTGCAGGAGCTCCTTGAACAAGAGCTAGCTTACCTGCTTGGGTATTAGAATATTTTTCTTCATTCTTTTTTAGAATACCAATTGCTACACATCCATCAAGCAAAAGACGTAAACCGCGCTCGCTATTTTCTGTTGCTTCAGCAAGCTGCTGTAGAGTTGCCTCTCCACCCTGCTTTTCTATCTCCTCAAAAATTTTATTGTCCAATGCAGAGAAAAGTACAGCAGAATCATAAAAAGCACTTGCAAGGGTAACAATATCTGAAATTGATTTTTCTGATGCCATTTTAAATCACCATTTATTTTCATACTCATTTATAAAAAAATTTGCTACAATTCTCGTGTAAAAATTTGCAATCCATATGTAGCAGAAATTTTCTATATGAGTTTTTTTTCAACATACAAGCGAGAGATAATTAAATTCTCTCTTATTTCATTTATTATTATAATAACCTTTTTGCTTTGGGGCAACCAAATAAATGAGTTATTTGATAAATTTTTAGAGCAAGCGAAGCAAGAACAAAACCGTGGGCTTGTTCGGAATATCTTATTTTTCACTTTAGCAAGTGATATTTTGCTTCCTGTGCCATCAAGTTTGGCTAGCACACTTTGTGGACACTATTTAGGATTTTGGGAAGGTTTTTTTGTGTCTTTTATGGCAATGAATATTTCTTCCTTTATTGGATACTTTATTGGAAGATTTTTCACAAGCATTGCAATGAAATTAATAAATAAAAAAGAAATAGAGGATTTAGAAAAAGGTAACGCACACAAGGGGGCTTGCTGGATTCTTGCTATGCGTCCTGTTCCTGTACTTGCAGAGGCATCAGTCTTATATGCAGGAATTAAGAAATTACCAATAAAAGGTGTTGCATGGGGATTATTACTTGGAAATGCAACAGTTTCTGCAATTTATGCTCTTTTAGGAACATATACGTCCAATGATGCTGGTGTAGCCGGTGCCTTTATTGGTGTAATTATTGTTTCTGGAATATTTTGGATTCTAGCAAAGCATTTTTCAAAACACGGATAGACACGGATATTTATAGGCTCACGCCCCACGCGGTCTCCTACGCCAAAGCTACGGAGACCAGGGAGGCGCATAGACGCCAAGAATGCAGAGGCTCTCGTGATGGCTAGGCGTGCGAAATTCAAGAACACGGATAGACACGGATGAACACGGATCGGGTTTTTGGGGGTGCTGGTGTGATGGCTAGAAGTGCGAGGATTGGCGTGCGGGGCACGCGAGTGCGCTCTCGCGCAGGAACAGGATTGGCAGGATTTTGCATGATTAGCAGGATTGTGTTGGGGTGTGCGCAGCGCACGA
>JAZNPC010000052.1:0-20201 GCA_045589455.1 Kiritimatiellia bacterium
GTTAGGCTACGATTTCGCTATCCCTTCTTCTCGCCTATGCCTCGCAACATAAACCTTGGGAGTCGCTATTGGGTTGGTCGGTAACTACCCCCCGTTGGACTTTCACCATAGAACTATGACATGCCCGTCATACATAAAAAAGAGGCGTAAGCTAATTTGCTTATGCCTCTTTTTTTTATTTATCTAAAAGCGTTAGCTATTAGAATCTGCGTGTAACTGTTACACCTAGGCAGTTAGCATTACCACCGCTATACTCGCCCTCGTATACGCCGTGAGCAAAGTCTGGATTCAAGCTTGTTGATGGAACATACTCAAAGAAGTAGCTCATATCGATTGTCCAGTCATTCTTTGTCCAGCCAGCAGCAACTGCGAAGATGTGGCGATCATGAGCAGGAACTAGGTAATCTGGGTGAGACTTGTTAAGTGGGGAGTCATCATATGTATAAGATGCGCGTAGTACCCAAGCATCATTTAGCTGATAGCTACCACCGAAAGCAAAGCGAACTGTATCCTTCCAATTCTTCTCTAGAGATACCTCTGGAGCACCAACAGCTGCTAGAGAATCATACTCGATTGTTAGACCATCAAATACGCTCCATGCTGTATATGTTACTGCAGCACCAAGTGTTAGGCGATCTGTTACATCATAAGTTGCAGCAACGATTACCTCGTCTGGTGTTGTTAGTTCTGCACTAGCTGTTGTATCCTTGAATACAGGAGCAGCAGCAAGCATTGGTGACTTATAATAAGAAACATCACCATCAATATCGTGCTTTACGCGGCTTGTATAAGAAGCACCTAGGTGCAAATCCTCTGTTGCATCCCATGTGATACCGATGCTAGCACCAACACCAAGACTGATTTCGCTACTCTCAAGATCCTGTGTGATATCTAGAGCTGGGCTTGTTAGGCTTGGATTTAGCTTTGTTGCAGGAATCTTCTGCTTTAGTGCAACATCCATACCCTGGATATTCAATGCAGCACCGATAGACACACTATCAGAAATCTTCCAGCTAACTGTTGGAGCTACTGTCATTGTTAAAATATCAACCTCAACATTGTTGTAGCGGCCAAACCAATCGCCATCCATTGTTAGACCTAGACCAAACTTAGAGAAGATACCTAAACCAATCTGAAAATCATCGCTTACCTTGTGAGTAACGTATGCATGAGGAAGAGTGAATAGGCGATCCTTTGCAGACTCCTTCATTGTCTCACCTGTATATGGGTTCTTACCTTCGATAGAGAAGTGAGTTAGTAGGAAGGAAGTACCAACAGAGACCTGTGTGCCTTCTAGGTCAGAGATAGCAGCTGGGTTGAAGAACATAGCAGATGGCTCACCACCCTTTGTCATTAGACCAGCAGCATCTGCATTACCTGTAGCAGATGACTCAAAAAGAGCATAACCAGCACCAAATGCAGATGTGCCCATAGCAAGCATTGCAACTGATGTAACGATAGATTTAATTTGTTTTGTATTCATTGTATTTTTACTTTTGATTGTTAGAACATTATAAACAAACTCAACGCCTACTTAGGTGCTGAACTGGTGGATATACTAGCAAATCTGTTTCAAAAAAATAAAGAAAAAATTTGAATTTTCGTTAAACGTTTGTTTAAAATTACGCGCAAACACTTTAATTTCAACCGCTTGCGTGGATGGATAATGAAGCGTGCTATTGCACGCAGTGGCTCACGCCCCACGCGGAGACGCAGAGGGCGCAGAGAATGGATGAGGGGCGCTACGCTGGGGCCTGCGGCGCTTAACACGGAGACACAGAGGGGGTTCTGGGATATTGGAGCAGCGTGCTTTAGCGCGCATTGTGTGGTGGCGGCGTGATGGGAAATGCGGGAGGAGCAACAAGGGAACAATACAACAGCCAACGATACAGCAGCCAGCAAATCCTATGATTGTGGTTTATTAGCAGCAGTCTTAAGAGTTTTGCACATATGATTATGGTTTTTCCGCGCGAACGCGCTGTGAAAGCTTGTGGAGAAGCGCCCGAATGGGCGCGCTGCGCCGCACGCGACGCAGCGCTCAACCATCTTGGTGTATCCAGTTAAAAGAAACAGGCGCCGCGTGGGGCGGCGCCTCTTACCTATGCTTCATTGCTTGAATCAACTTCTACTGTTGGTTCTTGATTGTTTTCCTCAGCCTCTGCCTCTGTAGCTGGTTCTGGTGCAGGAGGTGCAAGTAGGTCTGCTACGCGTTGCTGCACGATAGGTATCTGCTCTAAAGAAAGATTTGGATCAGTAATGAAAATTACTTCACCATTTTTCTTATGCTCATATATGCGCATGAGTGTACCGTCTGGCAAATGACGTACAGTACGCTCTATCAATATCTTTTTGCGCTCTAACATTACTGCTAGAACAAATATTACTGGCACATTATCTGGATTATCCTCGCCTTCAATAAGCTTACGTAACAATGACTCAGCTGTCTCACGAGGCAATGCCTCAGGAGCTGGTGGCTCAGGTGCTGTGTACACACCCTGCCACAAGCTGATTATTGCATCCTTAGGAAGTGTTTTTCTGCACCCCTTGCAAACATCTAAGCGAATATACTCTGGCAATTCCTTGCCGTCCTTACTTCCTCCAAGTTTTTCTATTATTGGAGCAATGCTTTCTGCAGCAGTAATTGCAACGGTGGAAACAATCTTTTCTCCATCATCAAAAGCTTTTTCACAGCAGCCACAAGTATTTGACCTGCCACGTAAATTCCATTCTATTGCCATATTTTTGTCCTAGCAAATAAATTATTTATTTTTTCAACCAAAAAGCCTTTGTATGAGCTCGGTTGCCCCTTTCATCTATTACAGTAACACGAATAAACTCAAAGCCAATATCTTGTCTTACAGGAAGCACAGCCTCAGTAATTGTTTCTCCCATATGCTCAGGATATGCTTGATTTCCTGCAATACCATCAGAATTTACATATATAGATGCTGCTGGTGAGCACTTGATATGAATAGCACATTCTTCATCATCATAGTAGCACTCATAAATTTCCGGGCCAGCTGAAGAATAGAAGTCACCTCGCTTCAATGCCTCAAAAATTGATGTGTAATCAAGCTTTTCAGCACGAACATTTACCCATGCTCTGCAGCAGGAGCAGCGTGGGTGATCAAGTGGGAATGCACTGTGATTATCGTCTGCTGAAATTGGATAGATATCACGCTGATATGCACGAAGCATCTTTGTTAAAACATCTGCATTATCTGGGCGACCAATTACTCGGCAGCCACCATTGTCAACCTCTACACCCCATAGATTTTCCAGATATGCATAGTCCTCATAATCAAGATTTGACCAAGCTGGATGGTTAAGCGTTGTCAAATATCCATTATCTACAGCTGCAGAAACAATCTTGTTTATGAAGCGAGAATTACAAACGTACTTTTGAGGAGGAAGTATTGCCTTAACCTCATCAAATGTTCCATCATCGCGTAAACGTGCTGCAACTATTCTATCTTCATCTGCGCGAGGAGCAATCATATTTATGTGAACCTGCTTATTTGCATTCCATGTTAGGTCACTATCCTTTCCAGAAAAATCAACCTCAAATGCTGTCAGCGCAAGAAAATTCTCATCATTCAAATCTGAGTGATCGATAATTTTATTGTGATCAGAAAATGCAATCACAGAATATCCCTGTGACCTATAACGCTCTTTAACCTCCTCAGGAGTCAACTTACCATCGGAACATGTTGTGTGGCAGTGTAGGTTTGCTTTATACCAATTTCCTTCTGTTGGAATTAAGCTGTGTTTCATAGTTGCCTCTTATCTCTTTGAAAGGTTATAGCCAAATTGCGTTTGTGTGAGCCATTCTGCGGTTATTATCCTCAACTGTAACTCGGATAAAATCTACAGCAAAATGATTTAATGGAATTACTGCTTCTGTAATTGTTTCACCAATTTTCTTTGCAGTTGCCATTGGTGCAGAAATACTTGCTGAATTTACAAAAACACGCTGAGCTGGAGAACACTTAACATGTACAGCATCTTCCTCATCATCGTAGTAACACTCGTAAATTTCTGGTCCATCTGAAGAATAAAAATCACCATTCTTAAGAGCATTAAAAATTGTGTCATAGTCTAGCTTTTCTGCTCGAATATTAATCCAAGCCTGACCACAATGATGCTCTGGATGATCCTGAGGCAAATCATTGTGATTATCATCTGTGCCAACTGCGAAAAGCTTTGTTCCCATAGCACGAAGCATTAGATTGTACACATTTGGATCATCTGCTCTACCCTCTGCATAGCAGCCTCCGTTATTAATCTCCATAGCCCAGAGACGCTTCAAGCCTTTGTAATCATCATAATCAAGATTTGACCAAGTTGGATGATTGATAGTTACAAGATATCCATTATCTGCACCTGCTGCAATAATCTTATTTACAAATGTGGTATTGCAAATATATCGCATAGGAGGAAGAATGCTATTTACATCACGATGCTCGCCCTTATCATTTACCTGAGGAGAAACAACTCTGTCCTCATTTGGCTTAGGAGAAATCATATTTAAATGCAAAAGCTTATTTGCCTGCCAACGTGGATTTGCATCACGAGTAATAAAATCTACCTCATAAGCTGTAAGCGCAAGGAAATTCTCTTCATTCAAATCAGAGTGATCTATCATCACATTGTGATCTGAATAAGCAATAACTGAGTAGCCAAGAGACATGTAGCGCTCCTTCACCTGCTCAGGAGTCATTCTGCCATCAGAACATGTTGTGTGGCAGTGTAGGTTTGCTTTATAAAAATTACCGGTTGAAGGAAAGAAATAACGTTTCATATTTTCCCCTTATGTTTTATTATTTAAAATTCAGGCAAATTTTTTCCCAACGCTCGGCAGCCTCTGCCCATGCAGCAACACCAGCTGGCTCAGGAGTCCAAGTTGTCTTCTCGATTGAAGCGCCAATTAGGTCGCGCCCTGCATCAAAGCTTGGCAAATCCCCTAGACCTACCATTTGTGCAACAACATTACCCATGCTTGCTCCTTCTACTGGACCGCAGGTAATATCAATACCTAGAGCATCAGCAGTCATGCGGCAGTGTGTTTTATCCATTGTTGCTCCGCCAATCATGTGCAGAACATTACGCTTCACACCTGTTAGAGTTTCAAGCTCCTTCCAAACCTTACGGTAGCGCATTACAATACCCTCAAGAGCTGCACGATATAGCTCACCCTTTGTCTGAGGAACAGGCTGACCTGTTGCCTTACAATATGCCTGAATCTTTTCTGGCATATTGCCTGGTGATTGGAATTCAGAGTAATCTGCATCAATTAGATACTTGAATGGCTCAGACTTTGCTGCCTCAGCCTCTAGCTCATCAAAGCTTACCTCTTCGCCCTTTGCCTTCCATGCGCGGCGAAGCTCCTGAACCAGCCACATACCTGTGCAATTCTTTAGATAACGGAATTGACCATCTGTTGCACCCTCGTGTGTATATGAATACTCGTAGGACAAATCTGAAAGAATTGGCTTATCAGAAATTACACCCATAAGTGCCCATGTGCCTGTAGCTAGATAACCCCAGCATGTGTCTGACTTTGCAGGAACAGATGCAACAGCTGATGCTGTATCATGCGAGCCAACTGTCACTACTGGTACATTCTCTAGGCCAGGAATGCCTTTAATATTTCCAAGCACAGTGCCAGGAGGTGTTGGCTTTGAGAAAAGGCGGGCAGGAATATTTAGCTTAGCCATAAGCTCTGTATCCCAGTCACGTGTGTTTACATTGATTAGCTGTGTTGTGCTTGCAATTGTTGCTTCATTTGCAATTTTTCCGCAAAGTGCATAGTTAATAAAGTCAGGCATAAACAAAAGCTTATCAGCCTTAGGCAGGAAGGAATCCTCCTGCTCTGCTTCTGTAAAGAGCTGAAAGATTGTGTTAAAGGTCATAAACTGTGTGCCTGTGGCATTGTACAATTCACGCTTACCTAAAATATTATAAACCTTATCCATCTGCTCTGTTGTGTTACGGCAATCGCGATAGATATATGGAAGAGATAGTAGGCGACCCTGCTTATCTAAAAGCACATAATCAACACCCCAAGTATCTACACCAACAGAAGCGATTGTATCGCCATACTTTGCAACTGCAGCTCGCAAGCCCGCACGAATTCCCTCCAATAATGCTGGAACATTCCAAAAGAGATGGCCATTAAGCTCAATAGGTGTATTATCAAAGCGATTTAGCTGCTCCATAGTTAGCTTCTCACCATCAAAGCAAGAAGCGATTACTCTGCCACTACCGGCACCAAGATCTACAGCAATATAGGTTTTCATTTTTGCTCCAATTTATTATTTGTTTCGTCTTCAAACATTTTAAATTCAACTGAATCAACAAGCGCCTGCCAAGACGCCTCGATGATATTTGGTGATACACCAACCGTTCCCCAACGCGAATTCCCGTCTGAGGATTCAATAAGCACGCGAGTGACTGCTTTTGTTGCATCCTCTGGATTAAGGATACGCACACGATAGTCCTTCAAAACAACATCTGCAATCTCTGGATAGAAGCGAGAGAGAGCCTTGCGTAGAGCAACATCAAGTGCTTCAACTGGACCTTCTCCTTCACCTGCTGTATGCTCAATCTCTCCATTAACCTTAACCTTAATTGTTGCCTCAGAAATACAAGGCTGCTGCATTCCGTTTTTCTCAACAATCACGCGGAAGCCCTCAAGCTCAAAAAATGCTTTATGCTTATTGAGAATTTTTTGAGCAAGCATTTTAAATGAAGCATCTGAAGATTCAAAGGTGTAGCCTTGATTTTCCTTTGCCTTGATTTCAGCAAGTACTGCCTTTACATCATCCTTGCTAACATCCTCAAAGCTTGCACCCATTTGCTTCATCCGGTAAAGCACATTTGAACCGCCAGACAATTCGCTTACAAGGATGCGGCGTTCATTTCCAACTGATGTAGGCTCAATATGCTCAAAGGTTTTTGGATTACGCTGCACTCCAGCCACATGAGCACCTGCCTTATGGCTAAAGGAGGCTTCACCAACATAAGGAGCGCGCAAATCAGGATTTTGGTTTACTAGCTCATCGACATATAGCGAGGCAGAACGAAGGTCTGAAAGCCTACCCTTTGTAATGCAAGGCACACCAAGCTTTAGTTCAAGCGTTGGTATAATTGTTGTTAGATTAGCATTGCCAGTGCGCTCTCCGTAGCCATTGATGCAGCCCTGTATGAGGCTTGCTCCTGCACGCACTGCTTCAATCGAATTTGCAACAGCCATTCCTGAATCATTATGTGCATGGATACCTACCTGCACATTAGGGAATGTTGAAGCAACAAGCGTAGAAATTTCAAAAATCTCATGAGGAAGCGAGCCGCCATTTGTATCGCATAGGGTGATATTTTCTGCCCCTGCAGCAACAGCAGCACTGAGCATTTTCATTGCAAATTCGGAGTTATCCTTATAGCCATCAAAGAAATGCTCTGCATCAAAGAAAACACGGCGACCATGCTCACGCAAGAATGTGATGGTATCACAAATCATGTCATAATTTTCTTCTGCTGTTGTCTTCAAAACATCTGTCACATGGAGCATCCAGGTCTTACCATATAGGCAGCAGATTTCTGTTTCAGCAGCAAGAAAAGCGTTTGTAAATGGATCGGCAGCAGCTTTAATACCAGCACGACGGGTTGAGCCAAAAGCAACTATTTTAGTTGTTGAAAGAGTTTCCTTAGCAATATCCTTAAAGAATTGCATATCTGACTCATTGGATCCTGCATACCCTCCCTCAATATAGGAGACGCCTAGCTCATCAAGCTTATGAGCAAAATTCAGCTTCCCAGTACGAGAGAATGTGATGCCAACAGCTTGGGCACCATCACGGAGCGTACTATCGTAGATATCAACTACACCATTTACATTCATACAATTAAAACCTCATTTTTTATAATTACAAAGTAATTATATCAAAACATGTAGGTTGATTGCAATGCAGGAATTTGGACGCGCGATGGCGCGCGATGCGAGCGTGATGCACGTGACGCCAAAGGGAGCGCGTCTATACCCTTACGGCAATAGACTGGATTTGAGAGCTATCCATTTTGGTAAAGGCAAAGCACTTTTTGCCTAAGTCTTTAAGTGAGGCGCCTATTAAGTATAACTCTTTGTTGTCTAAGATAAGAAAGCGATCATGAAATGCCTCGCTTTCTTTAATGGTAAGCGGTGGATATTGGGTGTTGAATTTGGAAATATCTGAGGTGGCTAGCTTGTTGCCGCGTTTTGAGGTGACTATTGTTACTGCTACCCCACTCCTCTTTTTAGCTAGCATATCAAGTGTCTCTATGCTGACCCAGCTGTCTATGAGAAGAATGGATTTCTGCGCACGAGAAATGAGCTTTTCTACAAGCGAGCAGGCATCCCATAACTGCCCTTCAAAAAATACGCCCTGGAGTGGTGGTGTTTGGGTCTGCACAAAGAAATCTACCTTCTCTTCTAGACTAGCTATCCGATTTTCATGCATAACAATACTTTTTTGCATTTTATCTTCTAAAATTGAAATTCTAGCATTTACGGTGTACCCTTTTAAAAGATATTCATTTAAAACAGCCGTTGCCCACTGTCTAAAGCGAACTCCAAAATTGTATTTACGCGATACCCAACAGAAATAATAGCTTCTAAATTATATAATATTATCTTTCTTCTAACTTTTCTTCCACCCTCTACTCGAACTACCGAGAATTCCTCGGCAGTTGCCTTTTTAGATAATTCTTCTATGTCATATATGTTTTTTAGATGCAAACCTATATTATCTACACTACATCCAAAAAGTTCAGCCATTTGACTTTGGGACAACCAAACAGTTTCATTTTGGAGCACGACCTCCAACCTTATTATTTCATTTGGTTGATATATTACTATTTCATTCTTCTTCTCTTCGTGTGACATAAGCATCTCCTTGTGATTTAAACACAAATGTATTTTATAATATTTTAAAATTATTTACAAGAAGATTGCGAAAATAAAAATATTAGGTGAAAAGACAAACTAAATGCAACACTAAAACAAATGTTGCATTTAATCTGCCCATAGTTGCATTTACTTTGTCTATTGACCTTGTTAATTTCCATTTTTTCGCCCATAGAGACGCAGAGCACTAACGCTCCAACCTGCGGTGCGAACACGGATTTGTCGCTCTCGCTTGAGCCTTCGGCGAAACGCGGTGCACACGTAGTGTGATTTTCTGGAGTAACAGAGATGCGGAGGGAATCGATTTATCGCTATTGCTCCAGCCTTCGGCGAAACGCGGAGGCAACGGAGGAACGGAGACACGGAGAGTTTTAAGGGGTATTTGTAGCCACGAAATGCACGAAAAAAAACGAAAAATTTTTGTGGTTTAATTCTCTGCGGCTCTGCTTCTCTGCGGGAAATAAAAACCTACAATATTCGTTAAAACAAAATGTTGTGTATTTGTGTTAATCGTAAGCAATGAGCAGTTCGAGCATCACTCGAGAAGGTAGCGACAACAATGGTTCACTCTCCTTATATAAATCAGCCCTGAATCCGGCAATCATCTACCGTATTCAGGGCTGTAAAGCACTAACGAATTATTATGTAGGTTGGACCAGATATAACACCATAGCGTAGGATGAATACACCAGTTCCACCAAAGCCACCTGTTACCGTAGAGCTAGCAGATCTACCTCCACCACCGCCGCCGCCACCGCCGCAGCCGGTGCCGCTAGAACCATAATTTGTGGCATTACCTCCACCAAAAGCACCATCTACTCCAGGACCATCTCCTGGAACAACATACGGAGATGCTGTCTTAGCTGCACCACCACCGCCATTACCAAATATTTTGGGATCTTCGGGACACCAACGGTCATCAGTATTGTTATAGCCTTTACCACCGCCTCCGCCATATGTATAAATATTTATTGAAGAGCTGGTGAATGAAGATGGAAATCCATTATGTCCACGAGCCTGCTGGCTTCCATGATTGCTTCTAAAGCCACCATAACCAACAACTGCAGTATAAGCATCATCATGCTTCAAAATGGTTGGTTCCGCTGGAATCCAATCTATAACTTGGCCACCAGCACCACCGCCCATTCCGCCGCCGCCGCCACCAGCAACAACGAGAATTCTATGTAGCTTAACGTCCTCATCAACTGTAAGCGTGCCATTGGAGGTAATTTTGACAATATTTACGCCAGCAAGTGTTGGATGAGGTTCCTCTGTATATGTACCATTAAAATTTACTAGCTCTTCGCCAATAGCTGGTAACATAGAAACGCTGGCTATCAAAGAGAACAACATAGCCAATTTAGATTTAGTGCTACAAGTACTAATTTTCATTTTTGAATATCCTATCCTAATTACAAAAATATTACAGTAATAACTGACCGCTCTTTTTAAGCATTATAGCATTTTAAATAGAGAAAAACAACACTTACTGTGGATGACGCAAGGGGTTAAGGGGTTTATCTATAAATTTGCACCATATTATATATCTACTTATGTGGGAAATGTATAATTCTACATGGTATAGATTGAATTTATAGACAATATCTTACACTATCCATGCGAAAACTAATTACTTTTTCTTAATGCGGGCGAGCTGCTCAATAGAGGTTGGGTTAAGTAAGCCTGTGCGATCAACATCAACATTGAGAGTTACAGCACAACCATCATTCCTATGGCGGACAAGGAATCTAGAAAGCTCTTCATCAGAGAAGCGCAATGATGCAAATTCCTTTCCTTGATGTACCCAATATTTATTATCCATTGTTAGCCAGATGTGCATTTGCATACCCTGTGCATTTGTGCGACCACACAATGGGAAGAAGACCAACTCTTCTCCGCTGAAATATTCCTGACATGATGAATATACAAATGAACCGCCCTGAGAATTGATAGAAACAATTGCATCCTTATTACCAGCTTTTGCTGCCAAAGAAATCTCATCAAATGGGTATTTGTAATCGCCAAGCTTTACAATAGATGTGCATGCAGAGCCTGCCTTTGACACAGAGGTTGAGCTATCAAACCACCAGCCACTCACATACTTACCACAGCTTAATGATAAATCGCGGACGATTGAGGTTATATTTCTTCCAAAATCCTCCAATCGATTATCGGTGTAGCCCACTGCCTTCATCCACTCTGGATCCTCTGTGTTACAGCCATGATTATAATAAAGAATTGTGCGAATGCCTTCGGAATCAAGCGCCTTAGCAATTTCTAAAAGAAGGTTGCGCTTTGTTGTGCGACCAGAGATGATTTTATCAAGTGCTGGACATGGTGCAGGTGGGTGTTGCTCCGCCCATGATGAGGTAAAAATAATATACTCTGCTCCAGCCTCTTTCAGCTGGCTTACAAAGCGAGGAATATCAAATTTTTCAACAGCCTCATCAAAGGAATTCTTTTCGCCATTCAAATCTGTTGACCAAGTTGTCCAATGTACACCAATACCAAAGGCACCTGCAAGCCAATCTGTAGATGCTCTAGGATAGCCGGTTTTCTTATCTGCTTCAAGATATTCTTCTGCCTTGCGCTTATTATATGCATCACCAAAAACAACTCGCTCTGGCTCAACATTCATAAATGCCTGAGCATCGATTCGCTTTAGATTTTGGCAGACTGAAAAATCTACGGCACCCGTTCTAGCACCCGTGCAACGCTTAAAGGCGCGCTCTTCTATGCTCTCCAGCTTTGAGCCCTCAGCAAAAGCTATACTTTTAATATTTGCACACCAGAAGAAGGTTTCCTTCTCAATTACTTTTACTTCAGCAGGAATTACTAATGCACCATTTGCTGATTCATTATAATAGAAAGCGGCAGCACCAATCTCCTCTAGCTCATCAGGAAAGTTAGGAACATTCTTTATCTTCTTACAAAGGAAAAATGCAGCGGCACCAATCCTGCGAATGCTCTTTGGAAGAGAATAAGAGATAAGTGTCATATTGAATGCCACGAAAGAGCTTCCAATAGCTGTTGGGATAAGCCCCGTATCTGCTTCGATTTGTGGCAAGGTATCGAGCGTCCACTCTCCTTCTGGATGGCTGACAACCTTCTTAAGGACAATTCCATTAGAACACTTTTTATCTTCCTCATAGGAGATAACAATAGCTCCATTTGTTAAAGTGCCGGCACCAGAATTAACAACCCAATTTGATACATTTGAATCACTCATCGCTTTTCCTCTATCCTTACGCCATTGTGCCTGTCATATTGAGGCTATTAAGAATTATTGAGCCATTTTCAACAACAACACCTGCTGCACCACCTGCCGCAAAAGGCATATCTAATGCGAAGTCGGCAAAATCACCCATCTTTACATTAAGCTTATTTCCTTTTCGAGAAATTGCTGCTGTATAAGCTACATTATTAAGGTCAGGTGCTTCCTGAGTATAAAGCACTTCCTTCTTTCCGAAGAATTTGCGATATACTGTAAGCTTGCCATGACCAATTCCTACTGCACAGAAATTGTTTAAGCCATGATAATCAAAAACTATTCCGGCAAAGTCTGAACCACGAAGGAATATCTCTGCATTTGCATTAACCTCTTTCCAATGCTTGTTGCCTGATATTACTACTGCCGGACCATCACAGCAGCTCATAATATTGCGCCAGCGAATTAAGCTTGCTGAGCAAATCCAACCACCGAATTGCTTTGCTTCACGACAAGGTACATCTTCATTAACAAGAGAAACAGCAAAGCTGCCATATACATCTGAAGAATGAATTCTTATTGTGCCTTGCTTTTCTAATGCTATACCCATATATGACAGGTATACATTTGCAGGAGCATCAACAACCCACTTGATTGTTTTGCGCTCACCAACAGCAATCTGCTCGGCAGCACCCTCTGCATAGAAAAGCTTGCGATCTGGCTCTCCATTATACTGGTCACGGTCCATACCTGCAAAAATACGAACTGTCATTGCTTTAGAGCCAACATTTTCCACATCAAACTCAACTGTGTTGCCAGGATAAACCTGAGGAGTGGATGTTGTATCATAGCCACCTATTGGATATTTTGTGCGCAAGGTATATTCATGGGAGACACCTACTGCTGCAGCTCCTTTTCCATTTACAGAGGTTATATCGATATATCCATTTACGCATTTAATGTCAACTGATGTATTTTCGAACTTACCTAGGTCGTGAGAAACAAATCCCTCCTGAGAACCATATTCAAAGGAATATTTCTTTGTCTCTGGAATTGGATCATAGCCCATAATTTTTGAGCCAATGCGAGCAACCATTTTTGCAATCTCTAAGCATGAGGTTACACCATAAGTTCCCTCTGAGGTTGGAACAACAATTCTATCTGCAACTGGGCCTCGATAGTCGTAATCCTTACAAATTCCATCAAGTCCAACCACAAGTCCCATCACAGCACCAACATTTGCTGCATTGCAATCCGTGTCCCAGCCTGCTGTGTTAATGATTGTCATTGCTTTATGGAAATTATCTGGAGCATAGCACCATGCCATTACCATAATTGCGTGGTTAGGAACAATGTGACAGCCTCCACCAAATTTATCATAGCCGTACTTTTCGAAAATGCGAGCATAGGTTTTTTCCCAATCGCAATCCTCTTTGCTCCACTGGCGAACATCTTTATGAATTTGAGTTATGATAGAATCCTCTGGGATAAATTTAATTGCTTCATCAAGCAAGCGCTCCATATTCTTTTCTTCAAAAGCAAGAGAGATAAGCACTGCTTGAACAACTGCGGCATCCACTGCGGCACCATCGTGAGAAACGCGTGCTGATTTTTTAGCAAGCTTTGCGGCAAGCTCTGGCTTTCCCGGAGCAACCATACCAAATGCATCAATAAAAATTTGTGCACCAATCTGCTCAGCAACTATTTTTCCGTTAAGAGCGATTGAGCCAGACTCTGGAGATTTATAGCCATTCTTTAGACGGAGAAATGCTGTGTTCTCTGTGGAAACACTCATTCCACCCCACCAAAGAATTGACTGATTTTCAAGAATGTAGTTTAGCCACATTTCTCCAAAGAAATCATCTGGTGTATTTTCATATAGCCCACTATCCTCTAGTGCACGAATAAAGGTAAAGGTTCCTGAAATATCATCATCAGAAACTATCAATGGCTTTTTACACTTTTCATAAACATAGCCCTCAACTGGACCAAGCACACGAAGAATATGATCCTTCCACCAGCCCTCGAAAGGGCGACCCATATAAACACCTATTACTTTACCAAGTACAGAAGCATATACTTGCTCAAGATATTTATTTTCGCACTTCATATATATTCTCCAATTAAATTTTAATAAACCTTTTCATTGTCTGTTCGGAATGGCTGCAAAGGCAAATTATCTGAGCTATAGATATTTGTAAATGGAGGAAATGCACTCCAAGCATAACGGACTGTTTTTGGTTCAGTAACAGCTGCTGAAGAAACAAAGATTTCATCCTTGCTTACAAGCTTTGCATCAGCCCATTTATAAACACCGTCTGCTCCAGCAATAGCAAACATGTGCTCACCAATTTCTGCTGCATCCTTTAGGTACAAGCCTTCGCCTACATTATTAATTTTTAGTAGCAAGCCACCATCCTGCTCTGATACGCTAGTACAATCTGGACATAGATATGGGACATCTTCTCCGTAGGCAATATTTTCTGCACAAGCGAATAGGCGCTTTGCAACATCCCATTTATTTTTAGGATGAATATCTGAGTGATCGCCAACATCAATTGTAATGGCTATGCCAACATTATCCATATCCTCAGCAACACGCTTCTGCACTTCACGCAATCCTTGATAGCCTTCGTTGCTTGGTTCAAAATCCTTCCAATAATCATCTGGCAAGCGATTAAATGGGCGCTGCTCTTGGAATGCAGAAAGCTGTGTAATGATAAATGGCATTTTTGGATTATTCCAAGCCTTACGCCAAGATTCAACAAGTAGCTTATTGTAGCGATAGTAGTTTGCTGGCTCACCAGCATTTGAGCAGCCCTGATACCAAAGGGCTCCTCTTATCTCAAGCTTTGTCAATGGATGAATCATTGCATTATAAAGACAAGTAGGAACAGAATTTGTAATATTTGTAAAATCAGGTATATGTTCAGGTCTTTGAGGGAAGCATGAAAAATCGACAACAAATTCCTGTTTTTGTAGCCAGCTGCCCTCTGAAATGCAAACTTTTCCGTAATGACTAAAAGAGCGGATAAAAACCTCACCCATAAAGCCACCTATGCCCTTGTGGTTTTTGATGCGTACAGCAACGACATGCTTACCCGGTGTTGTGAGAGCCTTATCGACATTGTACTTGCGTGGTGCTTCCCACCATTCTCTTGTGCGGCAGGTTGTTTCTCCAATCTTTACTCCATCAAAGAAAACCTCATCCTCATCATTTAGTGCACCAAAATAAACAAACAAATCACTGCCAGCCCATTCTTCAGAAACCTCGATAATTTTGCGATACCATGCAATACCGGGCACGCGAGATAGAGAAAGCTCCTTAAATGGTTTTTCCTCCCAATCGGAGGTGTCTGCATCCAGCTTTGTCCACTCAGAAATTGCATGTGCTGAGATTTCTGGGGCATAAGCATTAAAGCGATCAATCCATGCAAAGAATTCATCATCCCTCTTGAGCTCCTCCTCTGTTTTAACGCGGGGCTCATTGAATCTTGCGCAAGAGGTTTCAAGTGACTCAAGAATTGCTGCTTCACCAGCTGTAACAAAGGATTCTTTATCAATCCAAGGCTGAATTATAGATCCACCCCATGAGCTAGAAATAATACCGACGGGAATATCTGGATATTTTTTGCGAAGCATTTGAGCAAAAAGAAATCCCACACCACTAATTGGTGCAATTCCATCAAAGCTTGTTGCGGATTTCCACTCACAGCATTCTGGCAGCATATCGCATTTTTCAAATTGATTAATTGCATGCTTTACATAAAGAAGTCGTAGCTTATCATCCTTTGTGCACTCACAAAGCTTTTTGCCTTCATCACCGAGGCTATAGAATGGGTCTCGCGTCAAATAAACAGAATACTCCATATTTGATTGACCAGAGCAAACCCAGACCTCACCAATCAAAATATCCTTTATTCTCTTCTCTGCATCGTATTGAGTTTTAATAACCATCTCATAAGGGCCTCCTGCTTCCAATGCAGGAAACTCAATTATCCAGCGACCATTTTCATCAGCCACAGCTTCTACGAGATAATCATTCATTTCTCCACGAATTGTAGTACATGGTGAAGCACAACCCCATACTTTGATTGGGCGATTACGCTGAAAAATCATGTGGTCAGAAAACACATTTGAAACCATAAAGCTTACATTCATTTAATGCATCCTTTTTAAAAAACAGTTTTAATAAAGCTTTTCAGTATCAGTTCTAAATGGCTGCAAAGGGAAGCCATCAGAGCTATAGATATTTGTGAATGGAGAGAAAGCACTCCAAGCATAACGGACAGTTTTTGGTTCAGCAACAGCTGCTGAAGAAACAAAGATTTCATCCTTGCTTACAAGCTTTGCATCAGCCCATTTATAAACACCATCTGCTCCAGCAATAGCAAACATGTGCTCACCAATTTCTGTTGCATCCTTAATAAATAAGCCATCGCCTACATTTTTAATTTTTAGTAGCAAGCCACCATCCTTTTCTACAACCACATCAACATCTGGACTTAAATAAGGGACATCCTCACCATAACCAAATTTGCGAGCACAAGCAAAAAGACGCTTTGCAACATCAAACTTATTTGCTGGATGAATATCTGAGTGGTCACCAATATCAATTGTTACAGCCAAAGCAACATTCTCAACTTCCTCCGCAACTAGCTTCTGCACCTCACGGATTCTCTGATAGCCTTGATTGTTTGGCTCAAAGTCCTTCCAGTAATCATCTGGCAAGCGGTTCTCCGGACGCTGCTCTTGGAATCCAGCAAGCTGTGTAATGAAGAATGGCATTTTTGGATTTCTAAATACACCTCTCCACGCCTCAATCAATAGCTTTTGAAGAGTGTAATATTCTGCGGGCTCACCATTATCAGAGCAGCCTTGATACCAAAGCACACCAGATATTTCTAGCTCAGTTAATGGCTTAACCATAGAATTATATAAGCAGCTAGGAATACCATACTCATAGAAAATAAATCCAGGTACTACGCCAGGGCGAGGATCGAGTTTATCCTTGTCTGTAGCAAATTCTCTTTTCTTAAACCAATCTCCACTCTTTAAATCAATTTTCTTTTCTGGTGTTGCTGAGAAAACAAACGCATTTCCAGAGAAGCCCCCTGAACCACCATGGTCCTTGAGTCTAACAGAGATTGCATGCTTACCGGCCTTAACATATTCAGCAGCCAATGTGTAGCAGCGAGGATATGCCCACCACTCTATTTGATGACAGGTTGTTTCACCAACCTTAATATCATCAAAGAAAACCTCATCCTCATCATTAAGAGCTCCAAAGAATACTGAGAGAGATGAGCCCTCCCAATCTGCAGGAATTTCAATCTCTTTTCTATACCAAGTGATACCTGCAGTTTTTGGTTGTACCATTGTTGAGAACTCGTGCTTCTCCCAATCAGATAAATCCACATCCCTTTGTGCCCATTCAGCAAGAGCTTTTGCAGATTGCTCAGGTGCATAATTATTAAAGCGTTCAATCCACTCAAAAAAGCTTGCATTTAGTGCCTTTGCTTCTGGGGAAAGACGTGCTTCATCATTTGTGGCTTTTCTAACCTCCTCCAAGCGTTTAATCGCTGAAGTTATATTTGCCTTTTTAAAATATTCCTCAGGAATCCATGGAGCAATTCTTGTTCCTCCCCAGCTTGAGCTAATAATACCAACTGGCACAGATGGATCTCGCTGACGAAGCTCCAAACCAAAAAGATAACCAACTGCACTCATCATAGAAAGGCGTTCTGAATCTGTAGGAAGCGCCCATACACTGCTATCTGGAAGCATATCGCATTCTGTTAAAGGGTTAATAGAATGCTCAACACGGAGAAATCTAAGATTTGTGTCATTTGCTTCTTCAACAAGCTTCTTACCTTTTTCTCCAAGAGAAATATTATCTGGCTGATAAACAAAAAATTCCATATTAGATTGGCCAGAGCAAAGCCAAACATCACCAATCATTACATCTCGAATCTTTTTGGTTACACCATGGCTTGATTTAATAATGATTTCATATGGACCGCCAGCATCAAGAGCCGGAAGAACAACCTCCCACTTACAATTCTCACCTGTTCTACCACCAGCGCACACTCCATTCATCTCTGCATATACAGCTGTATGTGGTGTTGCAAAACCATTGATGCGAATTGGTTTATTTCTTTGCAAAACCATGTGGTCCGCAAAGACATTTGAAACAATAAATCCTACGTTCATAAGTTTACCTTTTTATTTTACTTCGTATGAAAAATTAAAGAAATCAGCACAGAAATGCTCGCCTGTTAAATCCTGACATGCCATACCGACAAATGGTCCTGTATGACCTTCGTGGCCGATTTCACCATAGGCTTCGTCCGCCATATTACTGCAGTCTAAATTGCCACCAATATTTTGGAAGCTTTCGCCATCAAGAGAGAAAGAGAATGTAAGAGTTGTATCCTTACGTTCTGCCTTTAACCATACGTGATTATTTTCTCCAATTAGCACACAGCCTCCCTCAATTGGATTATAGAATTTTAGATTATCACGAACAAGAATGCGAAGTGCGTTTTGACCAGATTCCTCATCTTTAGTTAAATACAAATAGAAGAAATTATATGTATCATACATCACAGTAAGACCAGCCATCTGCTGAAGAGTTTCAGGAGAAAATTCCATTTCGGTTATTGCCGCCATATGGAAATGCTGTATGCGTCGAGCAACTAGCGATTGCTTATTCCATGATGTAATTGACTCATTACCTACAAGCCTTAAGCAGCCTTTTCTTTCCGTTAGAGAGCCAATTTCCTTTGTGAATGGCAAGCGCAGAGTTTTGAAATGAAGAGGCAATGTAGGTTCATCAAAATCATCAAACAATGGGTCTGTTGGAAATTTATATTCTTGCTTATCTACTTCAAACTCTACTGGAGGGACAATGCCACCTGTCTTTAGACGTAGCCAACCATCCTCATTCCAAAATACTGGAGCAATGCAGGTCTCGCGACCAAGCATAGAGCGACGCTTTTGATTTTCCAGAGTAATTGGTCGACCACAGAGAAACGTTACAAACAAATCGCCATTAGGGGAATCCACTAGAGCACCATGACCTGTGCGCTGGAGATAGCTTTCTGGATTATGCTTTGCTGTCAAGACTGGTTGTGGATCAACCTCATATTCACCAAGAAGAGTTTTTGAGCGAGCCATTTGTATGCCATGATAATAGCCAGTTCCACCCTCTGCAACCAAGAGGTAGTAGTAGCCATTATGCTTATACATATGTGGACCTTCTGTTCCACCAGCATAGGTTCCCCTGAAAATGTTGGTTGGCTTACCAATGAGTTTTTTTTCTGTTGGTGAATATTCCTGAATTAGAATACCAGCAAAAAAGTTAGTTCCCTCACGATGGTCCCACTTCATATTGAGGAGATATTTTTTACCATCATCATCATGGAATAAAGATGGGTCAAAGCCACTTGAATTTAGATAAATTGGATCGCTCCATTCTCCGCGAATATCAGTGGTGGTTACAAGATAATTGTGGGTATCTTTTAAGTTGCCGTGAAAATTAGTTACGTTTGTATAGATTAGATAGAACATACCATCGCAGTATGTTAGACATGGAGCCCAAACACCGCCTGAATTTGGATCACCACGCATATCCAATTGAGATACTCTTCTTAGAGGGGAAGGCAAATGCTCCCAATTAACTAAATCCTTTGAATGATAAAGCTCTACTCCCCCAAACCACTGGAAGGTAGATGTTGCAAGATAATAATCATCGCCCACGCGACAAATAGATGGGTCTGGGTGAAAGCCTGGTAAAATTGGGTTTTTTACTTTTAGCATAAAATTGTTTCTCCTATATAAGGATATTATACTTTACCTTTGCAAACAATCTCAAGCACTATAATCAAAAACAGTAGCAAAAAGTTAGAGATGTTTTCTGTAAAATTAAATGCACGATTTAAGAGTTGAAAAAAAATAAAGGGTTTTTATAGAATTAAGACCGTTGTAAACGTAAAAAAAATAAGTCCCAAATGACAAATTTAGACAAACAAGATTGTGGTTCCTTTACAA
>JAZNPC010000053.1:0-20564 GCA_045589455.1 Kiritimatiellia bacterium
ATCACTACCAATTTGTGGCAATGAAATCTGTTCTAAAACGAGCTGTGTCCAAAGAGATATTAACAAAACGAGGGCTAGTTAGCCTTTTAGATTACTATCTTGAAAGACAAGTAGCTATGACATCAAGTATATAAAAGAAAGAAAAAAAAATGGGTTGAACCGCCGTATGCCGAACGGCACGTACGGTGGTGTGAGAGGAGGAGTTAAAACTCCTCCTACTCGATTTAGGCAATAGATTATAATTGGATAACGAACATGTATAGGAGAGCGCGCTAGCGCTGACGTAGCACACAGCTTATATGATGTGTGAGAGTAGGGCGCACTGTGTCTGCTTCGTATACATAATGTCTTATTCTCCCAATCCATCCAAACCTAGCAATCAATAGTGTGATGCACGTGATGGCTAGGACGACGCTGGCTCCCGCCTAAGGAAGATTGGGAGCTGGGTAGGATGGGAGGCTTGTGTGATAGATGTGTCCTAGTTTGTCAAATAGAAAGGACACCCGTAATGTGTCAAATATAAAAGACACATTACTCACCCGCTGTAAATATATGTTTAAGTATTGCGCATTGCTTTGCTAGTCAAAATTTGGTATAATTTCACGCGAAAAATAAGAAGAAAAGAAATAAGAAAAGAAGTTAAAGTTAATAATTATTCGAAGGAAAGAATAAAATGCTAAAATCAAATTTGGCGGTCGGTCTCTTATGCGCTTCAATTGCACTATTGTCTGGGTGTTCTGGTGGTGACTCCTCAAAAAGCACCTTAAGTAAAGTAAAAATACATGATAGTCAAGTACAAACCGCCTTACCCGGTGAAGAGTTTTCTAAAGATTTAATTCTTGAAGTAATAGGAACAACACACGGTGGAATTTTTGGAGGAACCGATGAGGTTCCATATGTTGGCGAGACACTTATTCTTCAGGCGGCTCCTGATTCAGAGCTTTTTATCTGTCCAATAATTTCAACAGAAGCTCAGGCTGATGAAGAAGCAAGTAATCAATATCTAAAGGTAGCAGAGATTAAAACAGACGCTGGCGGTATCGCTCGCGCAAGAATTAAAGCAGGAAATATAACAGGTGACCAGTATCTTGATGTTATTCCTCAATCTAACACAAATAAAGCAATCAGAATAAGATTTGTAACTGGTGTAAAAATCGATGGCGTTAATCAAGAGATTTCTGCAGGCGCGTCATCTTCAAAGCCAATTTCTGTCACCGTTGTAGATAAAGATGGAAATCCTGTTGAAGGCGGAGATGTATATTTTAACCTCATAAGCTATCCAAGTGATGGTAAGGATGTTAAGCTTTCAACTGTTGCTGCTAAAACAAATTCTGATGGTGTCGCAGATACTTCCATTACAATGGGTAGTGGTACTGGTAAGTATGAGTTGAGTGTCGAGGTTGATACACAAGAAACAACAACTCGAGGAATTCCCGTTAATCAGTTAGGTATTAATATATTTGCACTTTGTATGAATGTATTTGGTGGCCTAGCTATTTTCGTGCTTGGTATGAAGCTAATGAGTGATGGCTTAACTAAGGTTGCTGGCGAAAAAATGCGTACATTGCTTCATATGTTCTCTAAGAATAAGTATGTAGCAGTGGTTGCTGGTGCAATCGTTACTGCTGTTGTTCAATCTTCTAGTGCCACAACAGTAATGGTTATTGGTTTTATCAATGCTGGTCTATTAAATCTATCACAGTCATTGGGTATTATTTTTGGTGCTAATATTGGTACAACAATTACAGCACAGATTATCGCATTTGATATTTCTAGTATCACAATGCCATCTATCATTATTGGTATGGTTATGACCTTTATTGCGGTAAAGGTTCTTCGCGGTTGGGGTGAAGCAATACTTGGTTTTGGTTTGCTATTCTTTGGTATGGGTTTAATGAGTACAGAATTAAAAGGAATTGCACAGTTCCCATCCTTTATGGAGATATTCCAAGCCTTTGATTGCGCTCCAAATGCTGATGGTATAATGCCAATTGGATCTGTTCTAGGAGCATTAGGAATAGGTATTCTCGTTACTGTTATCATTCAGAGTAGCTCTGCTGCATCAGGTATTATTCTTGCTCTTGGTGCATCCGGTCTTATTAACTTCTATACTGCTGTTATCCTTGTTCTTGGTTCAAACATCGGAACAACTGTTACAGCACAGCTAGCAGCATTGGCAGCTAACAGAATTGCAAAACAAGCAGCATTAGCGCATACCTTCTTTAACTGCTTAGGTGTGTTAATCGTGCTGGTGTCGTTCCTGTTCGTATGGGGTGAAGGTGATGAAAAAGCTCCTGTGTTCTTCCATTTAATTAATAGCTTAACCTCAGGAAACGCGCTTGGAGAAATTCCTCAGAATTTGCCACGCCATATTGCTAATGCTCATACCGTATTCAATATTGGTACAACTCTGATCCTATTGCCATTTGCTGGTCTACTAGCAAAGCTTTGCGAACGCATTATACGTGTTAAGAAGGATGAAGAGGTTAAATACCAGTATCTTGAGCCACATTTGTTGGACAACCCAATTATTGCATTAGAGCAGGCAACAAAGAGCTATTCTTCTATGCTTCATGAGTCATGGGATATGATTGAATCCTCAACAATGGAGCACTTTGTAAATAATAATTTCGATGAAGAGGTTGCTGCTTCCTTTGATGCTAGAGAGAAAGAGGTTGATAAGCATCAGTTTGAAATTACTAATTATTTAACACAGATTACTCGTCGTCCTCTAACTCAGCAGCAGGCTGAATACATTCCTGTGTTGATGCACTGTACTAATGATGCTGAACGTATAGCTGACTATACAAGCAATATCATTTCTCTTTCATCACGCTTGAAGGAGGCTGATGCATCTATATCAGAGGCAGGTCTAGAGGATTTGAAATTCTTGTTTGACTGCCTCCGTAAGCAAGCAAATCTATTGATGATTTCTATTTCTGAGCACAATGTTGATGCTGCTTTCGAAGCACGTGCGATGGAAAAAGAATTTTCACGTCTATCTAGTGAAATTGAGGATAAGCATATTGAGCGCTTGCGCGAGGGAACTTGCCGTGTAATCGTAGGTGTTATCTTCATCGAATTACTTGGAGAGCTGGAGAAGGTTTCTAGTAAGTTGGCAACAATTGCAAAGCGCGCTCCTAAAATTCAGGGCTACTTTGAAAGTATTCCAGTTGCGAGTAAGAGCTAAAAGTTGATATGCTTTGCAGAAGCTATTATTTTAGGACTTAAATATGAATAGAATAATTTGAGACATTGATAATAGCTACTATACAAAAAGAAATATTTTATTGACTTTGCTCACAAAATTTAGTACTTTATGTACTTCGTTCGAACTAAAAGGTTTTTACCCACTTATATAATTCAGGAATATTACAATGAAACAACTTTATCAGCCATCTAAAATTAAGCGCGCCCGCAAGGTTGGTTTCCGCGCACGCATGGCAACAGCTGATGGTCGCAAGGTTTTGCGTCGTCGCCGTCAGAAGGGCCGCGTAAATCTAGTACAGGCATAAATTTTATGTCTAAATTGCCGCTCAAGGAGATGTGTGCCGAGATCTGCAACGCGGAGAAACAAGCTTCGCGTTGCAGTTTGCGTTTTCAAAAGGCAAGTCATTTGCGAAAGCACGAAGATTTTCAGCACATATTTGAGGTTGGTAAACAATCTTTTGGGAGGTATATTACCCTTTGGGTAAGTAAGGAGCCTACTGCTTGTCATAGAATTGGTGTTGTAGCTACAAAGCGCACCTTTCATGATGCAGTGCAGCGTAATAGAGCAAAGCGCCTTATACGTGAATCGTTTAGATTGTTACAGAATCAACTTGTTCTTACAAAACCATGGGATATCGTTGTGATTGCACGTCGATCAATCCTCGGTCAGAAGCAACAGTTAGTCCAAGAAGAAATGCTTGCATTATTTAATAGACAGCATATTATTCAGAAAGTAACAAATGAAGTGGTTAGCAATCCTTCTAATTAGAATGTACAAAGTAGCTCTTTCTCCAATATTAGGAGCTAATTGTAGATTTCATCCAACCTGCTCAACGTATGGAATAGAGGCGCTGCAAAAATATGGATTTATAAAAGGTTCTTGGTTAATAGCCCGTAGAATATTACGATGTCGGCCATTTGGTCCACATGGTTATGATCCTGTTCCTTTAATGTGGCCAGGTTTTTTTGGAAAAATACCAAAGCCAGGTGAAGAGTTAGAGCAAATTTCAGAAGAGAAAGAGAACAAAAATGAATAAAAAAGAGAAGATAATTGTTTTAATTTTAACAATTGCTTTAGTTTGGACTTTCTATAATTCTTATCAGCAAAGTAAGAAAATAGCAGAAGAACAGCAGGCCGCTAAAGAGCAACAAGCAGCAGAACAGCAGGCAGCTAAAGAGCAACAAGCAGACGAACAGAATTCTGGCGGGGAAGAGCAGTCAAATGCCGATGGGAATGGAATACCAGCAGATCAGCAAGAAAAGATAGATGGACAATCTGAGAAGCCAAAAATAGAATATCTTGAAACTCAAAAAATTAGCGTAACTAATAATCTAGTTGTCTATACATTCACATCAAAGGGTGGCGCTATTGAAAGTGTTACTTTAAATGGTTACCCGGCACGTTTAGATGGTGACAACCCTGTATTTTTGGATTTTTCTCGTAAACCAGCAATGCTTGTAGAGCGCGGTATTGAGAATTATCAAACAGAGTATGACGACTATGAGATTAATGTTGTTTCTTCAAATAAGGTAGTTGTTTCATCTATTAATACAAATGGTGTTAGAGTTGTTAAGACCTTTAATATCCCTAATGAGGGATATATGGTTGAAACAACAATTCGTTTTGAGAACTTGACAGATTCATCACTAGTAGAGCCAAATTATTTCGTTTCTACAGGTGCATTGTATTTACAAAGCATTGAAGCAGTAAATCCAGCAGATATTTCATTTGATACCGCTGAAGGTTTATCTGATGTTGCATTAGATTATCGAGTAAGAGAGTCTAATGAGAATGATTTTGATGTAAGCGATTGTGATTTAACTAAGTTAGCTGAGGAGCTATTTGGTGGTAGTGGAGGAGGTTGCTCCTCTATCCAGGTTGATCCAAAATCTTCAACAATTGGAGAAGAAGTTGATAATATGGATGTTGAATGGGTTTCTCTTCGAAACCGCTTCTTCGTACAGTTCCTTGCTTATAGAGGTCAAGAGAATGGAAATAACTCTACTTTTTCTAAATATGGTAATGGAGTTAAGTTCTATTCCACACGTATAGTTAACCCAGAGTCTGTTTCATCTTTTGTTCCAGATTCAGCAGCAATAGCCATGAGATTCCCTGCTGTAACTATTCCTGCTAATGGTTCAGTAGAGCAGAAGTTCTCACTTTATGTTGGTCCACGCAAGCTATCAGAATTAAAGGGAATAGCAGAGGATTCTGTTGATGTAATGAATTTTGGCACATGGGATTTCTTCTGTATTTGGTTGCTTGAGTTCCTTGTTTTCATAGCAGGTATTTTTGGTGGAGACTATGGTATAGCAATTATCGTATTAACAATTATTGTTCGCTTAATCCTATATCCTATCAATAGGAAGAGTGTTGCCGGTATGCGCAAGATGCAAGAGGTTCAGCCATTAATTAAGGAAATTAATGAGAAATATAAGGATGATCCTCAGCAGCGTCAACGTGAAATGATGCGTATATATAGTGAGCATAAGATTAATCCATTAGCAAGTTGCTTGCCAATGCTAATCCAGCTTCCAATCTTCTTGGCATTGTTTAACATCTTAGGTTCTGCTATTGAATTACGTTATGAGTCATTCCTTTGGATTCCAGATCTTTCTTCACCAGAGAATTTGTTTAGAGATTCACTAGGCTTTGGAGTTAATATCCTTCCAATATTGATGGCAGTAACAATGGGCCTACAGACATCATTGTCTCCTTCTTCTGGAGATCCTTCCCAGCGTAAGATGATGGTTGTATTTATGCCAATATTTATGTTGTTCATCTTCTATAGCATGCCTTCAGCATTAACATTGTATTGGACAGTTTCTCAAATTCTTGCAATTATTGGTATGCTTTGGTATAACAAACGCCATCCGATAGCAAAAACCCAAGAAGATGGGGTAGAGGTAATCGCTCCACCTCGCGAGACTCGCCAAATGCGTAGAAATAAGAAATAATTTATTTTCTTAAATATGTAAAGAAAGCGTGCACTAACGGTGCACGCTTTTT
This sequence comes from Kiritimatiellia bacterium, assembly GCA_045589455.1. Classification (GTDB taxonomy): domain Bacteria; phylum Verrucomicrobiota; class Kiritimatiellia; order RFP12; family UBA3636; genus RGIG990. The sequence goes on from JAZNPC010000053.1 coordinate 6,221, forward strand.
TACAACTGGCATGTATATGTTCTGTGGTAAAAGTCCATTTGGTGTAGTTATCGACTTACGCGATTTTATTGTTGTGTGTCCGTCGGTTTTATAAGGGCGCATCTGAGTTATTCATCAATTACGCCTCGCACTTCTAGCCATCACACTAGCCATGACGCTATTTATTGCTAGCTTTGGGTGGATTGGGAGAAAAACTCGGATATGCTCTATTATTATATATGCACTAATTTATTTTAATTGACTTGCGCTAATAAAATAATGTAAAATTCACCTAGTTAACAACCTTTAACAAGCGGGCGTAATTCAATGGTAGAATAGGAGCTTCCCAAGCTTCGTACGGGGGTTCGATTCCCCTCGCCCGCTCCATTTTTTTTGGGGTAAGAGATAAGCGCTGCAGTAAGGATGCAAGACTTGTTCCGCGCTAGTGCATTATTGTGTTTGGTGGGTTAGTACCTTTAATTCATATCTATTAGTTTTGCCATTATGCAAATTCGTTCTACTCATACCACATTTGTTGTATAGTTGTTTGCTCTAAATTTCCGCTAATAACAACGGAATTTTAACAATTTTTGTGTTGCTTTTTGTTTCAATGGTATGATAAAATCACTGGACACAAGTCAAAAAAGTTTAAATTATTAATCAATAAATAAGGATGACAGAGTAGTCATGAGTCAGATTGATACCCAAGCAATTCGTAAACAGTTCCAGCGCCACGAAAAAGATACAGGTTCCTGCGAGGTTCAGGTAGCGGTGCTAACTAAGAAAATTGAACACCTAACAGAGCATCTTAAGACAAATCGTAAGGATCACGCTTCACGTTTTGGTCTAATCAAGATGGTTAACACTCGTCGTAGCCTTTTGGATTACCTAAAGCGCACAGATGAGCCACGTTACCAGGCTCTTATCAAGGAGCTCAGCATCCGCCGCTAATTTTAGAGCGCGGAAGACGAAAGCTGCCCAGAAGAAAAGCTGGGTGGCTTTTGTTGCACTATTATCTATTGCCCAATAAATGTTCCGGGCATTAGGCAAGGTCTCTAGCAGCGGTAAATGGTTCTCCCATTTTGCTAGAGACATTTTTTATTACACATATTCGTGATAGAGTAAATACCCCACGTAAGCTATATTTTTTGGTATTCTCTCATTGGGTAATTTTTCTATCATAATTCACATTAGGAATGAATAATTATGAAAGATTCAATTTCAGTAAGCACACAGCTAGGTGGTAAGACTCTTACTATCGAGACAGGTCTATTGGCACGTCAAGCAGCTGGTGCAGTTCTAGTTTCACTAGATGATATTGTTGTGTTCTCAGCTGTAACAAATACAGATGAACCACGTGAGGGCGTAGATTTCTTCCCTCTACAGGTAGAATATCGCGAGAAGTACTATGCAGCAGGTCGTTTTCCTGGCGGTTACTTCAAGCGTGAGTCCCGTCCAAGCGAGAAGGAAATTCTAACTGCTCGTTTGACAGACCGTCCAATCCGCCCACTATTCCCTGATGGCTACCACAATGACGTTCAGGTAAACAATACCCTAATGTCATGCGATGGCGTAACAGAGCCAGATTTCTTGAGTGTTATTGCTGCTTCTGCTGCATTACACATCTCAGAAATCCCATTCATGGGTCCAATTGGTGCTGTCCGCGTAGGCCGCGTTAATGGCGAATTCGTTTTGAACCCAACTCAAGAGCAACGTCAGAATGGCGATCTTGACCTTCTATACAGTGGTATGAAGGGCCGCTTCCTAATGATGGAGGGCGGTGCAAACGAGATTCCTGAGGCAGATTTCCTTGCAGCTCTAAAGTTTGGTCAAGAGGCAGTTGAGAAGATTATCGCTCTACAGGAAGAGCTACGTGCAAAGCTTGGTCTTCCAGAGAAGGTAGTTGTTGATGGTGATGCTTGCAATAAGGAACTCCTAGAGGCTGCTCGTGCAGAGGCTGCAGAAAAGCTAGCAGATGCCCTAACAATTCCTGGTAAGCTGGAGCGTCAGAACACAGTTAACGATCTAAAGGCTGCTCTTAAGGAAGCTCTACTTGTTAAGTTCCCTGAGATGACAGATGAAGAGTTCCGCGCAATGTTCGATGCATTCGAAATCGAGACTGTTCGCAAGAATGTTCTAGAGCGTGGTAAGCGTATCGATGGCCGTGGCTTTGATGATTTGCGTCCACTTTATGCTCAGGTTGGTGTGCTACCTCGTGCTCATGGTTCTGCTGTATTCTCACGCGGTGAGACACAGAGCTTGGGTGTGCTAACACTTGGCACAATGTCAGATGCTCAAGAGCTTGATGCAATTACAGGTGGCCCAATTTCTAAGAACTTTATGCTACACTACAACTTCCCTCCATACTGCACAGGTGAGGTTGGTCGTCTAGGTACAACAGGTCGCCGTGAGATCGGTCATGGTAACCTAGCAGAGCGTGCATTGGCTCCAGTAATCCCTGAAGATTATAAGTACTCAGTACGTATGGTTTCTGAGATTATGGGCTCAAATGGTTCTTCTTCAATGGCTTCAATTTGCGTTGGCACACTAGCACTTATGGATGCAGGTGTGCCTATCCGTAAGCCAGTAGCAGGTATCTCTTGTGGTCTATTTACAACACCAGATGAGAGCAAGGCTATCCTTGTAACTGATATTCTCGGTGCTGAGGATCACTGCGGTGATATGGACTTCAAGATTGGCGGTACTCGCGATGGTATCACAGGCTTCCAGGTTGACCTAAAGATTCGTGGTCTAACATGGGATCTTGTTGAGCAGGCTATCGAGCGTGACCGTGTTGCTCGTATGAAGATTCTTGATTTTATCGAGTCTATTATCCCTGCTCCACGTGAGGACTTGTCTCCTTATGCTCCACGCATTGAGACAATTCAAATTCCAGTTGATAAGATTGGTGGCTTGATTGGTCCTGGTGGAAAGAATATCCGTGCTATCACAGCTCTATCTGGTGCACAAATTGATATTAGCGATGACGGTGTTGTAAGCATCTTTGCTTCATCTAAGGAGTCAATGGATTGTGCTCGCCGTGAGGTTAATAAGATTGCTGCAGAGCCAGAAGAGGGTATGCTTTATGAGGGTACAGTAACCGGTGTTAAGGAATTCGGTGCATTCGTTGAAATCCTTCCTGGTATTGATGGACTCTGCCACATCAGCGAGCTCAGCGATCAGCGCGTACGTGCTGTTGAGGATGTTTGCAAGGTTGGTGATAAGATGTGGGTAAAGTGCGTTGCTATCGATGATCGTGGCAGAATTAAGCTAAGCCGCAAAGAAGCAATGAAGGAAATTGCAGAGAAGGATGCTGCTCAAGCATAAGCAATTTTTATTTAAACATTGAGACTGACCGCCAAGTGGTGGTCGGTCTCATAAATCTGACTTAATGACGCCGATTGATTTCTAATAAACTATTCAGTCGGCGTTATTTGCAAAAAAGGACAAAAAAATGAAAAAGTTTTTTACAGTTATGACTCTAGCTTTAGTAGCTTTTGTTAGTACATCAGCAATGGCTGGTAGAACAGACGAGGGCACATGGACTGTAGGTGCAGATTTTATGTTTGACTCTGCCACAGTTGCTGGACCATATGCTACTTTAGAGTTTGAACTAGGTAAGTTTACTAAGACAAATCAGCTTTGGGGTGGTACATTAGAGTTGACAACAGATGATTATGTAACCGTTGTTACAGCTGGTCCAAAATATGAATATTATTTTGATATAGGTAAACCATACATTCCATATGTTGGTGTTGGAATTCAAGCAGCTTATTCATCCTATGATTTAGGAAAGAGTGATAGCGAATTTGCATTAGTTGGTGAACTTAATCTAGGTATGAAGTTCTACCTAACAGAAAATACCGCCATAGATATGTCTATCAATGCTGCTGCAGCAAGTGGTGATATTTATTCTGATGAAGATGGTATGACATCAAACAATATTGATTTTACAATTGGTTTTGATTTTTGCTTCTAATTTATAAAGTAAAGTTGTAATAATTTAGTTTAATTAAGGAACAAAATGAGCAAGGTTTATAACATCGGTGTAATACCAGGTGATGGTACAGGTCCAGAGGTAATTGGCGAAGGTATGAAGGTCCTTCAGGCTGCTGCAAAGAAATATGGCTTTGAGCTATCCTTCACAAAGTATGATTTTGGTGGTGAGCTATATATGAGCACTGGAAAACTTCTTGATGATTCTGATATTGCAGAGCTAAAGAAGCATGATGCTCTATATCTTGGTGCTATTGGTCACACAAAGGTAAAGCCAGGCATCCTAGAGAAGAATATTCTTTTGAAGCTACGCTTTGAGCTTGATCAATACATCAATCTCCGCCCAATTAAGCTTTATCCAGGAGTTGAAACTCCTATTAAGAATAAGGGACCAGAGGAGATTGACTACGTTGTAGTTCGTGAGAACACTGGTGGTATGTATACAGGCTGTGGTGGTGTTGTAATGAAGGGCACACCTCACGAGTTTGCTGTTCAAGAAATGTCATATAGCCGCCATCAGGTTGAGCGTTGCCTACGCTTTGCTTTTGAATTTGCAAAGAAGCGTCATACAGCTGATAACCCATGGCGTGGCTTGAGTGCAGAGGCAAAGGCTGCAGGAAAGACAGCTCGTCTAACACTCTGTGGTAAGACAAATGTGCTAACACACGTATTTGGCTTGTGGGAGCGTGCATTCCATGAAATCGCAGAGGAATATCCAATGGTTGAGTGCAACTATTGCCATGTTGATGCAACAACTCTCTATATGGTTCAGTGCCCAGAAATCTTCGATGTTATCGTAACAGAGAATATGTTTGGTGATATCATTACTGACCTTGCAGCTTGCACACAGGGCGGTCTTGGTGTCGCTGCTGGTGGTAACCTAAATCCAGAGGGATTGAGCATGTTTGAGCCAATCGGTGGAACAGCACCTCTATGGACTGGCAAGAACGCAATTAATCCTCTTGCAGCAATTGGTGCTGGTGCAATCATGCTACAAACTCTTGGTGAGAAGGAAGCAGGCGATGCTATTGAGGCAGCGATTGCTCGCGTGACACCAAAGATGAAGAGCCAGCTGGCTAATGAAATGGGCTACACAACAACCGAGGTTGGTGACCTAGTTGTTGCTGAGCTATAAAAATAAAAACGGCGTGGGCTACGGTTCACGCCGTTTTTATTTTGTAGCAGAATCAAATGGTAGTAGTGCGAGGACGGTCGAACGCAATCGCACCAACTTTCGGCAAAACAGACGACACTCCGTGTGTGATTTTTCTATATTTAGTATTTGACAATAGATGCTATAGATAGTAATATTTTGTGCGATTATATGTTTTATTAGGCGTTTACAATTAAGTACTTATTGTAGTTTTATGAAACAAAATTTTTAGTATTGTTTTAATGTTGTAGGTTGTATGAATATGAAAAAAATCTCAAAAATTATTTCTGTATTGTGTGTTGTGCTTTTGCCATTGTCTGCATTTACAGCAGATGCTTTGCCAAAGCCTATTATTGGTGAGTTTTCTCATGGCGTAAAATTCTCCGTTTCAGGATATGAGGGAACTGAGACACTTGAGAATTTCCCTGTTCTTGTAAAGCTCGAGAATGATGTCCCATCTCGCTTTAGCTATTTTGATGTTGCATCAAATGATAACGGCAGTGATATTTGCTTTATTGATATGCAAGGAAAAGGAATCCCGTTTGATATTGAGGTTTGGGACCCAATGGGTACATCATATATCTGGGTTTCTCTTCCAGAAATGACAAATGGCACTGAGTTTGTAATGTGCTATGGTTCAACAACAAAAGGAAAAGATATTTGTCCTGAAAACCCATGGGGCTCATATAAAGGCGTTTGGTACATGGAAAACACAAGCCCTGTAGATGAGGCAAATGATTACGATGGCACTGGTACATCACAGCTTTCTGTAACAAATGGTGTAATTGGAAATTCAGTTTGGTATCCAAATATTTCAGGTGAGGCTATTTCATGCGGATCAACAATGCAAAATTCAGACCTTGCAAATGGTTTTGTAGTTGAAGGTTGGATTAATCCTGCAATGTATGGCGGAGCTGGCGATGGTCGTGCAATTTTTGGAAAATATCAATTTATTTCTTTCCGAATTGCTAGCCAAAATCAAATAACTGTTACAACACCAAGAATTGAGGACCATAAGGTTTATTTTACTCTTCCAAATGTGAACGAATGGTATCACATAGCATTGTCATTCAAACCAAATACAACACAAGGAATGAAGCTTTATGTTAATGGTCAGTTGAAATCAACTATGAATGCCTCTAAGGTTCAAAATTTAGACCAATTTGGAGAAATGTGGTTAGGACGTAATGAGTGGAGCGATCAAAGATTTTATGGTGCAATTGATGAGATGCGTTTGTCTGATCAAATCCGTTCCGCAGATTGGATTGCAGCATCCTACAGTACAGTGTCAAAGGATGATTTTCTAACATCTGGAATTGCACAGAATTATGATCAAAAAGCAGAGCCAAATGCTGGCATTATAGTTACAGAAGTTGGATATACAAATGCTTTAATTTCTGTTTTAGTTGGAAATCTTGGAACAAGTCCAGACTTTTCCCAAGATGCCTCATGGGTGGATTCTGAGTTGATTATTTCAGAAAAAGAAGATTTTTCTACATATTTTCTAAAAACACAGCTAGAAAGATTTGATGCTCCAACAACAAGAATAATTCCAGTTTCTGGATTAACCACAAATACAACATATTTTGTAAAGTTTGTTTCAAAAAACAACTTTGATTTAGGAGCAGAGAGTCATATAATTTCTTTTCAAACATTAACTCCAGGAGCACCTACAGGAATAGTAGATTTTCTTTCTTCAAGTATTGATAGTATCACTATTTCAGGCAAGGTTATTGATTTTGGCGTTGGTGCTAAAGCTGTAAAAATTTTTGCAGAGGCTTCTACATCAGAGGATTTTAGTAATGCAATAAGTTCAGAGAAAATGTCTGCTGAAATTGATAGTGTTGAGTTTTTGGTTGTTGAAGGACTCGCTCTTAATACAAGTTACTATTTGCGTCTTGGAATAGAAAATGATTGGGGAGTCGTCACTTATGTGCCATATGATACGACGCAAGCTACATTAGAGGCACCGGCTCAAATATCTGAGATTAGTTTTTTGGCAAATAGAATTGACCCTAATGAGTTTGGGTATCGTATAGAGTGGGATATAATAAACGTTGAAGATGGAGCAGTAGTTGATGTAGAACTATTTATAGATGGGGAATTTGTTGAGTCATGGGAAAATTGCGGTGGTACAATGGGTTATGTATACTATGGCGCTAAAGGATCTACACATCTTGTAAAGGTAGTTGCTACTGTCGCTTTGGATGGGAATGAGTATAAAACAGAAAAAATCCGTGAAGTAACGCTTGGTAAGAATAATTTTGTCGTTGGATATATAAATTCATATGTTCCTGTAGTAACAAAGGTTGGGGATACGATAACACTTCCTCGGTTAAAAACCACTAAGGGGTATTACGAGCTTCAGGATATTCGCCCATTCGTATTAGAGGATGATGGTGTAACAATGACTGCGATAGAGACAGGATTTACAACTGTGGTCGAATACGATATTGATGTTACAACTGGCGAACTTACAAGAAAAGCAGAAATGCAGTTAGCGATTTGTGCTCCAACACCTAAGGGCGAGGGTAATGTGTTCGTTGCAGAATCGAGAAAAGCAGATATTACTTGGTCCGATTTAACATTATGGACAAATATTACTGACCCAACGGCAGAACCATCATATCCAAATGGTAAGGATGATATAGCAATTATCCCTATCGGTAGAGAAAAGAAATGCTTTGTTGATACAGATGTAACTGTCGGAGCATTATATGTAGGATGGACAGCTGAAGATTTGTTGAGAGGAACGATTCGTATTGAAGGAAAGAATGGAGCAACACTTACATTTGATACTAGTGATGGTTCACAGGCTTTGTTACGGGTTACTGGGTTAGGTCGCTGGGATGTTTCACCTAAAGAGTCATTCTTCTATTTAGGAAATGAAAATGCGGATAAGCCTAATCTGTTGTCAGTAGCAATGCCAAATGGGTTGATTTATGATTGTGGCAAGCATCCAGACTATACGGATACAGAGCTACGAGATACGTTTAATAATATCAGGATTGGCAATGGTTATACTACTCCAATAGAGGTGCCAGAGGGCAAGATTTTCCATATAATTAATGTAGACCATGGAAATCCTGGCGGTCATGGCCAAAATGCTCAGCATTCCAATTTCCGGTGGAACAATGGTTCGCAGGTTTATGGAAAGGGTACAATTATATATGATGGATCGGCAGGATATTTCAATGGTGCTTTAACCGATTTTGCTGGAACCTTAATAGTTCGCAATAAGCAAAAGTATGATAGAGTTGGAATAGGAGATAGGGATGGAGGTTATTGGCTATATAATGCAGGAACCTGGGGTCCAACAAATTCTACATTAGTTATTGAAGGACATGTAGAATATACTGGAGTAAATTCTTCTGTTGGCGTAGTAACGTATGGCTCTGCACATGCATGGGGAGCATGGGGCCCTGGTTCAAATAGCTTGCACCAGGCAGGAATGGTTTTACATGGAGGTACATATTATCAAAGACCTCAAGCAAACGAAGATTGGGCTGCTGCAGGTATTACAAAAATTCCTAATTGGGCAGAAAAACTCGTTGTAAGTAATGGTTACTCTTGTGTTAAAATGTATAAAACAGGTGTTCCTACAAATCGTGTTGAATTTATGAGCTTAGAGCAAGCTAATAGAGGAACATTTATTGTGGACAGTACAGATACGCAGGCTACTACAGAGCCAGCAGAAGGTGCTAATGCAAATCATATAATTATTCATGGTATGGAGAAGCATGCTATTGGTGGAGGAGGAGAGCCAGGAAGCGAGACAGAGTCAATCATCCCTTGGATGATTTGCACTAAGCAATGGCCAAATAGAGCATATTTCCCATACCGAGGAGATCGTGCAGATGAGACAAATGTTGTCTGCTTTAAAAATGCACATCCAACAAGTCAGGCACTAGATGTGGTTCAAGATAGCAATGCAAACGTTTTTGTAAATGGTGCGTCAATTGCATTGACAAGAGATTTGACAGTTAATTCTCTTTGCATCAATAGAAACTATAATAACGGCACTGCATTAGGAGAGGGGCGAACCCTAACCATTACCTCTGGAGGTTTGATTTTGGAGGGGGAAACATCTGTTATCGGGTATGAGTCAGATTATTTAGCAAATAAATCTGGAACAATTTATTTCCCAAATCCAGCTTACATTTATTCCACAATACAATCAACCTCTGCACCAAATCAGATTTGGGCATCAATTGTCGCTCCTAAGGGAGCTGCAATTTCCTTCCCAGGAGATTTTGTCTTGGGTGGTAATCAAACTGGTATTGATGAAGAGCTAGCTATAAATGGAACTCGAGTAACACTCGGTTCAGCTACAACAGATTGCCTTTTGGATGTGCCTGTCCGCTTAGAGGGAGGGGCAACAAAGCTTACACTTAGGAATCTTAATACGCTTCTTCAGCAATCCTTATATTTGAATGACCATGCAACAATAGGACCAAAGGTTAATGTTGCTTCGTCAGAGAAGGTTGCGAAGGTAAATAAGTTGTTTATCAATGGAGAATCAGTACCACGAGGTACCTATGGCTCCTCCAGCTCAAGTGCAGAATTTGTTGATGATGAGCATTTTGTAGGGGGGTGGAATTGTTCAGGTGCTTTCAGATGAGGTGCTTCGTCCAACATCAATTATTATTCGGTAAAGATAAAATTGGCAAAATTTTCCTGAATTTGGGTGAAAAAACGCATAATGTTCAATTTAGCACTTGACTTTTTTGCCTAAAAATGAGTAAATATCATTTCATTTTTTGAAGTGCAGAAGGCGGGTGCCGTTCGCACTCGCAAAAAGGTTTTAACTTCAATAAAATAATTACGTAATTCGGAGTCCACCATGTCATTACAGAATCATGACGCAGTTAAAGGTTTAAAGCATGTTCGTCGTCCTAAAAAGACACCTGCAGAGCGTGCACGTCGCCAGAAGGCTCAGAAAAAACGTCTAGTTGCTCTTGGTGTTCCACAAGAGGTAGCAGACAAGATGAGCCCACTAGAGATTCGCAATAAGCTAACTCGCCCAGCACGAGTAAAGCGCGAGCTAGAAGCAGCAAAGGCTGCTGAATAAGTTAAATTTAAACATATGGCTCTAGGCCAAATGGTTTAAATTATGGTAAACCGGACAGGGCTATTTTTGCCTTGTTCGGTTTTTCCTTTATCGTGAGATGTTTTTCTCACATTATAACGCTTTTATTAAAATCTATAGAGAAGAGACATATATGCAACTAGACGATGCAGAAATTGTTTTTCACGAACCACTTAAAGGTGGCTATCGCTTAATTAAATTTAAAACTCCAGAAATTGCTGCAGCTTCAAAGCCTGGCCAGTATGTTCAGGTGCGCATTCCAAATCTTGAAGCAACAGCTTTGCGCCGTCCATTTAGTATCTGCGGGGCAGAGGATGGGATACTAACAATTCTTTATAAGCAGGTTGGTCGCGGAACCTTTGCAATGGGAGATTTGCAGATTGGTCAGAAGGTAAATATCCTTGGTCCATTGGGTGATGGTGCTTTTCCTCTATGCGACTCTGCCACAACACCTCTTCTTATTGGTGGTGGCTTTGGTGTGGCACCATTATTGTTCTTAGCAAAGCAGCTTCCTCAAAAGGGCATTCTTTTTGTTGGTGGCCGCACAGCAGAGGATATTCTAATAACCGAGGAATTTGAGAAAATTGGCTGGGATGTTCAGCTCTGTACAAATGATGGAAGCATCGGTACTAAGGGATTTGTGACTGCAGCTCTTGATGCATGGTTAGAGTCACACCCTGACACAAGGGCAGAAATGTATGCTTGTGGTCCAGAGCCAATGCTTAAAGCGATAGATGAGCGTGCAGCACGCTTTGGCCGTGTGGCATGGTTGTCTCTTGATCATCGCATGGCATGTGGTGTTGGTGCTTGCCTTGGCTGTATCCAGAAGGTTCGCCTGACAGATGAGGCTGGCAATGTAGTAGAGAAGACCTTGCGTGTTTGCAAGGATGGACCAATCTTTAAGAGCGGCACAATTGTTTGGGAGGCATAAAATGGATTTATCTGTAAAAATTGGCAAGCTAGAAATGAAGAACCCAGTAACCGTTGCTTCTGGCACCTTTGGTTATGGGTTGGAATATTCTGAGCTAATAGATATAGAGCGACTTGGTGCTATTACAGTAAAGGGAATCAAGAAGGATCCATGTCCAGGAAATCCTCTTCCTCGTTTCTGTGAGGTCCCAGGTGGTATGATTAATGCAATTGGTTTGCAGGGACCTGGTGTAGAGGGCTTTGTACAGAATGATATGCCATTCCTACGCACGAAGAATGTCCCTGTAATTGTAAATATGTGGGGAACAAGCGTAGAAGGCTATGCAGAGACAGCTGCCTTACTTGATAAGGTTGAGGGAATTGATGCTTTAGAACTTAATGTATCATGCCCAAATGTTAAGAAGGGTGGATCTTCCTTTAGTGCAAATCCAGATTTGATGGCAGAGGTGGTAAAAGCTGTCCGTGAGCAAACCTCATTGACACTGATTACAAAGCTTGCTCCAAATGTACCTGACATCACCATATATGCAAAGAAAGCTGTTGAAGCTGGTGCTGATGCTTTGAGCGTATGCAATACAGTTCCAGCAATGGCTATCGATATTGAGGCTCGCAAGCATGTTATTGCTAATAAGACAGGAGGACTTTCTGGTGCTGCAATTCACCACATTGCTGTGAAGCTTGTTTGGGAAGTAACACACGCAGTTGATGTTCCAGTAATCGGTATGGGTGGAATTATGGAGCCAAAGGATGCTATTGAACTAATGGCTGCTGGTGCTACAGCTGTTGCTGTAGGCACAGCAAACTTTATTGATCCAACTACACCTATTCGTGTAATTGATGGCATTGCAGATTATATGCAGCGTCATGGTATGCAAACGCCAAAAGAAATTGCAATTTAACTGGATTCCTATTTCTGACTGCCAAATATTGGGATTTTTAGAGCAATGGCAAGCAATAGCTAAATTCCGTCGTCTAATTTGTCCTTTATTAGTTGCTTCCTAAACCGAATATCGCAGAAAATTCTAATAAAATTTTGCATATTTATGGAGTTAGGACATGAAACTTTTGTTCTAGTCATTTGCGTTGTTTTTTGTGACATTATCGTCTGGTATGTACTAAAATATTGAAGAATGGGGGTGTTTTTATGTTTAAATCAATTGTATGCTCAGTGTTGAGTTCTTTATTTGTAGTTTGTGTGCTTTATTTTGTTGCTTTTGATTCAAAAGAGGAATCTCTCCAGAAGACAAAAGCATGGAAGGATGCAATCGTTGTCTATGAGCTTGAAAATTATCAACTTAAAGATGGTGTGGTGAATGAAATATCAATGTCCATAGTGTCAAAGCCTGGTTGGAGCTATGTTTTGGGTGGAAATAGATATATAATCTATAATATTGAGCCAGAACGGTATAAATTAAATGCAGATGGTGAATGCTCTCAATGCTTGCAGGTTGGGCTCTTAGATCATAACAATCAGGTTGTTGATAAAAGATTTGTCTTAGCGGGTGTAAAAGAAGTAACTGATGTCTTTCTAAAAAATGGTGAAGTATTTGTTAGCGCCATTATGCATGATGACTCTGAAATCGTCAAGCTAGTTCCTCAAATAGAGGCTCCAAAACCATTACCAGATATGCGTAAAAATCCAAAAGCATATCTGAATGCTTATGCTCGCAAGATTCGTTCTTTATTAAGAACGGATTATCGCCCAGATAAACAATTTTCAGCTCTAGATTATCGGTATTATGATTCCAAAATTTCGGAAGCTTTAGAAAAAGAGAAGCTTCGTATGCTTGATTTATATGATGAAATTTTTGGTGATGAGGAAGGCTTAACTAATGCATCACAGAAGCTCGAGCTTGTGTGCTTTTTGGAAGAAGGCTTGACTGATCTAATCAACAAAGAAAATGAAGACGAAGAGTTTGGCATCTCAACCTCTCAACAAAGCATCAATGATTATGTAATAGAGGAAGCAAAAAATATTTGCTGGGATAATTATATCTCTGCAATAGCATATCCTGAAAATTGGCGTACTGTGCGCAATTTAAAGGGTGTTTTTCGTGGCTTTCCTTTCGAAGCAAAAGATGGTATTGTGATATTTCGGGCTAATGTAAAGAATATAGATACAGAAGAGAAGGTAGAAGAAATTTTGATTTTAAGGCTTCTTTGGGATGGTGAAATGTATTCTGAATGGTGCTATAATCCAAAGGATTTCTCCAAATGTTTTAAGGATAAAATCAAATTTGAATTGATAGACCCGAATAATGTTACTGGAACTTATAAGCCAGAAACTGGATATTTTGTTTGCCGAGATGGAATTTGGGTGGAGGAATTTTCTGATAGCATTACTACAAATGGCTGCGAAGGGGTTGAATTATTAGAACCTTTTAAGTGGCAAATACCGGTTAATTCGGCTGAGTAGTCAATAGGCAAAGTAAAAAAACTTGAGTTGTACCAATTGGCGATAAGGTATATCTGGATTTTGGTCTGATTATTGCTGTTGCCAGCTTTAAATTAAAGGTTTTAAGCAGATGTTTTTTTTACTTTGTAGTATGCAAAAGTAAATGCAACTTTGCACGACTAAACGCACCAAAACAGGTGCATTTAGTTTTGCAAATAACAGTTTTTTTTTACTTTAGTAAAAAGGTTGATATTTCTGATTGTTTTAATCTTTATGTTAACTATGATGTTTGGTTAATGAGAGGGATGCCAAATTTCGGTGAGTATACAATAACAATTATACAAGAAGAATAATAGTATTCCAGTATATTGTTCATGTATATGTATATATATAAAATAGAAAATTAGATATGAAACTGAAATTTAAAATTTTTTCTATTTTTGGGGGAGTTTTATTGCTCGCAATAGTCTGTATGTATTTCTATTTTGGAACTATTGTTGTTTTGACAATTATAGATAGTCGTATTATTTTGAAGGACAATTATTTTCTCTTTGGTTGTTGTCAATAGTCAAAATATACCCTTTATAGGTAATAATTTGACGCAAGGGGTTGTCGATTACGAAGATTTATGATATATTATAAACCAAAACATTACCCAAATAGGTAATAAAATGACATGAAGAAGTATGACGAATTATATGAAGTTGCCGTCTCTAATTATGGTTTGGTAACGGCTAAGACGATTGACGAGCTTGGCATCCATCTAAAGGATGTTCTTGAGTGGGTCAAGAGCGGGCGGCTT
>JAZNPC010000054.1:0-7595 GCA_045589455.1 Kiritimatiellia bacterium
TAGGCTACGATTTCGCTATCCCTTCTTCTCGCCTATGCCTCGCAACATAAACCTTGGGAGTCGCTATTGGGTTGGTCGGTAACTACCCCCCGTTGGACTTTCACCATAGAACTATGACATGCCCGTCATACATAAAAAAGGGCTGCAGCAGCAGCCCTTTTTTATTATTACTTCTTTTTTGCAAAGAATCTTGGATCTAGCCACTCCTTCTCTGCAGCATATAGCTCTTTAGCCATCTTGCGAATTTCCTCTGGGGAGCAAGATGAATTTGTATTTGGATCAAGCATCATAGCATATGTAGCCTTCTCCAAATCAAATTCTAAACATGCCTGAGCTGCTAATTCATAGCAACGCATATTCCAATCGCAAATAGCAGCCATTTGAGCAGGAAGATCACCGAAATAAGTTGGAACAATACCATTCTTATCACAATGACATGCAACTTCAACTACACCATTCTGAGGAAGATTGCTAATCAATCCTGTATTAGGAACAGTTGAATGCATTACAAATGGGCGATTCATCTCAAGAGCTTCAATTGCATATGAGCAATATTCCCAAGAGCGCTTTACTTCCCAGTCCTTATGCTCACCATTACCAAACTCTGTTCTCCACTTATCGCCATTCTCACGCCACTGAGGCCAATTATCTGCATAGAAAGAAGACTGACCATTATAGCCATTATGACAATACTTTTCACGAATATCTTTGCGCTTGCGATAGAAAGGCAAATACTCACTCAAGTGACCACTTGATTCTGTAATAAATGCACCAAATTGTTGCATCATATCAAAGCGAACATGATCGCATGTAATATCAACCTCGCCAGACTTTAGGCGCTTGTTGATTTTAGGATACAAGCTCTTACCATTATGCTCAAACTTTGTGAACCAAGCCAAGTGATTTACACCAGCACACTCCCATGAAATCTCATCCAATGGTACATCAGCGTATTTTGACAACAATTCACTAGTTCCCTGAACACTGTGACACATACCAAAATGCTTGATTTGAGGGAACATTCTTGTTGCTGCCAAACACATAATTGACATTGGATTTGTGTAGTTAAATACTACTGCATTAGGACAAAGCTCACTAACATCACTTAATACCTCCAACCATGTAGGAACTGTGCGAAGAGCCTTCATAATTCCACCAGGTCCAATAGTATCACCAATACACTGATCTACACCATACTTTAAAGGAATATCATTATCAGGGCGTACACATGGGCCTCCATTTACTTCGATACAGTTAATAACATAATCTGCATCCTTTAGCACAGTACGACGATTAGTTGTTTTCTTTAATGTCCAACCCTTATTACCGACACGCTTCATCATCTCATATCCAAGACGCTCAGCAATATTCAGACGTTTCTTATCCAAATCAACAATGCACATTTCGCCATCGTTAAAACCTTCAACCATCATGATGTCGCGAAATAGCGAGCCAAAGAAACCACTGCCTGCACCAAGGAAGACTATTTTTAAATGTCTAGATGTTTTTCTAGCTACGGCCTTCTTTGCTGCCTTTGAATGTGCTGCATGCCCTAATTTTTTCTCACTTACTTGTTCTTTTTTCTTTGCCATAATATCTCCTTAAATAACTAAAACAACACGAGTAGAACTAATAGTTTTTAAAATGATAACATACATAAAAATTAAAAATCAATAATAAAGAGTTGTATGGCACATCTAAGTTATTATTGTACAGCCATCACAGAAGCCCAGCGCCCTCCGCGTCCTTCCTGACCTCCGTACTGTCCGCCGTAGTTTTAACGTAGGTGGAAGCCTTGCGTAGGAGGTTGCGTCTCTGCGTCCCTTTTTCGCACCTATAGCCGTCGCCCCAGCCATCACGCTAGCCACATAATTAAAAAGGGCTGCAGCAGCAGCCCTTTTTAATTTCTTGTTGCTTATAAAACAACATTGTCTATCAAGCGAGTCTTACCAACCTGAGCAGCAATAGCTACAAGTGTATTGCTTATCAGTGGAGAATCTGTAGCACGAGCCTCAAGGCAATCTGCATCAACGATAGCAATATACTCAAGCTTTACATAACCATCAGATCCACCCTCTATGCCTTCTACTATGCGTTGCTTAACAACCTCAGTTGTCCAACTAGCATTTTGTGGCCACTCAGCTTGAAGCGCTAGAAGTGTCTTGGAAATGTTTAATGCAGCAGCACGGTCCTCTGCAGATAAATATGTATTGCGTGAGCTCATTGCCAAATTATCTGCCTCACGTATAATTGGAGCACCAATTAGCTTTATTGGCATATCCAAATCACGTACCATACGGCGAATAATTGCTAACTGCTGCGCATCCTTCTGGCCAAACACTGCCACATCAGCTCTACTAATATTAAAGAGCTTATTTACCACAGTTAAAACACCAGAAAAATGTATAGGACGTGAAATACCACACATCACCTTTGATAGCTTATTCTCTTGAAGCACAACTGAGCTATCTCCACAATACATCTCCTGAGGTTCTGGGGCGAATACTGCTGCAACTCCCTCTGCCTCACAAAGCGCTAAATCACGCTTTTCATCGCGAGGATACTTTTCAAAGTCCTCATTAGGTCCAAACTGAGTTGGATTTACAAAAATGGATACAATCACAGCATCAGAATTTTTTCTTGCTATACGCATTAAAGAAAGATGCCCCTCATGCAAATATCCCATTGTAGGCACAAGACCTATTTTCAATCCATTCTTGTGCTGCTCATCAGCCCAAGTGGCAACCTCTTGCTTTGTTCTTAAAATCTTCATATGACACCTCCTAAAATTGCTTATAAAGAGTTAATCGATTTAATTTTTTCCTCCACAGCTTTAATAGTAAAATCAGGCGTTGATGCACCTGCACTAATGGCTATGTGGCTATAGCTTTCAAGCTCTTGTAAATCTAACTGCTCTGCGGAATCAACCACATGTGTTGGCAATAATTCCTTTGCCAAAAGAGCTAGACGCTGAGTATTTGCGCTTTCTGGTGAACCCACAATAACAAATGCATCTGCTTCCTTTGCTAATGTTGTTAGCTCTCCTTGACGAGCTTGTGTTGCCCGACAAATTGTATTTTCAATTACAGCAGCCTCTCCAAAGCGAGCCTTAACTGCAGCGGCAACCTCATCAAATAATGCCTGCGCCTGAGTAGACTGTGCCACAAGGCATACTGACTTGCCGAGATTATCAACCTCTGCAACCTCTTTTGCATTGCTAACGACAGCTTCTCCTGCGATAGCATAGCCCATTAGACCAATTACCTCAGCATGTGCCTTATCACCTAATATTATGCAAAAATATCCCTGCTCTGCATACTTAGAAATCACATTATGGATGCGACGCACATCAAGGCATGTGGCATCTACTAATTGTATCGGCAAGCTCTCTAAGAATTTCTGACGCTCTGGTGGTATCCCATGCGCACGAATAATAAGCACAGAATCCTTTGGTAATGTGGCAGGGTCTTTGCAAACACTTACACCACTCTCTTCTAGCTTCTGCATCATTGCTCGATTATGAATCAATGGACCATCAGTAAAAACCTCTGTTCCAAATTTCTCTGCTGTCTTATGGGCAATTTCAACCGCACGGCGTACACCCCAACAAAAACCAGCTGACTGTGCCACATCTACCTTCATTAACGAACCCTTATAATAGCTTGTGTGTAAATTGTAGGGATACTTGTTCCCTTAAACCAATAAATAGGACCTTCAAAGGTAAAGCGTTGACCAACAATTGAGTTTAGCTGGTCTGAATTACCTATAATATAACACTCTGTTTCAACCAAACGCGAACCAGGAACTTCGCGCACTAGACGGAAGCGTCCTGGAGCATTACTAGGTGCCTTCTCCAAGCGTCCTGTATATGAACCCACCTTAGCTTGCGCACAATCTGAGCGAAGCCTTGATTGAGGAATCTTTCCAGGACCAACTAAGGTATCATCTGAAGCATCATCTAAATCAAAAAATGTACGCCGGGAGCTTCCTTGCTCTTTTTTCTTAGGTGGCTCTTGAGGAGTAACAGCAGGCTTCTTTTGCTCAACCACTCTTGGAGGCTGAGGCCTTGGGGCTGGTCTTGTTGTCGTGGTGGTGGTTGACGTAGTGGTTGTAGTAGTTGTTGTCGTAGTTGTTGTCGTAGTTGTAGTTGTGGTTGCAACAACTTGATGCCCACCTGTTGAAGGCTGAGCTCCACTAACTGTGCGATTTGTTGCTCGAACATATGCATTTGTAATCCACACACCTGCCGTGCTAGGTGGAGCAATTTTCACCCAATCACCTAATCTTCCACGCACCTCAACTCTTGTGCCCCTTTCAAGGATTCCAACATCCTTGTAATTAACACTAGCTCCTGCTCGAATGCGTACACGATTACCTGTGATAACCCCATCCTTTACATATTGACCTAAAACCCATAAATCAATGCTTTGTGGAGGAGCAACCTTTACCCATGGATCATCTATGCTTCCTTGAAGTTCTAGCAAATCTCCCCTATTAACCTGACCCACTACATCACTTGGCACACCTGCAGCAGAACGCAAATTAACATTATCTCCTGTAACCTCAACATAGGTTGCAGAAAAAACTGCTGTAGAAATAAATAAAGGCAAAACATATCTAATCTTCATAAATAACTCATGCTAACATTGATGTGACAAATGCTATTCCCATAAAAACAACAAGCACCAACGGAAAACGCTATAACGTATCCGGTGGTGCTTGGATCAGAAAATTTAAAAGTAAAATTATTCCTCAGGCTTAGTCTTTGGGAGACCGTAGCCACGGCCTTCCTCGTCCTTCCACTGACCGCGCTTGCG
The DNA here is from genome assembly GCA_045589455.1 of Kiritimatiellia bacterium. Classification (GTDB taxonomy): domain Bacteria; phylum Verrucomicrobiota; class Kiritimatiellia; order RFP12; family UBA3636; genus RGIG990. The sequence continues at coordinate 4,818 of JAZNPC010000054.1, forward strand.
CATTAGCTCAACGCGCTCGTGGCGCTTTAGAACATTGCGACGCATAACAATTTTGCTTGATCCTTTTAGACTGCTGTGCTGGCTCATGTTATTATTCCCTTATCTATAAGTTCCTATAGAACAACTAAAATCTTTTCCGTGTTAAAAAACTTGGTATAGAGTACTAAATTTAGCGTTTATTGTCAACAACAATAATACTTTTTATTCAATTAAACTTCTATTTTTTAGTACGGTGATTAGACAAAGCAAATGTGCCCCATTTTGACGGCAAATTGGGCAAGCGTGATGGCTAAAAGTGCGAAAAAAGGGACGCAGAGAGCGCAAAGGTCGCGAAGGTGCGCTGAGCTTGCGTGGTGGCTTGCGTGGTGGCTTGCGTGGTGGTTTTGGGTGATACGCCAGCGCTTGTTGTTGGTTTACTCATTGCTTTATCTGGCGAAGCAATTAACCAACTGCCAATCGCTAGCGTGTACGACCCACAAGTTTTTTGAGTATGGGAGCGTACGCTGAATTAGTGAATAGTGAATAGTGAATAGTGAATAGATAAGGTAAAAAAATAAATAACTCTGGGGTGCACGCCGTCCCGTCTTGCACAACTCTGGGGTGTAGGACGTCCTCGTCCTACACCCCAGTTAAGCACACACCATTATTTTTGCTCTCTAGTTTAGAAGGGGACATAGGTGACATTGGCGACAAGAGAGCAAGATTTTCTAGCGCTTTAATAAATTTGTCCCCAAGGTCTCCAAAGTCCCCATTGTCCCCTAAGCGCTAAACTGCCTGGACAATCATCTAACGTCTTTATAGAAAAAGAGCTTTCACGCTAACGCGAGCGTGAAAACCCTTAATTTATTTGGACATTAAACTATTAGACTAAAAGATGTCTATGTAAAAAAAATTGGTTTTTCAACCCTTATAGCGGGTTGAAAAACATTTTTCGGAGGCTTGCTTGCGGTGCTTTTTATTTGCACCGCTTGCTACGCCTCCTCTTTTCTTTTAGCACAGTTATTTTTCTGTCCTAAAAGCGGCGAGGCGGAAGCCGAGATTGCCGCGCCTGTAATCGGGATCGCGCCATCTCATGCTACGAGACTCGCAGTAACCCGTACCGTCACCGCAGCAACCACCTCGGCTAATACGGTGAGAACCATCAGCCGAAGCAGTCAACTCCAACACATTACCATGCATATCATACAAACCCCATGCATTTGGCATCTTTTGCCCTACGGGATGTGTTTTGCGTCCTGAATTTGCTTCATACCAACCCATCTCATCTATTGTACCTTCTCGCCCATCTGCTAGCAAACCATATTTACCTTTGCTTCCGGCTCTGCAAGCATACTCCCACTCTTCTTGCGTTGGAAGTCTAAATGTAATTCCTGCTGACTTTACTTCTGTACGTGCATTAAGTTTCTCAATGAACTCCTGGCAGTCATACCAAGAAACCATCTCTACAGGACGAAATAAATCGCCTTTGGAATACGATGGATTATTTCCCATGATTGCTTTCCACTGAGCCTGAGTTACTTCATATTTACCAAAGTATAAACCGTTATGCTCAGCACTATCTGGTATCCTTACCATCTCTATGCCTGCAACTGTTATCTCTTTTTCTTCAATCTTTTCTTCTAATATTTCGCTCTTCAACTCGTTTTCTTTCGTTTCTTCTTTGCCACATCCTAGCATTGAAAATACAAGAATCGCAAAAGCTGATATTTTTACAAAGTTTTTTATTTTCATTTTTTACCTCATAATTATAAAAAAATATACAATATTTTCTTTCATTATAGCATCTAACGTTTTAGATTGTCAAATGTGCAAAAACTAATTTTATGAAGTATGCCTACGGCATATGAAGCATTGCAAAGCTTTATATGTGGTAAAAGATTAGTGAATAGGTAATAGTGAATAACGAATAGATTCGGTTTAGTTCAGGATAAATAAATTTGTCCCCAAGGTCTCCTGTGCGCTAATTTTTTTTGCTCTCAAGTTTAAATGGGGACATTGAGGACATTGGGGACATTGGCGACAGGAGAGCAAGATTTTCTAGCGGTGACGTTTAGGACAATCATCTAACGTCTTTATAGAAAAAGAGCTTTCACGCTAACGCGAGCGTGAAAACCCTTAATTTATTTGGACTTTAAACTATTTGACTAATAGATGTCTATGTAAAAAAAATTGGTTTTTCAACCCTTTAAGCGGGTTGAAAAACATTTTTCGGAGTCTTGCTTGCGGTGCTTTTTATTTGCACCACTTGCTACGCCTCCTCTTTTCTTTTAGCACAGTTATTTTTCTGTCCTAGAGGCGACGAGGCGAAAGCCGAGGCCGCGGTCCCTGCGATCGAGATCGCACCAGAGCCTGAAATCCGACTCGCAGTAAGACGCAATATCACAGAAGCCACCACCACGGAGAATACGGCTAGAACCAAGCGCCGACGCAGTCCACTCCCACACATTGCCATGCATATCGTATAACCCCCATGCATTGGGTTTCTTCTGTCCTACTGGATGTGTCTTATCATCAGAATTATCCATATACCAGCCCATCTCGTCTAATGTGCCTTCTCGCCCATCTGCTAGCAACCCATATTTACCAGTACTTCCTGCTCGGCATGCATACTCCCACTCTTCCTCTGTTGGTAAACATAAAACAAGTCCAGATTGCTTCACTTCCGGCAATGCATTTAATTTCTTTATGAACTCTTGGCAATCATACCACGAAACACACTCTACTGGGCGAGTTAAATCTCCTTTAAAAGACGATGGATTATTCCCCATCACGGCTTGC
>JAZNPC010000055.1:0-1706 GCA_045589455.1 Kiritimatiellia bacterium
GCGAAACTTTGTTCCTAGCTCCGCGCCTTTACTTTCTTGTGGGCGTACACACTAGCGCTTGGAAGTTGCCTTTACGACAATAGGAGTAAGCTCGGGCAACGACAAGCGGTAGTGTTTCCCGTCGAACCCACCACACAAGCCCTGCGCACCCCAGCGACCTCAGCGTCTCTGCGTCCCTTCTTCGCACTTCTAGCCATCACACAACCAAGCAATCCTGAGCATCATGCAAAATCCTGCCAATCCTGTTCCTGCGCGAGAGCGCACCCGCGCGCCCCAGCGCGCCAATTTAAAACCCAATAAAATCAAGTAAATAAGGAGAAAAATGAAAACAGCATTATCTATTGCCGGTAGTGATTCCTGCGGAGGCGCAGGAATTCAAGCAGATATAAAAACAATGACTACGAATGGTGTTTATGCAATGACAGCAATTACTGCTCTTACTGCGCAAAACACAATGGGGGTTCGTGCAATTCAAGAAGCTACACCAGATTTTTTAAAGCAACAGCTTGACACTGTGTTTGAGGATATTTTTCCTGATGCTGTAAAGATAGGAATGGTTGCTTCATCAGAATTGATTCATGTTATTGCTGAGAGATTAAAATTTTATAATGCTAAAAACATTGTTGTTGATCCAGTTATGGTTGCAACCTCAGGCTCAGCACTAATGAAGACGGATGCAATTCAAACCTTGATTGCTGAGCTATTCCCAATAGCCACAGTAATTACGCCAAACATTCCTGAAAGCGAAGCTTTATCTGGGCTTAAAATTTCAACAAAAGAGGAAATGGAATTTGCAGCAAAAAAGATGGCAGAAGAATTTGGTTGCGCTGTACTTTGCAAGGGAGGACATAGCATTAATGATGCAAATGATTTTCTTTATCTAAGTGGGGAAGGGTATTGGATTAATGGCGAGAGGATTAATAACCCAAATACACATGGAACCGGCTGCACTCTCTCAAGTGCTATTGCGGCAAATCTAGCCAAAGGTTATTCCTTGAATGAATCAGTTCAAAATGCAAAAGCCTACATCTCTGGAGCGCTTGCAGCAATGTTAGATTTAGGCAAAGGCTCTGGCCCCCTCAACCACGCCTTTAAAGTCAATGAGTGAGATGGCGAGAAGTGCGAGGTCTTTGACAGGATTAACAAGATTCAACTGGATTCATCAACGCGACACACCCGATTACGACACTTGCGCTTTTGTGCCTTAATTCTTGCTCTTATAATATTTTGAGCAATAAGGCACTTCCAATCGCCAGTGTTTGAATCATGCATCACACCAGGCATAGTATCCGCCAAAATCCAGTTAATCCTGTCAAAAAACCTTGCACTCCTAACCAATCATAAGCACCCCAGAACCCAATCCGTGTCCATCCGTGTTCTTGAAATGTGCTATTGCACAATGCGCGCTAAAGCACGCTCCTCCGATATCCAGGTTCCCCAAGCGCCAGCGCCCATCATCCATTCTCCGTGTCTCCTTTCTCCGTTTCCTCCGTGTTTCGCCGAAGGCTCCAGCGCCAGCGCTCATCACAACCAATTCATGTAAATTCGTGTTGATTCGTGGTTTCAAACTCATCCGTGCTGGTAATGTATTCCTTGTTTCTGAAAAAAGAACAGTAAACGGGGTTGAAAGTCTGCCTCGTATTGGAGTATTATACGGGACAGCAGGTGCATGGAAAACATCTGCTGTGCGCATGGGAGACACTCGG
>JAZNPC010000056.1:0-30822 GCA_045589455.1 Kiritimatiellia bacterium
GGCAAGAGTTCCTTCAACAGTAACCTTAATCAATCCACCGCCAAGATTCTGATCATTGCCATCATTTGCACCGCCGTAGGAACCTGGCATATTAGGATTTAGAATTGAACCATACACACCATTTGTGCTCATAGCTAGCTGACCACCATAAGCATAAGCATCTCCATAATATTCACGGGACCAGTCATAACCACCATGTGTATGTCCTGTTACATCAGCATACATAAAGCCAGTTTCCTCAACTGTCATATCACCAGCTACCATTACATCACATCCATAAACAACATTTGTTGTTTGGCGCAAACGGACGCAACCAACAGCTCCCTCATCTTTAACAATTAGATTACCTGAGAATACAAACGGCTTATTAGCTTGGAATACCCATTTGCCTTGAATTATGGCTGTATCCGTTGCTTCATCTGCATCTGCGGCAACAATTGTACCTCCATTATAAAGAAGACCAGCCTTATGTGAGCTGCCTAAGATAGAAGCAAAACCTTTTGGAAGAGTTAATGTTGCTCCTTCTTGAACTGCCAATATGCCTTCATTTGCAAAAACAATTCCATCAACGATCCAATTTTCTCCCTCAGGGATAAGTGTTACCTCATTATGACTTGGGTAATGGTTTATATAATAATTACTTCTAACAACATTATCTATATACAAAATACCATATGCTTCAGCTGTTGTCTTTACAAGGATTGTTCCTGCTCCGCCTCTGGTATTAGGCACATTTCCTTGAGCATTAAGCTTAGAGCGATCCTTTGCTAGCTTATTGTCTCCTGTTACAACAAGTGAAATTCTTCCGCCTGAGGAGCGTAGATTATTTGAATTAGCAAGAATTTCACCTTCGCCAGAAATGGTATTTGCCTTTATATAGATTGAGCCTGGTGCTCCACAATAGTCACTATTCTCCTTCTGAGATTGAGTTGTAATCAAGCCCTCAAGAACAGCATCTCCACCAACAACAAGGTGAACTGCACCGCCACCAGCATTTTCAGAGCCACTTCCTAGGTTAATTGGCTCATACAAGTCACCATAAACCTTGTCTCCTTTTGATGAACCACCTGCATGAACACCTAGTCCCGCATTATGATAGCTTTGTTTTCTAGCAAAGCCCTTCAATCGAACATCTATACTTGCAGCAGCTGCTAGAGTTAAATCACCACCAACCGAAACTGCTAAGCGATAGACTTCTGTGTCTGAATTTTCACTATGTGTCCATATACCAGAATCTATTACTGCATCTCCAGCAATAACAAATTGCTCAAAGCCTAAGTCAGGGAATGTTGTTTGGAAAGTAACTGCTCCACTATAGTTTGCTTCTTGAGTCCATGAAGCAACAGTATGTGTAGCATCAACATCCCATATACAATTTGCAGTAGAGAAATAACCATCAAAAAGAATATCTTCACTTGCCAATGGTGTATGACCTAATGACCAATTATGTGGATTTGAAGCCAGACCTTCCTCTGCGGCTACCCATGTATTATAGCCCTTTGGAGGAACAACATTAGCGATTGTAAGTAGTGAAACTGCAGCATCTGATGCAATGTTATAATAGTTTGTATCTTCAAGTGTAACAATAACTGTAGAATCAAAATTTATGTCCGTATCAAACAATGGTGTAACAACAACATCTGCATATGTTTCACCTGCAGGAATTATCACAGTTGTTGAAAGCTCCTCATATGTTTGGCCTGCAACAGCAGTACCGGAAATAGAAATATTAACTACTAAATCATGAGCACTATCACTACGAGAAATTCTGAAGGAACCAGGCACAGCATAGAGCTCATTTGCATCTGAAAGTTTCTCTATTGAGAGCTCGCCATTATAGAAAACTACGCCTTCCTTAATATCTTCAGTGCCTAACACATTAACTGCATATACAAAGAAATCATATGTCTTATCTTTTGGAAGACTTGCTGTTGTTGTATATTCAGTTCCTGCAACTGCTGCTGAAGTAAGAACATTTGTAATTACTGTATCGCCTGACACATAAACGACGCCTAGCTCTCCTGTATTCTCTAGAAACTCTACAGAAATTGTATATGTTCCATCATCATTTTCTGTAAAAGCAAGTTCAGAAATTTTTGGAGGAAATAAATCAACATCCTTCATACGAATGATATTTGAATAAGCATACTTCTTATTCCAAGTTGGATCTGCTGCATATGTTTCCAGTAAATCCTCTGTGCATTCACTTTCAGAATATACAACGAAATAAGCATCTGTTAACTGTGTTAAATCAACTGTTAAAGTTAATTCCTGTGCAGCACCGGTGCCAACAACTTCCTGTACTGCAGAAGCAGTAGTCCACTTCTCCTTTACTGCATCACCAATATATCCATTAGATGCTAATGAACATACTTGAGCTGTTACGCCCTCTGGAAATGTTGCTTCAACGACAAGGCTCATAACAGTAGATGTTTCTGTAGGAAGTACATCTTTAATTACCAAATATTCCTCACCTGTAGAATGACGTGCAGGAATACCTGCCATATCAATAATCCAGTCTCCGCCATCCTTCTTCATTTGGATAGCACTCTTTGCACTTCCACATGGTGCCTTTCCGCCACTCCAATCCCATACATATCCACGGAAATTATACCAACCAGCCTTTTCTACAACAAAATCTCCCGTTGCAGGATCAAAATCATAACCAGATTGGTTGCCATGTGTATAAATGACGTTATCTTCCATCACAACAGCACCGCCATCATCATAGCGCCCCCAAAATGTATATGTGCCTGGCTCAAGATAAATTTCTGCTTCATAACCAAACGTGGTATAATCACCCCATTTCCAGGTTGTACCAGAAACTGGATTTAAAATATTCCCAGTACCATTGATACTAGCCATAAGTGTTGTTTCTGTAACATCTAACTTTGTTGCATCAGTTATAGATGCAGCTGTCTGAGTCAAATCAGCTGACGAACCAGAATTACAACCATATTTAAATTGTTGAAAGCCTGTTCTATACACTACAGCACTAACTTCTGATATAAAAAATAGCATTAAACACAATGCCATCACCATTTTATTACTTATTTTCATATGTATATTTCCCTTATAAAATGAAATAATTAAATTTCCAAATTGGTAATGTATATTTTATACCTACAGAAGCAATCCGTCAATAAATATCAGTAGTTTGGCACTGCTTTACAAATATTTGGCACAAAAACACAAAAATACCAGCAATCTGCAATCAGCAATCAAGGTCATTTAATTATCTAAGCTATTAACAACAAACTATTAACAAATGCAAAAAGCGCCGACCAATAGGCCGACGCTTTTTATAAATATTTTAAGCTTAGCAAAAATTAGAATTCTGATTCTTCAGCTGCATCAAACTTTGCTTCAACAACTTCAACGATTTCAGAAACATTTGTTGCACCATTCATGAAAACAACATCTGTCAAATCGCTAGCCTTAACATCCTTGAAAGCGCCACCCTTTGTAACGAATACAACACTATCATCACCGCAAGGCTTAATTTCTCCATCAAGCTTCTCTTCCCAATCAGTAGGATTAGAAGTATCTTCAACCTTTAGCTCGCTCTCACTAAGATTCTTTAGGTTACGTGTGTAGATAAAAGGAAGCTCATCTGGTGCTCCACCAATACCAGCAAGCATACTCCAAACAACGCCCTTATTCTTGATATCTTCGATATCCTTTGCAGCTGGAACGCCACCACCTGTAAATGTAGCAGGGCTCAACTTAACAATACCCTTATCCAATAGTGCATAGAAGTAGGCATTAGAATCTGAATACTTACCCTTATTTGGCCAAACCTCACCAGCGCCCTGTGCGTCACGTTCAATATTAGCCTTAATAATAGCCAGAACAATGTTCTTACCACTGTTACCAAGCTTTGTTCCCTGTGCAGAACCTAGGGCACCCTGAATTGCTGGGAATAGCAATCCTGCCAAAATACCAATAATAGCAATAACAACAAGCAATTCGATAAGTGTGAATGCTGAACGTTTTACTTTTTGATTTGTTTTTTTCATAATTATTTTACCTTCTTGATTAATTAGTTAAAGCCTTACTCAGCGTATTACCTACCCGAGTTAACACTTAAAAGTATCCCATACAATGGCAAGATAGTCAAGCGCTAATTTTGTTTTTTTAAAGTTTTTTGTTTTAAATATTAATGAAAATATTTAGCAATGTTTTTGCTATTTGGCGTCTAATCATCTGTTAAAGAGAAATATTAAATAAGAAAAAGGGAGCAAGACCGAAATCCTACTCCCCATTCTCAAATATTTATGCTATAAGCAAAAATTATTTGTCATCTAGTGCTGCACAGCCTGGAAGCTCTTTGCCCTCTAGGAACTCTAGAGAAGCACCGCCACCTGTTGAGATGTGGCTCATCTTTGCTGCCTGGCCAGACTTCTTAACAGCGCTAACAGAATCACCACCACCGATGATTGAGATACCACCATTTTCCTTAACAGCAGCAACAGCCTCGCAAACGCCGAATGTACCTGCTGAGAATGCCTTCATCTCGAAGCAGCCCATAGGACCATTCCATACAACTGTCTTTGCAGACTTAACAGCGTCGCTATATAGCTTTGTTGTTTCTGGACCAATATCTAGACCCATCCAACCCTCTGGGATGTTCTGGACAACTACCTGTGTATTTGCCTCAGCATCGAACTTGTCTGCTGCTACGTTGTCAACTGGTAGTAGGAACTTAACACCACGGTCTTCTGCAAGCTTTAGCATTTCCTTTGCATAATCTAGCTGATCTAGCTCGCAAAGAGAATTACCAACCTCATAGCCCTGTGCCTTTAGGAAAGTATAAGCCATACCACCACCGATGATTAGAGTGTCAACCTTCTGAAGAAGATTGCGTACTACTGCTAGCTTATCAGAAACCTTTGCACCACCAAGGATAGCTGCGAATGGACGAACTGGATTCTCAACAGCAGAACCCAAATACTCTAGCTCCTTCTCCATTAAGAAGCCAGCAACGCACTGACCGCCCTTTGCCTTGATGTACTTGCAGATAGATGCTGTAGAAGCATGGTCACGATGTGCAGTACCAAAAGCGTCATTAACATAAACCTCACCATAAGAAGCTAGCTTCTCAGCCATTGCCTGCTTTGCAGCCTTTAGCTCTGCCTTCTTTGCAGCCAACTCCTCATCAGTCATATCGTCTGTCTTCTTAACCTTACCCTGCTCTGCCTTGTAGAAGCGGGTATTCTCTAGCATTAGAACCTCACCTGGCTGTAGAGCCTCTGCCTGAGCTGTTGCCTCCTGGCAATCCTCAGCAAACTTAACCTGCTGAGCTAGGCATGCGGATAGGCGCTCTGCTACCGGACGAAGAGAGAAATCTGCCTCATAGCCCTTGCCTTTTGGACGGCCAAGGTGAGACATTAGTACTAGACTTGCGCCCTGCTCTAGAATGTACTTGATTGAAGGAAGTGCTGCCTGGATACGTGTGTCATCAGAAATAACGCCTTCCTTGATAGGTACGTTAAAATCTACGCGCATTACAACCTTACGACCCTTTAAATCGATATCACGGATTGTTTTCTTATTCATTTCTTGTCTCTTTTCCGGAATTTTATTGTTATTATTCTATATTATTAAAACAAAAAAGCCTGGGTGTGGCAGAGTGCCACACCACAAGCCTTATAGCATGTTAGCAACAAGCTTACTTGCTGATAACGCGAGCCATCTCTAGAACCTTGTTAGAATAGCCCCACTCGTTATCGTACCATGAGCATACCTTAACGAATGTACCATCTAGTGCGATACCTGCCTTCTCATCGAAGATAGATGTACGTGCATCGCCACGGAAGTCTGTAGAAACTACAGCCTCGTTTGTGTAGCCTAGAACGCCCTTTAGCTCACCCTCAGAAGCAGCCTTCATTGCAGCACAAATCTCTGCATAAGAAGCTTCCTTGTTTAGCTCAACTGTTAGGTCAACGAAAGAAACGTCAGATGTTGGAACGCGAACAGACATACCTGTTAGCTTACCATTTAGCTCTGGAAGAACCTTACCTACAGCCTTAGCAGCACCTGTTGAAGATGGGATCATATTCTCTAGGATACCACGGCCACCGCGCCAATCCTTCTTAGAAGGACCGTCAACTGTCTTCTGTGTAGCAGTTGCAGCATGGATTGTTGTCATTAGACCGCGCTTGATGCCGAATGCATCGTTTAGAACCTTAGAGATAGGAGCTAGGCAGTTTGTTGTGCAAGATGCGTTAGAAATGATATCCTGACCAGCATATGTTGTGTGGTTTACGCCATAAACGAACATAGGTGTTGCGTCCTTTGAAGGAGCAGACATGATAACCTTCTTAGCACCAGCTGTGATGTGAGCGCGAGCTGTCTCGTCTGTTAGGAAGAAGCCTGTTGACTCAACAACAACATCTGCACCAACCTCATTCCACTTTAGGTTAGCAGGATCCTTCTCAGCTGTGATGCGGATCTTCTTGCCGTTAACAACTAGAGCGCCATCTTCTACAGCAACATCGCCCTTGAAGATACCATGAACAGAGTCATAGCGAAGCATATATGCTAGGTAATCTGGATCTAGAAGGTCATTGATACCTACGATCTCGATATCGTTAGCAAAGTTTTCGATTGCAGCGCGGAATACCATACGACCGATGCGGCCGAATCCGTTAATACCAACTTTAATAGACATTTTATTTTCTCCAAACGTTAATTACTAATTTGTTTTGATTAATATTTATTGTTTTGGTTTGAGTCAGTTTGGGTGGCATCCATCCGGAAGTCCCTTAGCGCGGGGTACACCCGGACGCCTCAAAAAAAACAATGCACAATATTTTATTCTTTTGGTTAGTAATAGTCAAGCGGAAAAGGTGCAATAGATATTTTTATACTGATTTATTTTTTTAACGAAAAAACAAGTAAAAAACACTATTAAACACAAATTCTTAAATTGAAATGCTCAAATTGAAAAAATATCCATAAACAACGTAAAAGCGTGGTAGCGAAAGTGACGGATAAAAATGCAAACTCTTTGATAGATTAACAAAATTTATCAACGCTTCACACCAACACAATTTTAACGACTATCACGCAAATTTTACTATCCTATTCTAATGCGCGATAACGCACATGCATACAACTATAGATATCAATCGTCTTATCTATAAATTCGGTTTACGGGAACTCTCGCATATAAAAGTCTGATGGTTTAGATAATTCTAAATTAAATTCATCATACCCCAGTTCTTCACACAATGTTGCTCGTCCAGAATACAAATCAGTTCCTAAACCAAGCCTTGAGTTTTCAATATTAAATCCCATTGCAGATAGTATTGTAGGGAATACATCCAATGATGTATAATCCCTATTCCTTTTCTCTTTAGTTTGAACCGCAGAATTTATAAATATACAAAGCATCTTTCTACGGATTCCTGGCTTATATTCATCTATTAAAGCAGTATCCATTCTATGATGATCGCCAGTAATAACTATTGTTGTATTTTCCCAAAATGGTTGTGTTTTACACCACTCTATAAAATCAGCAACTTGACGATCAGCGCAAGAAACAACATTTGCCGTCTTTGCTTGATATTCGTCTTTACATAGATTACAAACATAACCTTCTTTATGATGTGTATCAACCGTTAAAAAAGTTAAATTAAATGGATTACCAGTTTCACTTAATCTTGTAGCTTCTCTCTTTGCTATTTCATAGAGATATTCATCTTCAAAACCCCACCAAACTTTGTAGTCCTCTGGTATATCTCCACGTTCTAAAGCAACACCATAATCATACACAAAATAATTGCCATGTTGTTCAAAGAAAGAACGACGACCACCAAAATCTGCATCTGAACCACACAAGAAAACCTGCTGATATCCATAGCCTTTTAAAACATCTCCTAGAGAGGTTAATCCTGAAGCAAAATATTTTCGTTCACTCATTAAATTTCCATCTATAGGAAATGAAAATGGTACACCAGAATGAAATGCTAACAATGCAGCAATAGTCCACTCCGCATGAGCCGTTCTTAATATCCCTCCAATACTCCCTTCTACAGAAAATGTGTCATTTTCTAAAGCAAGGCGAGTTAAATTTGGTATACAATTATATTCCAAGCAACCACCCACATTTGTAGATGCATATGATGTCTCCATACTTTCCATCACAATGTGTATTAAATTATGTGTTTTACTTGAGGCAGAAACAACCCCTGAGGCATTAGGTGAAACATATTCTTTTTCATAAATAAGTGTTCGCTCTTTTCTGGTTTCCAAAAACTTATTAACACCCATTTTGTAATAAGCCTCATGCAAAATCAAAACAAAAGCTGTGCTTACTAATATAAACATTAAACAGCGAACAATAAAAAAGAATCTTGGTTGATTTATCTTATTTGATATATTAGACAAAATTTTTTTTGAAAATTTATTAGGAGTAATAAATATAAATAAAATTCCTAATAATAAAACACAAACACCTATTTTGGGGAAACACGCCATCATACCTTCTTTAATTGATTCTCCACCTGTTCCTTTCATAGGAGACAATAAAGTAAAAAGAAAAGCCTCAAATCCCACAACATAGGACGAAAGATACCATTTTAGACCCCAATAACAAGAAATGGTTAAAGTAGCCAAGAAAAAAATAAATATATAATATATGCGAATAAGATGTTTCATCTCTCTTACAACCCAAATATTAGAATTATCTTGTTTATAGCATAAATAAAATAAATAATAAAAGGATTTCTTCAGAATATTATTGAATAAAAGAAAGAAATCCTATCATGAGTTATTAATTATTATCAATAGTTAATTCAAAAGGACCACAAGGATAGCCGTTGTCTATTGAAATTAAATTACAATCAGGATAATCGTCCCAAGCATAACGCACTGTCTTTGGTGCTGACACATTTTCTGAGTAAATTTCAACAGTATTTGGCATTGCAGAGGAAATCACAGCGTTAGCCCAGTAATATACGCCATCCTCACCAGCAAGCTGGAAGCCTTTAAGCTCTGTTGCTGTCTCAGAAATACCTAGCTTTTCACAACTGAATTTAACAACAACTTTATCATTAACCATTGAAGCAAATTGTGGGTTTGGCCTTGTATCCTCAACACCTTCGATGCGATATGTCTTTATAGCAGCTAAATTTGCCAAGCGCTCACCAACTGTCTGCTTGTCTTTTGGATGAATATCAGCATGATTACCAACATCAATTGTAACAATCGTACCAACATTTTCTAAATTCTTTTCCAAATTGAACTGCATCCAACGGAAGCGTGCCCAAGCACTATCAAACACCTCCTCGTGTGTGCCCATAAATGCAGCTAGCTGGACAACATAAATTGGGAAGTCACCTCCCGTAAAATTATGCCTCCAATCTTTTATCATTGCATCAAAAAATTTCGTATAACCATATGGGTTATGAACATTTGAGCAGCCCTGATACCAAATCGCACCCTTTACTGTCATTGGGATCAATGGTGACATCATACCATAATAGCATGCTGAATATGAATATGGGCTTACATTATCAAAATCTGGTGGGCGATTTTTATAATCAACCTTGCTTGCCTTATAGCTCCACTCTTTTTCTGCCAATGGAATTGTTACTACTTTACTTCCATTATAAAGCTTTAAACAAATATCGTCTGCAACAACATCGTGGAAGCCACCACCTCCGCCACCATCTGTTACACAAATAGTAATAATATTTAAACCCTCAACAAAAACCTCTGCTGGCTTATCTATTGTGTAATTTCTTTGTTGTCTCCAGCCTTTGGTTTCACCAACAATCTTTCCATTTACAATGGTTTTCTCATCATCATCAATTTGCCCTAAATGAAGGGTTGCCTTTGTTGCATTTTTAATGAGCTCTTCCGAAAGCTCAAAAGATCTCATAAAGCAGGCATGACCATCAAACTCTTTATCAATTAGTGTTTCAAAAGGTGTTATCAAAGCAGTTGTTGGCCAGCTGGAAAAATCATAGCGTGCATCTAGCTTTTCCACTCCTTCAACACCAAATACGTTCTCAAAGGAATTTGCTTCAATCCAATCCTGGAGAATTTGCTTCCAAGAGCCATCATGAAATGTTTTTACATAGGCCTCTCTCTTCTCAAGATTTTTAGCGACCCACTCTTGTCCTTCTATTGTTGAAATAAATTCAGCAGAGAGCCATGTTTCAATATTTGTTCCACTCCAGGTAGAATCTACAAGACCTAGAGGCACCTCGCCATTTAAATACTCATTTAAAGAGACGCCAAAGAAATAACCTACAGCAGAAAACTGCTTTGCATTTTCTGGTGTACAAAGCTTCCACTCTGCAGTAAAACTATCAAGTGGGATAACAGAGGTTTTATTAGGCACATTAAGCATACGGATTGTGCTACAGGAATTTGTTTCCATCAGCTCTTTGCCTCGAGTTAATCCCCAAGAGTAACTCATTTCCATATTTGATTGACCAGAGCAAATCCATACATCACCAAAATATACATCTGTGATTTCTGTAGAAAGTTTGCAACGTAAATCTGTTACACGGATCGTGTAAGGTCCTCCGGCAGGATATTCGCGAGGTGTTGTTGTCTCCCACCTACCATTTTCTGATGCAGTTGTTTCAATTTCATCAACTTTGCCAGCAGCAGAAATAACCTCTACGAGGATTTTTGAATTTGCTGTAGCCTTACCCCAAAGGGAAGATTTCATTTCACGCTGAATTACAGCATGATTAGAAAATGGAGAAGCAAAACTTGGATGCCTAATTTCGTCCTGAGCTATTGCTCCTAAGCATAGTGTTGCACAGAGTGCTATAAGATTTAATTTTTTCATAATATTTTTGTTTGTGTTGTTAATAAAAGTTGATTATTTGGAAGCGGGTTCAACGGGATCTAATACCCACCGCTTATTATACCAAAACCATTGCTCTGGATGTGTCTGAATCTCTTTGTCTATAATGGCAATCACTTCATGCGTCAAGCGGACAACATCCTCCTGTTTATCCAGCTGCATATTTGGATATATAGGATTAAACAATTTAATTTCAAATCGTTTCCAACCTACTCGATGGATTATTGTTGGAATAATTGGCACCTCAGCTGCTCTAGAAAACACAGCCATACCCCTAGCAAGATTTGCTTCTCCGCCAAGAAATGGTGTCATAATATCTGGTGTAAAGCAGCGTGTATCTGGTAAAATTGCAAAAATCTCCCCATTTCTTAAGCGTGTTCTAATCTGAGCAGCGGTATTTGTTCTTCTTTCAAGAATTGCCATCCCATGCCCGCTCCTCATTTCGTTCATCAGCTTATTCATCAATGGATTGTGCTGTTTACCAGCAACACTAAAGATTGGCAAACCAGTAAGATAAACAGCAGAGCCAGTCAAATCCCAGTTGCCCATATGTGGAAGAGCGAGAATTACACCGCGGTTATTCCCAGCATCATCCATACATTTTTTGATTTGCCCTATACTTTCCTCAACATTTGGCATGATTTTATGAATAAATGCCAAATCTGTCTTTTTTATACGAAGCATTTCAACTAGGTTAAAGGCAGTGTTTCGCAAAGAAATCCATGCAATACGTTTTGCTTGGCGGTCTTTTACTTTATCACCCAAAACAAGCTTGATACGGCGAACTGCCTCCTTCACACGCTTATGCATAATCCATGATGCAATTCTGGCAAGACTCGCTGCTATTGCTAAGGATACCGTATATGGCAAAAAGCAGAATAACGCGCCGAAAAACTTTACTGCACGATATTCTGCCTTATATTTTGCTTTAATTTTTGGTGAATCGCTCATTATTTCTCTACAGGGGGGTTACGCCATAGCTCTTCAATATCATAATATTCGCGAGCTTCTGGTAGGAAAATATGAGCAATTACATCACCAAAATCCACCACAATCCATGCACTTTCCGCATCGCCTGAGACGCGGGCAGATACTTTAGCTCTAGTCTTAACTTCTCTTTCTATTGAGGCGCTTAATGCCTGTAGATGTGGAGTAGATGTGGCGGAGGCAATTACATAAAAATCGGTCAAACCTGAGATGCCACGAACATCGTATGAAGCAATTTGCTCTGCCTTACGATCATCTAGGTTTTGTAGGATTATGTCTGTTAATTCTTGTGAGTTAATAACACACCTCCATTGGTTTGTAATGTGATTTTATACTTTATTTAATAAGTATTGCTTATTTTATCATTGATAGCGCCGTAAATCAACCTAATTTGCGAAATATGCAAAACAATGCGTGTGCGTGATGCACGTGACGCCAAAGGGACGTAGAGACGCAACCTCGCACTTTTAGCACATGGGTTGCCCCCACACTAGCGCTTGTAAGTTGGCCTTGCGACAACGAGAGCAAGACCATGTCCAACGTCAAGCGCTAGTGTAGTGCGCTACGCACACACACAATCAATCCTGCCAATCATGCAAAATCCTGCATATCCTGTTCCTGCGCGAGAGCGCACTCGCGCGCTCCGCGCGCCAAACCCACCATTCTAGCCTACGGCATAAAAAAAGGGGCTGCCGAAGCAGCCCCTGTTTTTATTTAACAAATAGTATTGTTCCGGCAGCAAAGCCCTCGTAGCAGCCAATGTCAACATTGGCTCCAATTAGGCGAAGCTGCTCGCCAGAGAGATCATACTGTGGCATGCCTTCATAATTTAATCCGGCACCAGCTAGCTTACCACCTGTTCTTGGACGATAATTGCCTGTAGCATAGTTGCTGAAGAATTCTTCTGCTGTGCCAACAATTGTATTCTCTGGGAAGCCCAAATCTGTAATATCACCATCAACAGCACCATTTATGAAGTTTGCAACATTTCCTGTTGGCAAGCATACAGCTCCATCAATAGTATTGGTTACTCCCGTAATTACAACATTCTCCGCCCTTGCTGAACCAGATAAACGTAAGGCAGACCATGTTGAACAAAATTCATTTGTCTTTGAAAGGCTGCCATCAACAATTGTACAATTTCGCATAACGGAATTTCCCTGCAAGTGAATTAGAGCAACAGTAGAGGTTTGCGGATTATCCTCAAAGAGACAATTCTCTACTCTACTATCTCCTTTTGCATGTAGAACACCAGATCTATTAGCCTCCCAACTTGCAGATCCTGCTATTGTTCTGCATTGACGGAAAACCGTATGTGTGACTAAGCCATTGTGCAAGTATCCACCTCCAGGAAATGCATTACTTTGTGAGGAAGTGCTTGCTTCTACAACACAATTAGAAACCGTGCCACCATTTGCCTCTATTAAGAAACTTCCACCATAGACATAGCTGCCACAAACGGATCCATTTCTCATTGTCAAATTTGCCACAAGAGCGTCTTTATTATTTATCCTAAAAATACGTCTTTCGCCATTTTGTGCAGTTCCTTGATACTTATTGGAAATCACCACATGAGAAGGATCTGTTCCCATTCCAAAAACATGGGTTGAATTTGTTAAAACAATATTACCATCTATTGTATATAATCCGTCTTCCACATATATTGTATTTATTTCGGTCTGTGGATATTTATCTAAAATTTCAATAGCCGCTGTAATTGTCTTGAGAGCTGTTTCAATTGTTAGACCATCATTTTCATCATTACCTGTTGTGCTTACATAACGTGTACGATAATTACCGGGAGCATTTAATACACTCATCTCTGCAGAAATCTCGCCTGCAAATGAAATAGTACTTCCTGTTAGTGTTATGCTTAGAGATTTATCCTCATTAACGGCTTCTGTAGGTATAGGATTTATTTCTATATCAACGTAGCTTGCACCATCAGGAATTGTCACTGATGTTATAATATTTTCTGCAGCACCAAGCTCAATTGCTTCACCAGATAGTGCAACATCAAAGGTTAAATCTCCAACAGTTGAAGAAGGGTCACGAGAAATACGGAATACACCTGCAGAGTTAATTATTTCACTTGCATCGGAAAGCTTCTCAATGGTTATCTCTCCACTATAGATATTATACGGAGAATCTATACGCTTTGAACCTGTTCCATTGTCATTAAACGCAATAACTCCAAAGGAATATGTTGCTCCTTCTGGTAGCTCTGGTGTTTCCTCAAGAACAATTGGAGAAGCCATATCAGATGTAACATCTGCTAGCTTATTAGTGAATTCCACTCCTGTTTCCAAGTTCTTGTAAACAGCAAATACAGAGCCATTTCCTGCCTCTATTGTTGTTGAGAACTTAAAGCTAGAACCTGTCCAGCTACAGCTTGGGTATCCAACAATTGTTGGCTGTGATGGATCAACTGTTGAAACTGAGGAATACACAAATTTATCTTTATTAGACATTGCAGCATATTCTGCAGCAACAAATGCTGCGTCTGGGGCACCCGGTCTTAAACGTAGTTCATCAACCCAGCCATTCCATGCACAATCTCCAGCAACATCCCCATAGCCAGCAACATTATTACCTATTGCTATTGGAGCATTATTATCCTTAACAGCTGTAATTGGAATGGTTTTAACAAGTTTTCCATTTTGATAAGTGTGTAAGCTAGAACCTGCATATACAAATGTCAAATAAGACCATTCATATAGACTATTAGGCAAGTTAAAAGTTCCTGTGGCACCGCTTTGAGAGCCACGAGGATCAATCTTTGAACCAGTACCATTGTTAACAGACACCTCAATTGCATATCCATTATTTGGTGTTCCAGAATTATCAGCCTTCAATCGTTTATAAATAACGTGGTCATAGTAAATATTCTGGCTGCCATGCTTAAACCATCCTGAAATTGAAAATTCTGAGCCTAAATCAACAGGAGAATTTTCTCCACTGTCTGGAATAAAAACACCACCATAGGTTTGTTCTGTTGAACCCATATTAGCATCAACAATTCTAACTGCTTTACCAAATACACCCTCTTCACCTGCCTTAGAAACAGCAGCCTTTTCAGCATCGATTCCAGCTACAGTTGTTGAGTTAGGATATGAACCATAGGTGCTTGCATTATTTGTTTCATTTAAATGCCATACTCCTACATAATCATCCCATACATACTCACTATTAAGTATATCATTGTTAAATGAGCCACCATAACGAACTGTTATTATTGCATTATTTTCAAGAGATAGAACCTTCACCCAAATTAATGATTCTCCTTCCTCGTCCCATGTGTCAATTTCATAAGGTAGAAGATTTTCATTTATATCAACAATTTCAAAATGCTTATCAATTACATCCTCGTACTTAAACCCAGAAATATTTTCCTCTGAGAGGCGAAGCAAAACTGGAATATTTTCTGAAGGCTCACCATCATAAGCTATTTTTACTGTAATAGCCTTATAGTTACCTGTTGGTGCAAAGGCTCTAGTAATTACAAAGCTTATTGGTGCAAAAATGACATCAATTACTTTTCCGTTTTTCTCTATAGACATCTTGATTTGAGCGGTGTAATCACCAGGAGCAAGATCAGAAATGGTTACAGAATATTTGCCACCAGTAGTTGTACCCAATTCTTTTTCTATCAAACCTTCATCATTGGTGCGACCATAAAGGAGAGATACAGAAGCAACAGAAGTTCCTGACTCATAATTTTTATCAATTTCATAGGAGATTGATACGGTATTATCATTTACAAATGAATAAGACATTGAAGAAACTTTATAGTCAAAAAGATTTTCTACTTTTCCATAAGAAACGAATGTATCTACAGAAATTGCAGAATCATATTCTGCCTTAATCCAATCAGCAGAAGCTACACCATTATAGAAGCGAATCTCATCCATGTCACCAACATAGCCATCTTTTGCCGAGTCGGCATAATTTCCTATAGCCCAATATGTTTCACCTGGGTCAATTTGACTTAGACCATTTTCATTTGAATAAATATTTTCTCCATTAAAATATGAATTAATCTTTGTATCATCATATGAGAATGCAAGATGACCCCAAACACCATTTTGTAGGGCACCAGCATTTTTTTTACCTTGATGAGTGCCTGAAACAGCTAAAGAAAAATAAGTTCCGGCTTCCACGATGGCCAAAAATCCACTTGCTGCCCATGTTGACTTATTAGCAGCCACAATAACGGTTCCTGAACTACTGCGCTTAAACCAGCCAGAGAATGAAACTACATTATTTGTGGACATAGCACCAGTAGTAACAGGATTTAGGAATTGAACACCTTTACTATTTTTAGGCTTATACATAGCACCAGCAACAACATTATCGCCAGTATTAAAGCCATTTACGCTATTAGTAACAACCGTTGGAGAATTACCTGTTGAGTCAAAAATCTTTTCACCGCCATGGAATACAGCAGCATAAGCGCTCCAAACATCTGTTGGATCATTTTCAGGAAGCTCAATAGGAAGAGCCAAGCCCAAATACATTTTGAAGGATGTATTTGTACCGCTCAAAGTAGGGAGCTTAACCCAAATATATGATTCCCCTTCTGGGTTCCATAACTCAATTTCGTGTGGAATTATATTCCCATTTGCATCAGCAAAGCGAATATCCGAAGCATCTGCTTTGCATAATTCATAAGAGAAATTTGGAACTGTTTCCTCTGAAAGCTTCACAAGCACTGGGAAATAGTGGAGCACTGTAGTTCCTGTGTAGCCAGGAACTGTAATATCAATAGAGTAGAGAAAATCTTCTTTATTAATTGTTTCTGCATTAGCGAATACAGCAAAAACTGATGATACTAAAAACAAAGCTAATAACTTGAGTGATTTATTCATAATACACCTTTTTCATTTAAGGGTTGACTTTTTTTGATTAAGCAATCTATACAAAGCCTGAAATTGATTGTATTTAGATAATACCAAAATAAGTAAAACTAGGTCAAGAATTTATGCAAAAAAATACACGGCTCACGCGGATAGGCACGGATGAGTTTGAAACCACGAATAAACACGAATGTACGCGAATTGGTTGTGATGGGCGCTGGCGCTGGGGCCTGCGGCGCAAACACGGAGAAAACGGAGAATCGGAGGCACGGAGAATTGATAAAAAGCGCTGGCGCTTGGGGTTCTGGGATATCGGAGTAGCGTGCTTTAGCGCGCATTGTGCAATAGCACATTTCAAAAACACGGATGGACACGGATTTACACGGATGAGTTTGAAACCACGAATAAACACGAATGTACGCGAATTGGTTGTGATGGGCGCTGGCGCTGGAGCCTGCGGCGCAAACACGGAGAAAACGGAGACTCGGAGGCACGGAGAATTGATAAAAAGCGCTGGCGCTTGGGGTTCTGGGATATCGGAGCAGCGTGCTTTAGCGCGCATTGTGCAACAGCACATTTCAAAAACACGGATGGACACGGATTTACACGGATGAGTTCTGGGATATCGGAGCAGCGTGCTTTAGCGCGCAGTGTGGAAGGTGTGATGGGAAGCGCGGGAGGAGCACCAAGGGAACAATTCAACAATCAACAGCCAACCGCCAACGATACAACAACTAACAAACAAAACACGCCGTAGCATCCGACCAAATCTGGTGAATCCTGTCAAAGAAAGCTTTATTTAAATTGGGTGGCGGCGAGCTCGTATTCGGCGAGGGATTTGGAGCGCTGTACCTTGCGGAGCTGCTCTGCCCCATTGTCAAAATATGTGGCAGTGTACTCCCAGAATTCCTTCATGCGGCCAAGTATTGGTGCAGGACCAAATAGCTCTTCACTATATCTTTGATATAGTGCATTGGCAAAGGTTAAGACCTGCTGCTTACGCTCTGGTGTGTGTGGCAGAGTCTGGGTATGAGGCAGGGTGTCCCCTAGCTCACCAGCATATTCCTCACCAGCAGCAAAGGCTGCTGCTATATCACCAGGAAGAAATGGATCTTCGAAGGCTCCACGACCTAGCATCAAACCAGAAAGCTTTGGAAAACGCTTCACCAAATAAAGCGCATCAGAGACTGTCTTGATATCGCCATTGTAAACAACTGGTGCTGTGAAGGAATCTACTATTTCAGCAAATTTATCTAAAAAGACATCGCCTTCATACATCTGCTCACCTGTACGAGGATGTATGATAATTTCCTTTAAAGGATAACAATTTATGATTGGTACAAGCGTTGCTAATGTGTCTGTTGTTTTTCTGCCAAGACGAATCTTTATTGAAAAACCACCTGGCATTACTTCAACACCAGCAGCAAGCATTGCTTCAAATAATTCTGGGTTTTCTGGAAGTCCACTTCCTCTTCCCTTCTTGGCAACAAATTTCCAAGGACAGCCACAATTTAGATTTAGCTCATTGTAGCCATATTCCTTCATGGCATTTGCCATCTCGATGAGTCGCTCTGGATCCTTGCCAATTACCTGTGGCACTGTGGGCATGGTGCCACATACCTCAGGAAAGATATCCTTTAGAAGCTTGGGTTGGATGCGTCCGGCCGTGGTTAAAGGAATAAATGGAGCAACAGTATAATCATAGCTATTGCCAAAATATTCTGTGTAGCAGGTGCGATAGGTCGCAACCGTTAAACCTCGGAGCGGAGCAAGAGAAAGTCTCATAGAAAGAATTATTTACCTAGCTTGCGGAAGCGAACGCGGGTTGGGCGATCTGCTGCATCACCTAGTAGACGACGACGCTGCTCATGATATTCCTGATAGTTACCCTCAAACCAGGTAACCTTTGAATCACCCTCAAAAGCAAGAATGTGAGTTGCAATTCTGTCTAGGAAATAGCGGTCATGGCTTACAACCATTACGCAGCCACCAAAGTCCTGAAGACCTTCTTCTAGGGAACGAAGTGTGGCAACGTCTAGATCGTTGGTAGGTTCGTCAAGCAATAGCAAATTACCGCCGGAGCGAAGTAGCTTTGCTAGGTGCACGCGATTGCGCTCACCACCGGAGAGCCAGGCAATCTTCTTCTGCTGCTCAGAGCCCTTGAAGTTGAAGCGACTGCAATAAGCGCGACCATTCATCATGGATGAACCAGCAAGAGAAACATATTCTGAACCACCAGTAATTTCTTCATAAATTGTTTTATTAGGATCAAGCTCATCACGGAGCTGATCAACATAAGAAAGCTGAACTGTTTCACCAATCTGTAGCTCACCAGAAATTGGCTTTAGCTTTCCTGTAAGAAGCTTAAACATTGTGGTTTTACCTGCACCGTTAGCACCAATAACACCAACAATACCACCACGTGGTAAATCAAAATCCATGTGCTCAAACAATAGCTTATCACCAAAGCCCATTGCCACATCCTTGGCACGAACAACAACATCGCCTAGGCGTGGGCCAGATGGAATGCGAATACGCAAATCATCCTCACGTGTGTTTACCTGCTGAGCAGCTAGCTCCTCATAGCGCTTAACACGTGCCTGACTCTTTGCATGGCGGCCTGATGGATTTGTGCGAACCCACTCAAGCTCATTCTCAATTAGCTTGCGGCGTGACTCTGCCTGCTTTGCCTCACGCTGCATCATTGCCTGCTTCTGCTCTAGCCATGCCTCATAGTTGCCCTTGTATGGGAAGGTGCGGCCACTGTCTAGCTCAAGAATCCACTCGGTCACATTGCTCAAGAAATAGCGATCGTGGGTGACAACGATTAGTGTGCCCTTAAAATCCTTTAGATAATTTTCTAGCCAAGCAACTGATTCTGCATCGAGGTGGTTGGTTGGCTCGTCAAGCAATAGAACATCTGGCTTTGAAATTAGAAGACGACACAATGCCACGCGGCGGCGCTCACCACCAGAAAGAGGAGCAACTGATGCCTCTGGCTCAGGAAGGCGTAGTGCTTCCATTGCCATCTCAACAGTGTGATCAAGCTCCCAAAGGTCATTAGCATCAATCTGATCTTGAATGCGGCCAAGCTCATTGTTTAGCTTATCCATTTCCTCATCAGACATTTCATCGCCAAGCATTCCGCAAAGCTCATCATAGCGGTCAAGAATTGCTTGCTGCTCAGCAACACCCTCTTGCACGCATTCCATAACTGTCTTTGATGGATCGAGCTCTGGCTCCTGAGGAAGATAGCCAACCTTTGTGTTTTTAGCAATTACGCAATCTCCCATAAATTCTTTATCTAGACCTGCTAGGATGCGAAGCAAGGAGGACTTACCAGAGCCGTTAGCACCAATAACACCAATATGTGCTCCGTGGAAGAAGGATAAGCAAACATCCTCAAGGATGGTTTTTTGCTCATGTTGCTTTGTAACATTGATTAGAGAAAATGCGTATTCGCCTGCCATAACTAAAAGTGATTTTGTGGTTTAATATTTAATGCGCTGGCATTTCTTTTTTATTAAGAAACACGCAGCGCGATAAATCTAAATTCTGCAGCAATGTGCAGAATTTAGATAAGTTATAAGAATTTGATTATTTGAATAGCTCTTTGTATAGAGCACGAACTGCAGTCTTAAGATTGATTGAACGGATACCGAACATCATGCTAATTTCTGATGAACCCTGGTTGATCATTTCAACACTTACATCTGCATCTGCAATTGCCTGCATGATACGTGCAGCAACACCTGCGGCACCACGCATGCCCTCACCTACTGCCATGATAATTGCAAGACCACCCTCATAGGATAGCTCATCAACCTTTAGCTCTGTGTGGATACGTGCAAACACCTTTGCCTTTACTTCATCGGTAAACTGTGCATCACGGATGATAACAGACATATTATCAACACCAGCAGGAATTGTTTCAAAGGAAACACCTTCCTCTGCAAGAATTGTTAATAGCTTAACACCAAAGCCAACCTCACGGTTCATCATGTACTTACTTGTGTATAGAGTGCCGAAGCCTGTAGCACATGCCAAACCAATTACGCGACCAGGAATTGTCTTACGACGAGGAAGCACCATTGTGCCTGGCTCATCTGGACGATTTGTGTTGCGAATATTGATTGGGATGCCTGCACGAACTGCTGGCATAATTGCTTCGTCATGGAAAACACCAAAGCCAGCATATGAAAGCTCACGCATTTCGCGGAAGGTCATTTCCTTAATACCCTCTTTCACCTCTGGAACAATGCGAGGATCAACAGGATATACGGAATCTACGTCTGTGAAATTCTCATAAACATCTGCGTGCATTGCTGCAGCAAGAATTGCACCTGTAATATCTGAACCACCACGAGAGAAGGTTACAACAGAGCCAGAGCGTGTGTAGCCATAGAAGCCTGGGAAGATAACGATCTCTTTAATTGAATGAAGGTAGTCATGCAATAGAGCCATTGATTCTGGCAATAGCTGAGCATTACCATACTCATCAGAAAGAAGCATACCTGCCTCTCTTGGATCAGCATAGATTGCTGGATAGCCAAGCTTTGTGAAAGCCTCTGCACAGAAGCGAGCAGAAAATTCCTCACCTAGAGCCTTAACACCATCCATGAATGCGCCTGGATTTGTGGTTG
The DNA here is from genome assembly GCA_045589455.1 of Kiritimatiellia bacterium. Lineage (GTDB taxonomy): Bacteria > Verrucomicrobiota > Kiritimatiellia > RFP12 > UBA3636 > RGIG990. The sequence continues at coordinate 21,318 of JAZNPC010000056.1, forward strand.
GCAAACTAATGCGCTTGGTTAGCTCCTGCTTTACTGTTTCCATCAAGCCTTGAGACAAATCAAGCTCTGCACGAATTGATTCAAAACGATCTAGAATTGCTGCAACTGCGTCATCTGTTGAGCGACCCTCAAGCACGCAATTTGCTAGAGCAATTAGCATATCAGTTACCTTTGTATCTGCAGAAAATCTTTTGCCAGGTGCAGAAACAACAACTATGCGACGATCTACATCGCTAGTGATAATATTGATAACCTTCTTAATCTGTTCAGCGCTTGCAACGGAGCTACCGCCGAACTTACATACCTTTATTCTCATTTTATTTATTACCCTTAGTTTTGATTTTAAAATTATTTTGTTTTTTTCGTCTTATTTGATGTTGGCTTTTTCTTTGTAGACTTTTTAGCAGTAGCAGCTTTCTTTTTCTTCGCCTGTTGTTTTTCAATGCGCTCAGCTACTGATTCATGGCTTTCTAATTTTCCTGCACGAAATGGATTTAACACCATCTCAGCAAAGCATTTGCAGCGGCTTAATTCATTAATCAACCTAGCATAGCTACAATGGCGTTGCATTAAATCCACAGAAACTCTCTCTGAAAACCAAAGAGAGTTCACAAGATGATTTTGATAATGTGCATAAGGAGAAATCATTTCCATATCTTCTTCGACAGGTCCATTGTTGAAGAAATAAACCTTATCCATGCAAATCAAAGATAGATTGTCAAAGAAGCAATTATGTGACATAGCAAACATATTTGCCCCGTTTGCCAAATGCCCATTCATTGCGCTTGCAGAAATGGTAGCAGCACCCTCTGAATAAATGTCAAACAATACATTTATATCATCATCTACCCGCATTAAGTTATTATTTGCGCATGTAAGCTTTACACGCTCCTCTGTTTCAGCGGTAACGACTGTGCAAACTGTCTCTGTATACTGCTTTAGAAACTCTTCATAGCCCTCTTGAGGAACACTTGCTGTGATATAATATAGGGCACCAGGTGCTGCCTTACCAAACAGAGGAGAACGCTGCTTTTCTGCAAGCCCACCATCTAATTCAGATAGCTCCTCAATAGCTGGGACAACATCATACTCTAAGCGTTGAACTCCATTTAACACTGCTTCAAGCCCTCCACGAATTGCAAGCGCAGGAAGTGCGAGAAGCGTTGCAATTGTTATGCCAGAGCCACAATGCTCTGGCTTTGTGGTTAGATAGCCGAAGCGTGGGTGGACTGCATATTCAATATTTGCAATTTGCTTAATATACTCTAAATCCTCTAATGCTGTAGTAAAAGCATTTACTACTGTATCGGCTGTTGTTACATGAGTAATATGATTATCATAACCTAAAAGAGTATAACGAGATGAATCTTCAGAATACAAATCCATATAGGAGCAGAAATTTCTGCTTCTCTCATCAGCAAGATATGCAGAATATTTATTACTTACTGGCTCATCAAGCAAGGCTGCAATATAGGGAGAAGTTGATGTAATCATAATATTAGTTGAATAAAGGTCCTTCACATCAAAAGGAGTTTTACGATACACACCATCCAACACCACAGATATTGCATTGGCAATATTGTCAAAAAGAGGCTTATGAGTATCCTCATCATCTGTTTTAACAAATTGCTCTCCTGCGACATTTCTTCTGACAACGCAATTTGTGCACAAAAGAATATCACCTAGATTCTCGTTTGAAAGAGAATCCTGATACAATTTTGCAATCTCTCGTTCTGTAGCATTTGAGAAATACTTCTTTGGTTTAGTTGCTTTTTTATTCATAGCATAGTCGTTCTGGAAATTGTTTTCCTTTAATTCATTTTCATGTAGCAAATCAAAAGAGATTAAAATGGGTCATCATCATCAGAAGAATCATCATCAAAGCCAATATCTAAATCGTCGTCATCATCATCATTACTTGGCTTTGCAATTATATCAATATCGATACCCATTTTTTTCATTGCATTGAGCAAATCAGGTGGCATGCTAGGTTTTTCAGCTTTATTAGCAAATGGGTTAAGAGATTTTGCTTTTTCTTTTGAGTTAATTAAATCACGAAGAACTGCTGCATCCTCATAGCGCTCATCCGCAATTGCGGCTTCTAGCTTCTGCTTTAGATTATCAACATCTGTCCGTACTAAATCGAATTCAGAGCTATTATATACAGCAACCATCCTATCAAGTTGCTCTTCGAAAGCAGCATAGCAATCTGGGCAACCAACGCGATGATCCCGATGGATAACAGCAAAAGTAGTTCCACAGGTTGGGCAAGCTTGTTCTATTTTAGGAGGCTCATTTTCTTCGCTTTGTTTTGCAGAAGAAAAATCAAAAAGGACATCTGCCATGGAATATTTGCCAATCTGCCCTACCTTTAATTGACTAGCGCAGGATTTGCAGACATAGAGTTCCTTAGCAACGCCATTTTCTGTTTTGACAATGGGTTGTTCTGCATCATTTATATGGCAAATTTCACATTTCATTTTTTAAAGCTCTTAAATTAGTAAATTGGACGCGCGTGGGGCGAATTAAAAAACACATAAATTTTACCATAACGGATATTAAATTGCAACAACGGCAACAGAGTGGGGCTCACCCAGAGACGCATACGTGATGGCTACGGAGGTCACGGAGGCGCGGAGGAAATTTGGGATATCGAAGCAGAGTGCTTTAGCGCGCATTCAAGAACACGGACACACATAGTGTGGTTTTAAACACGGATAACACGGATGGAAATGAGGTGAATTGAGGTGCGCAAGCGAGCGCGTTACTGTTAATAGTGTTGTGGGGAAAAACACATCACGTAAAATTAAAAACGAGAGACGAAATAATCCTCTCTCGTTTTTATCGTTTAGTCTACTGGTATAATTTTTACAGTATTATCAATACCAAGTCTTTCTCTATCTCCCACAAACTTTCTTGGAAGCTCAACTCTAGTTAACTTATAATGCTCATCAAATACTTCGTCTCCGATTGATGTAACGCTAGATGGAATTTCGATACTGACTAAACTTGTGCAAAAATAAAACGCAGAGTTTCCGATTCTGGTAACACTAGATGGAATTTCTAGGCTGTCTAATTCTATGCAAAACGCAAACGCAGCGTCGTCAATTGACCGAACACCAAATGGAATTTCTAGGCTGGTTAAACCGTTACAACAACCAAACGCATATTCACCAATTGATGTTACGCTAGATGGAATTTCTAGGCTGGTTAAATTGCCACTGAAAGAAAAAGCGCCATTACCAATTGACGTAACACCAGATGGGATTGAATATGACCTTTTGTTCTTTGAACAAACAATTAATTTCGTCATGTCTTTTGAAAATAAAACATCATCTATTGATACATAAAAGTGATTGTTTCTTGATACTTCTATGCTGGTTAAATTAGGACACCAATAAAACGCATCGTCAACAATTGTTGTAACACTTGATGGAATAAAACAAGTTTCTTTTTCTCTAGGACAGCAAATTAATTTTGTCATATCTTTAGAATATAAAATGCCATCTTGAGAGGTATATTTAGGATCATCATTAGAAACAACTATATTGGGTATTCCCGAGAGAGCACGATTGGCTATGCCACGAACACCCTTTAAATTCAAAGACATAGGACAATCTTTCTCGAATCCCACAACCCATCCATCTACCAATCTAAGACCAGGTATTGTTGTTGTGTCATAAAGAGAGTCATCACAATCCACAAACGCAACGACACCAATAGATGTAACACTTGATGGTATTTTTATACTAGTTAAACTTTCACAATCCTCAAACGCTCTATTGCCAATTGACGTTACACTTTGTGGTATTGAGATACTTGTTAAACGCTCACAACCAGAAAACGCACCATCGCCAATGGAGGTTACCCCTTTAGGGATTTTTACGCTACTTAACCTTTTACAATTTCTAAAGGTATTCTCCCCGATAGATGTAACGTTTGAGGATATTTTTACGCTCTGCAATCTCTCACACCCATAAAAAACACTATCACCAATGATGGTAACACTTGATGGAATTGTAATTTCAGTTAATTTTTTACAATCCTCAAATGCACCACTACCAATAGATGTAACGCCTCTAAAAATTTTGATACTTGTTAAATCTTCACAACCTCTAAATGCGCAATCTTTGATTGTAGTAACACTTTCTGGAATTGTAATGTCTGTTAAACCAACACATTCAGATAAGGCATCTGTTCCTATTATTGTTACAGGAAGACCACCTAATTCAGAAGGAATTTTGACATTTCCTTCTAGCTCAGTTTTTAAAATTTCTACACCTTCACCACGAGGAGTATATCGCCAATTAATGCCGTTTTTTGTTTCTGTATAAGCCTTACCTTCAACAGGTTCAGCACTCTCTTCTACCATTCCGCTACTTATTGAACCATCACTACAAGAGGTTACAGCAAGGCAAGCGACTAACATCATCAATAAATATAGATATTTTTTCATAAGCTTCTCCAATAGAAAAAATTATTATATAAAAAACTCTTTATATATTATATACGCTTTAATTCTTAAAGATTATACACTTTTATAAAATTTACTATAATTGATATTATCCTAAACTTAACAAGGCAAAAGCCAGCTAGCGTGATACACGTGATGGCTAATTCTACGCTAGCTCCCGCCTAAGGGAGATTGGAAACTGTGGAGAATGGGAGACGTGTCTGATGGGCGCGCCTGTCGGAGCAGACGCAAGCAAAACTCGTATAACGATACAACAGCCAACAATCAACAAATCCAGTGAATACTGTTAAGAACACCGTAGCACTTCCCTATCACCTATTACTTATTACCTATTATCTAAAAAAAAAGCGTCCCGAAGGACGCCCTTTTTTGTTTTATTAGCGAAGCTTACCAGTTTCTTTACGCTTAGCAATGATTTGCTCAGTGATGATGAATGGAACTGCTTCGTAGTGATCGAAGATCATTGTGAAGGAACCACGACCCTGTGTCAATGTACGTACTGTGTTGGAGTAACCAAACATTTCAGATAGTGGAACGTATGCAGAAACAATCTTCATACCTGCCTTCTCGTTCATCTGATCGATACGGCCACGGCGCTGACAGATAGAACCTGTTACTGCACCTAGGTAATCCTCTGGAAGTGTTACTTCAACAGCCATAACAGGCTCTAGAAGCTGTGGGTTACCCTTAAGCATTAGCTGCTTGAAGCACTGACGAGCTGCCAATTCGAATGCGATTGCAGATGAGTCAACCTCATGGTATGTACCATCGTATAGAGTTACCTTCATATCAACTACTGGATATGCAGCATATGGACCCTTCTCCATTGCAGCGATAACACCCTTTTCGCAAGCTGGGATGTATTCGCCAGGAATTGCACCACCCTTGATCTCGTTGATGAATGTGAAGCCCTTACCTGCATCCTGTGGCTCAAGACGTAGATATACGTGACCATACTGACCAGAACCACCAGACTGCTTAACGTGCTTGTAGTCACCCTCAACTGTAACTGTTGCTGTCTCGCGGTATGCTACCTCTGGGCGACCAATATCAGCCTCAACACCGAACTCACGCTTCAAGCGATCAACGATGATTTCGAGGTGCAACTCACCCATACCAGAAATGATTGTTTCCTCTGTCTCCTCATCGAAGCTGATAACGAAGGTTGGATCCTCGTCAGCAAGTGCCTGCAAGCCCTTGATTAGCTTCTCATTATCACCGCGTGATGCTGGCTTAATAGAGATAGAGATAACTGGTGTTGGGAACTCAATAGACTCAAGAACAATTGGATTCTCCTTAACACAGATTGTATCACCTGTACGTGTGCGTGAGAGACCAACTACTGCTACGATATCACCAGCCTGTGCTGTCTCAAGTGATTCCTGCTTGTTAGCGTGCATGCGAACGATACGGCCAATGCGCTGTGCCTGCTCACGTGTGCTGTTCCAAACAGTAGCACCTGTCTCAAGAGTACCAGAATAAATACGGATATAAACAAGCTTACCCATGTGCTTATCAGCAACGATCTTAAATGCAAGAGCTGAGAATGGCTCATCATCGTCTGCCTTACGTACTGGTGGCTCAACACCTGCTGCCTGCTGCTCTTCAGAGATAGAACCAACAACGTCGCTAATATCTAGTGGAGAAGGTAGGTAATCTACGATAGCGTCAAGTAGTGGCTGAACACCCTTGTTACGGAATGCTGTACCGCAAAGTACAGGAACAATGTTACGTGCGATTGTTGCCTTACGGATTGCTGGAATCATCTCAGCAACTGTGATTTCTTCACCAGCGAAGAACTTCTCAAGTAGAGTGTCATCTGTCTCTGCAACCTTCTCTACTAGGTTCTGACGCCACTCATTAGCTGTATCAACCAAATCTGCTGGAATATCTTCCTCGTGGAAAGCCATACCATTTGACTCCTCGTCAAAGATAATTGCCTTCATCTTTAGTAGGTCAACTACGCCACGGAATGTGTCAGAAGCACCGATTGGGATTACTACTGGAACTGGGTTTGCCTTTAGAACTGTATGGATTGAGTTAACAACGCCGAAGAAATCTGCACCGATACGATCCATCTTGTTTACGAAAGCGATTTTAGGTACTTCGTACTTCTCTGACTGACGCCATACTTGCTCAGACTGAGGCTGAACGCCACCAACTGCGCAGTATAGAGCAACCGCACCGTCAAGAACGCGAAGTGAGCGCTCTACCTCAGCGGTAAAGTCTACGTGTCCCGGAGTATCGATTAGTGTGATCTGGTGCTTGCGCCAGAATGCTGATGTAGCAGCAGAACCGATTGTGATACCACGCTCCTGCTCCTGTACCATGAAGTCCATTGTTGCTGCGCCATCATGAACCTCACCTAGCTTGTGAGACTCACCGCAGTAGAAAAGGATACGCTCAGAAGTTGTTGTCTTACCAGCATCGATATGAGCCATAATGCCGATATTTCTTACTTTATCTAGTGATGTTGTACGTGCCATAATAGGAAACCTTATAGATATAATAGTTTGCATTAAGCCCAAAGAGACTTTGGGCCCTTTGGATTACTAAAACGGATATAATACTTTATATTGGCCCAAATTTTCAAGCGAAAATTTTGAATTTTGGGGATATTTTAAAAAGTTTTTTTGACCTAAATTTGAATATACGCACCTGTCGGAGCAGGTGCAAGTAGGACTCTTAAAAACGATACAACAATCAACAACCAATAGACACGGATGAGTTTGAAACCACGAATGAACACGAATTGGTTGTGATGAGCGCTGGCGCTGGAGCCTTCGGCGAAACACGGAGGAAACGGAGAAAGGAGACACGGAGAATGGATGACGGGCGCTGGCGCTTGGGGTTCTGGGATATCGGAGCAGCGTGCTTTAGCGCGCATTGTGCAATAGCACATTCCAAAAACACGGATGAGCACGGATGAGTTTGAAACCACGAATGAACACGAATAGACACGAATAGGGGCTGGGATTGCTGGTGTGATGGCTAGGTTTATAAGGTTTAACGAGAGAATAATTTAGATGCATCATCCGAAACATTATTATTGACTGAGGGTTGTTTTATGTCGTAAAATTTAAATATAACCAAGTTGGTGATTTATATAAATTCAATAACAACTTCAACTAAAACAAACAAACGACAATGGGATAATTATGAAATTAGGAATGATAAAAAACGATTGCGATGCAAAGGGTTTTGAATATGTAAAGGGGAAAGGGCTAGAGTTTATTGAGCTTTGCTGCAATTTTACTCCAGATGCTCAGGGATTTATCTCTCGAAAAGAAGAACTTAAAAAATTGATTGCTGATACTGGCATACCTATTTTATCTGTGGGTCGTTGGAATGGCGAAGGTGGACCTCTCGATGCTAATGGAGCAATCAAGCAGGATTTATTGGAAGAAGCAAAAAATGTAATCAAAACATGCTCCGAGATTGGTTGCCCTGTTTACAACTGTGGATGCAACTTTGTTGAAGGAATGAGCCTATTCCGCAATTACGAAATGGCAATTAAGTATTTTGGCGAATTGATTGAATTTGCTAAGCCATTAAATGTTAAGATTGCTACATATAATTGCCACTGGAATAGCTTTGTAGATAAAGCATCTGCCTGGGAGGTTATTCACGGTGAGCTTAAGGATTTAGGCATTAAGTTTGATGCTTCACACTCTATCAATGGTGGAAGAGATTATTACGAAGAAATTAAGACTTGGGGACACCGTTTTTACCATGTTCATGTTAAGGGATCACTAAATGTTAATGGCGCACATGTAGATGACCCTCCAGCAGGTCTTGATATGATAAATTGGCGTGCAATTCTTGGCCTGCTATATGCAGCAAACTACGATGGCACGCTATCTATTGAGCCACATTCTAACACATGGCAGGGAGATTTAGGCGAACGAGGATTAGATCTTACAATTCGATATATGAAATCCTTGTTGGTATAAATAAAATGCGGCAGTAGACTGCCCCAATAAGTAAAAAAAGCAAGCGCCCAATTACTTGAGCGCTTGCTTCTTTTTTTAAAACTGTTCAATTTTAAAAGATTATTCTGCTAGCTCACGAAGCTTTGCTGCAAATGCCTCTGCTATAAGTGCATAACCTTTGTCATTTGGATGAATACCATCACAATAGCTACCTGCCTCATTAGCCTTTGTTAGCTCATAAATATCAACAATTGGTAGTCCACGTTCTTTAGCAAATTCTCTCTGCCATGGAGCAATCTCATAGCCCACTACTGCCTCAGTAATCTGCCATCTATCCTTTTGAACATAGGCAGACGTACCAATTATTACTACTGGCTTTGAGTCTAATGCTAGATATTCATCTACAAGTGCTGCATAATTCTTCTTAAAGGTTTCCTCATTGCCTTCCCAGTTAACCTTTTTGCTATCATTTGAACCAAGCATAAAGATAACATAGTTTGGCTTGCACTCCTTTGATTTAGCAAAATTTGGGGACTTTCTATAGCCCATTCCTCCTTGACCATTCCACTCTTTACCTTCATCAAGTGCTGTACGAGCATTGTGACCAAAATTATGGACCTCCCACTCATCTCCTAATAGCTTCTGAAGAACAGCTGGATAGGATGCAGCATCTCTATTGGATGCTCCGTGACCATAGGTAATACTATCACCAACGCAAGCAACTACGATTTTAGCTGGTACATCAGCTACTGCCTCTGCTGCAGAAAGCTGAAACATCATTGCAAAAGCAAGTACTAGTAGTAATAAATTTTTCATTTTACCTCTTTTTTATTAATTTTAACCCCTAATGTCTCGTTAATATTAACATATGGAGTAAAAAAACTTCAAGAAAAAAATTTTACATAAAAAACCAATACCACATTAAATAGTGATGAATTAAAATGAAGAATGATGAGTGAACATCGAGTAGGAGGAGTTTTAACTCCTCCTCTCACACCACCGTACGTGCCGTTCGGCATACGGCGGTTCAACCCATTTTTTTTCTTTTATATACTTGATGTCATAGCTACTTGTCTTTCAAGATAGTAATCTAAAAGGC
>JAZNPC010000057.1:0-30440 GCA_045589455.1 Kiritimatiellia bacterium
GCCTTTTAGATTACTATCTTGAAAGACAAGTAGCTATGACATCAAGTATATAAAAGAAAAAAAATGGGTTGAACCGCCGTATGCCGAACGGCACGTACGGTGGTGTGAGAGGAGGAGTTAAAACTCCTCCTACTCGATTAATTCTTGCACAAAGATTTATTAGTTGATACTATTATTATCCAATAAATGTAGTTATTGAACAAGGCTATTAGTTTTGTTTATTTGTGGTAGTAATTAGTGTTTGGCTAAGATTTATTAAAATATTATTGGTTTAAAACAGAAAAAAGATATCGTTTGATGTTTAAGGAGGAAATAGTTATGCCTATTTTGCGTTGTCCTAAATGTGGAAATATGATAATGATCTCACAAGTTATGAGTAGTATTAAATGTGTTAAGTGTGGTGAGATTATCGAGCCTTTTCAGCCAAAGGTAGAAAATAAAGAGCAACAGGGAAAAGCGCAAAAAACGTCAGAAGGTAATTCTCAGGAGGTTAAGCGTTTAGTTCCAAAAATTGTTACACATGGTGTGCCACAAAATGTGTCAACAGCTACAGCAATAGCTACAGCAACTGCAGCACCACAGGCAGCGCCAACAGTAGCACCACAAAATGCGCCACGTACAGCTCCTCAGGCAGCGCCACAGAATGCACCTCAGAATGCACCACAAAATGCGCCACGTACAGCTCCTCAGGCAGCACCAACAGTAGCACCACAGGTAGCGCCACGTACAGCTCCACAGGCAACACCACAGAATGCACCACAGAATGTTCCAAATGCAGCACCACAGGCAGCACCACAGGCAGCGCCACAGAACGCACCACGTACAGCACCACAGAATGTTCCAAATGCAGCACCACAGAATGTTCCAAATGCAGCACCACAGAATGTGCCTAATTTCCAACAACAACCTAATCAATATGCTTATAATAGATATTCTCAGCCAAAAATCTCTCTAAAAGAAAGAATAGAGAAATTTAAGGCAAGCTTAGCAAAGATGCCAGTTGCTAATTTATTAAAGAATCTTAAAACAAAGGTAAATAATTTTTCAGAGAAGTGGGTTAGAAAGGAATCTATTACTTGTTTTAATATAATCGTGCTAACTAGCTTGGTTTTGGTAGTATTAGGCTTAGTTAATGGTTTTATTGAGACGCTTTCTCATAATAGTTTTTGGAATAAACCAACAGTCTCTGTATATGAGTTAAGTGCACATTACTCCTCAAAGGTGAGAATATTAGTAAGTGCATTTAGCTCTATATTTTATATGATGCTTATATCGCTGTTCTTCTTGTATTCCTTGCGAAAACAAGGAAAATTGTTGAAGAGATTTGTGTATGTAACCCTAGTTGTAAATTTATTTATAACAATATTAAATTTAGGTTATTATCAGGACTTTGTTTATATTTCCCTAGTGTTGGTAGATACTATTATTCTATTAACAGCTGTATCATATTGTTTGTTAACAAATAGTAAACGAGCCTATATTCTATATATTAAATATTTTATTGTTGTTAATTTTATTTCAATATTCCTTTCAATTAGTACATATTCATTTTTGTATAATTTAGGTCTTGAAGTTATTGCTATTGCTGCATTCAAAGCAGGTGGAGGCTTTGATGAAATAAAGAAATTAGCTGAAAAATTTAAGAAGGGATATGTTGCCTTCCTTTCTAAGACTGAAGATGCTGCTCTGCAGACACAACCGGTTGCTTCGATAGAGAAGACCGAAGAGAAATCTATTGATTCAGACAAAGAAAAATCAGTAGAACCTATAACTACACAAGCACCAATAGATAAGAAAACGTTTTCAGCAGGCTTTGTTGCATTCTTTAAGAGATGCTTTGATTATAAAGGTGTTTCTTCTAGAAAGGAATTTTATGCTGGTGTATTAATTGTTAATTTGATAGCGCTATTTCTATTGTTAGCTTTTCTAATACCTTTTCAAGGTTTTTCTTCTCTCTTATATATAACCCAGCTTTCTCAAATTACATGGTCTCACTATGGTTTTTATTTTATTTGTTCTTTGTTAATATTGGGTATATTTGTTCTCGTTTTTGTTTTGCCTTTAATCATATGCATTATTTCTGGTGTTATTTCCTTGTACATTAGAAGGCTAAGAGATAGTGGTGCTTATCCTTACTTATATATACTCATTTATCTACTACTTCTAGGTGGTATAATTTATTGCATTTCCGAGTATGGTTATGATGGCTACTCTATGTGGTACTATTCTTATGATGACTATGAAATCCCTATCGGGTTGTATATACTTTGCCCAATTTTTGGTATATACCATTGCATTTTTGTTTTAAAACTGTTCTGTTTTGGAACAAAGACAAAGCATTCAAGCTTAAAACAGATTAATGTTAATAAACCAAAGAAGGAAGTTGTTGATTTCCCTTCTGCAGTCGAGAGCTTGTGGAATAATTGGTTTAATTTTAAGGGAACAGCTAATAGATTTGAACACAATGCAAAATATTTTATTTTCCCACTGCTTTTGCTCGCTATTCCTTTCGTATTATGTTTTACTTCAAATATAATAAACATTTTGGCTGCAGTTACTGATGAAGCTTTTGCGTTTTGTGATGATAAGGAATATTTAATATTATCATTAACACTACCAATAAGTTTATGCGTGTTATATGTTTTCTTGAGGTTTTTCATCGGATACTTGTCTGTAATGATAAGACGACTCCATAGTGTTGGGTATTCAGGAAAATTATTCCTAATTCCTATAATTTCTTTCGTTTTACTTGTAGGTCTTTTTATAGTTTATAATTCCTTTTATGAAGGATATTTATATTCACTAGATTTCGAAGAGTGTTTAAGCTTTAAGCCTATGGTAAATATGATTTCATATTTGGGATACCAAAACTTTGATATGGTGTACAATGGATTTGCGTATGGATATTCTGATAGCGTTTCATTCGTCTTCTTTTTAGTAAGTGTTGCATTTTATTTGACTTATGCTATTTCTTCTTTATGGCTTTTGTTTGTTACGGTATTTGTTAAGCCTTTAACAAAGGAAGAGCTAGAGGCAAATAAAATAGAGGCAAATAAAGGCCAATCAAAGATAAAGCTTTGTTTTGCAAAAAATAAGCGAAAGCTAGTAACGCTTTTCGTTATTGTTATTGTTTTAGTTGCCTCATTAATCATTGGATTTATTGTGACAAATCATATAGTCCAAGCCAATACAATTCCTAATCTAGTAGGAAATATGGTCGAGGTGCCTGGCAAGAATTATAAAATAGGCAAATATGAAGTTACCATGGCTGAATGGAATTATGTCATGGAAGAAAACATGAATTATGAAGGCGATATGTCTCGCCCTGCGTACCCAATAACATTTGAGCAGGCTGAGGAATTTGTTGAGAGATTGAATGCTCTTCCAGAAATACAAGAGAAGGGATTGATTTTTAGACTCCCAACAGTTGATGAATGGTATCATGCATATGGCGATGCAGATATAGAAAGTGATGATGATCTTTCTTATGGTGCCTATATGTATGAAACAAGACCAGTTGGAGAAGGAGAACCTAATACAATCGGTCTATACGATATGGATGGCAATGTTCGCGAGTTTACCATTATAGAAGACTCTGAGGATTATGTTCTTGCTGGTAGTGGAAATTATTCTTCAGATTATAGTTATTATTATTATGATGATGATGACCGAGAAATGTATCCAACCCCTAATGGAAATAGATATAGGAATGATGGCTCAGCAGGTTTACGTCTTGTTATGCTATCTAAAGAAGAATATTTAGCAGAGCAAGAAGCTAAGCGTAAGGCTAAGGAGGAAAAGGAGCGTCAAGTTGTTCTAGGTATAATTGAGAACATGGTTCGCGTGCCAGAAAAATATCATATGATGGGTAAGTTTGAAGTAACTCAAGAGCAGTGGTGTGTAATAATGGGAGATAATCCTTCAAAATTCAGTGAAGATTTATCTCATCCTGTAGAAAATGTGTCATGGGAAGATTGTCAGACCTTTATAGAGAAACTAAATGCTCATCCAGAGGTTGTAAATGCAGGAATGACCTTCCGTCTTCCTACAGTAGAGGAATGGCAATATGCATGTGCTGCAGGAGGTACGGGATATTATGGGAAAACATCATATAGTGATGATATTTATAGTATTGCATGGTTTTATAGTAATTCAGACTATGAGACAAACCCTGTTGGCAAGAAAAAAGCTAATGTTTGGGGCTTTTATGATATGCATGGTAATGTTGAGGAATGGACCTCTACCCAAGATGTGAATATACGTTATCAAACAAATTATTATGTTTGTGGAGGAAGCTATGATTCTTTGCGTAGCGATTGTGAAATAAAAAGCAAGTCATCAAAAGAATCATCATCACAATCGTCCCAAATAGGTTTACGTTTATTTGCTACATCTCAAAGCTTAATTGAGCAAGAACGAATAGATCTTGAAAAAGCAGAACAGGAGCGCATCGCACGAGAGAAGGCAGAGGAAGAAGCACGCATCGCACGAGAGAAGGCAGAGGAAGAGGCACGCATCGCACGAGAGAATGAGGAGCAAGAGCGCATCGCACGAGAGAAAGCAGAGGAAGAGTCTCGTCTTGCGCGTGAGGAGGAAGAGCGCCGTGCTTCGGTTGTTTCAATCATAAACAATATGGTGATACTACCTTCAGAGGGAGAATTTCAAGGCTTGTATATGAGTAAATATGAAGTAACTCAAGAACAATGGCTTGCCGTTATGGGAGAAAATCCTTCAAAATTTACAGATGGTGATTCGCTTCCTGTCGATAGTGTCTCATGGAACGATTGCCAAGAATTTATCAAGCGATTGAATGAACTTCCAACGGTTAAAGAATCAGGATTCATATTTAGTTTGCCTACCTTAGATGAGTGGACGTATGCTTGTTTGGCTGGTGGCTCAGGTAAATATGGATTGCTATCTAATGGTTATGATGGAACCATTGAAGAAATGGGATGGTATGAAGATAATTCTGATGATGAAACTCATCCTGTAGGAAGAAAGATAGCCAATGCATGGGGCTTATACGACATGCATGGTAATGTTTGGGAATGGTTAGATTCAAGTAGTCTTTCCTATTATATCATTGGAGGAAGCTATACGTGTTCAGATTTGAGTTGTAATATAAATAGTTGTGTGGACGAATTCCGAACATCAAGAGATCAAGAATATGGACTACGTTTATCTGCTTCTAAGGTTGAATAATTAATTCGAGTATGATTCATAAGATTGCGGCAAAAGAACCACAATCATAAGAGCTATATGCAAAATTCTTATGACTAATGCTAATGAGCCAGAATCATAAGGGCAGAACTAATAGGAAAAAGGGAAGGGCTCATGGCATGCGCCCACCACTTTTGGTTGCGGGGAGGTGCGTCTGCAAAGCGCTCCTCCCGCTTTCTTTCTAGGGTGCGGAAAATTGGTGCTGTTCACATTACCCAGGTTCCTTTGGTAGCATCTTGCTTGCGTACATCGATTAAATGAATAGCTATTGCTTAATAGCGCTAAAGCATCATGCTATGATATCCT
The DNA here is from genome assembly GCA_045589455.1 of Kiritimatiellia bacterium. GTDB lineage: Bacteria > Verrucomicrobiota > Kiritimatiellia > RFP12 > UBA3636 > RGIG990. The sequence goes on from JAZNPC010000057.1 coordinate 5,527, forward strand.
TGATTCCTATCCTTGCCTCCGTTTTCTTAGAAAACAACACTATGTGCATCTGTGTTAAGCGCTGAAGGCTAGGCGTCAATGTTTCTTAACTCCCAATCTCCCTCAAGTGTGAGCCTGTGTAGGATTAGCCATTACACAAGCCATCACGCCACCAAGAAAGAAAATTAAAAAAAATCTTGAAAGCGATTATGGTTTGTGCAATAATAAAAACATCAAATTTCAAATAGGACAACTCTATGAGTGAAGCAATTATTATGACAAACAGCAGCATTTCAGTACTAGATAGTGTATCTAGCACTTCTGCTAATATTGTCGCTTCTACACTAGAGAATAAGACCGCTCGTTCATTCTTTGACCGTGCGGTTTCTTTTTTTGGACTTGATCGATTTAGCAAGTATTTTTATTTTTACTTTTACTTTTACTTTACAAGCAACGGCTTCGTTACTCTGTAATCCTAGTTAGGTACATTTTTATTCACAATTTTAGGAGAAAGGACGAAGCCGGTTATGAAAATAATCGGTCATAGTCATGTTTACACAAAATCAATCAAATTTCAATAATTTCGGCGTTATAGGTCTTGGTCTTATCGGTGGCTCACTTGTTAAGGCATTGCGTCGCGCATACCCAGAGGCAATTATCGAGGTTGCAGATTCTAATCCTGCAGCAATTAAGGCAGCAATAGATGAGGGCGCTGCCACACGTGGAGTAGAGCTTGCCACACTTGATTTCCAAAGCTGCGAGGTGCTTTTCCTTTGTACACCTCCTCGTGTGGTGTGCGAGCTTCTTTCTCGCATCGATGGAGAGAGGTTTGGCATTATCACAGATGTGGCTTCTGTTAAGGCTCCAATTATGGCTGCCGCCTCTAAGCTAACAAACTTTGTTGGTGGCCACCCAATGGCTGGCTCCGAAGGCTCTGGTTATTCATCCGCTGAGGAAGGGCTTTTCAAGAATGCACGCTGGGTCCTTTCTGTTCCTGAAAATTGCGCGATACCTGGAAATATTCTTGCAATGCTAACAAAGCTTATTCGCACACTCGGTGCTGAGTCTATTCTTATGGATGCGCTAGAGCATGACCGCCGTGTGGCAATGATTTCTCATCTTCCTCACGTGGCAGCGTTCGCTCTTTCTGAAATTGTAGCAGGCACACACGATACAGCTATGAAGCAGCTTATTGGTGGTGGCTTCAAGGATACCACGCGAATTGCAGCATCTTCTCCTAGCCTGTGGACAGATATTTTTTCAGAATCAAGTGAGCTAATTCCTTCTCTTGAGGAATATATAAAATATCTTGAGGATTATCTCAAGCTTCTTAAGAGCGCAGATATGGATGGAATCAAAAAACGCTTGGCTGACTCAGCAGAATTTCGTAGATCAATTCCTGATGGCTTGCGCGCAAAGAGTCATTCTGATGATACGGAGGCAACAAAATGAAGCATTTTGGTTTAATAGGTCATCCACTAGGGCATAGCCTTTCCCCACAGATTCATACTGCAATTATGCAGGAGATTGGTCTTGATGGTGATTATAAGCTCTATGATATTGCTCCAGAGGATATGACAAAGGTAATCCCAGAGTTATTGGCAACACTTGATGGGTTTAATTGCACAATTCCTCATAAGAATGCAATTGTCCCATATTTGGATAGTATTGCAGAAAGTGCAAAGCGTTGCACTTGTGTAAATACAGTTTATAAAGGTGTTGGACATAATACAGACATCTTGGGCTTTGGTGCATACGGAATTGAATTCAAAGGTAAGCGTGTACTCGTGCTTGGAAGTGGTGGTACTTGCCGTATGATGCTTTCTGCCGCACTTGTTGGAGGTGCTTCAGATGTGGTTGTTGCTGCGAGAAATGCTACAACTGCTCTTGAGATGATTTCGGCAGTGGTAGAGGCAGTTCGTGGCAGTGTCCCTGAAATTGCAACTCCAAAATATAGCGGTGAATTGCCACCGGCAGGCTTTAAGCCAGATGTTATTTTAAATGGTACGCCTGTGGGTATGTTTCCTCATCCTCATGCAATTCCAGCAGGTGTAGAGAAATTGCTTCGCCCGGGCGTGGTTGTGTTCGACCCAATTTATAACCCATTGCCAAGCAATTTGCTTGTTAAGGCAGAGGAGTGCGGTGCAGAGGCATATGCAGGATTGAAAATGCTTGTGCGTCAAGCAATTGAGGCACAACGCATTTGGAATCCGGAGCTAGACATAAATGTGGCACAGGTAGAAGCAAAGGTGCTTGCAGAAATTAAGGCTGCTCAAAAGAATGTGTTCGGTCGCCACATTGTGCTAACTGGCTTTATGGGCTCAGGCAAGAGCAGTGTAGGCAAGGAGCTTGCCACAATGCTAGGCCTACGCTTTGTTGATTTAGATGTAGAAATAGAGGCTCGTGAGGGACGCTCAATTCCTGAAATTTTTGCAACAGAAGGAGAGGCCGGCTTTAGAGCAATTGAGACAGCGATAGCTCGCGGAGTGCTTGCCTCTAAGGCTTTGGCAGTAATTGCTACTGGAGGAGGCTTCCCAATTCAAGAGTCAAACCGCAGGCTGGTTAGTGAGTGCTCACAAGCTATGGTTGTTTATCTTGATGTTGCTCTTGATGAAGCCGCACGTCGTGTAGCAGGAGATGTACATCGCCCTCTAGCTCAGGATAAAGCTCGCTTTGAAGCTCTTTATAATACACGTAAGCCTATATATGAGGCATTTGCAGATTTTAAAATAACAACAAATTTAAATAATACGTCAACAGACATCGCTAAAGCATTAGCACGCCTTGTTGATAAATAATTACATTGGAAAAGGAAATATACCATGATATTAGTATTAAAACAAGGTACAAATAGGGAAGCAATCGATGTTTTGTGCGATTGGCTTACCACAAAATATAATGTAAAAACAAATCCAATTATTGGCTCTGAGGCAACTATTATTGGCTTGGTTGGCGATACATCTCATATTGTTCCACAAGAAATTGAGATGCACGAGGAGATAGAGCGCATTGTTAAGGTTCAAGAGCCATATAAGCGTGCAAACCGCAAGTTCCACCCAGATGACACGGTGATTAAGGTAGGGCGCGAGGTTATCGGTGGCAAAAAGATTGTTGTTGCAGCAGGTCCTTGTGCAGTTGAGTCAGAGGAGCAGATTGCAGAGCTAGCACAGCTTGTTCGTGAGGCTGGTGCAACAATGCTTCGTGGTGGAGCCTTCAAGCCTCGTACCTCTCCTTACTCTTTCCAAGGCTTGCGTGCAGAGGGCTTACTATACTTGCGTAGAGCTCACTCACTAACAGGCTTGCCAGTGGTGACAGAAATTACAAACCCATCTCAGCTTGACTTGTTCTTGGATTATGCTGATATTATTCAGGTGGGTGCACGAAATATGCAGAACTTTGAGCTATTGAAGGAGCTTGGCCGCATAGATAGACCAGTGCTTTTGAAGCGTGGCTTCTCAAATAGCATCAATGAGCTACTAATGTCAGCTGAGTACATTATGTCCGAGGGTAACTCAAAGGTTATTCTTTGTGAGCGTGGTATCCGCACCTTCGAAACATCTACACGTAACACACTAGATATTAGTGCAATTCCGGTATTGAAGGCAAAGACACATCTTCCTGTTATTGTGGATCCATCACATGCTGCAGGTCAGGCAAATCTTGTTGAGCCACTTGCAATGGCTGCTATCGCTGCTGGTGCCGATGGCTTGGAGATTGAGGTTCATCAGAATCCAAAGCTTGCTCTTTCTGATGGTCCACAGAGCTTGACTCCTGATGCATTCTCATCATTGATGAAGAAGCTCTCTGTTATCGCTCAAGCTTGTGGCAGAGAAATCTAGCGAATTGTTTAACAATTAGTAGGTACAACTACTGCACCATGTGTGCGTAGTTGCACCTGCTTGATAGGTGTCATTTCAATAACTTTTTGTGTATTAAATATGGCGTTTTTGACATTTATATTTGAGTTAGACTATCGACATCAAACCAATTGTTTGCTATTATATTATAGAAACAATGGGAGTTTTTTATGAATGAATTTGATAATGAAGAGCAATCAATGCGCACAATGCGTGGTGACACAAATGAAGGAACCATTGGGCGCATAGACCAATACGATATAATCCGCAAGCTTGGTGGAGGTGGTTTTGGTGTTGTATATCTAGTGCGTGATACTCAAAGTGATGTCGAGTATGCAATAAAGACACTTCATCCTCTTTTGAAGAGCAATTCAGAGGAAATGGAAAATCTCCGTTCACAATTTAAGCTTGTCAGTAAACTAATTCACTCACATATTGCCCCAGCAATGTATCTTCACCCAGTTAGAGAGGTTGTCTATGCAAATGACGAGGTGCGTAAAGAATTACGCCTTTCATCTGGCGATTTCGTAATGGTAATGAAATATCCTCCTGGTGTAACACTTTCCCAGTGGCGAAAGCAATTCACTAATGGGCTAGTTCCTGTAGATAAAGCAATAGATATTTGTAAGCAGGTAGCCTCAGCATTGGACTATGCACACTCTGAAAAAATAATTCATCGTGATATTAAGCCAAGTAATGTGATGGTTGAAACACGTGAGGATGGGACAACTATAGCCCGCGTGCTAGATTTTGGTTTGGCAGCAGAAATTCGCTCCTCAATGTCGCGTGTGTCAACCGAAAAGGGCGATACCTCGGGCACTCGTCCATATATGGCACCAGAGCAGTGGCAAGGCAAGAAGCAGGGTGCAGCTACAGATCAATATGCTCTAGCATGTATGTTCTACGAGCTAGTGTCAGGTGCAGTGCCTTTTGCAGGAGCATTTGAGACAGGCGATGCATTTATAATGAAGGATGTTGTATTAAATAATGCACCTGAGAGGCTAAGTGTGCTAACAGAAGCACAAAATGATGCTCTTCAAAATGCTTTACTAAAGTCTATGGATGACAGGTATCAATCCTGCAGTGAGTTTGTAGAAGCATTAGTTCACAATGACAAAATATCAGAAGAAATAAATCCATCATACAATGAGTATGAAAATGCATCAGTTGTTCCCGAAAATATATTCTCTCATGAGAGTATTAGATCAAACAAGCCTATTAGAAAAATTGTATGGCTGATTAGTGTAATTGCTGTATCAGTTGTTATTGTTTTAATTAATAGACTTGTATTTGTTGATAATTTTGTTAACCACTCAGAACCTATTGATTTTCAGGAAGAGACTTATTATAAAACAGGAGAAGAATTTTATAATCAAGGGAATTACACTGAAGCCGTGAAGTGGTATCGCAAGGCTGCGGATCAGAATTATGCAAGTGCACAAACTTGGTTGGGTATTTGCTATTACAATGGTCAAGGTGTGCCACAAGATTATGAAGAAGCCGTGAAGTGGTTTCGCAAGGCAGCTGAGCAGGGTGATGCTGATGCTCAATACAATTTGGGTTTATGCTATTACAATGGTCAAGGTGTACCACAAGATTATGAAGAAGCCGTGAAGTGGTATCGCAAGGCCGCCGAGCAGGGTCATGCAGAAGCTCAGAATAATTTGGGTTTACGCTATAAAAAAGGTCAAGGTGTACCACAAGATTACACTGAAGCCGTGAAGAGGTATCGTAAGTTAGCCGAGCAGGGTTATGCTGCTGCTCAATGTAATTTGGGTTTTTGCTATGAAAAAGGTCAAGGTGTACCACAAGATTATGAAGAAGCCGTGAAGTGGTTTCGCAAGGCCGCCGAGCAGGGTTATGCTGATGCTCAATATAATTTGGGTTTATGCTATTACAATGGTCTAGGCGTCGCACAAGACTATGTAGAAGCCGTGAAGTGGTATCGCGAGGCAGCTGAGCAGGGAGATGCTGCTGCTCAATGCAATTTGGGTTTTTGCTATGAAAAAGGTCTAGGCGTGCCACAAGACTATGAAGAAGCCGTGAAGTGGTTTCGCAAGGCCGCCGAGCAGGGTCTTGCTGTTGCTCAACGTAATTTGGGTTTTTGCTATGAAAAAGGTCAAGGTGTGCCACAAGATTATGAAGAAGCCGTGAAGTGGTATCGCAAGGCAGCTGAGCAGGGTTTTGCTGCTGCTCAGAATAATTTGGGTTTTTGCTACCAGTATGGTCGCGGCGTTCAGCAAGATTACGCAGAAGCCGTGAAGTGGTATCGTAAGGCAGTCGAGCAGGGGGATGCACTAGCTCAGTCTATGTTGGGTGTTTGCTATGCCAAAGGTGAAGGCGTTCCACAAAGTTACACTGAAGCTGTGAAGTGTTGTCGCAAGGCCGCCGAGCAGGGTTTTGCTAATGCTCAATTCATGTTGGGTTTTTGCTATTACAATGGCCAAGGCGTGCCACAAGATTATGAAGAAGCCGTGAAGTGGTATCGCAAGGCAGCCGAGCAGGGTGATGCTGATGCTCAATACAATTTGGGTTTTTGCTATTACAATGGTCAAGGCGTGTCACAAAATTACACTGAAGCTGTGAAGTGGTATCGCAAGGTCGCCGAGCAGGGTGATGCTGATGCTCAATACAATTTGGGTGTTTGCTATGGAAATGGTCAAGGCGTACCACAAAGTTACACTGAAGCCGTGAAGTGGTATCGCAAGGCAGCTGAGCAGGGTTATGCAGAAGCTCAGAATAATTTGGGTGGTTGCTACTTTTTGGGGCAAGGTGTCGCACAAGATTACGCAGAAGCAGTAAAGTGGTATCGCAAGGCAGCTGAGCAGGGTTTTGCTAATGCTCAATTCATGTTGGGTGTTTGCTATGACAATGGTCAAGGCGTGCCACAAAATTACACTGAAGCTGTGAAGTGGTATCGCAAGGCCGCCGAGCAAGGTGATGCTGATGCTATTGCTGCATTGAAACGATTAAATGCGAAATAATTGTCAGTTTAACGAATCATATGTATTTGTTTATTAAAGCATTATTCAATTTTTCCTATGAAAATAAATCTTAAGACAGCTAATAAGGTAACACAAATTTATGCAGAGGCAGGTGTCTTTGAAAGGCTAGGCGAGCTTGCGGCTTCTCTAGTCAAAGGGCGCCGTGCAGCAATCGTTTCTGATAGCAATGTTGCTCCACTTTACCTTGAGCATGTAAAAGAGCTACTCTCTACATCTGGCTTTTCCTGTGCCGGCATTGTGGTGCCTGCTGGAGAAGCATCAAAGCAACCTAATAAGCTGCTAGAGCTTTGGGGTGAATTTAATAAGTTTGGTATTACACGCCAAGATGTGATTATTGCATTAGGTGGTGGCGTGGTAGGCGATTTGGCTGGCTTTGCCGCAGCCACATATTTGCGTGGTTGCCCAATAATTCAAGTACCAACCTCGCTCCTTGCTATGGTTGACTCTTCTATTGGCGGGAAAACAGGCATTGATTTACCTTTTGGAAAAAATCTTGCCGGCGCATTCCATCAGCCTGTTGCTGTTATCACAGACTCTAATATGCTTCAGACACTGCCACAAAACCGCTATGTTGAGGGAATGGCTGAGGTTATTAAATATGGCTGCATAAGCGATGCAGAGCTTTTCCGTGGCTTGGAGTGTGGCAGCGTCAGTGCAGAGGATTTTGTGGCACGGTCTATTGCTATAAAGGCAGGGTTTGTTGAACGTGATGAGTTTGACCTTGGTGAGCGCATGCTTCTCAATTTTGGCCACACAGTTGGCCATGCAATTGAAAAGAATATGGGCTTTGGTGGAATCTCTCATGGTGAGGCAGTAGCTATCGGCATGGTTATAGCAGCAAAGCTTGGTGTAAAGTTTGGTGTAACAAAAGAGTCTGTTCCTGCAAGGCTAATTGCAACTCTTGAGCGTTATGGCTTACCAACCTACACGACGTACTCTGCCACAGAATTGGCAGCAGCAATTTGCTCAGACAAAAAGAATTTAGCAAATAAATTACATTTTGTTCTTTTAGAAGATATAGGAAAGAGTGTATTATATCCAATTGAACCAGCATCACTTATTAGTGAGCTATCAACAATTTTAGTTTAATTTTTCTTTTAGGATAAAACAAATGGCATTACACATTTTACCAACAAAGCTTTCAGGTACCGTAATTGTTCCTCCATCAAAGAGCCTCCTACACCGTGGACTAATTTGCTCTGCGCTTGCAGGTGGGCAATGCTTTGTTCCTAAAAATACTTCTGAGGATATTAAAGCAACTCAACGCTGCTTGCTGGGTTTGGCAAAGGGCGAGCCGCTTCTTGATTGCGGCGAATCCGGGACAACACTTCGCCTAATGGTTCCGCTTGCCGCAGCTCTTGGCTTGCCTGTATGCTTTGGTGGAAGGGGTCGCCTTCCTCAGCGCCCAATGGATGAATATGCACAGGCTTTTGATGGTAATGGTGCCGAGCTTGTAATGCCTGATGCAGAGGGCGTATATTTGCCTTTGCTTGTTAAGGGAAAGCTTAAGCCTGGTACATATAAAATACCGGGCAATGTTAGCTCTCAATATATTTCAGGACTGCTTCTTGCTTTGCCTCTTTTGTTTGGTCCATCTAATATTGTTCTAACTTCACCTCTTGAGTCTGCATCCTATGTAGAACTGACGCTTGATGTAATGCGTCACTTTGGGGTGGAGGTTGAACGCACAGAGACAGGCTTCCATGTGGCAGGGTCTAGCCGATACACTGCCACAGAGCCGTTTATCCCTGAGGCAGATTGCTCACAGGCAGCCTTCTGGCAGCTTGCAAATTATATCGGCAATGAAATTACAATTTCAAATCTTCCTCGCAACACAAATCAAGGCGATGCCGTCTTTGGTGTAATTCTTGACCAAGCTTTTAGGGGTGATGGAGACCGCCACATTGATGCAAAGGATATTCCAGATATTGTTCCAGCACTTGCAGCTGCTGCTGTATTTAGAAATGGAGATACATATTTGGAGAATGTGGGGCGCTTGCGTTTGAAGGAAAGCGATAGAATTGAAAGCGTTTGCAATATGCTAAGTGCCTTTAGCGTTGAGGTTGATTGCACAGATGATTCAATCATTGTTTACGGCACTGGTATGAATACCACACTTACCCCTCGTGGCAAGGTGCAGAGTGCAAATGATCACCGCATTGTGATGACTGCTGCAATTCTTGCTACACGTGCTGCAAATGAGGTTGTTTTGACAGATGAATTTGCTGTAAATAAATCTTATCCAAATTTCTTTGAGGATTATGCAACCTTTGGAGGAATGCTTCAATGAGTTCAATTTACGGAAAGAACATAAGGGTTTCTCTATTCGGTGAATCCCATGGCGATGGCATAGGTGTTGTAATTGATGGCTTGCCAGCAGGAATTGCTCTTGATATGGAGCAAATCGCAAAGCATCTGCAGCGCCGCGCACCAGGCTCTGCACCATGGGCAACAGCCCGTAAAGAGCCAGATGTGCCAGAAATCCTTTCTGGTGTATATAATGGAAAAACAACTGGTACACCTCTTGCCGCTGTTATACGCAACACAAATACGCGCTCAGGGGATTATTGCCAGTTTGTGGAAACTCCTCGCCCTGGTCATGCAGATTATACAGGAGCAGTTCGTTACGAAGGCTATAATGACCCACGTGGCGGTGGGCATTTTTCCGGACGCATTACAGCTCCTTTGACGTTTGCTGGTGCAGTGTGCTTGCAAGCATTGGCTGAACGTGGTATTCGCGTGCATGCTCGCATTGTTGAGATTGCTGGTGTAAAGGATGCATTTGTTGGTGATGCGATGTATCCATTTTCTGTGGCAGATAAACCATTCCCAGTAGTGGACGATGTGCAGGGCGATGAAATGCAGAAGAAAATTGCTGAGGCACATGCTCACGGTGATTCCGTAGGTGGCATTATCGAGTGTGTAGCAACAGGAATGCCAGTTGGAATTGGTAGCCCATTCTTTGATACAGTTGAGGGCTGCTTGGCTCAGATGATGTTTGCAATACCCGCTGTAAAGGGAGTGGAATTTGGAAAGGGCTTTGCTGTGGCAGAGTCTTGCGGCTCAGAAAATAATGATTCTCCAATTTTTGTTGATGGCAAACTAACCCATAGGACAAATAATGCAGGAGGCATTGAGGGAGGCATTACAAATGGAATGCCAGTAGTGATGCGCTGTGCATTCAAACCAACGCCTTCAATCTATTCAAAGCAAGAAACCGTAAATCTCAAAACAAAGGAGAATGTTGAGCTTGAGATTACAGGTCGCCACGACCCATGCATTGTGCCACGTGCTGTACCAGTCGTTGAAAGTGCAATGGCAATAGTTCTGCTTGATTTATTAGAGCAGTCATCAAAAGGCTTATGAGCTAGAGAGAAGATAGCACCCTATGAAAATATTATTGGTAAATGGTCCCAACCTAAATATGCTCGGCAAGCGCGACCCAAAGCAATATGGTAGCTTTACTCTTGCTGATGTTGAGAAGCTTTTTAAGGAACGCGCTGCTGAGCTAGGCTTTGAGGCAGAGTGCTTTCAATCAAACCATGAGGGCGAAATTGTTCAAAAGCTCCATGAAGCACGCGAGACCGCTGTAGGTATTGTTATAAATGCAGGTGCATTCACTCACTATAGCTATGCAATACGTGATGCGATTGATGTTACAGGACTTCCTGTAATGGAGGTGCATATCTCCAATATTCACGAGCGTGAGAGCTTCCGCCATACATCAGTAATTAGGGCTGTATGCGTTGGGCAAATCGCTGGCTTTGGAATTAAAAGCTACACAATGGGCTTGGAGCAGCTAGTAAATGATTTTATCCTAAAAAAAACACCAGTAGCAAAGCCCTCAGAGACAGAATCAAAAAATGACTCTCTTCAGCAGTGTCGTCGCGACATCAATGATATTGATGCACAGCTGATTGATTTATTTGCAAGGCGCCTTCGAGTTTCAGAGCGTGTTGCAAAGGCAAAAGGGGAGAGCGGTGGCGCAATCTACGATGCTGCTAGAGAAAATGTTGTTATTTCAAATGCTCGTGGCAAGGTCAGCACTCAGGATGGGGATGCCGTTGAGTCCTTTATGCGCACAATTATGCGAGTTTCACGTGAGCGCCAATATGATATGCTTTCATCTCAACGACAAAATCAAAATGCAACAGCAATTCTTCCATCCGTTGCCGCTGGTTCATTGGATAATGTAAAGCGTGTTGCGTATGGTGGCAAGGTCGGGTCATATTCAGAAAAGGCTGCCCGCACATTTTTCCCAGATGCAGCCTTAGAGCCAGCATGGTCATTCGCAGATGCTTGTAAGTCACTAACAGAGCAAAAGGTGGATGCAGTGGTGCTACCTTTGGCTAATACAACGGGTGGACCGGTTGATACAGTTTATCAATTATTACAGCAGAAGCTATTTATTGCTCGCTTTGCAGATATTCCTGTTGAGCATTGCGTGGCAGCTCTTCCTGGTGCAACCTTAGCAGATATAAAATGTGTGGTAAGCCATCCTCAAGCACTAAGCCAATGCTCCAACAAGATAAATGCGTGTGGTTGGGTGCAAGAGAGTATTGAAAATACAGCCTACGCTCCAAAATATATTTTGGATAAGGGAGATGCGTCCATCGCAGCAATTTGCTCAAGAAGTGCAGCCGAGCAAGCTGGACTTGTGATACTTGAGGAAAATGCATGCAATACAGCGTGCAATCAGACACGCTTTATTGTGGTAACACGCGAGCTGATTGTTACCCCTGATGCTTCACGAGTAAGCATTATTATGCAGCTCCCACATAGGCATGGTTCATTGTCCTCAACACTTGATGTTTTCACAGATAAAGGCTTGAACCTTGCATCAATTTGCTCTCAACCAGTACCAGACAAGCCTTGGGAATATGCATTCTTTGTTGATATTGATGCACCAGCATTGGATAGTGCCGCAATTTGTGCACTTTGTCAGCTTTCATACGAGCTGCCTCGCCTCCAAATTATGGGCTGGTACGGTTCTACAACAAAGTGATAGCTTTTATCCGCAATTTTACGGAGTAATTTATGTTTAGATTAAAGAAAATTGGTGAGGTTCAGCCTGTAGCAAGTATAAATGTAAAACGCTCCAAACTCGGGCTGGGGTTTGAAAAGCTGGATAGAGATGTTTTTGATCCTGAGAAGGCTTACCCCTATGTTGCTCAGACCGGTGTAAAATGGATACGCATTCAATCAGGCTGGGCACGCACCGAAAAGGTAAAGGGTGAGTACGATTTTGCGTGGCTTGATGCGATTGTAGATAATCTACTTAAAATCGGAACAATGCCGTGGGTTTGTCTCTGCTATGGCAATGCACTATATTCCGAAGCAGCAAAAACGGTTTTTGGAGCCGTTGGTATTCCTCCTGTAAAAACAGATGAGGAAAGAAAAGCATGGCACCGCTATGTGTTTACTCTAGTTTCCCGCTATAAGGCTCGCGGAGTTGATAGATTTGAGGTGTGGAATGAGCCAGATGGACCTTGGTGCTGGAAGCATGGTCCCTCTGGAAAAGAGTATGGCGAATTTGTTAAAGCAACAGCTGCAGCAATTCATGAGGCAAATCCAGCAGCAAAGGTTATTGTTGGCTCCGTATGTATGCACAACCTTGAGTGGACGCTTGATATGTGCGAAACAGGCTGTCTTGACAATGTATGGGGCTTTACATATCACTGCTATTCAGCTGATGAGACAGAAAACCCACACGTTGTAAGATTTTATAAATCCATCCTAAAAAAATATAACCCAGCCATAAAAATCATACAAGGCGAATCTGGCTCGCAATCTCGCTCAGATGGAGCAGGTGCATTAAATGGCTTGGCATGGACGCAAGAAAAGCAAGCAAAGCAGCTACTGCGTCACACAGTTTCAGATTTGCTGTGTGATGTAGAATTTATGTCCTTTTTCTCCACAATGGATATGGTAGAAGCATTATGTGGCACAGTCGGGGATAAAAGCTCCTACATGGATTATGGATACTTTGGCATACTCTCTGCAATCTTTGATGAGGATGGCAGATCCACAGGCGAATATACACCCAAAAAGTCCTTCAAGGCATTGCAGGTTCTTGCCTCGTTATTTAAGGAAGAGCCTGAGGTCACAGAGGATATTATTTATTTCCTAAAGCCTCAAAGCTCAAAATTGATGAATTATAAGCAGGAGGTCTGCCATAACGACATTATTTCTGGTGGCTTTAATATGCCAAACGGGAATGTGCTTTTCACATATTGGAAGCCTACAGACCTAATAAATATGTCAATAGATGAAACAATTACCATAGCATTCGGCGGCTTCAAAAAGCTACCAAAGCTTATTGACCCAATGACAGGTACAATTTACGCCCTGCCAGATGAAATGGTAGAGTGGAAGAGCGAAATCGCATTCCACCTAAATCATATTCCATTGCGCGATTATCCTCTCTTCCTCCTTTTCGAACAGGATGCACCCTGTGCATCACGCTAGTACGTGGTGGCTAGAAGTGCGAAAAAGGGACGCAGAGAACTGATGGTCGCTAGCGCTCTGGCCTTCGGCGAAACGCGGAGATAGGGGAGAACGGAGACACGGAGGGATTCTGGGGTAATTATTAATGATTGCTTCGCAAAATGAAGAATGTGATACTTTATCCCCACTGTCAAACTGTCAAACTCGCCCACTATCAAACTGTCAAACTTTCTAGCCTTCTCTAATAAAAAAGAATACCTCGTGTATCGCCTCTGCGTCTCCGTGTTAAGCGAAAGCAACGAGTGAAACGATTTAAACGCTCTCGCTATAGCCTCCGGCGAAACGCGGAGATAGGGGAGAACGGAGACATGGAGGGGTTATGGGGTTATTATTGCTTGTACAATTTTCCCTTGTCCTCTATACGCTGTGCTTCTTTTTTGTTTGGGTGAAAATATCTGTATCATCTTAGCGAGCAGACTGTTTATACTCCAGCTTTCGTAAAATAGTACTCGTTAGGGGCACCATAATACCCGTCTGCAATTTTCAAAATCGCACATTCGCAAAAACAAACCTCCTTTGGTACAATCAAAGCATCAAAGAAGGTTTTTGCTATATGAAAATATTATTCGAACAACACTGCGGCATGTACACAATGCAGGGCGATTACCGCCTGCCGAATCTAACTGTAAAGGAAACAGACACCCGCCAATAGGCGTATGTGGAAAACGCCGCCTACACTATCTGAAACACCACCGCAAAGTCTTGTATTATAACCTGCTCACTTCCGGCAAGCTCCGCTCACACTTCGCCGACATCGAAGCACAAGCCCAAGACCTCTTTTTTCGACTCGTAAAAGAATACGCCGAAAAAGAAGGTGTTACCGAACAACTCAAGGCCACCGACCAAATGAAGTGGGTGCAGAGGATGAATAGCATTCGAGAATGTGTAATGGAAGCCGTATGTAAAGACGTGGTGTATGTATGAGAAAACAAAAATACTCCCTTCCCCTTGCCAATACAGAACACCGCCTCATTCTTCAATGCTTGCTTGAGTATCGCAACAAACTAATATCTCAAGGCAAATACACCGATGGCGTCGATGAACTCATAATCAAATACACAAAATGATAATAGGCACGGGAGTCAACCTCTCGTGCCTGTTATCATAGCTTTAGGATTAGTTAAAATCTACTTGACAATACAAAATCTCAAGAATAACCATTTTAACCGTTATTCCACCAGTTTCATTGATGTATATATGATATTTATACCGCTGATCTTGAACAATAATCCAATCATTCAATAGAAAAGATTCTCCTGTTTCAACATTTTCCAATACACAGTAGTTGCAGGAAAATCTTGAAGAAATTTCAAGGTTCTTATTCATTATATGTGGCTGGAGAAATTGCTCTCTTTGTTCATCCGTAAGAAAATGTGCAAATTCGAACCATGTGTTGGCAGGTCCATCTAAATCCACATTATCAAAATCATAACCTGCGTGACCTATCGCAAGCTTGTTGATGATTCTAACAAACGATCTCTATCGAAATTAAAGTGAATCTTCCCATCGATCTTTTTTATTTGAGAGTCTATTAAATGTTTTAATGAAGAAAGATTTTCTAAAGTGGTTAGTACTTTTTCGTCACATTTATATCCAATAAAAAAATTACTTTTTAATATTTCCAGATAATAAGCGACATACTATTCATCAAATGAAAAGCCGTTGTTACAAGGGAAGCAAGCCGGTATTGTAGGCAAATTGTCAGGATAAGGTTCAACCAAAAAAGTCTTAGAAGGAATATGCTCTCTGGTTGTGGCACCATCACCACAGTATATGCATCCACACTCTCGGTTTTTGTCCAAATATGTATAATATCCTAATCCATCTGTTTTTTCACGTCGTTTTCTTTGTCGCATAACACACCTGTTAATTTGAGGTCAATGTTGTATCTATTTTAATACTGATATGATTTAAAAGCTGATGATAGTAATACATAACTTTACGAAGTTCTTCACAAGATTTCATGCTGTATTTACTTGTGCAGTTTTCGCAATCTTTATTACAAATAAATTGTTGCTTCTTTTTCGCAATATGTATTTTCTTTTGACACGAACCATAATACAGTTTATTGTGTGCTAAATCATTGCGAGGTTTTATTAAATTGTTTTGATATTTGTCGGCAAATGTATCATCCCATGTAGAATCGTCTTCGAATTCTCTTACGACCAATGACATGATTGCATATCTGTCTTTATTGCTCATAACATATTCTACCGATTCCATTGCCGCTTTAAGAAATTTATATCCACTCTTTTCGGAAAGCTTGCTGAAATTATTTTTAGAATTGGATTCTGCGTTTTCTACGAATTCTTTGGCTTTATTAACTATTATTTCCTTTTTTACATCAGGAAGCTTATCAAACAAAGCGAGAGTGGTAGTTCTGCAAATATAGTCGAATTCGGATGTGCTATCCATAATTAATCCTCTGATATTTGCTATACTATATTCACGTTTAAGATTCTTCTTGATTACTTTATCAACAGTACTAGTCAAATCTTCTCTCGGAGAAAAGAAAACTCCATCCAGATGTTCATCGCTATTTTTCATTTCTTGTTTCATTGTTTCATAATTGCTTGAATAAAAAACAATATCAGTATAAATGTTACGGCTTCTTAGATCTCGGATAATTTCGTCACCAGTTGTGCCCGAAAGGGCGTAATCAATAACTATTTGATCGTATAGATTGAAAATTTCTACATCAAAATTTTCTAATTCCTTTTCTTTATAATCTTTGAATTGACTGTAGATGGTGAGGTGAGGCACCATGTTGTTTTGCTTTATAGAAACTTCGATCAATTCTTGTGCCGTTTCTATAAAATCCTCGCTATCATCTATCCACAGCATTTTATACGTTGTGTTCATTTGTTTATGTCTCCCTTTAAGGCAATGTTATGACAAATTTTGCACCTTGTGGTTCATTGTTCTCTGCAAAAATTTGTCCGTTCATTTTCTTGACAACGCTTTCAACATTATACAGTCCAATACCCGTACCACCAGTATTGCTAAAACCAAATTCAAATATGCGATTCATATCAGCGCCGCCAAATCCAGTTCCATTATCTGAAACAACAATACTTGGAGTATCAATGTTCTGCATGTTTAAATAAAATTCTGTAGAATTATTTTTTAAAGAATTGGAAACTAAATTGTCCAACATAAGAGATGCATATTGCGGGTTGAAACGTACAATATATTCACCGTCAACATTAATACTGAAATTCAAATTAAAGTACTGTTTAGACAATACATTAAGAAGATATTCTTTGCAGAAAACAAATAAATCTTCCGTAATAAATTCATCCTCGATATTAAACTTTGCAAGTGCACTATATCTCAAAGCGCTAAGAATTTTATCGGTAGCTACAGAAATTGCACCTAGCTCTCGATAGTTGTTAATACCTATTTTTTTTGCAAGAGTAGTAACACCATTTCTAATTGTAAGAGCGTTTGTTTTAACTAAATGTGTCTTTGCCGAAAAACTCTTTTGATCTTCGGTAACAGTGCTAAAAATTGTATTGCTTTGGGCGTGATACTTTTTAGCTTCTTGCTCAGCCTCAAATTGGCGTTTTTCTGCTTCCTCTTTCGCTTTTTGAGCGGCTTGAGCTTCAGCTTCTGCTTTTGCACGTGCTTCAGCTTCTGCTTTGCGCTTTTCTTCCTCTAAAGCTAAAAGATATTCAGTATATTTATCATTTTCATCAGTAATTTCTTTACCAACTTTGTTTCTCAATGCGAAAAGTTTGGTCAAGATGGGATCTACAATTGATGTTAATAAGGTTATACGATCGTCATCTAAGAAGTCTTGTCGGCTGGATGTTGCAATATCGGGCAAATCGTCATCGTCTAATATATCAAATGTTATTTCCCCTTCGATATAATTAGCCATAGCTTGAGTGCTAGGGCTTATAACAAAATAATCTGCAACTGCAAGTTTATTTCTAACGTATAATCTCAACCGATTCGGTTGATAGACTGAGTTTCTAATGAAATTTTTATCAACAGCATTTTTCTGTTCGATTGTGCTATGAATTGCTATCCAACCAGTTAAAAGGTATTCTTTTTCCACTTGGGTATCATCTTCAAATTTATATATTAATTTACCGCTTGTTGGAACAGGAGCGTTATCAATAAACTTGGTTTCACGGGGGGTATTTGCAATGTGTTCATATTGGGATGCCCAGGAAAAAGCAATACTCTTGGACATTTTAGCAGCAATGTCCAAATTGCTATTATCAAATAAAGCATAAAAATTTTTATATGCTATCTTTTTTTCTACAGGCTTAAAATCTACTACATCATTTTCATTGGTTTTGACAGAAACATATATAGTAGATTTTAAAGAACCTATTAAATAGAAATCAGAAAAAACTCGGAGAAGCCCTTCGATCTTTTGCGCTCCGTTTCGTCTTAAATCGACATTTTCCAACTTTATTGCCGTACCACTTGAAAAGCTTTCCCATATATCTTTGTTTACCAAAGAGACAGATTCGGTAACTTTATCAAGACGAGGAAAATCGGAGTCCTTGTATTTTGAAAGATTGACTTCCCATTTGTTTTCATTGCTATCCGTTACTTTTTTTGTTAATATGTAATACTTGTTTGAGAGATATAGGGCTGCTAATTTACCGATACCTTTTCTGCCCATAACAGTCTTCTTGTCCACTGAATTCAGATCGGCATCTGTTCTTTTGTTTCTACCAATCCATACATACTTATCAGCCAAATCAGTGTAATCCATACCGCTGCCATTATCCATTATTTCGATAACGGAACGCTTTTTATCAGACATATCAATATAAACATATACTTCGGGTGCCTTTGCGTCGAGTGCATTTGCAACCAGCTCAGAAATTGCGTTGGCTGCATTGCTATAGAGATTTTTTCCTAGTAGCTTCAAAGCTGAATATGAAAAATTAAAATAAATAGCATTTTCTGTATTCATAGATTTTATAGCGTCTTCATTTACTGGATTAGCATTGGTAATCAAGTTATTTTCCATATATATCATCCTTTCAAAGCAGAATCGATTTGTTTTGCCAAGGCAATGGCTAACAATGGGGGGACAGCATTCCCGATCTGAGTTGTAACATTAGCTTTATCGCCAACGAATTGAAACCAATCGGGAAAAGATTGTATGCGAGCACCTTCACGGGGGGTAAGTGCACGATCTTGCTCATAATGAATACATCTAAGTCCAGAAGGAGTGTTCATGTTATTGGTAATTGTTGTGCAAGGCTGATCTTCAACAAGTCTTCCATAGGTGTTTGCGAAGCCAGAGGTAAGCTTGTATTTTTTATCTATTACTCCTTGCTCAATTAGTTTGTTGAAATCGTTTTTCCCTTGCCCTTGTTTTACATTCTTAATGACTGTTCGAATTTTTTCACCATACTCGCCGCAATAGTGTTGAGTAATGGTGTGAGAGTTATTTCTCATCAATTCTTGATAAGTGTTTTGAGGTAAAATAGTATATCTAGTGATATTTTCATTTTCACCTACGGGAGGTAAATCCGAAATAGCTTCTTTAATTGTTATTCTTTCAGTTCCTTTAGGCGAAGGAAATTTCCACTTTATGTTTAGATCTTTCCGTATTCCAACGATAAAAACACGTTCTCTGTTTTCGGGGACTCCGTAATCAACAGCATTTAAAGTTTCCTTCACTATATTATATCCAAAGTATTCGGTTATATTAGCAAACTTTTCCTGTATAATGTCCATTACGTATCTACCATAATGATCAATAATAGGTTTTTTGCGTTCTCTGCCCGTCTCTTTATTTTTTGTTGTTGTATATATTATATTTCCGTCTTCATCGGTCTTATAGAAAGTTTCTCTCATTGACAAAATGCCTTTTACATTTTCAAAAAGGAACATTTTTGGACGGACAATGCTCAGAATACGTAAATATTCTTCATACATCATCGCTTTTTCATCATATACACGTTGTCCAACGGTACTAAACGATTGACAAGGCGGTCCGCCGATTATTAAATCGACAGGATATTCTCCTATCATTTCATTGATAGCATCGGCATCTAAACTTTTTATGTCTTGGGCAAGCATATTTATATCAGGATAATTGGTTGAAAAGGCTTTGGCGGCATGAGAATCAAACTCATTCGCAAATACAAATGAGTTTTTTCTATTTCTAACAAATTTGTTGTTTTTTATCCGATAATAGAAGCCAAAAGTCAACCCTCCGGCTCCGGAAAATAAATCAATAATTCTCATTAGACAAAATCCTTTATTTTTAATTATCGCATATTATTGATGCTATTTGCTCCGCTATCCTTTTAATCACCGGAACAACAACACTATTACCGCATCGTTTGTATGCTTTATCAAGCGGTGTTTTAGGGGCGAATTTATAATCATTAGGAAAACCCTGTAATGCCAGACATTCATAAGGCGTGATTCTCCTTATCCCATAATCGTCTAGGATTACAGGAATGCTATCGGGAAATTTACACATACTCTCCAACAATGTGGGACATACCCGATACGACTTATTTGCTGAACATTTCGTTATTGACTTTGCCACGATGCTTGAACATATCGCAGATGGTGCGCTCACGGTCGTAAATGGCAAAGGTAACTCCGTTCTCGGTGATTGTAGTCTTGCCGAGGTCATAAATATCGTCTTTAACGTAATAGACCTTCATCGGCACGGAGGTATTAAGCCTGCGTGATGCACTTCTTGGAACGGTAACAGACCAAACCCTCGGCATAAAATCGCTGTAGCCATAGCGGAACAGAGCCGATTCCATACTGATGATCGCTTCGGGAATGGTAGAAGCGATTACCTGCTCATCGGAGAGGTTTAGCTCGTCGGCAAGCTGATAATAGCCTTGGCGGACACGCTGAAGAAAGCCGTCTGCACAAAGCTTATATATTTTCTCTTTTGGTACACCGGCAGACGTGAGAGCAGACAGCTTTGCGATTCCACCGCTTTGGCTAATTATGTTTTTTATAATTTCTCTATGTTCCAATGTCCTGCCTCCAACAAACGATAACACATTGTGTTTAATGTTTTCGTTTGTATAATAGCACAAGTATATAAATATAGCAATAAAAAACGAAACAAAAATCAATTTGTGTTATCATTTTTTTTGAAATTTAATCAATCATCTGACGCTTATCGAAAGATAGGCGTCTTTTTTGTTAGATATGAAGTGCGTACACGGAAGAGCGTTGGGTAGGTGGTAAATCGCTCCTACTCATTTAATTATGCAATTTTCCAATTTACTTTTTAGTGCAATTTGCTACATTGCTAATTGTGAAGTTTAAGGTATTATTTTTGTTTATTACGGTATGTTCTGTTTATAAGGCTGACATCATTCAGTTTGATACATCAGTTCGTGACTCCTTACCTCTCTGTCCTCCGCGTTTCGCCGAAGGCTAGAGCGAGAGCGTTTAAATCGTTTCACTCGTTGCTTTCGCTTAACACGGAGTACGGAGGTAAGGGAGCATTGCAAGTACTTATTAACAACAACAAAATCCCCTCCGTGCCTCCGTTCTCTTTTCCCTCCGTGTTTCGCCGAAGGCTCAAGCGCTAGCGCTTAAATCGTTACACTCATTGCTTACGCTTAACACGGAGTACGGAGGTAAGGAGAAAAAGTGCAAGCAATAAAAACCCCAGCACCCCTCCGTGTCTCCGTTCTCTTTATTCTCCGTGTTTCGCCGAAGGCTATAGCGAGAGCGTTTAAATCAATCCTATCTGTGTTTCTGCGGGAGATAATATTGCGAAGCTCATTGTTATACAGTATTGTTGACATACTATAATTTAAAGTGGTAACATATTGCCATATTCAATGTTAGATAGCATATTTTAGAGAAATAAGTATGAAAAAACTTTTATTAGGTTTAGTTGTAGCTTTGTCTGTTAGTGTTTATTCAGCTGATGGAATAGACAACTCATTCAATAAGTGGGTGCTTGATCAATCTGCCAATACTTTGTCTTATAAGGGATGGGTGTTTAATACGGCTGGTTCAATGGATGCATTAAAGATCACATCGGTTTCTTCTTATGTTGCAGAAGGGAAGACAGATATTGATTTTAGTACAATATATGAGGATACAGGTGCAACAGTTGTTGAGCTTGGTGGAAGTCTTTTGGCTAGCTACCCAGGTAAGCAGGGTAATTTTGTTGGCACTGTTATTTTAGCTCCTTCAATTGAAACCATTGGAATAAATTTGTGTGTTTATGGTGGCGTTACAAATTTTGTTTTTCCTCCAAATTCAAGATTGACAAAAATACCAAATCAACTGCTTGGTTCAACTGCTGCTTATGTTGATTTGTCAACAATTCCTAGAAATATTACAGCTATTGGAGATGCCGCTTTCAATACTAAAAATGCTTTTGGTGAATTGATTGTTCCTGCGACCTGCAAATCTATTGGTGGTTCAGCTTTTAATGGTGCAGGAAAAATTTCTATTAAATTTGAAGAGGGGTCTCAGCTTGAAACAGTTGGAGCATCTGCATTCAATACTTCAAAAATAGAAGGAGAAGTTCATTTTCCAGCATCTTTGAAATCAATTGGTAATAGATGCTTTGCATATTGCTCTGGATTAAAAAATGTTACACTACATAAGGATTCTACAATTACCAGCTTGCCAGAATATGTTTTTTATGCTACATCAATTAAAAAAATCCCAGAAATACCTAAAACTGTTGAAACAATAGGAAATTATGCTTTTTCTAGTTGTTCGCAAATGGCAGGGCAGGTAATTATCCCATCAAATGTAAAATCATTAGGTAATAGTGTCTTTGAATGTTGTAAGAGCCTAAATGATATATATTTTGAGAATGGATGCACAAATATTGGCAATAATGTATTTTCAAGCTGTCATTCTGTCACAAATATTGTTTTCCCAAAAACTCTTAAGTATATTGGTGGTGGAGTTATGGTTGGAGGAGCAGGTTCAAGTAGTGCACAATGGGATGCTATGGTTGCTGGCAATATTTGGTGGCAGAGCTGTCCTGAATTTGGCACCACAGACAAACTATTTTTATATTGCGATAGATATCCAGATCGTTCTATGACAATTACAAATCATTTGTCGAGTGTGCAATGGGAGAAATTTGCTACAGCAAATCCAGAGACATTTGTTTTACCTTCAAAGGGTAATCCTGTAGGCGTGTGGACAAGCTCAACACCTGAAGCAATTGTCAATTGGGGCGTATTCCCGCTAGTAATAATCATCAATTAGTTTATAAACTGAGTAAAGCGATTAAAACGCTGATGCTATAGTCACCGCATCCCTTCTTCGCACTTTTAGTTAGTGCCAGCGTCCTTTATTTCTAACGTTACACGCATCTAAATGTCTGAATATCCTTGAGGTGGTGAGCAAGTAATTGCAGGCACCGCTCGAGTGATTTTTGTTTTTCATTGAAAAAAGGGCTAATATATTGTATATTACGCAATTAGGAGTAAGTTACAATGAAAGACATTACCAGTAGCGTATATAATTTTGAAGATTTGATACAAGGGAATTTCTTGTATGTTGATAAGACAGAGTACATCTGGCAGTTGATTAAACCTGCTAAGGAGATGTATTTTCTTTCTCGTCCTCGTCGCTTTGGTAAATCACTTACTGTATCTACTCTGAAAGCAGTCTTTGAAGGCAAAAAAGAGCTATTCAAAGGGCTCGCCATTTATGATAAACCATATGATTGGAAGCAGTATCCAGTTATTCATCTGGATATGGCAAGCTGTGATGTTCACACAGAGGATGATTTGCGTGATTATTTGGTTCGGTTGATGGAACGTCTTGCTCAACAGTATAACGTTGATGTAAAAATTCAACGTAATTTACTCTCTGCTTCTTTTTCAGATTTAATTAAAGAAATTTCTGCACATGGTCAAGTAGTAATTCTTCTTGATGAATATGATAAACCCATACTAGAAAATATTGCAAATTTTGATGTTGGAAGTATCCGAGATACACTTGCGGATTTCTATTCAGCAATAAAAAAAGAAGCTGATTGTGAGCGTTTTGTTTTTATTACAGGTGTATCTAAGTTTTGTCATGTTTCGTTGTTCTCAAAATTGAATAATTTGACAGACATAACGATGGATGCTCGTTATGCCACTATGTTTGGCTATACGCAGGAAGAGCTTGAGGCAAACTTTGCCGACAAGATTTCTGCCATTTCTAATGGACAGGATATAGATGCTTTTAAGGCAAAGATAAAAGAGTGGTACAATGGATTTCGCTTTCACAAAAATGCTCAAACGGTTTATAATCCAGTGTCGCTAGCTAAGTTTTTTGAATCAAATGGTGAATTCAATAACTACTGGTTTTCAACTGGTACGCCTTCCTTCTTAATTGAGCTAGCTAAGCAAAAGAATTTTGATTTTGAGTCATCTCTAAAAGAGCCTGTTCCACAGATTACATTTAATGCTTTTGAAATTGATAATATTGATCCACTGACATTGCTTTTGCAAACGGGCTATGTCACTATCAAGGGCACAGAGGAACGCTTTGGAGAAACTTGGTATTATTTAGATTTTCCAAATACTGAAGTTACATCTGCATTTAGTGCCTATATTCTAAATAGCTATGCTGGGAAAACGCAAACTGATGGAGTGCGCTTTGTGTCAGAATTTGCTACAAGCTTGGTAAAGAATGATTTAAAGAGGCTTCGTAAGGCGATGGAGTCGTTCTTTGCAGGAATACCGTATGATGTCCATAAGAAGCAGGAAGCAACATTTCAAGGGATTTTCTTCTCCGTATTTCGCTTGCTTGGTGTATACATTGAGGCAGAGTCCGAAACCAATGATGGACGCATTGACGCTGTCGTTCAAACACCGAAGGCAATATACATCTTCGAGTTTAAACTAGATAATGACCCAACCGCATTATCTCAAATTAAAGAAAAGGAATACTTTAAAAAGTATCTCTTGGACAAGCGCGATATCTACATTATTGGCGTAAATTTTGACTCAGTTAAGGGCAATCTTGTCGGCTGGCAGGACGAAAAACTAGAGCGTTAGCCGTACACGGATGAAAGCACTGGCGTGTTTCGCCGAAGGCTCAAGCGAGAGCGGCAAATCACTCATCCGTGTACCCATCATCCGTGCAAATTCGTGCGTATCTGTGTACGCGCCGCAGGCATGAGCGCCAGCGTTTAAATTGTTACACTTATTGCTTTCGCTTAACACGGACACACATAGTGTGATTTTTACGGAGGACAAGGGAGAAAAAGTGTAAGCAATTATTAACAACAACAAAATCCCCTCCGTGCCTCTAAACTCTTTTTCCTCCGTGTTTCGCCGGAGGCCAGAGCGCGAGCGACAAATCACTCATCCGTGTATTGTAGTAAGCTAGTCAGTTGTCAAAGTGCCATGCACTTTTGATATTTATTTGCTACTCGGTATTGCTAATTGCCTGATAATACCATCACTTTTAGTGTTGTTAAAATGAAATCCGTAAAATGCAAGATTAAATGCACGATTTTTATTTCACTTTTAGCAATCTTCAGTAGATGCAGGGGGGATGTAAATTCCATATACTTCTTTAAGCATTTGTCTAGCAGATTTTCCTCCGAATTTTCGTCTAGGATAATCGT
>JAZNPC010000058.1:0-22969 GCA_045589455.1 Kiritimatiellia bacterium
GCTACGATTTCGCTATCCCTTCTTCTCGCCTATGCCTCGCAACATAAACCTTGGGAGTCGCTATTGGGTTGGTCGGTAACTACCCCCCGTTGGACTTTCACCATAGAACTATGACATGCCCGTCATACATAAAAAACGCTCGCCGCAATTGCAGTGAGCGTTTTTATGTTTTTACCAGCCAAACTCTTGTGGTAATGCTATTGGTGCGATTGCGCCCCAGCCACAGAAGTTTTTACCGGACCATTCCTTTATGTGGTCACATTGTTCACAGGAAATATTTTCCCAGACAGAGCCAGTAACTTCCCAAATTGCGGCATTCGCATTATAGTAACGGCGAGCAACATCCTCAGCAAATTCTTTTTCGCCATATTTTAATAGGCCATGTATTACCATATAATTTGTGCTTGGCCATACGGCACCACGCCAATAGCCTGTTTCTGGTTCATACTCTGGATCGACCTTTGCCAATGCAGGGAATGGAATTGGACGATTAAAGTATTCTGGATCCTTAAGCTTTTCAATCACTCGTTTTGCGCGCTCTGGTGTTGGAATTTGTGCAATCAATACCCATGCTGAAGCAAGATGGTAGCGAAGAATGTGTCCTTCAGCGCATGTATCAAAATACCAGCCAGCCTCTTCATTCCAGCAATGCTGGTTAATTTTCTCAGCTAATTCTGCATGCTCTGCACGCAATTCTGCTGCCTTATCACCATCTCCCACTAGCTCTGCCATCTCAGCTAGATTTAATGCATCAAATGCCATTTGAGATGAGAAGTCAATCCATACAGCTTGCTTATTCCAGAAATAACGCTTTGAGCACCCCTCTAACCATACCTTCCAAGCATTACGAGCCTTATCACAGGTCATGTGTTTCTCCTCTAGAGGAATGCCACCAGCAGTGTATTGTTCCTCAGTATAATGAGTTGGCCAGCGAGAAATATCGTCCATACCAGAACCAAGGCCATCACCAAAATATAGACCATTAGGAAGCATAAAGCGTTCTTTGCACAAATTGTGGTGAGTTAGGAGACGAGGGAACACCTTTTTTATTCTTTCTAAATCAGATCTTCCATCTTTATACAAATTGAGCTCGGCCCAAGCAAGTAGAGGTGGTGCAAATGATATTGGATGATCCTCACCCCAAAAAGGTTCACCTTCCGCTGTATATTCGCGATTGATAAATCCTGTTTTTTCGGAAACCTTATAGAAATTATCTAAAGAGGAATGAATTGGGAAAACACCTTCTGGTGTGTGGCGGGCCCAGAGGCAGCAGAACGCTGTATCCCAAAGGAAGAAACCACTGAAGCCACCTCCTGTACTGATACGAGGGCCTGTTTCAATTGCCATTTTAATTGTTTTACGTCCCTCTTCTACTTCAGCCATTTTCATTTTAGCAATATCAATGGTTGCAGCTCTGAATTTTTCAATAAAAGCCTTATCTTTTGTATAATCTTTCATGACACACTCCAAAATTAATTAATAACGCCTAAATCAAGTTTGACGGAATTATTGTATCAAATCAAGGAGATTAATGCATCCTTTTTTTAATAAGATTAACCTGAAAACTGCAGCAGAATCCCAATGAGGTATTTGAAAGAGAGGGAAAGAGACGCAAATGGCGTCAAATTTTTAAAGAATACGCTCGCGCCAAAGCTTTCGCATGGCGCGAGCGTTAAAAATGCATGAGGATTATTCTAAATTTTAAGATAAATTCAAAACTATGCCAGCTGCTGAAGGCTTGCTGAAATTTCCTCGTCCGTAGGGACATAATCATTCATTTCACCTGCATTATATTTACCATATGCAAGCATATCAAAATAACCAGTACCTGTGAGACCGAAAACAATAGTTTCGTGCTTACCTTCTTCGCGGCAACGGATAGCCTCTTGCATTGCAGCATAGATTGCATGGCTGCTTTCTGGTGCAGGAAGAGTTCCCTCTGTACGTGCAAAGGTTACAGCAGCATTAAATACATCACTTTGAGTTACGCTGACCGCTTCCATAATTTTGTCATCATAGAGCTGTGACAGAACGGAGCTCATACCATGATATCTTAGACCACCAGAATGGCTTGCGGAAGGAATGAATCCTGAACCAAGAGTATACATTTTTTGCAATGGGCAAACACGACCTGTATCGCAATAATCATATACATACTTACCACGTGTTAAGCTTGGGCATGAAGCTGGTTCTACTGCAACAAATCTGCAATCCAATTCGCCTTTTAATTTTCTACCGACAAATGGAGAAATCAAGCCACCAAGATTTGAGCCACCTCCAGCGCAACCGATGATAACATCAGGTTTTATTCCATATTTATCAAGCGCTGTCATTGTTTCAAGGCCAATAATAGACTGGTGAAGTAACACTTGGTTTAGTACAGAGCCAAGTGCGTACTTATAGCCAGGATTTTTCAATGCAAATTCAACTGCTTCTGAAATTGCACAGCCAAGTGAACCACTTGTACCAGGATGCTCTTCAAGGATTCTTCTGCCAATCTCTGTATCCATAGATGGAGAAGCAGAAACCTTTGCTCCGTATGTATTCATTACTTCGCGGCGATGTGGTTTCTGCTCATAAGAGCATTTAACCATAAAGACGCGACAATCTATACCAAAAAACGCAGAAGCCATTGATAGGGCTGTTCCCCACTGACCGGCACCAGTTTCTGTAGATACACCTTTAAGACCTTCTTGTTTGGCATAGAAAGCTTGAGCGATAGCTGAATTTAATTTATGGCTGCCAGAAGTATTATTTCCTTCAAACTTATAATAGATGTGAGCAGGGGTATTAAGAGCCTTTTCAAGGAAATATGCGCGAATAAGAGGCGCAGGGCGATACATCTTATAGAAGTTTCTAATTGGTTCAGGAATTTCTATATATGGATTAGAATCATCTAATTCTTGAGCTGCAAGTTCTTTACAAAACACCTGAGATAGTTCATCAATTGTAGAAGGTTGTCTTGTTTCTGGGTTAAGAAGAGGAGCAGGCTTATTAATCATATCAGCGCGGAGATTATACCAAGCCTTAGGTAGCTCATTTTCTTGGAGATAAATTTTGTATGGAATTTCTGTATTCATTATAATTTTCCTTATTTGGCGGCATATGTTACTACAAATAGAAACAAGAAGTCAAGAAATATTGTTACTATTGATAGTAATTTTTTTAACTAAAAACGGCAGTTGATGTAAACCAACTACCGTTCTCGTTTCTTTCTTATATGTCTTTTCTGACTATAAACTGTTTATATGCTCATCAAGCTTTTCTCTCAAGAAATAAATTGTCTTACGAAAATCTTCAACACTCTCTGCGTAAGACATATCTTCTTCACCTTGTAAAGATATTGAAATATTTTCTAATTCATAATCCATATACTCTGAAATTAATCCTGTCTTTTTAGAAATCCACTGCTCTATTGCTTCATCAGAGAAAATTGTTTCTCTATGCATTGCCCAACGCTCCTTTACCAAAGCACAGAATTCAGGACTTTGCTTCAAACATCTGCTTATTAAAGAATTACTCAAACCAGTGAAATGATTTCTATCATGGAAACTCTTATCACAATCCCATGGCACTATAGATAAACGACCATCTTTGTCAAAACATAAAATCTGATTTACATGAACTAAATCAGCATTTTGTGAGAAATTAAGCATTAAATAAAAATCTGCTAAATTTTCTACAACAACCTTTTCCTTCACTCGTGAATAAAATTCAACAGAATTTGTTGTGTTAAGATATTTTACAAGCTCTACGTAATTTGTAGTACCACGAGCAAAATTACCTCGAGGAACAATCTCTTCAAAACCACCAATATTTGTTGTTCCAAATAAATTATTTCCAGAGCGAACTCTTATTGCTGATACAATATTTGTTGATAAATTCAAATCATCTATACGATTAATTGCCTCATATATACCAGCATATTCACCATTAACACAAAGCTCAACATATGTTAAATTTGGAGCACAATTAACAGCTGGATTCATTTCTCTGAACTTATCAAATGTAAATGCATTTCTTAAACGAGTTTTATCTGAATAACCTGAAAGCAAAACTAAATGTTTGGAACGTGCATCTCCAACAACATTATGAGGATTCTCAAATTCTATTCCTATAGACCTTTTCCTAGCTCGAACATATGATGTATTACCTCTATGCTTTATTCCAGAATGCCTTCCAACTAATCCATAATTCAAAATTGAATTAGTTTGTCCGGCATGCTGTATAGAACAAAGAAAATCTTGCTTTGTTATCTTTTGCAATGGGCTATCAATCCATAATTCTAATGTTGTCAACTCCGGTGCAGCTGGTACTAATCTGAATTTCAGCTCCTTTTTCAATGAGTTGTGCTCCACCGTAACATTTACATAGGTCGGCTTAGAAACTTTATCTGCAAAAACATGTCCATCTAATCCTATCAAATCCGGATTTGATGATTCTATAATTTTAACACCCTCAGGTATTTGTAAAGACTTCTTAAGCATAAATGCAGAGGTGTTTTCACCTAAGAAATCAAATTCATGAATTCCACCACCGGTAAATCCCATTTTTTTCTGATTTTCTTTATGAATCTCTTCTCGAGCTGCAACCTCCATGCCACTCCATGGGAAAAACACATCTGACAAAATATAATTCTTTGCTCGTTCAGCATCAACCTTAAAGATTGTTTCACCGGAATGAGACATAGAAAGGATTCGATCAGAAAACAATGTTACATTAGAATGATGATCTGAAGAGTTTGCGATTACTCTATTTGATGCTTTGTCAGAAATCATCCATCCTCTACCTTTACTCTGCCACTCCTGCCAATAGTAGATTCCTTTAAGTTCATTACCTAGATAAAATTTAACAAGCTTTGAGCAATCTGTTGGCAGTAATGAATCAGCATCTGGATGTTTAACGGAATATAATTCTGGAGGGGTTAAACAAAACATTCGCTTTGGCACTAGCTTATCTGCTTTTACATCTTCAGGTATAATCACAACATATGCAGGGCGATGTGGCTTAACAAGCTTATTCCCGTAAACATCGTCTAAATAGACAAAACCTTCTACTATCTCATGCCCCATTGCTATTCTAACTTTTCGCATATTACATGCAGCAATTGTTCTCTCTCCGGACAAAAGAGATATCTCATGAGCAATTTTAAAATGCTTATCGTCTGATTTTGAAAAATCAAATGAAACAATTGGGAAGCTATGCGAATCCATCAATTCAAAATATCTCATTGGATTAAGCCTGCTTAATGAACGTACTCCAACACACAATACACTAGCTACATTTGAGCTAGCTTGCTTAGCATATGCCTTCGCAGACTTATGACTGGACAATGGCGGATCAATAATCCCTCCAGAAAATTTCTTTACTAATTGCTCTGGAGAACCGCTGGCAAAAATTGTCAATTCATCTATAGAACCTAAAAATGGAAGTTCTTCTTTTCCGCCAAACATTACCCATGATTTAATATCTTTGGAAGAAGCATCAAAAGGAAGTTCTCCAATACAGCTTCCATTTACAAACAGACACACATTATTTTCTTTAAACGACAATGCCACATGATGCCATTGATCTTTCTGAGGGAGTTGATATGAAACACTATTTTCTCCTTTTAAAGAACCAATGCGTAATATTATTTTATTATTTTCTAATGCTAAAACATTATCAACAGATGAACGAGAAGGAAAGAATAATATAGTTTGAGGTTTTTCACTCTTATGCTGTTTAAAAAAGAATGAAATAGTTTGATGTTCATTAACTATTTTTTCCCAAGAATAATTTAAAATTATTTTACCATTATACCCATGTTCGAATTGTCTGGAGCCACCAAATTTTCCTTCTGTATATTTAACATAATGGCTTTCAAGCTCAATGACATTTACTTCATCCCAAAGTACAGAATGATCAAATGAGCAATATAACTTTAGATTATATTTGTCTATAACGTCTTTACTTAACCCTACCGGGCTTGATATTGACTCTATTAAAATATCTTTAAAGACAAAACTAAGGCTAAAATAAATTGCTGCAATAGCTACTAATACTATAGCACAAGTTATTTTTCTTCTAAATCGCATAAAGCGCATTATCTAATTCCACCTGGCTTATCTAAATAAACATTTATAGCAATAAACTTAGCTTTTGACATAAGCTTATTTTGAAGTTCATCAACAGAACAATTTAGACTTGAAAAGACATATTGGTATGAGGTCTGTCCATTACGAACTGCTGTTGACTCTAATTGAATACGACCAAAGCTTTCTTTTATTACTTCCTCTACCTCTTTAAACTTTGCTGTAGCTTCAGGTGTCTCAAAAATAATCACCATCATACCATCGCGCTTCAACCACTTAATAGAGGTTGTCCCTCTCATACAAATTAATGTTATTATAGCAAAAATATTGAGTATGAACATGAATGCGAAATTAAATGTAGCAGCTGCAATAGAAGACGCAATTACTAGCATTATAAAACCAACCTCTTCAGGCTCCTTAATTGGTGTTCTAAAACGAATAATAGATAGAGCACCTAGCAAACCAAGTGACAATGGAATTGAAATTTGCACACCAATGAACAATGTTGTAATAGAAATTGCCAACAATGGGAATGCTCTATGAACTTGACTGCCAGTTCCACGACGCTCATAGAAGAAGCGATATAAAAAGCTTGCAAAAATTGCAGCTATCAATGAAGCAAGCAATGCTGAAACAAACAATCCCACATCAAGAGATTCTCTTACTATTTGGAAAGAATTTAATACTTCTGCAATTTCCTTATTCATGGTAACATCCTTTGTACAATTGAGTCCATTATTGAACCATATTTTGAAAAACTTTTTATTTTAAAACCCGCAATCGCAAGTGTTTCAAGCCATGATGGTGGTGTACCACCAGGATTTTTAAACTCACAAACTACTGTATCCAATGAAATTGTTTCTGGTGCATAAGCAAAGCGTAATCGATTTATTTTTGGAGCACAAATATTATAATCTAATGCAATTCGACTTTTAGAATGTGGACAGAAAAAACGCATTCTATCATAAGCAATTACAACCGTAGGAGTCCAGTAAAAGCTTTCAAGCAAATCCAATTTGTGCACCTCTTGCTGAATGAAATCTGTAAAAAAAGGATCATCCAAAGGTGTATTTTCCAGTTTATCTACTGGCAAAAGATATTCTTGCCTGAACTTTCTTCTGGCACTTCCTAATCTATGCTTTGCCTCAAGAAATGCACGAGTTGTTCCATCTGGATTAACAGCTTCCCCATACCATCTAAGTCTTAATTTAACCTTAAGATTATCGCCATTACGCTTTTCATCATAAGAAGAAAGGTCATAAGAATCAAAATAAACACTACGAATTTTGCCGACTGGGAAATAATCGTCTGCAAAGCAATAACAAGAAAGCAAATCCGCAGCAAAATCCTTTTGGTTTGCTGGAGCAATTACTTTTCTTTCATTTACCAAATTTTTTTCTAAACTTTCTAGAAAAAAACTCATATTACGTAGTCCTATTAGTATTTACTTTGAAATTTAAAACACGCATTTAAATCAAATGCTACCACTTATTCTTTTTGATTTCTAGTGTTTTTTACTTATTATATATGAAAAACAATAAATTTTAGCATTATTTCCACCGAGAACTAAGTTTTCCACAAAAATCAATATCTTTCCCATTAAAATCGCGATATTTTATAGAAATTGATTTTTTACTATAACACCCAGTAATCGCCTTTTTAAAACATCGTAAGAGGCGCACAATTTTACGAAAAAATGCGGGTCCGGAACCCAGTTCTCCACGTAAGCGTGCTTGCTCTTGCAGTGTTGCATCTTGTTGCAAAGAAAGATTTGACCCTGTGGCAGTGTATGCACCGAGTAATGCTGATATATGTGCAAACCTAAAGCCTTTGCGTAAATTCTCTACGTAAAACTTTTTATCCGCCACATATTTATAACTGATATCTAATTTTGCTCCTTGTTCCCAGACGCGTCGGCGCATAAAAACAGTGCAACTCATAATATAATTTACACCATGAACCAAATACAAGAGATTTGGAGAAATCTCACGGCGAATTGAACATGGTTTTCCTTCTGCATCAAGTTGAATATAATCACCATAGATAACATCCACGGCTGGATGTGTATTAAAATACTCTGCCACAGAATCAAGCGTCCCGTCTAAATATTGCTCATCAGAATTAAGCCATGAGAGGACTTCCACCTCCGGATGCTCAGAGCAAATTCTGTCAAAACCTTTTGTAATTGCATCATACATGCCTGTATCTGCCTCACGCACTACCCGGACCCTGCCACAAAACTCTTGTGGCAATGTCAGTTCTGATGCACGATTGCACTGCTGGAGCTCATGCACA
Organism: Kiritimatiellia bacterium; assembly: GCA_045589455.1. Lineage (GTDB taxonomy): Bacteria > Verrucomicrobiota > Kiritimatiellia > RFP12 > UBA3636 > RGIG990. The sequence continues at coordinate 8,370 of JAZNPC010000058.1, forward strand.
ATTGTGTGCTTTGAGCTTTGCGCTGATGCAACGGCTGGAAGCAAATATTTTGTTTGCTCAAAAATTGGTGTAATTATTCCAAAAGTCATTTTTACTGCATTGAAATCAATTTAATTTGGGAATGCTCATGCAAATATCGATACATAAGGTCTCGTGATTTTGGCTTCTCTGGAATTGCCAAGGTCAATTCTAATCTAAACCCGACCTCAATAGGATTAAGCTTATATTTTATTACCTCTATTTCCTCTTTGCGAAGAGCAGTAATCGCATCAGAAACACTTTTCTCATCAGTTACATCTAATACGAAATCCAATTCGTGCTTAATTCTACAAATTTTATGTGAAACAATACGAAGAATTTCAAAACCACCAAGAGTTATTACTGTGGCAATAGTTCCAAGAATATAAAAGCCTGCACCAACGCAAACACCTATCGCTGATGTTAGCCAAATTCCTGCTGCTGTTGTCAAACCACTAACAAAGCCACGCTTATTAACAATAATTGCACCAGCACCTAAGAAACCAATGCCTGTTACTATTTGAGAAGCAACACGCGTTACATCAGCTTGATATCTAGGAGGATTAGCAGCAGCCGTAGTAGCAACGGCTGTTATTTCGTTAAGCCCTTCCGTAAATCCGTATATAGAAATAACCATAAACAATGCACTGCCGACTGCAACAAAGAAATGGGTACGCAAGCCAGCATCCTTCGCTCTAAACTCACGCTCTAATCCTATTAATCCGCCTAGCATTCCAGCAAAAATTATACGATAAAATAGCGACCATTCCGACATAACACTACCCTACCTTCCTTTAATAATAATTTTACAATTTCTTCAGCATTTCTATTAGCTGATTCTTTTTTATTACTTTTCCGTTTCCTACAACCTTACCATCCACAACTACTGCTGGCACACTCATTATTCCATAATCAAGTGCCACTTGAATATCATCAACATATTCTACCGCTGTTTCTGGATATCCTAACTCCTTTAGCGCTTCTTGCATTTGTGCAAATTGCATTTTGCAAGACACACAACCAATAGAGCCTAAAACCTGAAGCTTAGGAAGCTCCTTTTGAACACCATTATCTATTTGCTCAGGTATTGATTGCTCATTATTAGCATCTTTTTTTCGAAAAATATTCCACATGTTTAATAGCTCCTAAAAACCCTTCCAAAACATATATAGTGCAAAAACAAAAATAGCCATACCCATTGCATACTTTAACACTTCACCCCAAAGCTGATATTTTTTGCTTTTCAAAATACCAGTCGCCACACCCATAAATGTTCCTGCTATTACAATTAAAAAGCTATTACCTATGGCATACATTAACATGGTGAATATTCCCCAAGTAATATTTCCATCCACAGCAATCAAGGAAAGTAACACAGCAAGAACAGGCGTGGCACATGGGGAAGCAAACAATCCTCCTAATATACCAGCAACTAATGCACCTACACCTCCACGTAGTTTACTCTTTGTCATCAAATTTGTTGACGGAATAAAAGTAAAAACATCACACATTTGTAATGCCAGCATGGTCAATATTACACCAAGAACCAAATACCACCAAGCCGATCCACTACCTAAAAGCTGCCCTGCTAATGTAGCAACAACACCGAGTATCACATACGTCACTGCACTACCAATAGCGAATAAAACAGAATATAAGAATGCCTTACGAGAAGACTTTTCGCCTATTCCTCCAACATACCCAATTACCAAAGGCAGATTAGCCAATGAGCAAGGTGTAAATGATGTTAGAACACCTGCAAACAAGCCAATCAATGGTGCAAGCATGCGATGTGTTTTTATCATCAAGGCAAGAGAATCTAATGCTTGATCAATCATATTTTTCCCTACTAAAATTAACAAAAATTACTTTTCTTCTGACATAGGATATGCATTTAACTCGGCAATAATACCATCAAGAGTTTTACGATCCATTGCACCGGTTCTACTTACTTTAGTAGAAAATTCACGTCTATTAAACATTTCAACTACACCATAGTATTCAAATAGCTTAGGACTTTTTTCTTTTGTTGGAGTTGTGCCATCAGGATAGAAAAATATTTGATGAGGAATTGCACTAACACCAGCAGCTCTTACAATCTCTTGCATAGATGGATCATCAACATCTATCGTTTTTAAAATTGCTTTTCCTTGATAATCTACATTTGCTTCTGCATAAATTGGCTTCATCTTTTGACAAGGACCACACCAAGTTGCAGAAAAATTAATAATTACAGGATAGCCTTTACCTACAACATCCTCTAGCTTAAAATCACCCGTTGCAACAAGCTCAAACATTGAATCCTGTGCTACCGCAGTTGTTCCTTCCAATGTGTTTCCCTCATTAATTGTTGTTTGTCTTTTTAAAAACCAAACAGCAGGAATAGAAACCAAAACAATCATTAACACAACAATTTTCTTCCACATAATTTTACCTCCATTAAAAGCTTTCATTTTTATTCCAATTGTATCTAACCATTAAAGTAAAGTCAACAACTTCATTCATTGAATATTTTAGACATATATTTAACCCATAGTCTTAAAAAATAATTTTATAGTATAGACTCCCAATAATTATTTTTCTCCAACCCCAGGAGTAGAAAGTTCTTTTATAATTTCATCTATCATTTCTCGATTAATTGCACCTGTTTTTACAGCAATTAATCTTCCTGAGCGCCGACACTTTTTAATTTCAACACCATACTTCTCGAACAACACTGCACTCCTTTCTGGCGATGGGATTGATCCATCGGCATAGAATAAAATCTGTTGGGGAACTGCACTTACACCAGCAGCTCTTACAATCTCTTGCATAGATGGATCATCCACATCTATCGTTTTTAAAATTACTTTACCTCGATAGTCCTCATTTGCTTGATTATAGTGAGGCTTCATTTTTTGACAAGGGCCACACCATTTAGCAGAGAAATTAATGATTACAGGATAGCCTTTACCTACAACATCTTCAAGCTTAAAATCACCCGTTGCAACAAACTCGAACAAAGAGTCTTGTGTTGCTGGATTTGCAGGTCTAGGACCAGCTGATGTAGCAGGTCCTTTTGCTAACAAAGTCATTGAAATCGACACAAAAACAATAAATAAAGGAATAATTTTTTTCATGACAAATTTCCTCCTAATTACACCCCCTATCTTTTTATTGGTAATTTTACTTAACTAACAAAACAAAGTCAAGAAGTGATAGCTATATAAGCAATACCATAATCCTTTAAATTAAAGGATTATTTGTTTTCAAAAGCTTCGCAAATGCTTGTGTAAGGATTTAATATTGTGGTTGTATGAATATTTAAATAATAATCAGGAAGACTAACTAATCCTATTTATGCTAATTTTTCTTTTGAGACTACTTTAGATGAGACAGACGTCGTACAAAAAAAGGAGCAAGCCGTTTTGGCTTACTCCTTTTTATGATTACTAAGGGTTATTCCCTAGCAATTACTTTGAGCATTCTTCGATAGCCACTGCAACAGCTACTGTTGCACCAACCATTGGGTTGTTACCCATACCGATTAAGCCCATCATCTCAACGTGTGCTGGAACTGAAGAAGAACCTGCAAACTGAGCATCTGAGTGCATACGACCCATTGTATCTGTCATACCATAGGAAGCAGGACCTGCTGCCATGTTATCTGGGTGTAGTGTACGGCCTGTACCACCACCAGAAGCTACTGAGAAGTACTTCTTACCCTTGTCAACACATTCCTTCTTGTATGTACCTGCAACTGGGTGCTGGAAGCGAGTTGGGTTTGTAGAGTTACCTGTAATAGAAACGTCTACATTCTCCTGCCACATGATAGCAACACCCTCGCGAACATCGTCAGCGCCATAGCAACGTACAGCAGCCTTAGGACCATTGGAGAACTTAACCTCGCGAACGATCTCTAGCTTACCTGTGAAGTAATCAAACTTTGTCTGTACATATGTGAAGCCATTGATACGGCTGATGATATAAGCAGCATCCTTACCAAGACCGTTTAGGCAAACCTTTAGAGGCTCCTTACGCACCTTGTTAGCTGACTTAGCGATACCGATTGCACCCTCAGCAGCTGCGAAAGACTCGTGACCAGCCAAGAAGCAGAAGCACTTGGTCTCTTCACGTAGTAGCATTGCTGCTAGGTTACCATGGCCAAGACCTACCTTGCGGTCATCAGCAACTGAGCCTGGGATACAGAAGCTCTGTAGACCCTCACCGATTGCCTCAGCAGCATCAGCTGCCTTTGTGCAGCCCTTCTTGATTGCGATTGCTGCACCTACTGTGTAAGCCCAGCTAGCATTCTCGAAAGCGATTGGCTGAACATCCTTAACGATGTCATATGGGTTGAAGCCCTTAGCCTTACAAATTTCTAGACATTCCTCGATTGAGTTGATGTCATACTTCTTTAGAACCGCAAGAATCTGTGGTTCACGACGATCATAAGATTCAAAAAGTGCCATAGTGCTTACTCCTTATTCCTTACGTGGGTCAATGCTCTTAACGGCACCATCCTCTGCAGAGGTACGGCCATACTTACCTGTAGCCTTAGCTAGAGCCTCATTAGCGTCCATGCCCTTCTTGATGTTTTCCATCATAACGCCTAGACGTACGAACTCGTAGCCGCAGATCTCATCATTCTCGTCAAGGAAGATCTGCTTTACATAGCCTTCAGCCATCTCTAGATAACGAGGGCCCTTAGCCTTTGTAGCATACATTGTACCAATCTGAGAGCGTAGGCCCTTACCTAGATCCTCTAGGCCAGCACCAACTGGAAGACCATTCTCAGAGAAAGCAGACTGTGAACGGCCGTAAACAATCTGTAGGAATAGCTCGCGCATAGCTGTGTTGATAGCGTCGCAAACTAGGTCTGTGTTTAGAGCCTCAAGTACTGTCTTACCGATTAGGATTTCGGAAGCCATAGCTGCTGAGTGAGTCATACCAGAGCAACCTAGTGTCTCAACTAGAGCCTCTTCGATAACACCCTCTTTGATGTTTAGAGTTAGCTTGCAAGCGCCCTGCTGAGGTGCACACCAGCCAACACCGTGTGTAAGACCAGAAATGTCTTTAACTTCTTTCGCCTGTACCCACTTTCCCTCCTCTGGGATTGGAGCAGGGCCGTGATTGCAGCCCTTAGCTACTGGGCACATGTTCTGAACTTCGTGCGTATAGATCATGTTTATTCCTTCGTTAACGATTCACACCTTTTTGGTGTTAAAATGAATGCATTTATGATACCAAATACACAAAGTGTATTCAAGGAAAAACAAGAAAACATTAAAACAATGGACGATTCAATAAGTGATTATTGAGCAATTATCTGTATCTATCCATTATTCTCTATTGTCTATCACCTATTTTGTCAGCTCAAGGGTAATTTGCTGAATTAATGCAAGTGGCTCTGGTGAAAGGAGTTGGATTGTGATTGCAGATGCATTTAGCTTTCTCAATATTACCTTTGATTGCTCTGCCTCTCCAGAATTTTGAACAAAAATCTTCTGAATATTAAACTTTCTAGATGTTGTAACAATATCTGCTATAACACCGATGGTTGGTGGCCTACCATCCTTCTCTATTGCAAGTTGAGTAAGTCCCATGGCAGATGCATAATTTCCCAATGCAGGATGATAGGTCAAAATATGAGTAACTCCCGCAGATTTAAATGCCGCCCTTCCCTCCTCAATCACCTCATTACAACGCTGCTCATAAATATGTAAATTTTGTTTAAAATACTCTGCTGACTCTGGCATAAGTATACATGCTTCTTCGCAAACTATATGAGCAAACTCTTTTAGTTTCAATGGTGATGTCCAATAATGTGTATCAACATCACCACCACAAGCTCCATGATGGTGGTGGTGATGATGATGATGGTGGTGATTAGAATCTTCACCAATCATAGATACAAGCTTTGGCGTTCCTATAGAAGAGAATTTTTTCTCAACATTCTCCTCTCCAGGAAACCCAATTGTAAAATACAAATCACATGCCGCAAGCTCGGAAAGTCGCTTGGCGCTAGGTCGAAAGAAATGAGGGTTTTGGTTTCCATCCATTAAAACATGAACAACCACATTTGTCCCCATTACCGCCTTTACTGGCTCTTGCTGCGGTGGAATTGTAACCCCTACATGAAGCACGTCAGCACTAAGCTGTATACTTACAAGAATAAGTCCTAAAATAGCTGCCTTAATATTCATGTGTAACACCTAAATTCTATTTAATACACTGAATAGAAACGTTTTTAAAAATCACACCTAAATCACTATCAAAGCCCTTTGTTCCGTATAGAGATGGATCATAAGGCTTTTCAACATAAAAACGATATACGCCTGTAACAGAATCACCAAAGTCATCTTCTTCCGTACGCTCTATTTCACAGCTATATATCCCAAATTCATTTGTTGCGGAAATTTGTAGCATGCTCTTTACTCCAAATGGAGACTCTATAATCAAATTTTGATCTTGCCACGAACCATCTGACACTGGTGGTGCCCACATTGCAGAAATTGAAATTAAAACCTTTCCTCCATTTTCAGGAATTGGACCAACAATGCCAGAACCTTGACGAGACCATGTTCCATATTTAGTAGTTCTACCCCATGGCTGACGTAATCCAAAAGGATAAAGTGTATTCATAAAAGAAACACATTGAATAGAGTCTCTCGTTGGTTCTCCCATCAAACAAATGGTTTTTTTAATTTCTGCCTTTGATTCATGATATACAACTGGGAAAACTCCCTTTGTTGTATATTTTTCTAATTCATCTATTATTTGGCGGATTGGTTGCATAGCAACACTTTCCTCTAGCATAGGTGTACCATACGAGGAAATAAAAAAGGCCTTAGCTTGATTTGTTTTTGTTGTTTCAAAAGCCCATTGTACAATCTCTGGATAATTCCATTGCGCATGCTCTCCAACACCCAATACACATCGATTTAAATCATGCTGGAATGGCACACTGTGTGGAAAATAATCAAAAATATAAATAGTCTTACCTTCGTCATTATTCTTATCAATATATTCGTCTAATACAGTTGCTAGGCTAGGCTCTCCCTTTGCTTCATTACTAGAAGCATCATACACGCCAAAATATGCTACTGGCCAACGAATAATCGGCACAAAAGAGATCATAAATAAAACTATTGGTAAACATTTAATTTTCCCTTTTGCTTTAAAGCTACACAATGCCACAATCAGCAATGGGAGGAACATGACAACAACAGGGAAGAAGCGACGCTGAGACCACAATCCTACATGAATCTCAACCCCCTTTATGTAGACAAACAATGCAGCCATCAATGAAAGCATCAAAACAAGTGCGCTATTTATCACAGTTTCTTCTTCCTTTGATAACGCCAAAATCATAGCACCTAAGATTATTAGAGGCAAAGCATAAAGAAGACCAGATTGTATTGTAGAAAAGCCTTCTGTGATTGGACTAGCAAAAAATGCATACACTAGCCATACAAGCGCAGAAGCTACAATAAGTATTGGATTAATTTTTGCTACATTTTTATCTAAAAATGCATGTATCTTTTGCTGTAGGCGTTGATTCAAAATTATTGCTGCAAATACAACAAAAACAATTATTGCGCAAAGAAGAGCTAAAAATAGGAAGCGTATTTCCTTCACATTGGCAAGCATATTTGACAAAGAAGAAATCGATAAAATATTTCCATATGGAGTACAAATATATACTAATTGATAAAGCATAGGAATTAAACCTACTGCCCCACCAAGAATCAACAATAGCAAACGGCGAAATGTCCAGCCTTTTGTAATAAGCAAATACACTGCCACAATTCCTGCTGGGACAACCATTGTAAAGTGATAACCAACCGAACAACCAAGTAACAAGCCAATCAAAAACACATCTAGTTTACGTGCTCTCATTTCTGGCACAAGCGCTGCCAATAATGCTGCCGCAACTAGGATAGCTCCTACAGCATCTGTATGGAAGCCACGTAAAAACCACATTGGCCAAAATGTTGCAAAAAAACATCCTACAGACACAAAAAGTCCACGCACACTGCCTTTATACAAACCGAAGGCTAATAGTATTCCAAACCACAGCGCTCCACATATAGGAACAAACAAATCAATATCGGGTAGAATTGTAGCTCCTAGCGATAGCATTGGAAGAAAAAATGGATCTGTTGAACAAGTATCTAAATTAAGTTCAAAAATTAAGTCCCTTGTGAGTCTTCCTTTTGGGCGAAATAGAAAGCTTTCTTGTAATTCATTTGGGATAGATTGATAAACTGTATCTACATCATGGAGTCCGCGTGCATCTTCAGAAAAAGTGGTGGCTAACTGTCTATAGCAAGCAACATCTAACCCCGTAAACTCATCCTGATGAGCAAATAAATATAAAGTAACAAAAATTGTAGCTACAAGACCTACTAGGAATATTTGACCATGCAATCGAGAACGTTTCTCTTCTTGTTGTTTATTACACACACAAACCAAACGTGCAAACATATAACCCAAAGGAATAAATGTTACACAACAAATAATCAACCCAAGAAAAAAAATCTCAAAATGCATAATTATACCTTTTTATCTATTGCTTCTTCTAGTTTCTTCTCTAGCTGCTCTACCCTTTGCTCTAGCACGGCACAACGTTGGGCTATTGCTGCAATTTTTGACTCGTTTTTAGACAAAGTCAAGGATATAACATAAACCGCAAATAGCATTGCAACAAACATCACACCAACCATTTGGGATGAGAATTCCATTCCAAAACGATTACGTATCTCAATCATTATTGAAGGGAAGCATACCAATGCAATTAAGACAGCACAAGGAATGAGCCATAATAAAGCATACTTTTCTCTTAGCTGAGTCAAACGAATAGACTCAAATGTCAATAGCACCATATAAACACTTAACAAGGCAACAATAAAACGAATTCTTGAAAGAGGCTCGTTGGGTGTTAAATATGATATTACTCCAGGAAAAATAGCTTCGCAAAAAAGAACGATTCCAAAAACTCCTGCTAAAATACAGGCAGAAACCATTGAAGAAGAACGCTTCTTTATAATGTTTGAAACACAAAACAATGTAACAAAAATTCCCACAAGTGCAATTAATAATCTAAGCACGATAGGATTTAAAATAAAACTAGCAATAGAGAACATTATATACTCCTTTAATTTTTCGTGCAATTTTTACGAGCATAATTTTTATCAACTGGACGAAGTCTATCAGCAACCAAAGCGATAAAAACCTTCATTGCAAAATAAATTGTACCTATAGATGTAATAGAAGACACCCCATGCTGACGCTGACGAACAACAACCCCTACCTCAGAGAAGCTATACCCCTGACGGCAAAGCAACGAAAGCGCTTCTGGCTCAGGATAGTCTGTTGGATAATAATGGGAAAAATAATTTGCCAAGGCATTAGAAACACACCAAAAGCCTGAGGTTGGATCTGTCACTTTATTTCGACAAATTATTGATAAAAACTTTGCCAAGGCAATATTTCCAAGCTTACGCCACTTTGTTCCAACACCTGTAACCTTATTACCAATAAAGCGAGAACCAATTACCAAATCGACACCTGTTTCGTCCATATGCTTAAGAAGCGTAGGAATATCTGCTGGATTATGCTGCCCATCTCCATCTATACGTACCACACGATCATAACCATTTTGGAATGCATATTGTAGTCCTGCTTGAACAGCGCCTCCCACACCCAAATTACATGGTAGGTCTATTACTATGGCACCATTTTCCCGAGCAACCTCTGCTGTTGAATCTTTAGATCCATCACTTATAACAACAACCGGCACATCATGAAGCACTTGTCTAACCTCTGATAAAAGGCTTGGCAATGCTTCTGCTTCATTATAGGCAGGAATTATTATTACAAACTTTTTTTGATTTTTCATTTCATTCTACCTATTAAATTGTTTACAAATCTTCAGGAGGAATATCATCGAAATATTCCTCTGGATATTCTTCAGAAGGCATATCGTGTTGAAATTCCTTTGTATAAGAATCTGGATCTACCTCATACAATGGAGGGTAATATAAATCTTCCTGTGCTATTGGTGGAGGAGGCAGCGGCTCATGGCTAATAGAGACAGGCTTCTCTTCCATTTGTGGCACTGGCGGCATAGCCAAAAATTTACGAATTATTGGCTCTCCCGTTGACCATGACAGCAAATCCTTTTTGTTTCTTATCATTTCAAAGCGCTCCTTTGCTTCTAGCTTTGAAGAAGCAAGGCGCTTTGCACATTGACGTCTCCAAACCGAAAGGATTAACTCATGTGCAACATCTATAATTGTAAAATGCTCAACATTATTACGAACCTTATTTGGCATTGCGGCCATATTGCCAAGAAGCTCAGATATTTCTGCATCATTATTTTGTAGCTCAACTACAAAATCTTTTTGCTCCTGTTCTGTTCTATAAAATGCATCTAGAATTCTACTACAACGTATATCGTCGATAGCATCCAGTGGCAAGTAAGTCATCAGCTCACCAATAAATTCTGCTCCTGGCTCTGCATTATGAACGAGTAAGGAACATAAATCAAAAAACTCCTGACACATCATTGTCTGCCGTTTAGGAGCTGCAACAGGTGTTGGCTCTACATATTGCTGTCCATCTAGTGGTTTTACTTCCTCAGGGTAGTAGACTTCAGCAGGATAATAAGGCTCATCATAACTCTGCTGCATAGATGCTTGAGTGGATGCTTCTGCTGTTGCACGATATGCGGCACGGCGTTCTGACGCCTCTGCCTGTTCTTGTTTTTCTTGAACAACACGCTGTAGCTCAGATTCAAGAGAAGCAACCGGAAGCTTTAATAGCTCGGCTGCCTTTTGAAGCATACGTGCACTATGAATTGGATTCTCACAACATGCAATTGTTTCAAGCACCCCAGCGGCAACGCGAGAAATTGCGCCATCACTAGATGGTGCTTCCTCCATACTCATGAGGTACTCAATATTAAACTCGACAACATCCATTGCTGAATCAAGTATTGCTTGAAATTCTTCCTGCGGATGGGTTCTTAAATATGAATCCGGATCCTCACCAGCTGGTAGCTTTGCTACACGAACAGGCAAACGTTCCGCTAATAAAATTTGTGCCGTACGAACAGCTGCCTTTTGCCCAGCAGCATCTTGATCAAATAAAAGTACAGCTGAATCTGCATAGCGAGCAAGAAGGCGTGCATGAGAATCTGTAAAAGCAGTACCTTGAGAAGCAACAGCCCTTCCAAAGCCATTTGCGTGGCAGCGTATAACATCAATCTGACCTTCACATATAATCACCTCACGCTGACGATGCGCAGTAATATTACGCTGTGCTTTATCTAATCCATAAAGAATCTTACTCTTTGTAAAGATTGGTGTCTCTGGGCTATTAACATATTTTGCTTTTGACTTAGAGGCATCAAGGATACGACCACTAAAAGCTACTGGGCGACCTTGAGTATCTCGAATTGGAAACATCAATCTACCGCGAAAGCGATCATATGGTTTTCCTGTTTGACTCTGTTCATCAGGAAGCAACAATACACCTGCCTGATGCATTTCTTCTGGAGTAAAACCATACTGCTTAGCAAACTTTTCTAGAACCCCTGGTATATCTAGAGCAAATCCTATTCCAAAGCTATCTACAACATCACCTACCAATTCACGGCTCTTCATATACTCTCGAGCCTCTATAGCACTAGGGTGATTTGCACTCTTCAAGCATCTTACCCAAAAAGCAGCAAGCTCAGCATGAAGTTTAAGAAGGCGCTTTGAAATAAGGCTATCTCCTCCTCCACGAGAAAATTCGACCTCTACTCCACACTGATTACCTAATTGCTTTACTGCATCAACAAAGGTTAGTCCATCATACTTTTGCAAAAAAGAAAAAATATCGCCAGACTCTCCACAACCAAAGCATTTAAAGTTTTCATGAGCTGGATTTACAACAAACGAAGGTGTTTTCTCATGATGAAAAGGACAACATGCCTTAAATGTTGAACCTGCACGCTTTAATTGTATACGTGATGAAATAACGTCAACAATGCTTATGCGGCTACGGATTTCTTCAATTATACGAGGAGAAATTTCTGCCATGACTAGTTTCCTCCCGTAGAAATTGCAGCAAACAGTTTCTTCTCTGCTGTCATATATTTTTCTCGAAGTTCAGCCTCTGTAAGGTCCCCTTCAATAACTGCTTGATAGAAGGCAGATAATTCAGCAGCTGCTGCACGAAATGCATCATTTCTTCCTGCTGATGCAATTAATATAAAGCGTTGACTTTTTTCTGCGAATTTCTTTGCCCAAGGTTCATCCTTAAATTTTGATAATTCAACAGGGTGTTGAGCAACCCATTTTACTCCCGCTGTTTCTGGTACGATTCCATACCCAGGTGTGAACATAAGATGAGTTATAATGCGCTTTGCTAAATCCTCTGTTGAGGTTCCTACATCTAGGACCTTGAAGCGCTGAGCTAAAAGCCAAGAATCAAATAGACCATCTAAATCATTACTTGTAATTTCTGGTCGAATTGTTTCCCTAAACAATTCTGGAGACCATTCTTGTCCATTTGCCAATTTTGTAAACAATGTTATTAAACGATCCTTGGGTTTTCCACAATCAAGCCAAAATCCCAAAAGCGAAGACGCTAAAGCATCATTAGATTTTGTTACTGCAGCATCATAAACTGTAAGCGTTTCAAGGGTTGGCAAATAACCATTGGACCACATATGAATGGTATCGTTTGTGTCCTTTTGTCTAGAAGTAAAGTCTATTTGTTTTGCAAGCCCTCTATAAAACCATCCTGGAGGTTCATTGCTTGGTCCAGTATAATTAGACTCACGCAAGACATATGTAAAAAGAGCAAAATATCCACGAATAACATTCTCTGCAAACTCGTATGAATCCATAGCACTAGGGTGATGTATAATAAGTCTAATTGTTGCAGCATCTTGAAATGTCATTGCATCTGGCACTATACTTATTTTATATTGCGCGGTTTTTGTATCTTCCTTTCTAGACTTTGGAACAGCACCCATAACTAGAATTCTATATGCTGACGAAGGAAATTTTAGACCCGTAATCTTTTCTAATTGTTCACGAATTCCTTCTACAAAATTCTTGAGTATAAGCTTATCCTGATGGCTTAAACAGCGTCCCGAAATTATAACTGAGCCATCCTGATTAGATAGACCAGCAACATTATTTAAGCGTTCTGCCATTCCAGCTATTAGCCTATCTTGCTCTGTTTCTTCACTAGTGTAATGATATTGTGATGGTGTAGGAGCAGGATCCTGAGTAATTGGATCTTCTTGTAACTCTTGATTATTATTTTCAATACGTTTAACAAGAACTAAAGCGTTCTCAAAATCCTCAATATTTTGCTCTATTTCCGGATTAACAACAGGAGCTTGTGGTAAAGCTGTGTCAGAAGCTTGAATATTTGCCATCGTCAGCACGACGGAACAAGCCAATGCTCCTTTTAAGCCTTTTATAAATTTAGTACACTTCATACTACCACTTATCCTTGCAAAACAAAAGAATTCGTACAACCTCTATGGCGTAAAACTAAGCCTTGTCTACTCCATTAGTTGCGCCACTCTTTACTGTTGGACTTGGTTGTGAATTATAAACCTTACTAAATGGTGGCACTGAATGTATTAGCCAAACATTACCACCGATAACGGAATCATGTCCAATAATTGTGTCGCCACCAAGAATTGTTGCACCTGCATAAATAATTACATTATCCTCAACATCAGGATGACGCTTATTACCCTTTACAAGATTACCATTTTCATCCTTTGCAAAGCTCAATGCACCAAGTGTTACACCTTGATATAGCTTAACATTTTTACCGATTGTGCAGGTTTCACCAATTACCACGCCTGTTCCATGATCGACAAAGAAGCCTGAGCCAATTGTTGCGCCAGGGTGAATATCTATACCTGTATGAGAGTGAGCATATTCACTCATCACACGAGGAACAAGTGGCACACCTAATTTGAATAGTTTATGTGCAATGCGATGAACACAAATTGCATATAAGCCTGGATAGCTCATCACCACCTCAAGCTCTGAGCGTGCAGCCGGATCACCTTCATATGCAGCACGAATATCATCACGTAAGAGCTCACGAAGCTCTCCTCCACTTGAAAGAAAGCTCTTCACAGCTTCCTGCGCAAGCGCTATTGGTTCCTTTCCTCCTGCCAATAGCTGACGAGAGGAATAATATCGATAAATTGGAAGAATTACGTCATACAAGCCTTGAGCAACCTGCTCTGGATTATGGTCAATATTGGCAGAACTTTCTGGAGACAATTCAGAAAAAAGAGCACCACCATCCTGACCTAGACACCCAGGGAATAATAAACCAATTAAACCGTTAAGCACTTTAACGATTTCATATTGACTTGGAAGGGCTGCACCTTTTATGTGGCTAGTAGCAGGACAACGAGAGCAAGCTTCAAACACTGATTTCCATTGCTCAAGATTTTCCTTTATCCAGGGTTCTACTGTACTCATATTTTCTCCAAATTATTTCGCGATTAAATTTGTTAAGATTATACCAAAATTTGATGTAACAAGCAACACGCAATAGTGTGAGCG
>JAZNPC010000059.1:0-15601 GCA_045589455.1 Kiritimatiellia bacterium
GTTAGGCTACGATTTCGCTATCCCTTCTTCTCGCCTATGCCTCACAACATAAACCTTGGGAGTCGCTATTGGGTTGGTCGGTAACTACCCCCCGTTGGACTTTCACCATAGAACTATGACATGCCCGTCATACATAAAAAAGCGAGGCGTTTGCCTCGCTTTTCTTATTTAGAGATTTGCAAAATTCTTTAGAATCTGCAAGCCGTATTTTCCAGATTTCTCAATATGGAATTGTGTTGCGGCCACCCTGCCACGGCCAACCATTGAGGTAAACTCTATTCCGCAGTAATTTGTGGTGCAAACGATATCTGACTCTAGCTTTGGCTCTGTGTAGTAGCTATGCACAAAATAAAAATCTGCATTATCTGGCACACCCGCCAATAATGGATGAGCGTATCTCTGCTTAGCTTGATTCCAGCCCATATGAGGAATCTTGTCTGCACGAGATTGAGGAATAAACTTTTTCACAACGCCAGGAAATACACCCAATGTTGGGACACCACCATCCTCTTCTGAATGCTCGAAGAGAATTTGTGTGCCTAAGCAAATTCCAAGAAATGGCTTATCTGCTGCAAGACACTCATTGATTACAGGGATAAGCTGTGATTCGCGTAGCTTATCCATAGCATAGCCTGCTGCACCAACGCCAGGGAAAATAACATGAGAGGCTGCTCTAATTACATCTGGATCGGATGTAATCTCCGCAGTGGCGCCAACAGCCTCACAACCAAGCCTTACGCTTGTTATATTTCCTGCCTTGTAGTCAATAATTGCGATCATATTATAGAGAAATTTCTACTTCTTCACGAGTAGCTAGATTTTTGATTCTTACTACACCCTTTTCACAATCATCTGGACCAACATAAATTGCATGTGAGCCCTTCTCTGCTGCTGTTGAGAAGAATGCCTTTGGCTTTTGCTTATGTGTCATTAGAGAAACTGCCTTTCCCTCTCCACGAAGACGTGCTGCAAGCTTAGTTGTTGCTGCACGCTGCTCATCAGACATATAGCCAAGAACGATTAGCTCCTTCTCCTCTGTAGCAGGAAGGTCAAGAGCCTTAATTAACTCGCCAACAACCACATCTCCAAAGCCTAGACCAACTGCTGGAGCTGGGTCACCGCCAATTGTGGAAAGAAGGTTGTCATAGCGACCACCGCCAAATATAGCGCGGAACTCACCCTTTGTATCAAAGGCCTCAAAAACAATACCTGTATAGTAGGACAAGCCACGGATAACTGAAATATCAAAAACAGCCTGACCTCCAATGCCATAAGCATCAAGTAGTGCAAAAAGCTCACGCAATTGCTTAACTGCAGGAGAGCCCTCTCCTACTAAGCGCTCTGCATCCTCAAGGCTGGATATATCCATTAGATTGAAGGCTGCTGTGCAAGCCTCATCATCAAGACCCTCCTCGCGTAGGATTGCTTCAATCTGCTCACGAGGTATCTTACCTTTTTTATCAAGAGCAATAAATGCTCCCTGGTGGAATTGCTCCTTAACGCCTAGGGATAGCAATAGCTCGGAAAGAAGTGCACGATTTGACACTCTGATGCGGTATGCCTCATCAGGTACACCCATCTTGCGAAGTGCATTAACAGCAGCAAAAAGCACCTCTGCCTCAGCAGAAATACTCTCCTCTGCAATGATATCAAGGTTTAGCTGATAATGCTCGCGCTTTCTACCACGTGTTGTACGCTCATATCTAAAGCATTGAGCAATTGTGAACCACTTGATTGGGAAGCGTAGAGAGCCCTGACGTGCCACAACCATACGAGCAAGCGTTGGGGTCATCTCTGGGCGTAGAGCCAAATCACGATCTGACTTATCCTTAAAAGCATAAATCTGATCTACGATTTCCTCACCAGCCTTACGTTGCAATAGCTCAAGAGTCTCAACAACACAAGAATCATACTGCTCAAAGCCAGATGCTACAGACGCTGCGCGCCATGCATCAAAAATTCGGTTTCTGAGCACCATATCCTCTGGGTAAAAGTCACGCATTCCGCGTGGAGAAGAAAAATTATCCACTTCTTACCTATTTTCTGCCAGCAAATGTGTACTGACGCACCAAGCCACAAAGGACTAGTATAAATTACTTCTTCTGAGCAAGTCTCTCTTGCAATGCCTTACTTGGCTTGAACTTCACACCATAACGAGCAGGAATATCTACCTCTGCCTCTGGCTGATTAGGATTGCGGCCAATACGTGCCTTGCGCAAAACTACATCAAAAACACCGAAATCACGGAACTCAACATGTGATCCCTTTACTAACTCATCAGCCAAAATTGAAAGCATTGCCTGAACAATGTCATAAGCCTCAGTTTGTGTAACATTAATATTTTCTGCCTTGCTCAATGCAAGAGCGATGTCTCTTTTTGTTAGTGTATTTTTCATTTTTATCTTCTCTTTTAATGAGTTTAATTTTATATATTGTAAAAACTAAAGTCCCTTAAGCATTTCTGCGATTTGTTCTGCCGCAGTTTCAACAGGTAGTAGTGATGACTCGCCTGTCTTACGAACACGAACCTCAACACCTCCCTGCTGTAGGGAGCGATTACCAACTACAACACGAATTGTGCAGCCAATTAAATCTGCATCCTTAAACTTAACGCCAGGACGCTCATCACGATCATCAACAAGAACATCTATGCCACGAGCCTCAAGCTCTTCAACTAGCTTATCTGAAGCTGCTGCGCATTCTGGTGATTTTGCTGCATCAAGAGGTAGTACTGTTACCTGGCAAGGAGCTACAGCTGCTGGCCATACAATACCATCCTTATCGAAATTCTGCTCAATTACAGCCTGCACGGTACGTGTTACACCAATACCATAGCAGCCCATAACCATTATGTTGCTCTTTGCATCTGCATCTAAGAAGGTAGAATCAAAGGCCTTTGTGTACTTTGTACCAAGCTTAAATACGTGACCAACCTCAATACCACGAGCAATACGTAGTGGAGCTCCGCATACTGGGCAGCAATCGCCCTCTACAACTGTGGCAATATCTACCCACTCTGTAATCACTGCGTGCTTCTCTAAATCAACATTCTTAATGTGGAAGCCATCCTTATTAGCGCCAACAACAACGTTCTTTGCACCCCTTAGGCCAACATCAGCATAAACTGGAATCTTTACATCAATTGGACCAATAGAACCAAATGGACCAGCAACCTTTGCTGCTGTATCATCGTCTGCTAGCTCTAGCTCCATGCAACCAAGGAAGCGACGTAGCTTACATTCATTTAGCTCACGTGTACCTTCAACAATTGCCATAACTGGCTTGCCGTCTGCAATGTAAATCAAGCTCTTAACAATCTGATCATCTGGCACGCCAACAGCTGCAGCAGACTCAGAAACTGTGTGAGCACCTGGAGTTGGAACCTCCTCTGGCTCTCCTGCATACTCATTATACTTTGAACCTGCAATCTTGCGCTCTGCACGCTCCTGATTAGCAGCATAACCGCATGCCTCACAATCTAGAATGCCATCCTCTCCAGATGGAGCTAGAGCCATAAACTCGTGGCTATGATTACCACCAATTGCACCTGTATCTGCCTCAACTGGCTTTGCTATCAAACCGCAGCGCTTAAAAATCTTTACATAAGCATCATACATTGCCTTATAGCTATCATCTGCTGCTTCCATAGAAACATCAAAGCTATAAGCATCCTTCATAATAAATTCCTTTGAACGCATCAAGCCAAAGCGTGGGCGAATCTCATCACGGAATTTTGTCTGAATTTGATAAACTGTGCAAGGAAGCTGACGATATGAGCTTATTTCACGAGTGATATAGTCTGTTACAACCTCCTCGTGTGTAGGACCTAGTACCATTGTGCGATCTAGTCTATCCTTAAGGCGGAACATAGATGCACCCATTTGGTTTGCTCTACCACTGCGCTCCCATAGCTCGATTGGCTGAAGTGCTGGCATAAGAATTTCTTGTGCACCTGCAGCATCCATTTCCTCACGAACAATATTTTGTACCTTACGTAATGCTCTATGCCCTAGTGGGGTAAAGATATATAAACCACCAGAAAGCTTACGGATAAGCCCAGCGCGTAGCATAAGCTTGTGTGAAGGAATTTCTGCTTCCTGTGGATCATCACGTAATGTTGATAAAAGAGTTTTAGACCATTTAATTGACATAATTTGCCCCTAAATAAATAAGAAAGAGAATATTAAAGCATTAAATACCCATTCATTCAAGTTTTTTTTGGGCATTTTTACCTCTTAAAAAGAGAGAAACTTGAAAAATAGATAAAAAAAGAGAGAATTAGAAGAAATATGGCACACTGATATGTGCATTTCACGCAAACAGATACACGAATTGACTAGAAATGCGAATTGATTCACACCCCATGCAGAGATGAGGAGACGCAGATAACACAAATAGATTATATCGTAGCATGGTAGGCTCCGTCCTACCATGAATTTTATGAGCCCGAGATGGTTCTTGCCTTACTCATTTTGATTAAATAGCTTATTCCATAGCATATTAGCATTGGAATGTAAAATACACTCATTTGTGGCATCAAAGCAAATCCGAACTGGAGATAAATCAAAGCAGAAATGGTTTGACCAACTGCCTTGCGTCTATCGGCAGGAGCATGCTCCTTTCTCAACGGGAGCAAAACAAGAATCCATCTTAAACACATAAATGCACAAACTAGTGTTGGAACAAGGATAAATTGCTTATCAAAACCAATTATTCCAACAATTGGAATTAGACTCACTATGCCTAGTAAATAATAGTGCAATCCAAGCCCTGCTTTTGCATTATGCTCATCGTATGCCAAATATGTTACTGCAGCAATGTAGCCTGTCCAACCAAGCATTAAGAAGAACACCCCACATGGGAATGAAATTGAGATTCCAAGCTTAAGTAGTACACCATAAACAGCTAAAGCACCTGAAAAAAGACTCATACTGCGACATAAGCCCATTGCCAACAATCCAATAAGCTTACATTTGTTTTTAAAGCGATTATAAAACCAAACACAAATCACTATACCTAATGCACCGAGCCACCATTGCCAAGGTAGCCTTCCTACACCACCTGCAATGATTGCAAGTGCAAGACAAATTGCTCTAGCGACCTTTGCCTGAAAAAGAGATATTTCCCCCTGTGGAATTGGCCTTGGAGAATTATTTTCTATATCCTCTTTTACACCAACAATGTCATTATCTGCAAGCCCATACATATATAAAAACAAGGCAGCAATTGCAGACGCAATTATCACCATGCTAATTGATATATGTGTTGTTACAGCCCTAGATTGAATTGCAAAGCACACAACAAAAGCTGCGCCAGCTAAAGCATCACCTGGCGCAGTTGGTAAATTTGGCAAACGAAAAAGCTTTAACAAACCACTTATTTTCATTTCTATTATGGCTGACGTAGCTCTATCTTCCAAGGAACCAAATCAAGACGTGGCTTCCATTTTGGAGATTGAGAGTAAAATGCATTTGGATTATCAAAAGCAACCTTTTGAAGAGTTTCCTCTGGATGACCATCTGCCTTTAGCTGATCTAGCACCTTAACAAGGCTAGTTGGATCAGAAATACCCCAATCAGCAGAACCACTAACAATAATTCTATCAATGCCATGCTCCTTAATGATTGCGCTGGCACGCATAGGATCAAGCTTTGAGATTGGATAAACTGTCAAACCACACCAACAATCTGTCTTTGCTAGAGCACGCTCAATTGTATCCTCTGTATTATGGTCAAGATAGATTTTCTTCTGATCTGGCTGAACCTCATCAAAGCCACGTAGCACCCAATCAAGACAGGTTGGTTTATTGTAGTGTGAAATATGAATGATTACAGGCATATCACGCTCTTTTGCCATGCGTAGCTGACGCGTAAAGCAATAATACTCTGCCTCGTTGATATTATTAAAGCCAATTTCACCCATTGCTACACAACGAGGATGATCAAGGTACTCACCTATTCCATCAAGCACTTCATCTACTAGTGCTTTATTCTCTGCTTCCTTTGGGTTATAAGCAATTGCTGTAAAATGGTCAATACCAAAGCGTTCTGAACGAGTTGGCTCAAAGGTCAAAATATTTTCAAAATAATCAAAAAATGTACCTGCATAACGGCGATGACTACCAAGCCAAAAAGAAGGCTCCACACAAGCGCGAATACCAGCATTATACATTGCCTGGTAATCATCTGTTGTGCGTGAATACATGTGAATATGTGGCTCAATTATTGTACGCATAAAAAATCTCCTCATACATGCTAAAAAGCAGAAAAACAATGATGCAAATAATCTTAGATTATTATACTCCTATTTTGTTAAATAATCAACAAGCAACAGCTAAGAAAGAACAACAACTCTATGGAATTTGCTTGCAAACTATTAAGACAGATGGGAGAGGATAGACTCTTCTGTGAGAATTTTATCGGCACCATATTTGGTTATTAACATTTGAGCCCAAAGGCCAGGTGCAAAGCCAATCTCATTGCCTTCATAATCATGAAGCTTTGAACATACCCCACAGCTTGGAGAGCGTGCCTTAAGCAAAAAGAAGGCTATCTCTTCCCCCTCTAGCTTTGCTAGCATCTGCTCACAAACTATACGAAGCTTATCTGTGACATCCGTCCGTGTTTCTGTACCCATGACACGGATTCCCGCCTCTCCCATATCAACAAGCTCTATTGTCTCACGAGGGATTCCTAAGCCTGCCTCTGCCTCTGGGCAAAAATGAATTACATCATATTGTTCATATAATGTATCAGCACCACCAACTAGATTTTTATCAGAACCATCGTAGCGAGTCTTATAACCAAGCAAACATGAGCTAACAACTATTTTACTTTTCTTCATTTTTTAGCTCGTAAATCTTAAGCTCTGTAAAGCACTGACCAAAGCTTGGCTCAACAGCAATAAGTTTATATTTGTTTTCTAAAACATCATAAAATTGTGCAACCAATTCATCTGGCGTACGCTCAGTTGAAGGACAAGAAATGGCAAAGCTATAACCACTTACTACAACAAATGAATATTGCCCAGACTCTAAAGCATCTAGCATTGTATCTGGAGTATGAACCCTTCTTAAAGCAGCCTCTTCAGCAGATAATTCATTAAACATACAAAATGGCCCAAGCTCTAAGCCTGGCGCAACTCTTCTTTGTGCTTCTACCGCTAAATATGCATCCTGTGTAAACAAAATAGCATCCTCTGGCAAGCGCTCTCTTAATCCTGCACCAACACGCTTTAGTTTTAGCACCTGTGGTTCATCCTGCATATCAAACCAAAAACGATCCTGACGCTCTAGAACCCAATTCATACACATAGGAGAAGCCAAAGCAAATAGTCCTATGCACACAAATGACAATACCAAAAGACTACGATACCATGCCACATTGCGAGTTGCCATAGCAAATAAAACTGCAGATAAAATTGCAAGCAATGGCATACCAGGGGTCTGATAATCATCGTATGGGAATGGTGCTGTACCATGAATGAGTAATGTGGCTCCAAAAGCAAGTGCTATAATCAAAACAAAAATATGCTCTATTGATGTTGTGCTTGCCCAGCCAGCAAAGCGCTTTATTAATACACAAGCCTTACTCCCAGTAAGAGGAACTCTCGTATGATATTGACGGTGAGTTGTAAACCACACTATAAGCCCAGCAACTAAGGCTAGCGCAAACATAGGAAAATAAGCCTGCAATATGCGAGAGGTAAAGCCACCCATCAATACTACACGCTGGAAAAATCCTGGTGCCTCACGCTCCATATGGTAGGTTTGGCAAAATATAAAATTATCACCAGCTTGTAGTAGAACCGGAATAAAAATTATTCCTAGCATTATTGCTCCTGCTATACCAAAACGTAGCCAAGCAAAACGTAGCTCCTTACGTTTGTAAAAGACAAGCAAACCAAAACCTACTGCAGCAAGAATCACTCCAAGAGATAGTCTTACTCCTGCCGCTAAAGCAAAAAAAGCTGCAGCAAATTCAAAGCTAAAACGCTTACGGCTAACTAATGCGAATACACCAGCTCCAACAAACAAACCAGCCAAGGCATAGGTTTTGGGAATAGCCGTAAAGTATGTATAAACTGGGCATAAGCCAAGCAATGCCATAGTCATGATTGCTGCAGCACCCTTACGCCCTTTCGGTGCTAGGCAATATGAAGCCACGGTAAAAAAGAATATTCCTAGTATGCCTAGTATCGCTGAAAATATTCTACCTCCAAGAACACCCACTGGTGCCCATATATCACTAAACACTGCATAAAATTGAGGCAACACAGGAGCTTGAGTATATGCAAAATCCTTATATGGGACCATGCCTTGGGCGGTATTAATTGCAGATAGCAAATACCAGCCCTCATCTTGATTCAATGGCCCAAGCACAACATTAATAGCATATAGTGCTAAAAGACATAGCACTATAATACCACTGAACCAATAGTAAAAGGCTGTTTTTTTCTTTTCCATAAATACTATTTCATGAATTCAGCAAAAGGTCTAATTGCCTTTAGCCTCTTATCATTTGTAAAACGAACAAAGTCCGCATGGTTATTTACGCGAATAGCCAAAAGAGCCTTTGTTATTAGCATCTCTTGAGAATTATCTGCCGAGGACTTCAAAATTTCATACATCTCTTGATGAGTTGCTTTAGAGAGAGGGATTACATCCTTACGTGAATCTTTTGCGCCAACCTTACGCACATAACAATGCAAACTGCCATTAGCGTAAGCATATGCCTTAACCTCTACAGTCTTTCCACAAATTGTTATTTTCTTAAAGGAATTTTGGGTTTGATTTACAAGGGTTAAACCAGTTGCTTCCTCTTCAGAAATAGCGGCATTAAGAATCTTATAAATTGCCCTCAACTCTGCACGATTAATTCCTGGTTTGCTAGAATTCGTATCAAACAATGATTTAATAACTGGTAGTGCTTCAGCTATATTTTTTGTTTGCAATTCTGTGAATGCCTTAAGAAGTAATTGTTCACGAGCATTTTCATCAGAAACTTCATCTTGTTCTGAGGAACCTGTTGGTTGAGAAGCTGTAGAAGCACCAACTGGTGCTGATTCTACATCATTTTCAACGACCTCAAAGGTTTGAAACTCTGATTGGGAATAATCAAATTCTTCTTCAGAAGGAGCGTCTACTGAAGCTGTTTGTTGTGGTGTATCGACAATCTCTTCTGCACCAGCTTTTATTTTAGCTTTTTTGTCTTTTCCCTTTCCATATGCTGGTCCAATAATGTTTACCGCAGCAAAAACAGAACCAACAATTATTCCCAAACAAAGCAGCAATGTGAAAAAGACAAATAAAGGATTTTTCTTTGTCGCTGTTGGTAGATACTTACTTTTGTTGCCAGCCTTAGGGATCTCATTCTTAGGTGCAGATTGAGCATTATTAGATTTGATAGAAGCTGATTTTTGAGCTTTAGGAACAATAGGAGCAATGCTTGGCATCTGAGGAGCAGCTGGTGCTGGCTCCTGTGGGTTACGAATTGTTTCTGAATATGGAGTAAGACCAATTGGCTGGTTATTCACAGGGACAATTGGAACGATTGGAGTAATAATTTGTTTAACTGGCTCCACATCAGGCGTTATTGGAGCAACTATTGGAGCTACTAACCGCATCTGATCAATTGTGCTTCGAACGACTCCATTAGGAGGCACCATACGAAGAGGACGACTTGCTAAAATATGCTCAATATCTTCAACAACATCTAACCACCATGCATAACGATCGTCTGGGTTCTTTGCCATCAAACGTGCTAGCAAATACACGACATCGTCAGACAAATTAGGATTTTTTGCTTTTGGGTTTGACAAATGGCCTGAACGCTGAAGCTCCAATATTTTCATTGGATCACGCTCCTCATCAAAAGGAGCCTTACCTGTGAGCATTTGATAAAGTGTTGCACCCAATCCATACATATCCGCATGAAAATCAATGCTTGGCAAGCAATCAATTTGCTCTGGCGCAGCATAGTTTGGTGTACCAACAATCATACCATCATCAAAGGCAAGAGGATTTGATCCTGGTTGAACAATTGTGGCACTGTTAAAATTAAATATCTTTACATTTCCATCTGTATAAATACGAATATTATCTGGCTTCAAATTTCGATGTACAAGCCCTGTTTGCTTCCAAGCAGCATCTAATGCAAGAGCGACCTCCTTAGCAATCTTCAACGCATCTCCAACAGAATATACACCATTATCCTTTATTATGCGAGTAATTGAAGTACTGTCTGCATTTTCAAAAACGATATAAGGCTCACCTTCTTCTGTTTTTGAGATATCAATTACTGGTGGGAAATTGTTGTGCTTTAATCGAGAAATCGCGCGCGTAATTGTGGTGAAATGATTTACAAGATTTGGATCCGCAGCGGCCCTAGCCTTCATCACCCAAATACTAACATTTCTGTCCAATGAAATTTGACGAGCGGTCCAAATGGTTGTATCTGTTGTTCCACCAGCCTTCTCTAATATTTCATATCCTTCAATTTTGATTGACATAACGTGCTACCTCAAATAATTGCTTTCAAATTCTTTTTACTCTGCTTCAGATTGCTGTTTTCTTCTTGTCTCTTCTACATATTCTTTATTATATTCATAGCTAGAAACAGAAAACTTAAAAATTGTCTTATTTGTATATCTTTGGAATGGAGCTAATCTTGATGTACCAAGATGTGGGAGACGCTGCACATCAATAGGTGCTTGTGTTTCCAAACAAAATGCTGTGCGTGGTTCATAATTGCAGCCTTTTGTGCCTAGCTTCTTATTTACAAAATTACCAGCATAAAATACAATTGTCTGCTGGTCTGTGGCAATTTCAAGCTGACGTCCATTGTAAACATCCTTTGCTCTAGCAACCACTCTAAGAGAAGGATTGTCTCTATTGAAATAGCATAGAGGCATCGTATTATTGCCTTCATAAGGTTGCTCAGGCTCCACAAAGAAGCAATGATTTAATCCGTAATTGAACTGTATTTGCTCGGCTTCACTTTTAGAAGCCTGACTTATTGGACGGAAACCAGAACGGAAATCCAAATCTGTTCCAGCAACTGGAAGAAGCTTACCAGTAGGAATACCCTTAGCTTCAACCTCCATTACTCTATCGCACTTTAGTTGAACAAGAGTGTCCTCAATATTATTTGCTGTGCGACCCTCTTTAATTCCTCCAAGGTTAAAGTAGAAATGCTGAGTAAGATTACAGATGGTTGTTTTATCTGAAAATGCATAAAATTCAACCACAAGCTCTTGCTCATCTGTAAGCGAATACGCTGCAAAGGTCAACAAATTTCCAGGAAAGCCCTCTTCTCCATCTGGGCTAATGTAGTAGAACACAAGCTGATTATCGTTGTATGGGAATTTAGCTTTATCAAGAAGGTGCCACTTCTTTTTATCAAAGCCAAACGTACCACCATGAAGAGTTGCTTTTTTTGCCCAACCAAAATTTAAGGTTGTATTATATTCGTAGCCATCAAGTGTAAATTTGCCATCGCTAATGCGATTTGCTACTCTGCCACAAATTGTTGAGATTTGGCCATCCTTAACATGATCCTCTGGCTTTTCAAATTCAAGAACCACATTCTCAAAAACTCCAGCTGCATCTGGCATTGTGAGCGACATTACTGCACAACCAAGGTTTGACATTTTAAGCACGCTACCCACCTTATTGGTTATTGCATAAATACTAACCTCTTTGGCTTCTCCTAAAGCAAGCGCACCTTCATGGATTACGAGCAACTCACAAACTTCACCAGTACAATTCCATTCTTCATGTTTAAATTCTTTTGATAGAAATTCTGGTTCTGCTGGTGGAGTAAGATGTGAAGATTCAGCAATACAATGCGAGGAAGAACAAGCTATAAGCGCTCCTATCACAATGGTTACACAATTAAAGTTGGTACGCATTTTATTTATTCCTCTCGCAATTGTATTTTTCATTTGTTTACTTTTCTATTATCAGCAAGTTAATCTTCTACAGTATAAAACTGATAAATTGTTGTGGACTGATATACCTCACCTGGGTTTAGGCGAATTGATGGGAAGCTAGCCTGATTTGGAGAGTCTGGTGCATGCTGAGTTTCTAAGCAGAAGCCCATACGCTTACCATAGCCACGACCACCCTTACCGATAACCTTCTTTGCATTTAGGAAGTTGCCTGTATAGAACTGAACACATGGCTCTGTTGTCCATGTTTCCATCTGGCGGCCACTCTCTTCATCCTCAACAACTGCGCATAGAGAAAGATTTGCGCCAGCTGGCTTGCTGATAACAAAGTTATGGTCATAGCCACCTGCGACCTGAATTGCTGGATGCTTTGCATTTACACGCTCACCAATTGTATGAGGAGTAATAAAATCAAGTGGAGTGCCATGAACAGGAAGAACCTTGCCATTAGGAATTAGGCCTGGACCAACGTCTGTATAGCGATCACAGAATAGCTGCACTAGATGATTATCTACAGGCTTCTTTGCTCCGTTGAGATTAAAGTATGCATGGTGTGTTAGATTTACAACTGTTGGAGCATCTGTCATTGCCCAATACTGAATGCGCCATGCATTTGTGTTCTTCAAGGTGTAAACAACACGAACAAAAAGATTACCAGGGAAGCCACCCTCACCGGCTGGGCTCAAGCGTGTAAACTCAATTGATGGGCCATCTGGCGAATCAAACTGGCGTGCATCCCAAATTACTGAATCATAGCCACCATCACCACCATGTAAGCAGCACTTTGTTGGCTTTTTACCTGAATTTAGTGCAAGCTTATATTCTTTACCATCGAGAGAGAATTTTCCATCTGCAATACGATTTCCTACTCGACCGATAAGAGCGGAAATATATCCATCCTTTAGGTGGTCCTCAGGCTTATCAAATTCAAGAACTACATTTTCAAATTTTCCATTTCTATCTGGCACTGTTAATGACATTACTATGCCACCAAGGTTAGACACCTTCATTGTCATGCCATTTTCGTTTTTTAGAGTAAAAATCTGAGGTTTTGCTGCCATAAAATTCTCCTTTAAATATAATGCTTTTTCTTTAATTATTATAATAGCAAAAACGCCACCCAAAAAACAATGAAAAATAAACCAAATTAAACAATACAACAGCAACTATTAACAATGGCTAGAACGATGGCTAAGGCGACGGCTAGAAGTGCGAAGACGTGGGGGCTATAAATGCAAAAGGGTGAAGCTTTCGCCCCACCCTTTTAATAGATTCATTTATTCTAATTAGGAATTAGAAATCAAAGCCATAGCTTGCGCCATAAACGAAATCTGCTACAGGATCACCATAAATATCCTCGTCGATTTCCTCAAACCACTGAGCATATACAGAGAAACCATAGCCTTCAAGAGCTAGCTTAACATTCCAGTTGCTCCAGCCATCGTCACCATTGTCATCAGCCTTGTAGAATAGCATACCTCTAGCTGAAGCTTCGATATCATCTGTAATGTTACCGAATACTGTGATAGCTGGCATAAAACGAAGATCCTTCTCTGCAGGACCTGTTAGCATCCACTCTACCTCAAAGCTTGCCTTTACGTTGTCGCAAATAGCCTGAGAAACTGTAACCTCTAGAAGATCCTCGCTCTCCTCACCCTCAATCTTATCTGGATAAGCCCATGTTGTCAAAGCAATTGAGTAACCAAAACCATTATCATAGTCCTGTGCATGAATCAAAGATAGATCGATCTCTGCGAAACCAGAATCATGGTACATATTTTTATATGCATCATTTTCAGTTGTATAAACTGCCCACATACTAAATTCCATTGGTAGCCAACCCCATAGATTACCACCAACACCTGCACATGGCTGGAAGTTTAGAGCATCTGTTGTAGCATAGCCACTACCAGAAATACATGCGCTAGCAACATCTAATGATGCGTAGCCATATACGCCATAATCCTTCTCTTCTTGAACAACGACATCATCTGCCATAGCAAATGAAGCAACTGCGGATAGAGCAACTGCGGACAATACGATTTTTGATTTTAACATTGTGTGTGTATCCTTCCTTTGTTTTGGTAGAATTGTTATAGCAAATGATTTGCTGTAGATTTAATTAAAGATAATTTAGGACAATCTATAGAAAAAATCAATCTTTTTTTTTATAAAAATTAGGCTTTCTAGATACAAGAAGGGGCGTGTGGCTTGCACCACACACCCCATCACACAACACAAAATTCTTCTTTTTATGGTTTTAGTTTGCCCAATCAAGATCATATTGAGCTGCCTTAGCAGTATTACCCTCTGAATCAATAACTCCAACAAACTCAGTAGTATAACCTGTATTTCCAGTACCATTTTTCATTGCAAACACAAGTAAATAATTATTGTAGTGCGTATTATCAAGAGTCTTCATTTTAGGTGGTGACTGGAATAGCTTTGATGTAATATCAGAAGAGCGTCCCAAACCGAAAACTATTAGTCGAGGGCAAATGCCATCTGAATAGTAATCCTCTGGTGAGGAAGCAGTAAAATCCTCTGTAATATCATAATCAACACCTAATGCACGATATATATCTGCCTGATTTGGGTTGATTACAACAACAGGAGAACCATTTGTTAAAACCACAGGATAGAACGCACTCATATCAGCACGATGACCAGGGCCACCATTGCGATAGGTTAAACCATTCTCATCACAAAAATCATCTGTATCTGTAACAAGTGGATAGCGGCTTGCAGGTCCTTTTGCTTGACCAGATGTAAAATTATGCATAAGCACTGTGCTTACACCTGCTTCATAAAGTGCGTCAACCTCTTTCTGGGTCAAATAGTGAATACCAAGGGAAGATCTAAAGCTACTTGGGATGCCTGAATTCTTTTTACGAGCCTCTAATACATCCCCACTTGTTGATGAAGTTACCCCTCCTGCATTGGAAATAGTTGCTGGCACATACTTAATACCAGCATAGACACCTGGATAATCAGTATCTGTATTTTTTGTCCAATCATATTCTCCAGGAGTACCTGTCCAAGACTTTCCATCTGAACCTAAATCAATCAAGGACTCAACATAATCAAAAAGTCCTTCGTGATTTGTTTCTGCTACAAGGTATGTGTTGATTGTGCTTGTGATATTATTAATATTGGAGCGATTTGCCTTACGCGCAGCATCCTTTTGAATATCATTATACTTACCAATTGCTATTGTTGCGATAATTGCTAATACAGCAACAACTACTATTAACTCAATTAATGTAAAGCCCTTATTATTTTTCATTTTATTTCCTTATACTCCATATTGTAGATAGAAACTTTTCCTATCATTAGAAACGCCTCTAAAAGCAAAAAGGTTCATTTTAAATAAAAAAACAATACAACATACACGGATGGATGCTGAGATATCGGAGCATGGTGCTTTGCAAGAACACGGACACACGGAGTGTGATTTTCTACGCGGATATACACGGATGGGGGTGCTTTGATGATAGCGAAAAGTGCGAAATTCAAGAACACGGATGGACAAGTATGTATTCCTGTCAAGCAAAAAAAGAGGCAAATTTGATTTTTAGACAAAAAACTCTACCGCAGATATATTTTCTGCGTTTTTATGATAAATTGTAAAATTTGTTGGTGTTATTTTTGA
>JAZNPC010000060.1:0-70041 GCA_045589455.1 Kiritimatiellia bacterium
TGAAAAATTACTATCTCAGTTTCTTTTTTCTATGCCTTGTGATTTTAGAGATGGTTTATTTGTTGCAACCATGTATGGTGATTCACCTAAGGTAGATGATATTCTTATTTATGCGTTTTCAGAGTGGTATAAAAGTGGAGACTGGTACCCAGTAGGCACTGGTGAAGACGGTTGGCTGGAATATTTTCTTAAGAAGTGGATTAAAATATATCCAATAGAAAAATTTGAAGTTCCACTTAGAGCATATTTTGATGTCTGCATTTGATGATAGATTCTATATAGTTGGCACTAAATTCAGTAGTTAGATTTAGATAACGCAATGGTTTTTTCTGTGAATTTGCTTAAGTTTGACGGGTACACGGATGTAGTGATTAGTCGCTATTGCTCTTGCCTTCGGCGAAACGCGGAGAAAATGGAGAAAAAGAGGCACGAAGGTTTTTGGAGGGATTTAGGACCACGAAATGATACGAAATTACACGAAAAAATTTTTGTGGTTTAAGTCTCTGTGTCTCTGCGTCTCTGCGGGAAATAAAATCCAACACAACAACATCCGTGAGTAATGGTCGCTGTCGCTATAGCCTTCGGCGAAACACGGAGAATAAAGAGGTAAGAAGACACGGAGGGTATTCTGGGGTAATTGTAATAATTAATTGCTTGCACTTTCCCTCCTTACCTCCGTGAAAATCACACTACGTGTGTCCGTGTTAAGCGTAAGCAATGAGTGCAACGACTAAAACGCTGTCGCTCTTGCCTTCGGCGAAACGCGGAGAAAACGGAGGTGCGGAGACGCGGAGGTTTTTTGGGGTGTTATAATGGTTGCTAGCACAACTCTCCTTTGTCCTCCGTACTCCGTGTTAAGCGTAAGCAATAAGTGCAACGACTAAAACGCTGTCGCTGTGGCCTTCGGCGAAACGCGGAGAAAACGGAGAAAAAGAGGCACGGAGGGATTTTGGGGTGTTATAATGGTTGCTGGCACTTTCCCTCCTTACCTCCGTACTCCGTGTTAGGCGTAAGCAACAAGTGAAACGATTTAAACGCTCTCGCTGTGGCCTTCGGCGAAACGCGGAGAAAATGGAGAAAAAGAGGCACGGAGGGATTTTGGGGTGTTATAATGGTTGCTGGCACAATTCTCCTTTGTCCTCCGGAAAATCACACAATGTGTGTCCGTGTTGAGCGTAAGCAATAAGTGCAACGACTAAAACGCTGTCGCTATAGCCTTCGGCGAAACACGGAGAATAAAGAGGTAAGGAGACACGGAGGGTATTCTGGGGTAATTGTAATAATTAATTGCTTGTACTTTCCCTCCTTACCTCCGTGAAAATCACACTACGTGTGTCCGTGTTAAGCGTAAGCAATAAGTGAAACGACTAAAACGCTGGCGCTGTGGCCTTCGGCGAAACGCGGAGAAAACGGAGGTGCGGAGACGCGGAGGGGATTTTGGGGTGTTATAATGGTAGCTAGTACAACTCTCCTTTGTCCTCCGTACTCCGTGTTGAGCGAAAGCAACGAGTGAAACGATTCAAACGCTTGCGCTATAGCCTTCGGCGAAACGCGGAGAAAATGGTTAGTTTGATTGGCCAAAAATACGAAAATTCATTTTCCTTTCTTGTTCACAGGGCAAAGTAAATGCGGCTAGCCAGTTTAACAGACTAAATACAACGCACAGCTTAGAAAGGCGTTGCATTTAGTTTGTCTTTTCACAGAATAATGTTTTTCTTGTTATTTGTGTTTTGTATGTGGTAATATTTTGAAGGTGTTAATAACTTATTGTGTAAAAAAATACTTGGATGGTGAATTATGAAAAAATTATGTTTTTCAATTTTTCTTTCTTTTTCTACAGCATTGCTTTTTGGTGAAACCTTAATTGTTTCATCTGTGGCGGATGATGATAGTGCTGGTACTCTTAGATATGTTTTGGCTAATGCAAAGGATGGCGATGTTGTTGTTTTTGATGATTCCTTAAAAGGGGAAACAATAAAAATTGTTAAGAGAAGTCATGCTGATACAGCAATTCGCATAAATGCGTCTGTTTCTATTATTGGACCAGAGGACAAGTCAATTACACTTGATGGTGGTTATAGTAATATCCAAGATTCGGGTTCAAGAATTTTTGCCTTAACAAATTCTGTGGCTACTCTAACATGTAAAAATCTTGTTTTTGAGAAAGCAAATGGTCGCGATTGGGGTTCAGAAATTGCTTATGGAGGAGCAATTTATGCAGATGGTAATGTTGTCCTAGAGAATTGCTCTTTTTTTGAAAATAGAGTAGGTGAAATCAAAATTGGTGGAAAATCTGTGCGTGGTGGTGCCGCTGCCCATGTATTAGGCAATTTAACGGTAAACAATTGTGAGTTTATCGAGAATAAAGCACCTGCAGGAAACCTACATGGAGGCGTATTTGTTGTTTTTGGCGATAAATGTTCTATAAAGAATAGTAAATTTATTGGAAATACGTCAGGCTCATATAATGCTGGTATTTGTGTGCCAACTTCTCTTCGCGAGCTAGAAATTATAAATTGTTCTTTTATAGATAATCGCGCTGGTGGAAGTCAATGTGTTGGTGGCGTCATATTTGTGCTAAATGATGCAAATGTAAATATATTTGTAAAGGATACAATTTTTAGGGGGAATGGTTTTACTGGTTCTGGGGCTAATGGTGGCGTTCTTTTTGCACGCAGTGGCGGGACAAACAAAATAAAATTCATAAATTGTGAATTTTCTGGCAATCGTGGTTCTGGAACCTCTGGTGGTGTGATGCGTGTAGAAAGTGGCAATGAGGTTGTTTTAGTAAATTGTACAGTAGCAGATAATAGTGCTGCAAGTCATGGTGCGGGATTAGATTTACGCGGAGTATCATATCTTGTTAATTGCACAATTACAGGTAATATTCTAACCCATACTTCTGATAGAACTGCCTCAGGCGGTATTTATCACGGTAGTGCAGCATTGTCTGTATTAAACACAGTTGTTGTTCATAACTATTATATGCTTAACTCAAATTATGAGGCCGGGTCTGGTAATGTCTATAATAAAATCAATTCAACCACTTTAAAAAATATGGCATCATTGGCTGATGGTTCCGTGGAGAATGATGAAGAAGATTTGTTTGTTTCATATCGTAAGGTATCTTCGGTAACTGAGTATTGGAGTGATTCTTCTCCTGTTAGAACTTTTGCAGAGCCAGTTCATGTACCTGCATTAAATGCAGATGAGAAGCGCTCTCGTGTTGTAGAAATTGCAAAGAATGGTCCTCTTGATGGTAAGGGCTTGTTAGTAAAAATGACCGATGATGCATCTTACATTGCTTATTCTGCAGATAAGGGTGCCACATGGACAACCTTTTATGGAGAAGAGGATAGCTCAGCAAAGCTGTTGTTGAGCGATCAGCGTGGTGTTGCCTTCTCAGAGAAGCGCATTCCAATTGGTGCAGCTGCTATTGAGTTTCCAATGGCAACACAGATACTTGTGTATTAAACTTTTTTGATGAGTAGTATTTTATTATAGGAATATGTTTTTTGCAATTAAAGGAGTAAACGATTATTTGTTTGCCCGCGCGCGTGAACATATTTATATATAAGAGCAATTCATCAAATACATAAAAAAAATTAAAAAAAATTTATTTTTTCCTTTTTTTCTCTTGCAATGTGCATCAGAAATGTGATAAATTAGTGCTTCCTTTGCATAGAAGAAGTGTAGCAAAGAAGAACGAATTAAGAAAAATTATGCCTACAATTAATCAATTAATCAGAAAAGGCCGTCAGACTCTTCCTAAGAAGAGCAAGTCAACGGCTCTAAAAAATTGCCCACAACGTCGTGGCGTTTGTCTAGTTGTAAAGACACAGACTCCTAAGAAGCCAAACTCAGCTTTGCGTAAGGTTTGCCGTGTCCGCTTAACAACTGGCTATGAGGTTACCGCTTATATTGGCGGTGAGGGTCACAATCTACAGGAGCATAGCGTTGTTCTAGTCCGTGGTGGACGTGTAGCTGACCTTCCAGGTGTTCGTTATCATGTTGTACGCGGTTCTTTGGACTGCCTAGGTGTTAATGGACGTAAGCGCGGCCGTTCTAAGTACGGTGTAAAACGCGGTAAGTAATCGGAGTTAATATAATATGTCAAGAAGACGTAAGACAGTCAAGCGCCCAAAGCAGATTGATCCAAAATATGGCAGCGAGATGGTTGCACATATGATCAACTACCTAATGCGTAGTGGTAAGAAGACAACTGCACAGCGTATTGTATACGGAGCTATCGAAGAAATCGGCAGCAGCATTGAGGCTGGTAAGATTAAGCTAGCAGAGGGTATGGATCCTAATGCAGCAGATATTGCTCTAGAGGTAGTAGACAAGGCTGTAAATAACATGAAGCCTAAAGTAGAGGTTAAGAGCCGCCGCGTTGGTGGTTCAACATACCAGGTTCCAGTAGAGATTAAGCCAGCTCGTCAGCTAGCATTGGCTCTACGCTGGTTAACAACCTTTGCTGGTGGTCGTCGTGGTGTTGGTATGCCAAAGGCAGTTGCACTCGAAATCATCGATGCATACAATGGCCAGGGCAATATCATCAAGAAGCGCGATGATACACACAAGATGGCACAAGCTAACAAGGCTTTTGCTCACTACGCTTGGTAATTTAACCCTCGCGTGAATTTGTCTCCGGTAGGCTCATGTGGGCCTACTTGGAGAAGTCTCCCAAATAGAGGTGGGTGGCATCGATCTTTGAAAATTGAACGTAATAGAAGACCCTTTCCGGAGTTGATACAATGGCTGATAATTCAG
Organism: Kiritimatiellia bacterium; assembly: GCA_045589455.1. Lineage (GTDB taxonomy): Bacteria > Verrucomicrobiota > Kiritimatiellia > RFP12 > UBA3636 > RGIG990. The sequence goes on from JAZNPC010000060.1 coordinate 4,774, forward strand.
TAACAAAAGGCAAGAATGCTAATGAGGCAAGTGCAGGTCGTACACACGAGCTTTGCGATTTGCGTGATATTGGCATCATTGCACATATCGACGCTGGAAAGACAACAGTTTCTGAGCGCATACTTTATTACGCTGGTGTTGTTCACAAGATTGGTGAAGTACATGATGGTACTGCAACAATGGACTGGATGATTCAGGAGCGTGAGAGAGGTATCACTATCACTTCAGCAGCTACAACCTGCGAGTGGCTTGGTAAGCAGATTAACCTTATCGATACTCCAGGACACGTAGATTTCACAGTTGAGGTAGAGAGAGCACTTCGCGTCCTAGATGGTGCAGTAGGTGTGTTCTGCGCAGTTGGTGGCGTTCAGCCACAATCTGAAACTGTTTGGAGACAGGCCAATCGCTATAATGTGCCTCGTATCGCATTCATCAACAAGATGGATCGTATGGGTGCAGATTTTGACCGCGTGGTTACAGAGATTCGCACAAAGCTAAAGGCAAATGCTGTTCCTCTTCAGCTCCCAATTGGTGCCGCTGATACCTTCGAGGGTGCAATTGATTTAATTGAAATGAAATCAGTTGTATACAAGAGTGAGGATTTAGGTGCTTGCCCAGTAGTTGGTGAAATTCCTGCATCATTGCAGGCAGAGGCAGAGGCTGCTCGTGAGAGTATGATTGAAGCCCTAGCTAATGAAAATGAAGAGCTAGCAGATGCTTATCTAGAGGGAGGAGAAATTCCTTCTGAGCTAATAAGAAAAGCAATTCGTGGTGCAGTTATCTCTGGCAAGGTTGTTCCAGTTCTTTGTGGAACAGCTTTGAAAAATAAGGGTGTGCAGGCTTTACTAGATGCAGTAGTTTGGTATTTGCCATCACCTCTAGATGTACCAGCTGTTACAGGTACTGAAATAAAGACAGGCAATCAGGCAGAGCGTCCAGCAGATGATAGTGCTCCGCTTGCAGGATTGATTTTCAAGGTAGCTGTTGATCCATATTTGGGTCGACTCCTATTTGTACGTATATATTCTGGCAAGCTAAAGAAAGGTCAGAATGTTTATAATCCACGTACTAAGACAAGAGAGCGTGTCGGTAGACTTATTCGTATGCATTCTAACAGTCAGACCGATACAGAGACGATTTACAGCGGTGAAATTGGCGTGATGGCCGGAATCGGGAAGTTCACAACAGGTGATACAGTTTGTGCTGAACAGGCACAGATTGCACTTGATAGAATTGAATTCCCTGAGCCTGTAATGTTCATGGCAATTGAACCAAAAAGCCGTGCAGATAAGGATAAGCTTGAGGAAGCTCTTCAGATGCTTTCTGATGAGGATCCTACCTGCAGAGTAAGAATTGACGGCGAGACCGGGCAGACAATCATGAGCGGTATGGGCGAGCTACACCTAGAAATTCTACGAGATAGACTTTTGAGAGAATTTAAGGTGCCAGCCAATGCAGGCAAGCCAATGGTCTCCTATTACGAGACGCTTACCAAGGATGCGGATGCAACATTTACGTTTGACCGCGAATTTGGTGGCAAACGCCAGGCGGCGACAGTGGCCCTCCACGTGTCGGCGGGGGCGCGAGGAAAAGGTAACTCCATCGAAGTTAAACCACCTCGAAACACCGTGCCGCCTGAATTCTGGACATCAATCGAGCAGGGTGTTCAGGATGCGATTTTAACAGGCGTGCTAGCGCGTCTTCCAATGCAGGACATTCATGTCCGCATTACAGGTGGTGGTATCGTTGATAACGATTCTGCTACGGAGATGGCGTTCCGCACAGCCGCAATTATGGCGTTTCGGGAAGCTGCGAGTGCAGCCGCTCCCGAATTGCTCGAGCCAATTATGTCAGTCGAGCTCGTGGCACCACCTGAGTACACAGGTGATCTCATGGGTGACTTGAACGGGCGCCGTGGTCAGGTGCGTGAGATGGATACGCGTGGAGACATGCAAGCCATCAAAGCGGACGTGCCATTGGCAGAATTGTTTGGGTACTCTACTGCAATACGCTCTCTCTCCAGAGGTAGGGCTTCCTACTCTATGGAGCCTGAGCAGTTTGCTATTGTCCCTCAGGCAGTCAAAGAAGCAATATTGAACAGGTAATACTAATGCAGAATCAACGCATAAGAATTAAGATGCAGGCTTACGATCACAGAGTGCTAGACCACGCTGTGTCTGAGATCATCGAAACCGCTCGTAGAACTGGTTCACAGGTTGTTGGACCTGTACCACTACCGACGCGTATCGAGCGTTTCACAGTTAATCGCAGCCCGCACGTAGATAAGAAATCAATGGATCAGTTCGAGATGCGCACTCATAAGCGCATGCTTGACATTGTAGGCCCAACAGCTAAAACTGTAGATGAGCTAAAGAAGCTTAATCTAGCTGCTGGTGTGTTTGTCACCATCAAGACGATTCAGGGGTAAAGAATGGAAGGCTTGATAGGAAAGAAAATTGGAATGACTCAGATTTGGGATGCTGACGGTGTTCGCGTTCCTGTAACAGTCATTGAAGCAGGACCATGTCCTGTTGTACAGGTTAAGACAACTGAAAAGGATGGCTATGAGGCTGTTCAGCTAGGTTGGGGTTCGCAGAAGGCTTCTCGCTTGAGCAAGGCAGAGGTCGCTCACTGCGCTAAGGCTGGTCTAGAGACACCAGTTCGCGTACTACGTGAGTTCAAAGCAGATGCGGGCGAAGAGGTTAAAGCTGGTGATGTTTATACAGTTTCTGTATTCGAGAACATCGGCTATGTAGATGTAATTGGAACAAGCAAGGGTCACGGTTTCCAGGGTGTTATGAAGCGCTGGAGCTTCCAAGGTGGTCCTATGACTCACGGTTCTCACACTAAGCGTCGTCCAGGTTCTATTGGTATGCGCCAGGATCCAGGTTCTGTTGAGAAGGGTCACCCAATGCCAGGTCATATGGGTGCACGCCGCGTAACAACTCAGAATCTAAAGGTTGTTCAGGTTCGTCCAGAGCAGAATATCATCCTAGTTAAGGGCGCAATTCCTGGTCCTAACGGTGGCATGGTAATCGTTCGTAAGTCAATCAAGAAGGCGGTGAAGGCATAATGGCTACAATTACTATGTATGGCCGCGATGGCCAAGTAAAGGGCGATGTTAATGTCGCTGATGAGATTATGGTTTTAGACCGCGGTGAGCAGGCAGTACGCGACGTTGTAGTCGGCAATCAGGCTTGCTATCGTGCAGGTACAGCATCAACTCTAACAAAGGGTGAGGTTGCTGGTTCAAACAAGAAGCCATGGAAGCAGAAGGGTACAGGCCGTGCTCGTGCAGGTCTACGCCAGTCTCCAGTATGGCGCGGTGGTGGTGTTGCATTTGGTCCTCACCCACGCGATTACTCCGTAAAGCTAAACAAGAAGGTTTCTCGCCTAGCATTCCGTCGCGCACTTAGCGAGCGTATCGCAGCTGGTGCAGTAAAGATCGTTGAGGAGCTAAGCTTTGCAGAGCCAAAGACTAAGGAGCTAGTAGCAACCCTTAAGGCACTAGAAGCTTCTTCAGCACTAGTTGTAACATTGGCAGTTGACAAGAATCTAAGCTTGTCTGCACGCAATGTTCCAGGTGTTGAGGTTTCTCGTGCTCGTGACTGCAGTGTTTATCAGATTTTGCGTTATCCAGCAGTTGTTGTAACACGCGCTGCATGGGAACAGCTACAGAAGCGCCTAGAAGGTGACTCTATCGTAGAGGAGGCTTAATCGTTATGATGCAGAAAGATGTTATTAAGTCCGTAATGAGCACGGAGAAGGCTCTTCAGAATCAGGAAAGCCTAAACCGTTATATGCTTCGCGTAGCAAAGGCTGCTAACAAGATTGAAATCAAGAAGGCTGTTGAAGAGCTTTTCAATGTTTCTGTTGTTTCAGTTAATACGCAGAATTACGAAGGAAAGAAGAGAGTTCTACGTAATCGCAAGGTTACAAAGGCTCAGGATTGGAAGCGTGCTATCGTAACGCTAAAGAAGGGCGATAAAATTGACCTAATCTAATGGGTTGATTTGAACGCAAAATTTACGGAGCAAAATCCATGGGAATTAAATCTTATAAACCCTATACGCCAAGTCGCCGTTTCGCAACAGGCCTAACCTTTGACACAATTACAAAGTCAAAGCCTGAGCGTGGTTTGACAGTGGCAAAGAAGCGCAATGGCGGTCGTGATAGTTCTGGTCGCATTTCAGTTCGTCATCACGGTGGTGGCCACAAGCGTCGTTATCGTATCATTGACTTTGTACGTAATAAGGCAGGCATTCCTGCAACAGTACAGGCAATTGAGTATGATCCAAACCGCACAGCAAATATCGCTCTATTAGCATATGCTGACGGTGAGAAGCGTTACATTCTAGCACCTGAGGGTCTAGTAGTTGGTCAGAAGGTTGAGACAGGTGTTGATGTTGAGGCAACTGTTGGTAACTGCCTACCTCTATCTAAGGTACCTCTAGGTATGACAGTACACTGCGTTGAGCTAGTTCCTGGCCGTGGTGCTAAGGTAGTACGCTCAGCAGGTAATGGAGCTCAGGTTATGGCTCGCGATGGTGAGAAGGTTACTCTAAAGATGCCTTCTGGCGAGCAGCGTCAGTTCCTAGGTCGTTGCATGGCTACAGTTGGCCAGGTTGGTAACGGCGAGATGGAAGGCTTGATGCTTGGTAAGGCAGGCCGCAAACGCTGGTTGGGTATCCGCCCAACAGTACGTGGTGTTGCTATGAACCCTGTTGATCACCCAATGGGTGGTGGTGAAGGTCGCACATCTGGTGGTGGCCCAGCACGCTCACCATGGGGCAAGCTAGCTAAGGGCGGTAAGACACGTAAGCCACGCAAGGCTTCTGACCGTCTAATCCTAAAGCGCAGAAAGTAATCTAACACATGGCACGTTCAATTAAAAAGGGCCCATACGTTGAGGCTCATCTAATCAAGAAGGTTGAGGAGATGAACAAGTCCGGTAAGAAACTACCTATCAAGACTTGGTCACGTCGCTCAATGATCATTCCGGAGTTTGTCGGCCACACATTTGCTATTCACAATGGCAAACAGCACCTACCAATCTTTATTACTGAAAATATGGTTGGACATCGCCTAGGCGAGTTCGCTCCAAGCCGTACCTTCCGTAAGCATGGTGCAACAACCGATAAGGTTACAAAGTAATCGATAGGTGTATACAATGGAAGTCAAAGCAATTAGTAAAAATGTCCGTATCTCAGCTTCTAAGGGCCGTGATCTAGCTCGCGCAATCGTGGGCAAGACAGCTGCTGAAGCTCTAAACATTACGGAGTATAGTCCGCGCAAGGCTGCTGCACTTTTGAAGAACACTCTAAAGTCAGCTATCGCAAATGCGCAGCACAATAACGGCCTAGACGTAGATGCTCTACGTGTTAAGAAGGCTGTATTCGACGAGGGTGTCAGCATGCGCAGGTTCTGGCCTCGCGCTCGTGGTTCTGCCAGCCCTATTGAAAAACAGACGAGCCACATCACAGTGGTTCTTACTGATGAATCAAAGTAAAGGAGTAGAGCCTTGGGACAGAAAGTAAATCCTATCGGTTTCCGTGTTGCTGTCAATAAGGACTGGCGTTCACGCTGGTTCGCAGACAAGCGTAATTTCGGAGATTTTCTAAAGGAAGACTGCATCATCCGTGACACAGTTACGAATGAGCTTAAGAAGGATCCATCCGACAAGGAAAGTAAGGATGGTGGCGTAGCAGATATCCGTATCGAGAGAGACGGTGCACGCGTACGTGTTACAATTCACACCTGCCGCCCAGCTGTTGTTATCGGCAACAAGGGTGACCGCTCAAAGAAGCTAAGCGATTTGCTTGCTCGCAAGACAAAGCGTGAGGTTTATGTTGAGGTTGTTGAGGTACGTGATCCTGATGCAAACGCTAAGCTAGTAGCAGAGAGCATCGCACAGCAGATTCTACACCGCGTAGCAATGAAGCGCGCTATGAAGCGTGCTCAGAAGCTTGCAATGGATCTTGGTGTTGATGGTATCAAGATTAGCGCAGCAGGCCGTATCAATGGTGCTGAAATCGCTCGTACAGAGTGGATGAAGGAGGGCAAGGTTCCTCTACATACTCTACGCGCAAATATTGATTATGGTTTCGCAGAGGCAAATACTCCTGCAGGTATCATCGGCGTAAAGGTCTGGATCTGCAAGAAGGAAAATTATCAGCCAAAGCAGCAGAGAAGGGGTAAGACACATGCCGCTAATGCCTAAAAGAGTTAAGCACCGCAAGGTGCAGCGTGGTAGCCGCTCTGGTATAGCTACTAGCAATACTCAGCTTGCACAGGGTGATTATGGTCTAAAGACACTAGAGCGTGCTTGGATTACAAATATCCAGATCGAAGCATGCCGTGTTGCAATTAACCGTCACCTAAAGCGCCGCGGTCAGCTATGGATCCGTATCTATCCAGATAAACCAGTATCCAAGAAGCCTATCGAGGTTCGTATGGGTAAGGGTAAAGGTAATCCAGAGTTCTGGGTAGCAGTTGTTCTACCAGGCCACGTAATGTTCGAGCTTGCAGGTGTTCCTGATGGTCTAGCACGTGAGGCTATGCGCCTTGCTGCAGCTAAGCTAGGTGTACGCACAGTTCTAATCCGCCGTGATGGCACAGAGCTATAAGGAGAGCACGAAATGAAAGTAAAGCAGATTCGTGAAAACACAACTGAAGAGATTTTGGCTCAGATCAAAGAGGCTGAGCGTGAAATCGCTGTAACAAAAGTCAAGAATGCAGCAGCAGATGGTTCTGTAAAGCCAGTTAAGGTACGTACACTCCGTCGTGATGTAGCTCGTATGAAGACAGTAATCCGCGAAAGAGGAGAATAATAACAATGTCTGAAGAAATTGTTAAAGAGCCTGTTGAGCGCAATCGTCGTAAGACACGTAGAGGTACTGTTGTTAGCAAGAGCGGTGACAAGACTATCGTAGTACTTGTTGAGCGTCGCTACCACCACAAGCTCTATAAGAAGCAGCTTATCGCTCGCAATAAGTTCCACACTCATGATGAGGAAAACAAGGCAGTTGTTGGTGATTTCGTAGAGATACAGGAGTGCCGCCCACTAAGCCGCATGAAGCGCTGGCGCCTCGTTAAGATCATCGATACTAAGGCAGCAGCCGGAGAGGTTAAATAACATGATCCAGGAAGAAACCGATTTGGCAGTAGCGGATAACACAGGTGCACGTCGCGTACGTTGCTTCCGTGTTCTAGGTCAGCGTAAGCGTTATGCATACGTTGGTGACGTAATCCGCGTAGCCGTTAAAGAAGCTCAGCCTAATGGTGCGGTTAAGAAGGGTCAGGTATGCTTGGCAGTTATCGTACGCACAGCATATCCAATTCGCCGCGCAGATGGCTCATACATCAAATTCGATAGCAACGCAGTAGTTATCGTGGACGCAAAGAAGAACCCAATCGGTTCTCGTATCTTTGGCCCGGTTGCTCGCGAATTGCGCGATAAGAACTATATGAAGATTGTTTCATTAGCTCCGGAGGTATTGTAATGAGCGTTAAAAGAATTAAGAAGGACGATACCGTTATCGTAATCGCAGGCAAAGATAATGGCAAGACAGGTAAGGTTCTAGCTGTTGATTATACTAAGAACAAGGCTTTGGTCGAGGGAATCAACATGAAGAAAAAGACTGTTGCAAAGAGCCAGGCATATCCTGAGGGCACAATCATTGATTTGCCTTCTCCAATCGATATGTCAAATCTAATGCCATACGATCCAGAGGCAAAGAAGGGTGTTCGTATCTCTCGCGTTCGTGAGGATGGCAAGAGCGTACGTGTGGCTAAGGGCACAGGATATCGTTTCGATAAGTAAGGATAAGTACAAATGGCAAATCTTAAACAGAAATACCAGGAACAGGTCGTGCCAGCTCTAAAGCAGAAGTATGGCATCACAAATCCTATGGTTGTACCTAAACTTGAGAAGATCGTTGTTAACATGGCTTTCGGTATCGTTGATAAGGATACACAGAAGTCTGTTATCGAGGATTTAGCAAAGATCACAGGTCAGAAGCCAGCTCTTTGCGCAGCTCGTAAGAGCATCTCTAACTTCAAACTCCGTGAAGGTATGGTTATCGGTGCAAAGGTTACATTACGTGGCAACAGAATGTACGATTTCTTAGATCGTTTCATCAACATCGCTCTACCACGTATCCGTGACTTCCGTGGCGTGCCTAACAAGGGCTTTGACCACAGAGGTAACTACACTCTAGGTTTGAAGGAACAGACTATCTTCCCTGAAATCGATTTGAGCCGTCATGGCGCACCAGAGCAGGGTATGGATATCACTATCGTAACAACAGCTGACACAGATGAGAAGGCAAAAGAGCTTCTCACTCAGCTAGGTATGCCTTTCGCAGGCCGCTAATGGGAGCTAGAAAACTATGGCAAGAAAAGCATTAATCGCTAAGGCAGCACGCAAGCCTAAGTTCAAGGTTCGTGGCTATAATCGCTGCAGCCGCTGTGGTCGCCCACACGCATTTATGGGAAAGTTCAAGCTTTGCCGTATTTGCTTCCGTGAGCTAGCAGTAACTGGTCAGATCCCAGGCGTAACTAAGGCATCATGGTAAGAAAAGGAGCTACGTTAAAATGAGTTTGACAGATCCAATCGCAGATATGCTAACACGTATCCGCAATGCACAGAGTGCAGGTATCGAAATCATTGAGCTACCTAGCTCAAATCAAAAGGCTGGAATCGCTGGCGTTCTTAAGGAAGAAGGCTACATTGCAGATTTTGAAGTCGAAGGCGATGCAAAGAAGGTTCTACGTATCGCTCTTAAGTACGACGAGAATGATAAGCCAGTAATCCGCGGCATCCGCCGTGAATCTACTCCAGGCCTACGCCGCTTCTGCGGCTGCGATGAAATTCCTCGCGTACTTGGTGGTCTAGGAATTGCAATTCTCTCAACAAACCGTGGTATCATGGCTGGCCACAAGGCTCGCCGTGCTAAGCTCGGTGGCGAGATTATCTGCAGCGTTTGGTAATAGGAGGTACGTAAATGTCAAGAATTGGTAAAACTCCAGTTGAAATCAAGGCAGGCGTAACTGTTACTATCAATGGCAATGTTGTAGCTGTTAAGGGTAAGCTTGGTGAGCTATCATACACTCTTCCAGAGGGTATCACAGCAGAAGTTAAAGAGAACCAGGTTATCGTAACACGCGCTTCTGATATTCGTCAGCACAAGTCCTTCCATGGCCTTGCACGTACTTTGATCAATAATATGATCGTTGGCGTAACAGATGGCTATAAGAAGACACTTGATATCGAGGGTGTTGGTTTTAAGGCTGTTATCGCAGGTTCCACACTTTCACTTTCTCTAGGCTTTGCATCTCCAAAGGATTATTCAATCCCAGCAGGTGTTAAGGTTACAGAGCAGGGTGGTGTGAAAATCATAGTTGAGGGCATCGACAAGCAGCTAGTTGGTCGTGTCGCAGCAGATATTCGCTCTTATTACCCAGCAGAGCCATATAAGGGCAAGGGTATTCGTTACACGGATGAGAAGATTCGTCGTAAGGAAGGTAAGACAGTTGCTTAATAGGAAGAACTTTAAGTTATGAAGCTTGAAAATCGTAAAGACTATCGTATCCGCCGCCATAAGCGCCTACGTCAGAAGATCGCAGGTACAGCAGCACGCCCACGTATGTCAGTATTCGTTTCAAATTCTCACATGTATGTGCAGTTTATTGATGACGATGCAGGCACAACACTAGCAGCTGCTAGCACACTAGGCATGGATGCAAAACTAAATATCGAAACAGCTAAGGCTCTAGGTGAAAAAGCAGCTGAAGCAGCTAAGGCTAAGGGTATTACGACAATCGTTATCGACCGCGGTGGTTTCCGTTTCCACGGCCGCGTTAAGCAGCTAGTTGAGGCAGTACTTGCAGCAGGTCTAAAGGTACGTGAAGAGGAGGCTGAATAATGGCTTTCGAAGAAAAAGAGACTCCTGAGTTTGAGGAGAATGTCGTATTCGTTAATCGTTGCGCCAAGGTAGTAAAGGGCGGTCGCCGTTTTAGCTTCAGTGCAGTTGTCGTTATCGGCAACCGCGCTGGCAAGGTAGGCCTAGGCTTTGGTAAGGCAAATGAGGTTAGCGAAGCTATCCGTAAGGGAACAGAGGCAGCAAAGCGTGCTCTTGTAACAATCAAGATGAAGGGTACAACAATCCCTCACGAGGTTACAGGTCAGTGCGATGGTGGTCGCGTACTACTAAAGCCTGCATGTGATGGTACTGGTGTTATCGCTGGTGGCGGTATGCGTGCAGTTCTAGAACTATCTGGTATTCACAATATCCTCGGCAAGAGCCAGGGCAGTAAGAACCGTTTGAACGTAGTTAAGGCTACATTCGACGCTCTTTCACAGCTCCGCACTGCTGATGAGATTAAAGCACAGCGTAATGCATAAGGAGAATGGAAATGACACTATCACTTTCTAATCTTTATACAACACCTGGTTCAAACAAGAAGTCAAAGCGTCTTGGCCGTGGTGAGTCATCAGGTAAGGGTAAGACCTCTGGTAAGGGTAACAAGGGCCAGATGGCTCGTAAGGGTCACAAGAGGAAGGTTAACTTCGAGGGTGGTCAGATGCCACTATTGCGTCGTCTTCCAAAGCGTGGCTTCAAGAACCCAGCACGTGTTGCTTACACAGCAGTAAATCTTGAGGTACTAAACACATTCTTCAAGGATGGCGATGTAGTTGATGCAGCAGCTCTTGTAGCTGCAGGTGCAGTTAAGAAGTTCGCTAATGGCGGCTTCAAGGTACTTTGCAAGGGTGATCTAGAGAAGAAGCTAACTGTTAAAGCAAATGCTTTCTCAGCAACAGCTAAGGCTAAGATCGAAGCTCTTGGTGGTACATGCGAAGTTATTGCTTAATCTAAGCAAAAACCGCAATCACATAAAAAGGCGTGGGCTAAGGCTCACGCCTTTTTTTTGTGTCTAATACGTGTGAAGGAAGTATGGAGAAGCGACTTTCAGTCGCTTTACCGCGCACGTGATGTGTGCGGGTGCGCTCTCGCGCAGTAAAACAGGATTACACGATTTGCAGGATGCTCAGGATTGAGTTGTTGTGTGCGCAGTGCACGACACTAGCGCTTGACGTTGGACATGGTCTTGCTCTCGTTGTCGCAAGGCCAACTTACAAGCGCTAGTGTGGGGGCAACCCATGTTCTTCAAGTGCGAGAAAAGTATGGAGAAGCGACTTCCTGTCGCTTTACCGCGCAGTACCCACATAACTGGGGTGCAAGCCTTTCAGCCTTGCACCACCACAGATATTCCCGCAAAGCGCCTGCTACTGCGCCCACCCTAATTTGTTGGCTGTTGTAAACCGCTTCTGATTAACAAATATTATAATGCACTTTTCTAACCACAAATTCTGATTGCAAATGTTAAAAAACAAATATCAATATTTATAAAAACAATTAAAAACTATTATAAATATTATTGAATTATATTATAATATATGATATTGTAGAAATACAAATTTAGTAGCATAAAAATTGAAGCATATTATTATAAATTTATGGTATTGCTTTTGTTCTAGATATAGAATATAATTTTGTTTAAATAAGGAGGGTATTTATGTTGAAACTTATGTCTGCAAGAGAAGCTGCTGATAAATGGGGTATTTCTCAAAGGCGAGTAGCAGTCCTTTGTGCCGAAAACAGAATTAAAAATGCGCAAATGCTAGGAAAAATGTGGCTTATACCAATAGACGCAGAAAAGCCTATTGATGCAAGAAGTACAAGGTATAATGTATCCAACGAAAAAAATGTAAAGCCTTTTTTAAAGTGGGTTGGTGGTAAAGGGCAATTATTAAATGAGATAGAAAAGTATTATCCGTTTGATAATGGCATAAAAAAGTATGCAGAACCATTTGTTGGTGGTGGTGCTGTGCTTTTCGATATTCTCAATAAATATGAGTTAGAGCAGGTTTATATAAGTGACATAAATGCTGAACTTATAAACACATATATTGTAATTAGAGATAATATAGATGAACTTATTGCATTATTAAATATATACCAGAATGAATATATTCCACGTTCATCAGAAGATAGAAAATTATATTATATGATGAAGAGAGAAAGATTTAATGATTTGAAAATCAATGGATCTGATAAAGAAAATATTGAAAAAGCGGCTCTAATGATTTTTCTTAATAAGACTTGTTTTAATGGCTTGTTTAGAGTTAATAAGAAAGGACAATTCAATGTGCCTATGGGGTCTTATAAAAATCCACTTGTTTGCGATGAAAAAAATCTGCGTATAGTTTCCGAAAAACTTCAGAAAGTTGAAATAGTTTGTGGAGATTATAAAGATTCTGCAAAATTTATTGATAAAAATACCTTTGTTTATTTTGATCCACCATATCGCCCTTTGACAGAAACATCAAGCTTTACTGCATATACAGAAAACCTTTTTGATGACGAAGAACAAATTGAGCTTGCTAAGTTTGTTGAATGTCTGCATAAAAAAGGAGCAAAAATCGTTGTAAGTAATTCTGATCCAAAAAATTCTAATGTAGAAGATAATTTTTTTGATAACATATATTCGTCTAGAAAAATAAGAAGAGTTGAAGCTTCTCGAATGATTAACTGCAATAGTGAAGCAAGAGGGAAAATTAAAGAATTGCTTATTAGTAATTTTTAGAGGAATTAAATATGAATATTAGAGAAGGTACTAAAACTATAGAAAAGGGTAGTACAAAAGCAATTATTGAATTTGTGTTTACAAAATATATTATTTACGTTTTCCAAGGAAAGCTTTCTAAATTTGACATTGTCGTTAAATATAAAAAAGGGAACAATCGTATTAGAACGCCAAAACACATTCATTGGGTTGTAGATGTACTAATGAAAATGCAGGGGAACGAAGAACTTACTAAAAAATATCTCCAGGCGGTACAAAAGTGTTGGAATTCTTGCGAACCTCTTTCAAATAATGATTTTGAGACCTTGAAGGGACTAATTGAAAAAGGCAAAAATGACATAGACATAAATCAATATTTTATTTTAAATAATTTTGGAGAATACGATGTTGAATTTTTATATGTTTTGATGGAATTGTTAGCAGTGCAAGAAAAGACAAATAGAAAAGATGCTTATATGTTTGGAAAGATTATCGAAGAATTATTGGCTGTTGATAAAGATATATTTGCTATAATTTCTAAAGCAGGAATGAAAGGAAGAAAGGTTTAGTATGAAATATAGAGATTTTAATGTTTGGCTGTCAAAATTTCGTGATAGTATCGCGGATTATGGTTATTACATCGATTTTGATAAAGTACACAAAAATGTAAACGAGATTAAGGTGGAATTGAATATTCTCAATTCGCTTATAGGAAGCAAGGATATTGAGGGCGAATTTGAACGTTTAATAAGTAAATATCCAGAAGTGTTGAAGTGTATACCTATTCTATTAGCAGTAAGAGCAAATGAAATATATTGTCAGGATAAAAACGGAGGTTATTTATATAAGTTTGATTTGGATGGCGCTTTATTAAAAAACCCAAGTAATTTTGATAAATATAAGTACTTTATGAGAGAAACAGGTTTGTTTGATTTGTTAGAAAATCATATAGTCAATAATTTAGTCGATTATGTTACAGGTGTAGAAACCGGACTTGATTCTAATGGACGAAAAAACCGAGGCGGTCATCTTATGGAGGATTTAGTTGAGGGATTTATTGTTAAAGCTGGATTTGTAAAAGATAAAAGTTATTTTAAAGAGCAATATTTACATCAAATTACAGAAAGATTTGGTATTGATTTGTCGGCAATTTCTAATCAAGGAAGGGCAGAAAAGAGATTTGATTTTGTAATTAAAACAGATAAGGCTATTTATGGAATAGAAACAAATTTTTATACTAGTAGCGGTTCAAAACTTAATGAAACAGCTAGAAGTTATAAACAAATTGCTCAAGAATCAGCTACTGTAGACGGATTTGAGTTTGTTTGGTTTACAGACGGAAAAGGTTGGATAACTGCTAGACACAATCTTGAAGAGATCTTTGAAACTATGGAACATATTTACTCCATAGATGATTTGGAAAATGATATTTTAAGTAAACTTTAATATTAGCTATGAAAACACGCAAGATAACAAAATGGCAACCAGATGATTTTGAGCTTGAAATGACCACGCATTGGTCTTTCCCTGTGCGTGGCAATTGGGCTACTCATGATGCAAAATGGCGCGGAAATTGGTCTCCATATATTCCTAGAAATATTATTTTAAGATATTCTAAGGAAGGAGATTTGGTGTTGGATCAATTTGCGGGAAGCGGGACAACATTAGTTGAAGCAAAATTACTTAATAGAGATATTATTGGAATAGATGTAAATGATGATGCCCTAGCAAGATGTCGCGAGAAAACAGCATTTGAGTATGTTCTTTCTACTAGCAAAGTTAGCATACAAAAAGGTGATGCTAGAAGACTTGATGGTATTTTAGATGAGAGCATAGATTTAATTTGTACACATCCGCCTTATGCCGATATAATAAAATATAGTAATGGTTTAGATGCAGATTTGTCGCAATTAAAGATAGTGGATTTCCTAGAAGAAATGAAAAAAGTAGCAGCAGAAAGTTATCGAGTATTAAAAAAAGGAAAATTTTGTGCTGTTCTTATGGGAGATACTAGACAAAATGGCCACATGATACCCATGTCTTTTGAAGTAATGAGAATTTTTGAAAATGCTGGATTTAAGTTAAAAGAGCTTATTATCAAAGAACAACATAATTGTAAAGCAACGGGTTATTGGAAAACAAATAGTGTTAAGTATAATTTTCTATTGATAGCACATGAGTACCTATTTGTTTTTAAAAAGCCATAGGATAATCTTCTTATATATTATTCTATTGTTTTTTACTGTATAATCCTGTCGAAAGCATTCCCATAATTGTGGTAGGGTAGCCATCGAAAGGTATGTTGCACTCTCTTATTCACTATGACATAGTGCTTAACCGGAATTCGCCCATCCTGTTCCTGCACGCTAGCGCCCCAGCATCACATCCATCACACGTCCTCCACGTCCTCTGCGTCCCTTTTACGTCATCCTAGCCATCACGCTTGTGGTTGTGGCAATTGAACCAATTGGGTAAAAAACGCTCTGCGTCCGCAATGTTTGGGCTGTAGATTTTTGTTTGTCTTTATTTTTTCGCGTGTTATAATAAGGTTGTTAAATACAAAAGTTTATTGTTTGAATTGGTAATAAAGAATTGAATATAACCCTGGAGGATTGCATGAATAATTCTAAAGAAATAATAAACGTACAAGTTGAAGCGTCTATTAAAGAAAGTATTTTCTCTATAAGAGGTCAACAAGTAATAGCAGATAGGGATATCGCTAAATTATATGGTGTTACAACAAGTGCATTAAATCAAGCCGTTAAGCGCAATCATAAACGATTCCCAGAGCGATTTATGTTTCAGCTTACAGATGAAGAATTTCATAAATGGAAATCACAAATTGTGATATCCAAAATGTCTGACTCTTCGTTCCGCATGGGGTTGCGAACAAAACCATATGTATTTACAGAGCATGGTGTAACAATGTTAGCTGCTGTATTAAAGAGTCAAACTGCTATAAATATTTCTCTATCAATAATAGATGCCTTTATCGCTATGCGTAGATTTATATCTATGAACGAAGATGTGTTTAAAAGAGTGCAGATGCTTGAATTACGTCAGAATTTAGATCAAGAACACAATGAAGCTCAATTTAAAAAGGTTTTTGCAGCATTAGAAGAAAAGAAGAGTAGTGTTCAAGGTGTATTTTTTGATGGACAACTATGGGATGCTCGAATGTTGATTGATGAAATAATACAAACAGCAAAGCAATCAATAATACTGATAGATAATTGGGTCTCGGTTTCCACTTTAAATATGTTTGCATCAAAAAATGAGAATGTATTTTTGAAAATTGTTACTACTCCTCATAGAGATAAAAATGGCAATCTTAAACAAAATATATCACAAGAAGATGCTTTAAAATTTAATGCTCGGTATCCAAAGTTAGAAATTATTTTTAATAATACCTTCCACGATAGATTTCTGATAATTGACGATCGAGATTTGTATCTTATTGGAGCTTCTCTAAAAGACTTGGGTAAAAAATGTTTTGGATTCACGCAATTAGATTCTTGTTTTATTTCAGATATAAAAAAGCGCATATATTGATATAAATGTGCAAACAGCTGCCAAAATTATAATAATAAGTAAGAGTTTCTTAAATTGACATTGTTGCAGCGATTGCTCAGCGCGAATTAATTTGCACTCCCACATCCCCGCGCGCCAATCTCCTCGCACTTTTAGCCATCACGCTAGCCATCACGTGCATCACGCTAGCCGTCACAGTGGCAGTTGATAGTTTTAACGCTTTTCGATGTGATACTCAATAGCAGCCTCAGAGCGTAGGCGCTTAATCCATTCTGCCTTTAAGCGATCCATCTCACGAGCAAATATTTTTGCCTCAACCTCTTTGTGTACCTCCGCAAATGGCTTTTGATAGCCAGGCTTTTCATCAAACTTCTTGATGAAATAATATTTGCCCTGTACCTCGATTGGTGCAGAAATCTCACCAATCTTTAATGCAGCTGCTGGTTCTCCAAAAACAGGTGTTAGGTCTTCACTAATGTTAACCCAACCAATGGAGCCTGCAGGATCGTTATTTGCACCATTAAGCTCTAATTCCTTGATGATAGCGGAGAAATCTTCTTTAGCCTCTAGTCTTGTAACTACATTTGTATATACTTCTTCTGTATCGGCCTGCAAAATTCCAATGTGAGCAGAGCTTTTTACAACATAGTTATCTAAATTTGCATTATATTCAGCAAAAACTTCACCATTAGAAATGTGAATGTTCTGGATAACATATCCATTAATCATTGCTGATATGATAATACTTTCTTCAACAGATTTTTTCCACTCTTGATATGTTAATCTGTTTTTAGAAAGAACAGTAAGTAATTTTGATCTATTGCCATCGAATTTTTCTTCTATAATTTCATTGATTCTTTGATCTATAACTTTTGGAGGAATGGCTAGCTCAGAATTACCATAATATGCTTCTAGAATTAACTGATTATTAATTGCATCATCAAGTGCTAAAAAGAGACAATGCTCATTTATTTCTTCTGTGGTAGCATCTGGCATTAAATTGTTACTGACAATGTTTTCTGTGTGTGCAGGAATAAATTGATAAACATCAGAAAGCATAATAGGCTTACCATTTACATGAGCAAGTACACTATCAACAGTATTGGGGTTAATGATTGGTGCCTCTGCAGCATAAACATTTGCCCCGAATATAGTAGCAGCTACAACTAAAATTGAAAAAATAAATCCTTTTAAATTCATATAGTCTCCAAAGTGAAAATGTGTTAAAATATCGCTAATTATAAAAGAAACATATTCTTGACACTTTTTGTGGCATATTATACCTTATTATTGTTTTTTAATAAAGAGGCAATTTTTAAAATGAGTAATGTTAAACCATCGTTAGTGATTACCAGCACATCAAATCAGCGCGTAAAAGATATTGTAAAGCTTAGACAGCGCTCACATCGCGACCAAAAGGGCCACCTTTTGGTTGAGGGCTATCGTGAGGTAAAGCGTGCGCTCGATAACAACTATAAGCCTAATACAATCATCACATGCCCAGAGCTATTTATGGGTGAGCATGAGGGTAAGCTAATTGAGCGTAGTGTGGCAGCTGGTGCAGAATATATTTCTTGTTCGGTTCCTGTTTTCATGAAGCTTTCCGCAAGAGACAGGCCAGATGGTTTAATTTTAATTGGCCCACAGATTCGTAATACACTCGACACAATTAACCTTCCAGCAAATGCACTAGTTGTTGTGGCAGAGTCTATTGAAAAGCCAGGTAATTTAGGTACAATTTTGCGCTCTGCTGATGCAGCAGGTGCATCAGCTGTATTTGTTTGTGACAAATGCACAGATGTGCAGAATCCGAATGTGGTTCGTGCAAGTATTGGAACACTATTTTCTGTGCCAGTTGTAGACTGCACAAGTGAGGCAGCAATCGAATACCTCCGTGAGCGTGGCTTTACAATTTTGGCAACAACCCCACATGCAGAAAAATTCTATTCCGACTACGAGCTAACAGGCCCTACAGCTATTGTTGTTGGCTCTGAGCAATATGGCTTGAGCGATAAGTGGTTAGAGGCAGAGGGAGCAGCTAAGGTGCGCATCCCAATGCTAGGGCAGTGTGATTCCTTGAATGTGGCATCTGCTACTACAATTCTTCTTTTTGAGGTAGTGCGTCAGCGTGTTAATGCAGATCCATCACTTGTTCCTCCTCCACACGTGCACGAGCATACAAGCTACCATACAGCATCCTCTGACTAATTTTTAATATCCATAAATTTTCCAATGCTAAATTTAACAAGTCCAAAGGCAGTTGTTGAGCTGCTAAAGAGTAATGAAATTACACCAAACAAGGTTTTGGGGCAGAACTTCCTTATCGATAGAAACATTCTAGATTCTATTGTTGAGGTCTCCGAGACAGGTCCAGAATATTCTGTGCTTGAGGTTGGTCCTGGGCTAGGTGTATTGACTGAGCAGCTAATGCTTCATTCAAAGCATGTTACAGCAGTTGAAAAAGACTCTGGACTTTATAGAATTTTATCTGAGCGTTGGGGTAATGAGGAAAATTTAACTCTAATTCATGGAGATGCCCTAGAGGTTCCTCTTCATGAGATATATGCAGCAGGTGCAACACGCCTAATATCAAACCTTCCATATTCTGTGGGAGTACGCGTGGTGCTAGATTCTGCACTTTGTGAGAACCCTCCTGAGGTGATGGTGCTATTGCTTCAAAAAGAGGTGTGCGAGCGCTTTGCTGCAAAGCCAGGCACGGCAGACATGGGAATTGTGTCTGTGCTACTTCAGCGCCTATACAAAGTGACGCTAGTGCGCAATGTAAAGCCAACCTGCTTTTATCCTCAGCCAGATGTCACATCAACAATTGTTAAGCTAAAGCGTCACAATGATTATCCAATGGATCAGGCAGAGAGCAAATACTTCACAGAATTTGTAAAGATAGCCTTCTCCCATAGACGTAAGCAGCTAGCATCTGTGATGAAAAACGCGCCAGCACCATATGGGAAATCTGCTGACGAGATTCGTGCACTTCTTCTCCAGGTAGGAGCAACAGAGACAGCGCGCCCAGAGGAGCTATCCATCCCACAGTGGGTGCAGCTAAGCGCCATTTGGAAAAATTCTTAGTATTTTTATCAATACTTTATGTGTTCAAATGCGCCCTTCAATACTGGGCGTATTGGGGTTGTTTACCCAATCCGTCCAAACATAACAATCAAGATTGTGATAACTAGGGCGACGGCTAATCCTACGCTGGCTCCCGCCTAAGGAAGCATATGATGGTTAGAAATGCAAGGCGTAATGGGATTACAATAAAAAAGGGTTGACAAATGGCGTTTAATTTGTAATAATGAATATAAATTCAGTTAATAAAAGTTATATTCGGTGTTTGGATGAAAAATAATTGGCTTATAAGATAACTTATTTAAATATTTAAATCGAATCTATATGATTTTACTTGCTCATTTTATAGCATTATTCTAAAATATTATTCAAAATAAAACGAAATTGAAAAAATGAATTCCTTTCCTCTGTTTTTAGCACTAAAATACATGTTTCCAAAGCGTAGCTTTACAATGGTTATTACTATGATAACCGTGTTGGGTGTTACGCTTGGCGTTGCTATTCTTATGATTGTGCTTGCTGTTATGACAGGGTTTGGGGACATATGGAAAGAGAAAATCTTAAGCTTTAAGCCGCATATTACAATTTCTCCAAACCAAAGCTTTGCAGAAAATATTTCAAATCCAGATTCGATTTGTAAGGTTGTTGCCACAAATGATGAGGTTTCTGCTTGTATGCCAACAATTTCATCTCTTGTGATGGTAAAATATAGAGATGATGTTGAACCAATTGTTGCTCAGGTTATAGGTGTTGATCCAGAGCGCTGTGAAATGCTTAAAAAAGTTAAAGAAAATACCACAATAGGCGACTTCAATATTTCTGAAGATTTTGCAGTGATTGGTATTGATATGGCTGAGAAAGGATTAGGAATTCGTGCCATAGGAGAAAGATTGCTTTGCTATTCTTCTCTTAATTTAAAATCAACTGATGAGCTTTATTTCCCAGAGGAGCTTTATGTTTCTGGTGTATTTAATATGGGAATGCAAGATTTCGATAATGGAATCATCATAACCTCTTTAGGTATGGCACGAGATATCACAGGAATAGAGGATGGATGCCAAACTATATGGGTGCAGCTTCATAATCCAGAAAATGCGCTTTTGGTGAAAAAAGAAATCGAAAGCGAGCTTGGTCCATTGTATGACGTTAAGTCATGGCAGGAAAATGATAAAGTACTTTTTGAGGCTCTCCGCACAGAAAAAACAATGATGTTTATTCTTCTATTCTTTATTGCAATTGTTGCTGCATTTTGTGTGACCAATACACTTATTGTTATAACAATTCAAAAGACACCTGAAATAGGTCTTTTGAAGGCACTTGGCTTTTCTAACCGTCAGCTAAAGCAAGCATTTATTATAAACGGACAGCTTCAATGTATTATTGGAATTATTTTAGGAGTTGCTTTAGGTTGGCTAGTGCTAATAAATCTTCAAAATATAGTAGCAGCGCTTTCAAGCATAGGAATTGAAGTATTCCCTAAAGAGATTTATGGTCTTGGTGCTATCCCATATCGCATTGTTGTCAGTGATGTATTGGCAATCGTTGGTGCAGTGTTTGTTCTTTGTTCTTTAGCAAGCTTCTTGCCTGCATGGCGAGCTGCAGCGCTTGATCCAATAAAAGCAATCAATCAGGAGTAAGCGCTATGAGTGATTTTGTTTTATCAGCAAAGCATATTTCAAAGACCTATAAGCTTCCTTCAGGAAGCATTAAGGTGCTAAATGATTTTTCAATAGATATAAAGGCTGGCGAGCATGTGGCAATCGTGGGAAAGAGTGGCTCAGGAAAGAGTACTGCACTTCATATTTTGGGTACATTAGATAAGCCGGATAAATGTGCTGAAACAAGTATCAATTTTGCTTCTGTAGGAGAGCTAACAAAGCTTTCTGAAAACCGCAAGGCACTTTTACGTGCGGAAAAGATTGGCTTTATTTTTCAATCCTACCATTTGATGCCAGAGATGAACATTGTAGATAATGTTGCTTTGCCAAATATGGCCTTAAGAAGACGTAATCCATGCGCAAAGGAGCGTGCAGTTGCATTGCTTGAAGCAGTTGGACTAGGAGATCGCTTAGAGCATAAGCCTCTTGAGCTTTCAGGAGGAGAGCAGCAACGTGTTGCTGTGGCTCGTGCATTAATTAATTCACCTGAATTAATTCTTGCTGACGAGCCAACAGGAAATCTTGATCCTGCCACAGGCGATGCTATTCTAGATGTGTTGTTCTCTTTATCAAACAAGCTTCCACAAATAGTTGGTGCAAATAATGCTCCTCCCGCTCTTTTGATAGTAACACATACACCAAAAATTGCGGAAAAATGTAACCGAATTTTAACCCTTGAAAAAGGAATGCTTAATTAATAAAAAAGAAAGGAAAATTATGAAAAAAACAACACTAATTATGTTTGCTGCTCTAATAGCAACAGCAACACTAACAACTGGCTGCCTAACAATGGATGCTGCTGGTAGCACTTATGCACGTGATGAAGTAAAGCGCGGAAGCACTGTGTATATGGCTGAAATCATTTCAATTGACAATGTTGTAATTGAAGGTTCAGATTCAGGCTTAGGAACTGTTGGTGGTGCAATTCTAGGTGGTATCCTTGGTTCTGGTGTTGGTGGTGGAACAGGTAGAGATCTTGCAACTGCTGGTGGTGCAATTGGTGGTGCTGTAGTTGGTTCTTCTGTAGAAGAAGGCTTGACTCGTACACCTGCTCTAGAAATCACAGTTGAGTATGAGGCAAATGGTGCATGCGAAGCTATCACACAGACAGCAGGTAATGATCATTTTTATGTTGGCCAGCGTGTTCGCGTGCTAGTTGATAGCAGAGGAACAAAGCGCGTACGTCCATAATAATATCTTGTTGTGATATCCTTAGAAACAATCTTTACATCGTCCACTCCGGGTAAGGCTCACTTTGTTGGCATCGGTGGTGTTGGAATGGCAGGCTTGGCCTATATTCTGCACCGCTTTGGGTGGATTGTTTCGGGTTGTGATTCACAAGCAAATGCAAATATCCGTTGGTTAGAGGAGCTAGGTGTGGCAGTGTCTATTGGGCACTCTGCCACACATGTATCGAACTTTGACTCTAACACGGATATTGTTATTTATACACCAGCAGTTTCTGAGGAAAGTGAGGAGCTGCTGGCATTCAAACAATTAGGGGTGGCAACATATCGCCGAGGCAGAGTGCTTGCAGAGCTATCAAAGCACCGTAGGCTTGTGGCAGTGTGTGGTTCTCATGGAAAAACAACAACAGCCACCTATTTAGCAGCCTTATTACAGGCTGCAAATTATCCATCGTTAGCCTGGTGTATTGGAGGAAGCTCACGTACATTGCCACATCCTGCAGGGGGTACACCAGAGGCACCGGATTCGCTAATCGTTACAGAGGCTGATGAAAGCGATGGTACTCTTGCAGAATATTCTCCATTTGTTACAGTTATTACAAACGTAGATTTAGATCACATTGATCATTTTGCTGATGAGGCGGCATTTGTGGATGTGTTTAAAAAAGCCGTATGTGCAACAAATGGCTATATTATCTATAATGCGGACGCTTCTCGTGCTAGTAAAATTGTGGCAGAGTGCAGTTGTTCTACAGAGACACATGGCTATGGTGTCGAAGAATCTGCGGATTTCAAATTAGAGCTAGTAGACTTTACTACTATATCCCCTGTTGGAAAAATAAGCCATATGGGCTTGTCCTATGGCTTTACTCTTAAAAATATGCCAGGTAAGCATAACCTTTATAATGCATCAGCAGCAGTTTCAGCAGCAGCTGCCTTGGGTATAAAATTAGAAAATGCGTCTGAGCTTATTTCATTAGTGGCAAGCCTTCCTGCTCGACGCTTTGAGCATTTTGAACATTGTTCAAATTTATTTAAAATAATTTCTGATTATGCACATCATCCAGAAGAAATAAAAGCATTAATTTCTGCGGCAAAGCTTGTCCCTGCACGCAGAATTGTGGCTGTGTTTCAGCCACATAGGTATTCAAGAACAAAGAATTTTATTAATGAATTTCCTGCGGCATTTATTGGGTGCGATGAGGTGATTATTCCACCTGTTTATTCTGCTTCTGAGCCACCTATTGCGGGAGGAACTAGTGCAAGCCTCTACGCTTCATTTCGTAGAGCAAAGGAACTAGACCCTGCCACAACGCCTGAGCCAATTTTCGCAGCAACACTTAATTCAGTGCTTACTTATCTTAGCTTTACAGTTCGTGAGGGGGATTTAGTTTTACTCGTTGGAGCTGGAGATATTGTTGATTTACTTCCAGAGCTACAGAAGCTAACTACAGTAGCAGGTACACAAGTGCAAATTGGTTCATATGGTACAAAGGGCTATGTGAAGCAATTAACAGAGAGTGTTGACGAATTTTTAAGTGCTACTGGTCCAAAATGTGTTGTTGGGCAAGGAACAAATCTCTTTATTTCTGGCACTGGTTATAATGGGACAATTCTTCGTTTAGCAAGGGCTTATTCCTTTATTAATTCAATATCAGAAACCCAATTAGAGCTTGGAGCAGCAACACCAGGAGCCCAGGTTCTCAAATATTGTAAAGAGCATAAATTGACCGGATTAGAATTTATGGCAGGCATACCGGGAAATGTCGGTGGTTGGTTGGCAATGAATGCGGGCACTCGCCAAGGTGCAATATGTGATGTTGTAAAGAGTGTTAAGGTAATAGACATTGCCACAGAAGAGCAGAGCGAGTTACCTGTAGCAGATTTAAATGCAGGGTATCATTGTTGTCCTGGTCTTGTAAATAAGCTAGTGTTGAGCTGTGTGATTGAATTAGAAAATTCAACGATAGAAAAAGTTGAAGAAGCTCTAGTACAAGCAAAATCAAAGCGTTTTGATTTTAGTGGTCTTCGCACAGAGGGTAGTGTTTTTCGTAATCCACCAAATTTAATAGCCGGAAAGCTTTCAGATGAAGCTGGTTGCAAGGGAATGAGAATAGGTGGAGCAAAAGTAATCGAGCAGCACGGAAATATCATTGCAACGTCAGAAGGTGCAACAGCATCAGATGTTGCAGCTCTAATTGAATGTGTTCGTGAAGCTGTTTATGAAAAGCATAATGTTTTATTAGATAGGGAAATAGTAATTTTAGAAACAAGCTAAAAACAAATACTAACTCAACTAATACATTTATAATTGGGGAATTAATTGATGTGTTAGTTTAGAAAAAAGAATGGAAAACAAACAAAAATGAACAAAGATATAGTATGTGTTGGTGCTGGATATATTGGTGGACCAACAATGGCTGTTATTGCCAAAATGAATCCATCTCGCAAGGTATGGGTTGTAGATATTAACCCAGATAGAATCAATGCATGGAATTCAGATAATCTTCCAATTTATGAGCCTGGTCTAGATGAGGTTGTTCGTGAGGTAAGAGGGAAAAACCTTTTCTTTACAACAGATATTGAGGGATGCATTAAGAAATGCGACATTATTTTTGTGGGAGTTAATACACCAACAAAGATGTTTGGTAGAGGTGCTGGGCGAGCAAGTGATTTGCAATTTTGGGAGGCAACAGCACGCAATATAGCACAGTGGGCTGAATCTGATAAAATAGTAATTGAAAAGTCTACCTTGCCAGTGCGCACGGCAGCTGCAATGAGCGCAATTTTAAATACACATCAAAAGTATTCATTCACAGTTCTTTCTAACCCAGAATTTCTTGCAGAAGGAACAGCAATTCGAGATTTGATGGCTCCAGACCGTGTGCTTATTGGCGGTCCAACCGATGAGATCGGGGGTAGGGCAGTAGCCGAGCTAGTGGATATCTATGCTGGTGAAAATGATTGCTGGGTGCCACGCGAGAGAATTCTTACAACAAATGTTTGGAGTGCTGAGCTAACAAAGCTAGCAGCCAATGCAATGCTAGCTCAGCGTGTAAGCTCTGTTAATGCACTTTCTCAGCTATGTGAGGCAACCGGTGCAGATATTACAGAGGTGGCTCGTGTAATGGGAGCAGACACTCGTATAGGATCAAAGTTTTTAAAAGCAGGTCCTGGCTTTGGTGGTAGCTGCTTTAAGAAGGATGTATTAAATCTTGTATATTTGTGTGAGTCATTTGGTTTAGCAGATGCAGCAGCATATTGGAATCAGGTTATAGCAATGA
This sequence comes from Kiritimatiellia bacterium, assembly GCA_045589455.1. GTDB lineage: Bacteria > Verrucomicrobiota > Kiritimatiellia > RFP12 > UBA3636 > RGIG990. Next base: position 30,145 of record JAZNPC010000060.1, read on the forward strand.
ATGACTCACAGCAGCGACGCATCGTTGAACGCTTATTTCATGCATTGTTTAATACATTGACAAATAAGAAGATTGCAATTTTCGGCTTTGCTTTCAAAGCGGACACAGGCGATACACGCGAGACACCATCTGGCTCAGTTGTTCGTATGCTTAATGAAGAGCATGCTCGATTAGCAATTACTGATCCAAAGGCACTTTCTAATGCAAGGAAGGATTTGGCAGATATTTCAGGAGCTGGAACAATTGAGTTTGTTGATGATCCATATACAGCAGCAGAAAATGCTGATGCTGTGCTTGTTATGACAGACTGGAAGCAATATTCAGAGCTCGACTGGGCAAGAATCTATGCATCCATGCGTAAGCCAGCGCTTGTGTTTGACACACGCAATTGCTTAGATACAGAGGCTCTTCGCAGCATAGGCTTTAAAGCACTCAATATTGGCAAATAAACTAAATTTAGATTAACGTGGATGCGGGAAATATGTTAACTACATGTTTATGGGTGTAAACAAAATGGAGTATTAATATTTAAGAAAGAAAAATAAACTGTGCTAAATTAAAAGAGGAGGCGCAGCAAGCGGTGCAAATAAAAAGCACCGCAAGCAAGCCTCCGAAAAATGTTTTTCAACCCGCTTTAAGGGTTGAAAAACCAATTTTTTTTTACATAGACATCTATTAGTCTAATAGTTTAATGTCCAAATAAATTAAGGGTTTTCACGCTCGCGTTAGCGTGAAAGCTCTTTTTCTATAAAGACGTTAGATGATTGTCCTAAACGTCACCGCTAGAAAGTCTTGCTCTCTTGTCGCCAATGTCCCCTATGTCCTCACCTAAACTTGAGAGCAATATATATGTGTGCTTAACTGGGGTGCAGTACGTCCTCGTGCTGCACAGGTTTGACGTAAGCGTGATGCCTAAACGTGCGAAAAAAAAGGGACGCAGAGAGCGCAAAGGACGCAGAGGTGCGCTGAGCTCGTGTGATGGCTTGCGTGGTGGTTCTGGGTGATACGCCAGCGCTTGTTGTTGGCTGTTGTTGCTCTCGTTGAAGCAACGCCAATTGCCAATCGCTGGCGTGTACGGCCCACAAGATCATTGAGTATGGGAGCGTACGTAAGCGTGATGCCTAAACGTCTAACGTCTCTCGTCAGATTGGGTCTCGTCTCACGTCTCACGTCTCATGTCCCAGAGCGCGTGTCAACGCGAGGATGGAGTCTCACGTCTATTGGTCTAAGCGTCTGGCGGTGGTAGTCTAATCGTCTTATCGTCTTTGGGTCGTACAATCGTCTACCGTCTAATCGTCCCGGACGTAAGCGAAAGCGCAGAGTGTAATAAATAGAAGACAGTTTTAGCGCTTAGGGGACAATGGGGACACAGGAGACCTTGAGGACAAATTTATTTAAGCGCTAGAAAATCTTGCTCTCCTGTCGCCAATGTCCCCTATGCCCTCAATGTCCCCACCTAAACTTGAGAGCAATATATATGTGTGCTTAACTGGGGTGCAGTACGTCCTCGTGCTGCACATATGTTTAATCCCACCGCATATATTGCTTTGCAATGCTTCATATGCCGTAGGTATGCTTTATAAAATTAGTTTTTGCACAATTGACAATCTAAAAATGTAGATGCTACAATGAAAGAAAATTTTGTATATTTTTTTATAATTATGAGGTAAAAAATGAAAATAAAAAACTTTGTAAAAATATCAGCTTTTGCGATTCTTGTATTTTCAATGCTAGGATGTGGCAAAGAAGAAGAGAAAGAAAACGAGTTGAAGAGCGAAATATTAGAAGAAAAGATTGAAGAAAAAGAGATAACAGTAGCAGGCATAGAGATGGTTAAGATACCAGATAGTGCTGAGCATAAAGGTCTTTACTTTGGTAAATACGAGGTAACTCAGGAGCAGTGGCAAGAAATCATGGGAGATAATCCATCGTATTTCAAAGGCGATTTATCTCTCCCTGTAGAGCAAGTTTCTTGGGATGACTGTCAGGAGTTCATTGAGAAACTTAATGCACGTACAGAAGTAAAGACGTCAGGAATTACATTTAGACTTCCAACAGAGGAAGAGTGGGAGTATGCTTGCCGAGCAGGAAGCAAAGGTATATATGGTTTGCTAGCAGATGGGCGTGAAGGCACAATAGACGAGATGGGCTGGTATATGGATATGGATAATTCTGATGATAAGACACATCCAGTAGGGCAGAAGAAGCCAAATGCATGGGGGTTATACGATATGCATGGCAATGTGTGGGAGTGGACTGCGTCGGCTGATGGTTCTGGCCGTATTAGCCGTGGTGGTAGCTACTGTCTTGTTCCGTCTATCTGCGTTTCGGATAGCAGGTGCTGGCTCAATCCCGATAGCAGGTTCAGCAGCCTCGGCTTTCGCCTCGCTGCCTCTAGGACAGCAAAATAAACTGTGCTAAATCAATACAAAGAAAAATTGGGTTTTGCGACAAGGGCATCAAGCCCCAGAGCAAAACCCAAATTTTTGTCACCACAATTTGTTCCGTGCAGCGGCATTCTTGCCGCTGAAATGGATTTGCGTATAGCGAGCGCTACCATAGGTGGCTTGTTTTAGCAATTTTCCTAACCATCATAAAAGCGCCCATTGGGCGCACCTATTCCATTCGGTGCCGGGATGCGATGTAGAATGAATGCTCTAAAATTGCATTCTTCGAAAAAAACTCTTGTTATAATTAATTAGTTTAGAGTATAATATTTACGGATTTTTAGTGGCGAATATGGAACGTTGCTAATTACATAACAAATTGATTAATTAACTATAAAGGAGATGCATTATGGCAACTTTCGAAATGGACTGTGTAGTCGTTAAAATTATGGATACAGAAACCTTTCCAAGTGGTTTCAGCAAGCGTAACATTGTTGTAAAGACAGAGGATCGTTATCCTCAGGATATTCTTGTTGAGTTTCTTAAGGACAATGCAAAGATGGTTGAGCCTTTAAAAGAAGGAACAAGAATTAAACTATCATTCGATTTGAGAGGCCGAGAATACAATGGCAGATACTATGTTTCAGTAGCAGGCTGGAAGGTTGTAAATCTTGATGCTGTAGAGGCTTCAAATCAAGAAGCAGCTGCTGCAGCAAGTGAGCCAGTTTCTAGCGTATTACCTCCAGAAGTAGATATCGAGGATGATGAAAATCTTCCTTTCTAATTGAGGATTATATTGTTAAATGTCAGCTGAAGAAACAAAGCTTGAACAAATTAAGTGGTATATTGATTCTTCTGTGAGTTTTCTAACACGCAAAGGAATTGATTCGCCGCAATTGGTTGTAGAGTATCTTGCATGCCGTATTTTGCGTTGCAAACGCTTGGAGCTTCCTTTGTATTATACAAAACAAGCTACGTCTCGTTTCTGCGAGGTGCTAAAGCGTGGAGTGATGCGTGCAGGAACAGGAGAACCAATTCAATATATTTTGGGAGAGTGGGATTTCCGTGAGCTGACACTTAAGGTAGATAAGCGTGCACTAATTCCTCGCCCTGAAACTGAGGCATTAGTGCAGCTACTACTCGATGATGAGCAGCTAAAAGCAGAGTCATCGCCAGTAATTCTTGATTATGGAACTGGAACTGGGTGTATTGCATTGTCAATTGCGAAGGAGCTTCCAAATGCACGTGTAATTGCTGTAGATGTTTCTGAGGATGCGTTGAGCCTTGCACGAGAGAATGCTGTTGCGCTTGGGTTGGATACAAGAGTGGTCTTTGTAAATGTTAGCGCTATAGATTTAGCAGATATATTAGAACCAAATACGATTAATGCAATAATTTCAAATCCACCATATATTCCAAGTGCAACCTGTGATGGCTTAGAGTCAAAGGTGAAGGATTATGAGCCTCGACTTGCTCTTGATGGTGGTGCCGATGGCATGGATATAACACGTGCAATTATTGAAGAGGCAGCGATGCTACTCGTTGGTGGTGGTTCTATTTATTTAGAGCTTAGTGCAGAGGATAATCAGCCAGAGCTATTGCGTCCATACATGGAGAGTCTTTCATTTGAGGAGGTTCGCGTGCTACCAGATATGTTTAAAGCGAATAGATTTTTAACTGGGCGCTTACCAATAGGATTATAATCAGCTATTTTAAGGAGAATTCAATGACAGATAAAGCAAACCTATTAGATGCTGTTGATGGAGCAATGGCAGCAATTCAAAACCTTAAGGATCAAATGCCTGTGTTAGAAAAGGCTACAGAGCTTTTTGTTTCAACCCTACGTAATGGGAAAAAGGTGCTTACAATTGGCAATGGTGGAAGTGCTGCAGAGGCCTTACATATGGCCGAGGAGCTATCTGGCCGCTATAAGAAAAATCGTGTAGCATTACCAGGTCTTTGCTTATGTGCAGATTGTACAGCGTTAACCTGTATTTGTAATGATTATGGTGCAGATTATATCTTCTCTCGTCAGGTTGAAGCTTTGGGTGAAGAAGGAGATCTTTTAGTGGTTTTCTCTACAAGCGGAAATTCTCAAAATTTAATTACAGCAGTTGATGCTGCGAGAGTAAAAGGCTGTAAGGTTTTAACCTTGTTAGGTAAGGATGGCGGAAAGCTAAAAGGGCAGGCTGATGTTGAGTTGATTGTACAAGCAAATGCTTCTGCGCATATCCAAGAGGCTCATCAGGTCGTGCTTCATGCATTGCTAGAACAGGTTGAACAATACTTTTAATTCAGGATAAAAAATGAAGCGATTACGTGTTTTGTGGTTAATAATTTGTGCTTTTCTTTTTTTAGGCGAAGCCTCTCTTTTTGCTACTACGAAGGTAGAGGAGAGCCTTGTCGTTTCATTAGAAACAAAGCACCGTGAATTTCTTGATGGTGAAGCATTAGCTGTTGGAATACGTATTGTAAATAGAGGCAATACTCCATTTATTGTTGATACGTATGGTGCGTTTCTTAATAACTCTGTTGCAATATATGTAAGAAATTCTTCCGGCCAGCTTTTGTTCCCTAAAAAAGCCCCAAAAGAATTAGAGCAAATAATGATTTTGCCAAAAGCATCACAGGATTTTATTTTTAATCTTGATGATATTTTTGGCCCAATTCCTCAAGGAAAATATACTGTTCATGCATTGCTAACTAATGGCGATGCAAGAACTAGCTCTCCTTTAGTAAATTTTGAAATAGTTAGAGGTATAGAAATTCTACGAGTAAAGAATTTGCGTGAGGGTTTGGTTTCTAATGAGTTTCTAAATTATTCTCTATTGTATTGGGTTCGTGATGGGGGCGAGCAATTGTTTTTGAGAATAGATAATCTTCGTACAAATTCGCTTTATGATTTTATACAGCTTGGTAATTTAGTTCGTGTAGAAAAACCAGTTATTCGTTTTCTCCCTCAAAATGTTGTTGAGGTAATACATCAAAATTCAAGAGATAATTTTATTAAGACAAGGATATCTGTCGGAGGAGATAGAGCAGTGCTGCTATTGCGTGATACACTTGTGAACCCAGCGGCAATAAGAGAAGCAGAAACTGCACGCCGTGCTGCGGAGGTTCTTAATGAAGAAGAATCTGGCGAAGGATTTTTGAGACGTCATAGATAATTTTTGGAGATATATATAAAATGAAGGCAAAAGATACAAAAACAGTTGTTGGAAATATAGATCCTGATGTGTTGCAATTTACGGTTGGAAAGGATCCTATTTTAGATTTGAAGCTTGTAAAGTGGGATTGCTTAGGATCTGCTGCACATGTAACAATGCTTACAAAGATGAAATATACACCAAGGCTTTTTTCAAAGCAGGACCGCAATAATGTTGTTGTTGAGCTTCAGGAAATAATGAAGCGCGTTGCGGATAATAAATTTGAAATTACTGAGGCAGATCAGGATTGTCATCTTGCAATTGAAAGAACACTTACAGAGAAGCTTGGTGATGTTGGCCGTAGGGTTCATACAGGTAGAAGCCGTAATGATCAGGTTGCAACAGCTATTCGTTTGTATATCCGCGATGAGCTACTTGGAACAATGGAAGAGAATGTTGCTCTTGCAAATTCATTAGTTTCCTTTGGTAAGAAATATAAGAAGCTTCCAATGGTTGGTCGCACACATCTTCAGCCTGCTATGCCAAGTAGTGTAGGTGTATGGGCTACTTGCTATGGTGAAGGCCTGCTAGATGATATGCATGGATTATGGTCTGCTTTTGATTTTACAAATCGTAATCCTCTTGGTTCTGCAGCTAGTTATGGTGTGCCTCTTCCAACAGATCGCCCTTTAACAGCAAAGCTTTTAGGGTTCGCCGAGCCAATACACAATGTAATGTATGCTGGTAATTCACGTGGTAAGACCGAGTATGTTGCAGTAACAGCATTGTCAAACATTATGCTAACACTTTCTCGTTTGGCAGAGGATTTAATTATTTTCTCTATGCCAGAGTTTGGTTATTTTAAGCTTCCAAAGGAATTCTGCACAGGAAGCAGCATTATGCCACAGAAATACAATCCAGATGTTTGTGAATTAATTCGTGGTAAGGCTGCTCGCGTAATGGGTCTTGTAACATCTATCGCAGCAACCGTGAAGGCAATGGCTGGTGGCTATAATCGTGATTTACAGGATACAAAGGAGCTAATGATGGAGGCCTTTGAGACCACACGAGCTGCTCTTCGTATCATGAGCCGCCTAGTTTCTGGCATTACTCCTGACCCTGAGCGTTTGCGTAAGGCATTTGAGCCTGGCGTTTTTGCAACAGATCGAGCTCTAGAATTAGTTGCTGGTGGTATGCCTTTCCGTGATGCATATCATCAGGTTCGTGATAACCTAGAGGATTTAAAGAGTATGGATCCAGATGACGTTATTGCGCAAAAGACTCATACGGGAGCAACAAATGGTTTAGATTTCCCTATGTATGAGGAATGGCTAAAGGCTGAAAGGCTTGCTATTGCAGAGGAGCGCAAAAATATAGACAAGGCATTTGCAGCATTGTTAAAGCCAATTAAATAGTTGCTTTAGAAATATAAACATTTTACGTAGAGGTAAAGATGTCAGATAATAATAATTTAAAATTAAATAAATCACAATGGAATATGCTAACTAGAGCAATATCACTGCTCTCTATTTCGGTGGTTGTTTGTTTTGGATTTTTGATTATCTATGGATTATTGTGCTTCGTTTCGCATTATAGTTCTGTTCTTTTGCCTCCTGTTGTTGCAATTGTCCTAGCAATGATTTTTAAGCCGTATTACTTTTGGTTATATAAGCGGCTTTGGCATTCTAGAACACTTGCAATAATAGGTGTTTTTGCATCTATTTTAATACCACTTTGTGCATTTATTTATATATTTGGTGTTTTGCTCGTTGAGGAGTTTGTTAAACTAATAACGGCTTTGCCAGGCTATGCCAATGATTTTTATGCTTATATAAAAGAAACGGCTCCAGTTCTTATGAATTTTATGGAGCGAAATGGTGTTGATAGGTTATTAACAAAGGTTGATTTCACTAAGTATATAGATATTGATGCAGTTGCATCAACTATTGGTGGAGCCACAATTTCCTTTGGTGGTCATGTTCTAAATTTCTTTGGTGGCCTTTTGAGTTGGCTTGTTCTTCCTGTGTATATGGCGATATTCTTATCCTCCCGCCCATACAATGGTAAGGATGTTTCTAATGCTCTCATTTTTATGTCAAAGAAAAATCGCGATAATATAGCATATTTGATTGATCAGTTCTTTAGCATAATAGTAGTTTACTTTAGAGCGCAGGTGTTGGTGGCGATTATTCAGGGCTTGCTTTTTGCAGTATTGTTCCACTTGCTTGGTTTAAAATATGGACTAGTTATCGGAATGTCACTTGGTTTATTAAATGTAGTTCCTTATCTCGGAAACATTTTGGGTTGGCTAATAATAATACCATTGTCATTGTTTGGCCCAGGTGGAGGAGTTGCGCTATTAATTAAGATAATTTTAGCATTTTGTGCTGTTCAAACATTGGATAGTTATTTTATTACTCCACGAATAATGAAAGATCGAACAGGATTAAACACATTTGTCATTATCTTCTCATTGTTCTTCTGGAGCAGTGTAATTGGTGGAGCATTGGGTATGCTATTGGCAATACCATTAAGTGCTTTTATTGTGGTTCTATGGCGTCTAGTGAAGAAGGAATACTTTTCAGACGGAAATGTAGTTGATGAAGCTGTTGAACCTTCAGAAGAGACATCGCCACCAAGCATAGAAGAGGAAAAATAGTAGGGTGGAGCTAAGGTGAAGGCAGAAGAGCTTCGTGCGGGAATTCTGCATGTAGATATGGATGCGTTTTTTGCTGCAGTAGAGCAGCGGGAGCATCCTGAATGGCGAGGAAAGCCGGTAATTGTTGGTTCTGGACCGCACGAACGAGGTGTTGTTTCTACGGCTTCATATGAAGCACGCAAATTTGGCGTTCATTCAGCAATGCCTTCACGAGAAGCATATCGACTCTGCCCCCATGGTATATTTACCCCAGGTAATCATCGGTTATATTCTGAGGTTTCTGCGCAAATATTTGATATTTTTTATCGGTTTACTCCGTTTGTGGAAGGGCTTTCTTGTGATGAGGCATTTCTTGATGTTTATGGCTCATTTAAGCTTTTTGGCTCAGCCTTTGAAATCGGTGAGAAAATTAGAAAAGCAATACGAGAAGAGCTTCATTTAACTGCATCAGTTGGTGTGGCTACAAACAAATTTTTGGCAAAGCTTGCAAGTGATATGAATAAACCAGATGGAATCACTTTGGTGCCATCAGAGCCTCGTGAAATTCAGCGCTTTCTAGCACCCTTGTCAGTTCGTTCTATTTATGGCGTAGGAGGAACCTTAGCTAAGCATTTAAATCTGCTTGGAATAAGGACAATTGGAGATTTGCAGAATACTCCCTTGAACACATTGGTTGGCTTGTTGGGTGAAAATACCGCTGAGCACCTATATTCACTTGCATTTGGTGTAGATAGTAGAGAGGTAATAAACGAGCGTGTAGAAAAGTCAATTTCTCGTGAGTATACCTTTGGTGAAGACACGACAGATAAAGAGGGTGTTCGACAGGTTTTGCTTGAATTGGCATCCGATGTTGGTGCTCAATTACGTGCTAGTGTTAAATATGCTTCAACAGTAAAGCTTAAGCTTCGCTGGTCTGATTTCAGGACAATTACCCGACAAAAGACCTTATCTTTGGCTATTTGTGATGATTTTTCCATCCGTGATACAGCATTAGATTTATTTTTGCAACAGGATTTATCGGCACCAGTGCGATTGATAGGTATAGGTGTGGCAGGATTGTTAGATGAATTACCAAAGCCTAATCCACAATTAACGTTGTTTGATGACCCTGCCACAGAGAGGACAGAACAAATGCAAAAAAAGGAGCGTTTGAGTAAAACTTTAGATAAGCTCCGTTCTGATGTACTTGATGGCGGTGATATTCGTCTTGGTATTGGTGATCCACATTAGGACTAATTCTGTATTGATTAAAAATATTTTATTGTGAAAAAAATTTAAATTAGAAAATAGTGTGTAAATAGGTTGTAATGATAACACTCAGTTGAAGGCAAGCGTTTGCTAGTAGTTAAACTTAGATTATAGGAATAGATATTATCATGAATAAGTGTAAAAGTTTTATTATTATTGTTTTTGCTTTAATTGCTTTTAAGCATGCTTATGGTAATGCATCTGGTATCAACGAAGCTGAAAAAATAGGTTTTTATGACGTTGTTGAATTTTTTGACTCTTATAAGCCAGAAAGTTTTTATTCTATTTATACATTACGCGATGGACGTGAGTTGAAAATAACAATAAAACTTAAAGAAAAAGAATTTGAAGAATGGAATAATAAAATAGTATCTAAATTTAGTGATTATAGTAGCCAAGATGGAGATGAATATAAATTTGGTCATTATTCGTTTGGTTTTTCAGAATCTTTATCTGACGAAATTGAAGAATATTTAGAAGAAAATGAATCAAAATTTCTTCATAATATTAGAGTGAATGTATATGATGAAAATTCAGAATTAATAAAAAGAATAGATATCCCAGAAAATGATTTAGAGAATAAGCTTTTGGAAGAAATAGATGAAAAATGGTTGATGGTATCAACTGATGAAGAAATACAGCAAACAATTACATTGCCTAGAGATGCTTCAAGGGTTGAGTGTGAATTTTTGTCTGATTTTGATATAAAAAAAATAGATGAATATGAGAGAGAATTATTTCTCAAAGAATATGGCCATTGGAGTCCTGGTTTTTTTACGCCAGGCTTATCTGGGAAACGAGAGTTTGGTATTTATTTCTTCTCTAATGATGAAAAAATTAAGTCATTAGCCGGTTTACAAGTTGGCTTTCCATCATCGATGCAACCATTGTCATCTGGTGTTTTTATTGATCGATTTTATGGAATTGCATGTACACTATTTAATACAGGAATTGAACATGCCTATGGAATAACCATAGGAGGCTTGTGTAATTTATGTGATGAACATGCCTATGGTGAAGTTTTTGGAGATGCTCATGGGATAACATTAGCTGGTGGAGTTAATGCTTTTTATAATGCCTATGGAATAACCATAGGAGGCTTGTGGAATGTAATTGAAAATGATTCTTATGGAATAACCATAGTAGGCTTTGTGAATGGTTTTGAACATGCCTATGGAATAACCATAGGAGGCTTTGTGAATAGTCTTGAAGATGCCTATGGAATAACCATAGGAGGATTTGTGAATGGAATTAAAGATGCCTATGGAATAACCATAGGAGGCTTTATGAATGGAATTGAAAATGATTCTTATGGAATAACCATAGGAGGCTTGGGGAATAGAGGTGCTGACAATCCTCATAATGAAGTTTTAGGAGATGCTCATGGGATAACATTAGCTGGTGGATTTAATTATTTTTATAATGCACATGGGTTGACTATTGCTGGTGTGGCTAATGTTATTGATAAATCTGCAAGTGGCATAATGATTTCTGGTGTAGCGAATTATGTTGTCGGTGATTTTTATGGTATGCAAGTTGGTTTGGTGAATTATGTTAAAGGTGATTTAGTTGGTATGCAAATCGGTTTGGTTAATATATTAAAATCTTCTGAGACATTTCCAACAATGCCACTCTTCAGGTTGGCTTTTTAATTTTTGTAGTACTTAATTTTTTTTGTGATTGAAGGAGAGTACGTTTACTATTAGGCAAGGTATACATGGTTTTGCTTTTCATTGTAAATTTATACTCTCGTTTACGAACATCTGCGCCATTCATTTGCGTTGTCTGCATCCCTTTTTAGTCCTTTTAGCTGTTATACTGACGTCAACTTCTGTTTTTAGGTTTATTTTAATAGATAAAAAAAGATAGATTAGGTTAAATAAAATTTCCTTTTTTTATAAAAATCCTTTAAAAACAACCCTATAGCTCTTAAAAATAATCAATATTTTTTTATCTATTAGGGTCGTTTGTTGTTGAAATGCAATAAATTATAGTGCTATAATTAGCGGTAAAAAGAGAATTGTAATTTTTTGAGCTAAATGAATGTTTTAAAGGTTAGTTATTTATTTTATACACATTTGTTTCAAAATATCAAAAATCCGCTTGCGAGCGTTCTTGCTATTTTGGTATAATTCGCGGTTCATTTTAAGCACAGAAGCTATTACATTATTATATAAAAACTAGTTTTTAGATTCGACGCAGAGGTCAACTAAAGCTATAACAAAGAAAGCCTATTAATTATGGGTTGGTTTGAAAAGAAAGTTACAGCAGAGGCTATCCTTCCAGAGGCTATCTGGCAAGTATGCCCATCCTGCAAAGCCCACATCATGAAGGATGAATGGGTTAAAAATATTAAGGTATGCCCTAAGTGTAATTATCACGATCGCATGGGCTGCCGTGAGCGCATTAAACTCTTAATTGATGACGGAACCTTCCGTGAGTTTAATGACCACATCGTTCCATCAGATCCTTTGAAGTTCTCTGATGCAAAGGGTCCTTATGCTGAGAAGGCTGCAGCTACAGTTAAAAAGCTTGGCATCAGTGAATCTGTTATCACAGGTAGCGGTAATATTGGTGACACACGTGTTGTAATCGCAGTGATGGATTTCCGTTTCTTAGGTGGTAGCTTGGCTAGTGGTACTGGTGAGAAGATTCTTCTTGCTGTAGAGCATGCGATTCGCTTCAAGCGTCCATTTGTTATGCTATCTGCTTCTGGCGGTGCTCGTATGCATGAGGGTATTATCTCCCTAATGCAGATGGCAAAGACTTGTGCTGCTGTTTCTAAGCTTGAGAAGGCCGGTCTTCCATATATCTCAATTTTGACAGACCCAACCACAGGTGGTGTTTCTGCTTCCTTCGCTCTTATCGGTGACGTGAATATTGCTGAGCCAGGAACATTGATTGGCTTTGCTGGTCGCCGCGTTATTGAGCAGACAATTAAGCAGAAGCTTCCTAAGGATTTCCAGACAGCTGAGTATCTAAAGACACACGGCTTTGTTGATCACATCGTAGAAAGAAAGAATATGAAGAAATTCCTAGAGAATCTTCTTGCATATAGGCTCAAGTAATTAGAGGAGGAAAAGAAATGGATTTTGATTTTGAAGCCCCTCTAGAGGAGCTAAAGGAAAAGATTAAGCTTTTAGATGAAAAGGCAGCCGCAGGTGATGCTGTTGCTTCTGATAAAGCAGCTCAGCTTCGCAAAAAACTTGAGGCTCAGACTGCACGCATCTATTCAACCCTAGAACCATGGGATAAGGTGCAGCTTGCACGTCACCCTGGTCGCCCAACAATTACTCGCTATTCAACAGAGATGTGCGATGATTTTGTTGAGATTCATGGCGATCGCGTTTTTGGTGATGATCCAGCAATGCTTTGTGGCTTTGCTCGCATAGGCAATCAGCGCTTTATGCTTATTGGTCATAGAAAGGGTGATACAGTAGAGCAGAATATTGAGTATAATTTTGGTATGGCTAACCCAGAGGGCTATCGCAAGGCTATGCGTGCAATGCACCTTGCAGAAAAGTGGCACCTACCTGTTGTAACAATGGTTGATACCTCCGGTGCTTTCCCTGGCCTAGAGGCAGAAGCTCGTGGACAGGCAGAGGCAATTGGCCGCAACCTAATGGAAATGGCAGCTCTTGAAACACCAATCCTAACAATTGTTACTGGTGAGGGTGGCTCTGGTGGTGCGCTTGGTATTGCAGTAGGAGATCGTATCCTAATGCTAGAGAATGCAGTTTATTCTGTAATTTCTCCAGAAGGATGTGCATCTATTCTATGGCGCGATGGCACTAAAGCTCCAGAGGCAGCAAAGGCACTACATATCACATCTAGTGATCTAGCAGAGCTAAATGTAATCGATGGCATTATCCCTGAGCCAATTGGTGGTGCACACAGCAATCCAGAGGCAACAATGGAAAATGTTAAAGCAGCAATTCTTGATGGTCTAAAGGAGTTAAATAAGGTATCCTCCTCACATCTAGTAGAGAACCGTTATAAGAAGTTCGCTGCAATTGGCCGCTTTAACTAATTGTTTAGAAGTATTTATCAAAAAAAATTTACGAGGTAAATTTATGCAAGCAAAAGCAAAAAAGACAACAACAAAGGCAAAGAAAATTGCTGCTAAACCAGTAGCTCCTGCACTACAGAAGCGCGAGACTCTACGTATCACAGATACAACCCTTCGCGATGCACACCAATCACTATGGGCAACACGCCTACGCACAAATGATATTATGGATATCATTGATGTAATGGATAATGCTGGCTTCTATTCATTGGAGTGCTGGGGTGGTGCAACCTTTGATGTATGCATGCGTTTCTTACGTGAGAATCCATGGGAGCGCCTACGCCAGATTAAGGCACATGCAAAGAAGACTCCATTGCAGATGCTAATCCGTGGTCAGAATATTCTTGGCTACCGCAACTATGCAGACGATCTATTGGAGCGCTTTATTGCTCTAGCAGCACAGAATGGTATTGATATTTTCCGTACCTTTGATGCTCTAAATGATAATCGTAATATTGAGAAGTCAATCAAATTTATTAAGCGCTATGGTGCTCATGCTCAGGGTACAATTTGCTACACAATCAGCCCAGTTCACACAATTGAAAAGTATGTAGAGATTGCTCGTGAGCAGGAGCAGATGGGTGTTGATTCTATCTGTATCAAGGATATGGCAGGCATTCTATCTCCACTTGTTGCAAAGAATCTTGTTTCTGCACTTACAAAGGCAGTGAAGGTGCCTATCCAGATTCACTCACATGCAACTAGCGGTATGGCCGTTCCTGCATACCTAGAGGGTGTGCTTGCTGGTGCTGGTGCAATTGACTGCGCAGTTTCCTCAATGGCTGGATTCTCTTCTCAGCCTCCTGTTGAAACTATGCTTTCAATCTTTGAAGAGACACAGTTTAATGCAAACATTGATCGCGATGCAATTCGCAAGATTAATGCTCACTTCCTAAAGCTACGCCCAGCACGTGAGCCAAATCATAGCATGCCATCAATCATTGATCCAGAAATTCTTGTTCACAATATTCCTGGTGGTATGATTTCTAACCTACGTTCACAGCTAGCACAGCAGGATGCTCTAGGCCGCCTAGACGATGTGCTTACTGAGCTACCAAAGGTACGCGCTGATATGGGCTATCCACCACTAGTAACACCAACTAGCCAGATTGTTGGTGTTCAGGCAGTACTAAACGTACTTTCTGGTGAGCGCTATAGCATGATTACACAGGAAACGCGTGATTATGTTAAGGGCCTATATGGTGCAGCACCTGCTCCTATCGATGCAAAGCTTAAGAAGAAGATTCTTGGAAAAGAAAAGGCAATCACATGCCGCCCAGCAGATTTGCTAAAGCCAAATCTACCTGGTTGCGTTGATGAGGTTGACCCACATCTAATCAAGAGCGAAGAGGATATCATTTCCTTCTGCCTATTCCCAGAGCCAGCTCTATCATACTTCACATGGCGTGATCTTCCACCAGAGCAGCGCCCAGCAATACCTGCTGATGAGGAGCTAGAGGCTCGCCGTAAGGCAAAGCTTGGTGCTCAAGCATCTGAGGCTGCTCGCCCAATCATGGCACAGTCTGACTATGCAGCTCTTGAAGGCTTGATGACAACAGTTAAGCAGCTTGGTATCTCTGAGCTAACAATTCGTCGTAACGATGTGGCTGTTAGCTTGAAGGATTCTGCAGCACATGCAATGCCTGTTGCACCTTTGGCTCCAGTAGCCGCTGCAGCAGCACCTGCTCCAATTGATCCAGCAATTGCTGCTTCTTCTCCTGCAACAATCTCAGAGGATAAGCCAACAAGCAATGCAACAAACCTACCAACAATTGAAGCACCTTTAACAGGAACCTTCTATCGTAGCGCAGGCGTTAATAAGCCAGCACTAGTTGAAGAGGGTGGCACTGTTAAGGCTGGTGAAGCTTTCTGCATTATCGAAGCAATGAAGCTCTTCAATCAGATTAAGGCAGAGAAGCCTTGCAAGATTGTTAAGTTCATCGCTCAACATGGTAAGGTTGTGCAAAAGGGCGCACCAATCGCTATTGTTGAATATCTATAATTAAATAAAAAAGGCGTCCTTCGGGGCGCCTTTTTTATTAGGTAATAGGTGATAGGTATTAGGTAATAGCTGCGGTTGGCGGTTGATTGTTGTATTGTTTTAAGAGTCTTGCTTGCGCCTGCTCCGGCAGGCGCTCGCTAACAGAATCACGTGTAGCACATCTTTTTCATAACGGCCAAGGCTAGGCGCAGGTGAATGCGCCTGCCTGGTAGTCTATGGTGATAGACTTAGTGGCTTCTCCACTAAGAAGCTTTCTTGCAAGTGGTGTCTCTATCATCCTTTGGATATAACGCTTTAATGGGCGAGCGCCATATATTGGATCATAGCCACCTCCAATAATCGCTTCGATTGCTGCTGGTGTTACCTCAAGCTTAATTTCGCGCTCTGCTAAACGCTTACGTAAGTCGCTCAATAGAAGCTCAACGATTTTGCTGATTTCATCACGATTTAATGGCTTGAATATTACCTGCTCATCTAAGCGATTTAGGAATTCTGGGCGGAAATGTCCCTTTAATTCTGCCATTACCCGATTCTTTACTTCATCAGTAATTCCACCTGCCTCTATTGCATCAAGCAAATAGTTTGAGCCAAGATTGCTTGTCATAATTATGATTGTATTGCGGAAGCTTACTGTTCTACCATGAGAGTCGGTCAAGCGTCCATCATCCAACACCTGTAGTAGGATATTGAATACATCAGGGTGTGCCTTTTCCAACTCATCAAGCAATACAACAGAATATGGCTTGCGGCGAACAGCCTCAGTTAGTTGACCGCCTTCCTCATAACCAATATATCCTGGAGGTGCACCAACCAAGCGTGAAACTGTGTGCTTCTCCATATACTCTGACATATCAATGCGAACCACTTGATTCTCTGAATCAAATAGTGCCTCAGCAAGAGTTTTGGCTAATTCTGTTTTACCTACACCTGTAGGACCAAGGAATAGGAATGAACCTAATGGACGATTTTGACTCTGAATGCCAGCACGTGCACGCATAACTGCATCAGCAACTGCTTCAACCGCTTCATCTTGTCCTACAACACGTTCATGTAGTGTGTCAGCAAGACGTAATAGCTTTTCACGCTCTGCTTCTACAAGGCGCTTTACTGGAATACCCGTCCAGCGAGCAATTACTTCAGCTATTTCTTCCTCAGAAACCTCTTCCTTAAGAAGGCGCTCTTGGCTTGAAGAATTTGCTAATTCGTTTTGTTCAGCAAGCTTTGCTTCTAGCTCTGGAATTGTGCCATAGCGTAGACGTGCAGCAGCCTCAAGATTTCCATCTCGCTCTGCAGTTTCACATTCTCCACGAGCCTGGTCAAGCTTTTGGCGTAGCTCCTTGACTATATTGTGTGCATCCTTCTCTGTTGTCCAGCGCATACGCATGGCATCTGCTTCTGCCTTTAGCTCAGCAAGCTCTTTACGGAGGCTCTCTAAGCGCTCCTTACTTGCATTGTCCTTTTCTTTTTTTAGAGCTGTTTCTTCAATCTCTAAACGCATTACCTTGCGTGTAATCTCATCAAGCTCTGCTGGCATTGAATCCATTTCTGTACGAATAGCTGCACAAGCTTCATCAACAAGGTCAATTGCCTTGTCAGGAAGGAAGCGATCACTAATGTATCTATCTGATAGGGTAGCAGCAGAAACAATGGCTGCATCCTGAATGCGTACATTGTGGTGAAGCTCAAAGCGCTCCTTCAAGCCACGCAAAATAGAGATTGTGTCCTCAACAGATGGTGCATCTACCATTACAGGCTGGAAGCGACGCTCCAATGCAGCATCCTTCTCCATGTGCTGACGATACTCATTAAGTGTTGTTGCACCGATACAGTGTAGTTCACCACGTGCAAGCATTGGCTTAAGCATATTAGCTGCATCAGTTGATCCCTCTGTCTTACCTGCACCAACAATTGTGTGAATCTCATCGATAAACAAAATTGTTTGACCAGCAGCTGCCTTGATTTCCTTTAGAACTGCCTGTAAACGCTCCTCAAATTCTCCGCGATATTTTGCACCCGACATTAGTGCAGTCATATCTAGAGAGAATACTCGACGATTACGAAGTCCCTCTGGAACATCGCCACGAACAATGCGCTGTGCCAAACCCTCAATAATCGCGGTCTTACCAACACCTGGCTCACCAATAAGAACAGGATTGTTCTTTGTCTTGCGAGACAAAATACGGGTGACGGCGCGAATCTCTGAGTCGCGTCCAATTACTGGCTCAAGCTTATTTTGTTTTGCTAATTCAACAAGGTCAATACCATATTTCTTAAGTGCTTCATATTGCTGCTCTGGGTTGTCGCTAGTAACGCGTTGGTTGCCGCGCACCTCTTTAAGTACAGCAAGTACGGCAGACTTATCAATGTGTGCTGCCTTAAGAATCTTTTGTGCAGGTGAGGAGGCAGGAAGCTCTAGAGCTGCAAGCAAGAAATGTTCTACTGAAACATATTCATCTTGTAGTTGTTTGGCTGCATCACCTGCTTTAATTAAGAAAGAATTAAATTCTTGAGAAACATAAATTTTATCTTTCTCTACTGCTTGACCTGTTACGCGGGGTAGCTTATTCAATTCTTTTTCTATATCAGATTGAACAATGGATAAGTTTGCACCTAATCTTTCTATAAGACTAGGAACAAGGCCATCCTCTTGCATAACGAGAGAGTATAAAAGGTGAACCACTTCAAGTGTTTGGTGGCTATAGCGTATTGCGGTCTCTTGGGCTTTTTGCAAAGCCTCACGAGATTTTTGTGTAAATTTATCTGTCATAGTTAATTCTCCTTTTTCTTTTTTTGAGATTATATATGCATAAAGTGTGCCACCTTTTAAAAAAAAGATAAACTGCGACAATTTGTTACTTGTTTGCCTATATTTTGCAAAATAAAATGCAAATGTGTGACATAAGTGTTGGCAAAACTCTTTGGTATACTGCCAACCATAATCATAGGAATAGCATTGATGGGAAAAAAGAGGCTCCACAAGGTGCGTCTGGCTTATTAGTTGACTGTTTTAAGAGTTTTGCTTGCGCCTGCTCCGACAGGCGCTTCACACCACACACCTCTCATCTAACGTAATGTGTCAAATATAAAAGACACATTACGTTAGGCCCGAAAAAACTTTCATCTAAAAAAACTTATTCACATAAACCTTAGGTTTATGATATAATAAAAGTGAAATTTATGAAAATTTATCGTTTTTTTACATTTTTTAGTACAATTTGCCTCGTAATAGGCTCTCAAATGGCGAGTGGAGCAGTGTCATCTACTACTCCACATCCTTTGTCGCACTATGATGTAATTATAGAGCGAGAACCATTTGGCCCATTGCCTAAAAAGCCAACGCCAGAAGAGATAGCTGCTCAGGAAGCAGCAGCAAAAGAAGAAGAGGCCGCGCTTGAGGAGTTACAGGAAGAGGTTATACCTCCAAGCTTTGAACAAATAAAAGTTACTGCTCTAACAATGTTTGGAGGTAAGCCTGCCGCTGGATTTACTGATGGTGCTTCAAATAAATCTTATTATCTCCGTGAAGGCGAAGAATTTGAGCAGTTTATGCTAGTGTCTGTTGATTTTGATGGTATGGAAATTACATTGCGCCGAGATGCACACGAGGCGGTTCTTCCTTTGTGGATAAATCCAGCCACTACTAATTGTGCAGACATTTCATCCTTTGGCATAACAGATCCTTCTGCATTAGCAGCAACACCCGTAGCTACTCCAGGTGCTCCAGGCGCTACTCCTGCTGTAGGGGCAAGACCTAAAACACAACAAGAATTAGAGCGCGAGCGCCGTCGCGAGGAATGGCGTAGAAGGCGTGATGAAGAGCGAGAGCGTCGCCGCCAAGAGCTTGAGGCTATGACACCTGAGGAACGCGAGCAGCATCTACGTCAAGTTAATATGGATTTAATACGCTCTGGAGATGGCCCTCCATTACCAATAGAGTTAACTCAGGAAGAAATGGAACAATTAGCTGCAGAAGGCTTTGCAGTGCCAGGTGTTAATGCTCCAATGCCAGAAGGAGCAGAAGCGAATGAGGGGCAGCGCCCTCGTGGCCGACCTGGGCGTGGTCATAATCGTCCTGCCGGAGGTCCTCCAACCCCACAAGGAGCTACCGCCGATTAAGGAGGCTTTGATATGAGTAATTTAATAAAACATTCAGATCAAAATCCGTGCTACGAGCTTAAGGCAACCATAATAAGTGCTGAGGGTAAAACTGAGAAGAGCTTTAAGCCCGGTACAATTATAGGCCACTTGCTCCCAGCAACAGATGCCTCTGGCGAACCATATATAGGTGCTCGTATCAATAATGAAGTTGCATCATTGCAACTACCTCTTTTTATAAATTGCGAGTTAGAAGGTTTAACAATTAAGGATGAGGACGGATGGTATATTCTACGCCGTTCAATGACATTTTTAATGCAAATGGCAGCTGCTAGAGCACTTCCAGATTGGCATTTTAAAATTCATTATACATTGCCTTCTGGATTGTATTTTGATTTTACAAACATCAAAAATCAAGATGTTAAAATGGGAGCAGAGCAGCTTGATGCATTTGAAGCAGAGCTTCGTAAGCTTGTTGAGGCAGATTTCCCAATACTTCGCAGGATGCTTTCCTATGAGGATGCTGTAAAATATTTTGCTTCAGAGGGTCGCCATGATAAAGCCCTTCTTCTTCAGCATCACAATACGCCATTTGTTGCGGCACTTTGCTGTGATGGCTTTATGGATTTACATGCGCTTCCTGTAGTGGCATCAACAGGTAGTTTAGATGTGTTCTCTCTATCTCCATATGAGGATGGTTGTGTACTAAATCTTCCAGACCGTGAAGATACAAGCAAGCCAATGAGCTTTGTTCCTCAAAAGGAATTAATGCGAGTACATCGTGAGCATGCTCATTGGGGAGAAATACTTGGTGTGCGCTCTGTTGGTGAGCTAAATCAAGCAGTGTTTGATCGTCGTATATCGGATGTGATTATGATGTCAGAGGCCTTGCACAATAAAAACTTTGCAGAGCTTGCTTCAAAGATTGTTCAAAAGGGAAGTAAGCTTGTGCTTATCGCAGGCCCATCTTCTGCCGGTAAGACAACTTCTGCAAAACGCTTAATGACTCATCTCAAGGTCAATGGTAAGACACCTATTGTTATTTCTACGGATGATTATTTTGTTGGTGATGAGCGAAATCCAATAGGTCTAGATGGTAAGCCAGATTACGAGCACATTAATGCACTTGATTTAGATAATTTTAATGAGCACCTAACTTCGCTTCTAGCAGGTAAGAAGATTTGTCGTAGAATCTTTAACTTCATTACTAAGAAGCCTGAATTTACAAATGAGGAGCTACAGCTAGGTCCAGATGATATTTTGATAGTTGAAGGAATTCATGGTCTTAATCCAATGCTTACAGAAGCAGTGCCACGAGATGAAAAATTTATGATTTATCTAAGTGCGTTGACGCAATTAGGCATTGATGATAGCCATTCTGTTTCTACAACAGATAACCGTTTAATTCGTAGAATCGTTCGCGATCATCTTTTCCGTGGGCATCCAGCAATTCGCACACTTGAATTGTGGCAGGGTGTTCGCCGCGGAGAGGAGTGTTGGATTTTCCCATATCAGGATGAAGCAGATGCATCTTTCAATACGGCGCTTGATTATGAGCTTGCTGTGTTAAAGCCTTTTGCAGAGCCTCTATTGACAGATATTAAGCCGAATCGCCCAGAATATTCAATAGCAAGGCGCCTTCAAATGCTGCTTCGTTCATTCCATTCAATTACACCATCAGCAGTTCCTCGTGATTCAATCCTTCGCGAATATATTGGTGGTAGCCTTTTAAAGTATTGATAATTTAAATATAAGAAAGAATTAGGTAAACAAAATGAATATAAGAGTTGTAAATTGGTCCCCAGCAAGACGCTCCAGAACTATGGAGGTCTTTTTACAGCGCCCTGCATTTGATCTAAATGCAGAGCGAATAGCAGCAGAGCTATTATTCGATATCAAGCAACGTGGTGAGCCAGCACTTTTGGCCGCAATCGCAAAGTATGAGGGTGTAGCACTTAAGGCTAGTGAGCTACGCGTTTCTCAGAAGGAGATTGATGAGGCAGAGCATTTGGTTGATGCAAATGTGCGTAAGCAAATTGATGCAGCACATGCACGTGTTTTAGAGTTTTCAAAGCGCTCAATGCGCTCTGATTGGGAAATGGAAACACCTAATGGCGGAAAGCTTGGTGAGTTCTTTACTCCACTTTCTCGCGTTGGTATTTATGTGCCAGGTGGTGCCGCTCCATTGGCATCAACAGTAATTATGACAGCAACACTTGCTCAAGCAGCAGGCGTAAAGGAAATCGTTGCTTGCACACCAGGTGGTAAGAATAGAAAGCTAAGCCCAGAAATGCTATATGCAATGAAGGCATGTGGTGTAACTGAGGTTTATCGAATTGGTGGTATTCAGGCAATTGGTTTGATGGCTTATGGTATCCGCCATTGCGAGCCTGTTCGTAAGATTGTTGGCCCAGGTGGAACCTTTGTTACAGCTGCAAAGCGTCAGGTTTATGGTACTGTTGCTCTTGACCTAGTTGCAGGTCCAAGTGAGATTGCAATTCTTGCTGATGACTCTGCAAATCCAGATCATGTTGCTGCAGACTTGCTTTCACAGGCAGAGCATGGCTCTGGCTTTGAAAAGGCAATGCTTATTACAGATAGCCCAAATCTAGCAAATGAAGTTTCTCGTGCAATTTCTCGCCAGACAGCTCAGCTATCCCGTAAGGAAATGATCAAGAAGGTAATCGCAAAGAATGGAATCCTTCTTGCAACTGCTCCTTCTATTGAGGATGGTTTAGGATTAATTAATCGCTTTGCTCCAGAGCACTTTGAATTGGTTGTGCGTGAGCCAGAAAAATATCTCTCACGTGTAACAACAGCAGGTGCTGTTTTTGTTGGACCATGGACACCAGAGCCAGTAGGCGATTTTGCTGCAGGCCCAAGCCACGTGCTACCAACAGGTGGTGCTGGCAAGATGTTCTCTGGCCTAACTGTAGAGGATTTTCGTCGTAGGACGAGTCTTGTTAACTATACGGAACAAGATTTACGTGATGCTATGCCAATCATTGATATGTTTGGTACCATCGAAGGACTTGACGGCCATAAAAATTCTGCCGCAATCCGTTTTAAGAACCCTAAATAAGGATAAAATTGAATACAATATCTATCATAGCCGCTGCCTCTGAAGGGGCAGCTACTGTCGGTCAAGTAGCGGAGCCTCCTCCGCAAGGTGTGGGAGTAGAAATCGCAATATTATTACTACTTTTGGCAATATTGTTTAATGCATTTTTTGCTGCATCAGAAATTGCAGTGATTTCATTAAATGATGCCAAGGTAAAAAGAGATGCAGAAAATGGCACTCGTATTGACAAAATTCTATGCAGATTTGTTACTGAGCCAGTGAAGTTTCTTGCAACAATTCAGGTGGGAATTACCCTCGCAGGCTTCCTCGCCTCTGCTTTTGCTGCAGTAACATTGGCAGAGCCATTGGCATCAGTTATTACGCCTCATTTCAAAGGTCATGCAGCTCTAATTTCAAATTGCTGCACAATCTTTGTTACAATTGTTTTGGCCTTTGTAACTCTTATCTTTGGTGAGCTTGTTCCAAAGCGCATAGCAATGCAGCATAGCGAAAAGCTTTCAAGATTTGCTGCTGTACCATTAAGGGCAATTTCTATTTTTGCTCGTCCTTTCGTAAATCTATTGAATTGGACAACAAATGGTGTTCTACGCATGATTGGTATTGATCCAAAGGCAACAAAGGAAGAGGCTTCCGAAGAAGAAATTCGTATGCTCGTTGATATCGGTGGTGAAAAGGGTACCATTGAGCAGGACGAAATGGAAATGATAGAAAACGTATTTGAATTTAATAATACAGTTGCTTCGGAAATTATGGTTCATCGCCGTGATATCGTAGCAATACCTGTAACTGCTACAGAGGAAGAATGTAGAGAGACTATCCGTAGTAGCAATTTCTCCCGCATCCCTGTTTATGAGGAAAATATTGATAATATCAAGGGTATTTTAAATTCTCGTGATTTTCTTCTTAAAGCACTAGACAATGAACATATCAACTTTATGGATATTTTGCGTAAGCCATTGTTTGTGCCAGAAACAATTCGTGCAGATGTTCTTTTCTCTCAAATGCAGAAAAGTAAGCAACCAATTGCAATCGTACTTGATGAATATGGTGGAACATCTGGCTTAATTTCTCTAGAGGATTTGCTTGAAGAAATCGTGGGTGAAATCTATGATGAATACGATCAGCCAGAGGAAGAAAAGCGCGAGATTGAAAAGCTAAACGATGACGAATATCGTGTTCCTGGTGAAATGCCACTTAAAGATGTAATTGAACAGCTTCAGCTTCCAACGCCAGAGGATGAGGATTTCAATACATTCGCAGGCATCGTGTTTGATAGATTAAAGACGGTTCCAACAGTTGGTACTATTGTACCTCTTCCAAAGCTTCACATTGAAGCAAAGGTAGAGAAGATGGATGGTAATCGAATCGAAAGTCTTATCGTAGTTAAGAAGGAACCAGAACCTGTTGTAGAAGAAAGCACTTCAGAGGAAGAGTAATTCTTCAAAAGTAGGATATATTTGTTAATGGATTATACCACATATATTTTAAAAGCTGTACCAATTATAATATTGATTGGTTCAATAATTCTCCATGAGATAGCTCATGGATTAGCAGCGCTTTGGTGTGGTGATCCAACAGCAAAAGAAGCAGGAAGGCTTTCATTGAACCCAATTAAACATATTGATATATTGGGTTCAATAATTCTTCCAGCATTTTTGGTTATCTCTGGTGCTGGATTTTGGATTGGTTGGGCAAAGCCAGTTCCTGTTAATTTGTTTCGTTGCCGTAATCCACGCACAGGAATGTGGGTTACGGCACTAGCTGGTCCATTAACAAATATTATCATCGGCATAATTTTCTTTGGAATATATTTGGTTTGCATTGTTTTTTTAGAAAATATGTCGCCCAAGGTTTTTGATATTATAAAAGAAGTGCTAGTTACAGGCTTATTGATGAATTTTGGGTTAGCGTTTTTTAACCTATGCCCAATTCCTCCTCTTGATGGTTCAAAGATTATTGCAGCAAATCTTCCTAATAATGTAATGGCTCGTTATCTTTCCTTAGAGAAGTTTGGGTTTATAATTATTATCGTTTTAGCAAACACAGAATTCTTTAGCTGGTATATTGGTGGGCTAATGAATGGTGTTTTAAATATAGCAAATTCAGTTGTTAAACTGATTTTTGGATAAGGAGTAAGCTATGGGTGCATTTAAATCATATGATATTCGTGGAATTTGGGAGAAGGATTTTGATGCAACGACTGTATACCGAATTGGTCGCTGCTTACCAACGCTTCTTTCTGCAGATAGGGTATTGATTGGTCGCGATGCTCGCTCTAGTTCTCCTGTAATTTTTGAGGCACTCACACGAGGAATAACAGAGGCTGGTGCCGATGTTGATTCAATGGGTCTAACCACAACACCGATGACCTATTATTTCACTGGCAAAAAGGGCTATGCTTGTGCTGTAATGATTACAGCCTCTCATAATCCTAAAGAATATAATGGGCTAAAGATTTCTCGTAAAGGTGCATTGCCTGTTGGTTCAGATTCAGGATTAAAGACTCTTGAGGCGATGATTGCTGAAGAGCTTCCTCCTGCAGCTGATGTGCCAGGGAAAATTAATGAGGTAAACTTCCATGACGAGTATATTGAGTTTTATCGTCAGCAGCTTCCTTCAATTGATGGCTTGAAGGTTGCTGTAGATTGCTCAAATGGAATGGGAGCTTTGTTTGTGCGTCCTCTATTCGGTGATGCAGTAGATTGCATCTATGAGGAAATTGATGGAACCTTCCCAAATCATGCGCCAAATCCTTTGGAGCCAGAGGCAACACTTGCTCTCCGAGAGAAGGTAAAAACAGGTGGCTATGATATTGGTGTAATTTTTGATGGCGATGCAGATCGCGTAATGTTTGTTGATGAGCGTGGTGAGTTTGTTCGCCCAGATATTATCACGGGAATTCTTGCTGAATACTATTTGGAAAAAGAGCCAGGAAAGCCAGTTCTATGTGATATTCGTACCTCTCGCGGTGTTACAGAATATGTAGAGAAGCTTGGTGGAGAACCACATCTTTGGAAGGTGGGCCATGCATTTGCCAAGGTTAAGCTACGTGAGCTTGGTGCGATCGTTGGTGGTGAGCTAGCTGGCCACTATTATTTTAGAGATTTCTTCTGCTGTGATTCTGCATTCCTATGCGCGATGCTTGTTCTTGGTGTTGTTGCAAAGGTAAAGCGTGAGGGTAGGAGCTTCTCTGATTTGCTAAAGGCAATTGACCCTTATGCAAATACTGGAGAATGCAATTATACAATTGAAGAGAAGGATGCAGCTATTGATGCAGTAATTGCTGCAGCAAAACAAGAGTTTGGTGAGCCAGCAGTATTCCTTGATTTTGATGGTGTACGCTGCGAATGGCCTACCTGGTGGTTTAATATCCGTAAGTCAAATACAGAGCCATACCTACGACTCGTTGCAGAAGCACAGAGCGATGTAGAGCTTGCCGAAAGAAAAGCATTTATTGAAAAGGTTCTTGAGGTCTTTATTAGAAAGGGCAACTAATTATGCCACAATCACAAATTAAAATTAGAACAGCGTCTCTAGATGATGCACGTAATATTTTCCAGCTTATCCAGAATAATATCGATCAGTTGGTTCCACGTTCAACAAGTGATATTGTGCAAAACATAGATCGCTTTCTTGTTGCGGAGCTACCTAATGGGGAGTTGGGTGGTGTTATTTGTTATGCGTTCTATCCAGAAATTGGTGAGCCAACAAAGTCTTGCGTTGAAATAAAGTCTGTTTGTGTTCGCAAGGATCTTCGTAAGCTTGGCCTTGGTAGACAGCTTGTTCTAGCACAAATTGAGCGCTTGAAAAAATATAATCCAGCACAGATAGTAGTATTAACCTTTGCCCCAGAATTTTTTGAAAAGCTTGGCTTTAAAAAGGTTCCAAAGGAAACGCTTATGCATAAGCTTTACATTGGTTGTATAAATTGTACTAAACACGAGTCGCCATTTACATGTCCTGAAATAGCAATGGCGATAACAAAAATTTAAAAATAGGAGAAAATTATGAAAAAGAACAATATATTGTTAGCAATTTTTGTTGCTAGTGTTTCATGTGGCGCTGTTGGATGCTTGGCAATTAAAACAGAGCATGAGGTTAAACCAATTCATATAACAATGGATGTTAATCTAAAGGTCGATAAAGCAATCGAAGAGTCACTTTCAGAGAATGAGCGTAAGCCACCTAAGTATGGAAAAGAAACTCGTGAAATGTTTAATCAAAAGCTTATAGGTTTAACAAATCGTGGCTACTGGGAAAAACGTGCAGAGCTAACCGAAGAGCAGGAGCAGATTGTTTTGTTAGCAAATGCAGAGCTAACACAACGCTATGCTAATATTGCAGCAAGTGTAGGCTCACCCTTAGCAGAAGTAGAGAAGAAACACGCAGCTCGTTTTATTGAACGCATTCCTATAGGCAAGGGTGTCTGGTATCAGGATGCAGCAGGTGAATGGAAGACTCGCTAATAGCGTGTTGAAAAATAGATTGTTGTATTGCTAGTTGTTGATTGTTGTATCATTGTTTTGTTTTCACATTTCGCTTGCTCAATCGATATTTTAAGTGTATAATTAGTCACCACATAAATTACACATATTAACTTTAATATTAAAGGTTACAAAAATGACACAAGAGGAAGTACTTTCCGTATTATCAGAAACCGGTGCATTATTGCATGGTCACTTTGAGCTACGCTCAGGTTTACATAGCCCAGAATTTTTCCAGTGCGCAAATCTTCTTCGCTATCCACGCCAAGCAGAAAAGCTTTGCAGCGAGCTTTGCAAGCTTCTTCCAGCAGAGGTTGCTAAGCAGGCAGAAACAGTAATTTCACCAGCACTTGGTGGTATCTTAGTTGGCCACGAAGTTGCTCGTGCATTAGATAAGAAATGCATCTTCGCTGAAAAGCAAGATGGCAAGCTAGTGCTTCGTCGTTTCAATATCCTTAAGGGCGAGCCAGTAATCGTTGCTGAGGATGTTGTTACACGCGGTGGCAGGGTGCAGGAAACAATTGATATTGTTCACGAGCTTGGTGGTAAGGTAGTAGCAGTGCTAACACTTGTTGATCGCAGCAATGGAACAGTTGATTTTGGTATACCTCACTATTCATTGTTAAAGATGTCACCTGTAACCTGGGAGCCAAGTGAGTGCCCACACTGTGCACGTGGTTCTAAGGCAGTACATCCTGGTAGCTAATAAATAAAAGTTTTTGCTTTATTTTTACTACGTAAATAGATAAAATATACGCGCAAAAATTCATAACGCGTTGTAAGTGAAATTTTTTCGAAAAAATAAACTCAACATTAGGAGATAATAAATATGGCAACAGTAAAAGCCCCTACAAAGAATGCAAAGCTTCTTGCTTGGGTAAAAGAGTGGGAGACAATCTGTCAACCAAATAACGTTGTATGGTGCAACGGTTCAAAGAAAGAGTGGAAAGATCTTTGCGAGATGATGGTTGCAAATGGTCAGTACATCAAGCTAAATCCAAAGCTACGTCCAGACTGCTATCTAGCACGCTCACATGAATCAGACGTTGCTCGCGTTGAGGGTCGCACATACATCTCTTCTGAAGAGCAGGTAGAGGCAGGTCCTACAAACAATTGGGAGGATCCAAAAGTTCTAAAGAAGACACTTCTAAAGCTTTACAAGGGCTGCATGAAGGGTCGCACAATGTACGTTATCCCATTTGCTATGGGTCCTCTAGGTAACCCAATCACAAAGCTTGGTGTTGAGATTACAGACTCTCCATACGTTGTAACAAACATGCACATCATGACACGCGTTGGTAAGGCTGTTCTTAAGGAGCTTGATAAGGGTGCAGAGTATGTTCCATGCGTACACTCAGTTGGCGCTCCTCTAAAGGCAAAGCAGAAGGATGTTGCATGGCCTTGCGCTCCAATGGACAAGAAGTACATTGTTCAGTTCCCTGAGACAGGAGAGATTTGGTCATTTGGTTCTGGCTACGGCGGAAACGCACTACTAGGTAAGAAGTGCTTCGCTCTACGTATCGCATCTAACATCGCTCGCAAGGAAGGCTGGATGGCTGAGCACATGCTTATCCTAAAGCTTACATCACCTGAGAACAGCGTTCACTACATGACAGCTGCATTCCCATCAGCTTGCGGTAAGACAAACCTCGCTATGATGCTTCCTAAGCTAAAGGGCTGGAAGCTAGAGACAGTTGGTGACGATATCGCTTGGATTAAGCCAGGTGAGGATGGCCGCCTATACGCTATCAACCCAGAGAATGGTTTCTTCGGTGTTGCTCCAGGTACATCTAAGGATTCAAACCCTAACGCTCTATTGTCTTGCAAGAAGGGCACAATCTTCACAAACGTTGTTCTAACTGATGATGGCGACATTTGGTGGGAGGATATGGGTATCGACGCTCCAGAGCACGGTATTGACTGGAAGGGCAATGAGTGTTGGCGCGCAGCAGATCGTGCTGACAAGATGGTACCAAAGAAGGGTATGACAGCTAAGGAAGCTAAGGAAATGGGCTATGTAGCAGCTCACAAGAACTCACGCTTCACAGCTCCTGCAATTAACTGCCCAGTACTTGACAAGGATGGCTTCGAGGGTCTATATGAAGGTAAGCCAGTTGGTGTACCAGTTGATGCAATGCTATTCGGTGGCCGTCGTCCTTCAACAATCCCTCTAATCAACGAGGCTAAGGATTGGACACACGGTGTATTCATGGGTGCTGCTGCTGGTTCTGAGATTACAGCTGCTGTTATCTCTGACAAGATTGGTCAGGTTCGCCGTGATCCAATGGCTATGCTTCCATTCTGCGGCTACAACATGGGTGACTACTTCGCACACTGGTTGTCAATGGCAGATAGAGCAACAAAGCTTCCAAAGATCTTCTTTGTAAACTGGTTCCGTAAGGATGCTAATGGCAACTTCATGTGGCCAGGCTACGGCGACAACAGCCGTGTTCTAAAGTGGATCTGCGATCGTATCGAGGGCAAGGTAAAGGTTGTTAATACTCCAATTGGTAACCTACCAAAGGCTAAGGATATCGATCTATCTGATTCTGACATCAAGGCAAAGGTTGTTAAGGAGCTTCTAACAGTTGATAAGGCTGGTTGGACAAAGGAGCTTAAGGGTCTTGCTGATGACTGGAAGGCAAAGGAAGACTTCAATGGTCGCCTACCAAAGGCTCTAAAGAGCAAGCTTGCTGAGATCAAGAAGGATCTTAAGAATATGAAGTAAGCAAAAATTTTGCTTAATCAATTCTAAAAAAAATCCCGTGGGTTCGCCTGCGGGATTTTTTGCTTTAATGTGGTGCTAATGTGATGCACGTGGGGGCTAAAAGTGCGAAGAAGGGACGCAGAGGTCGCAGAGCCGTGACGCCGAAAAAACACTAGCGGAGTGAGGTTTGCCAAGGCTATTGCTTTATCTTTCGAAGCAATTTGGCAAATCTCATCCACTAGTGTGCTCGCCTAGAAGACTATTAAGATGCGAAGGCGATGCATTATAATAAATGAAGAATGAAGAATGAAAAATGAAGAATTCAGGTAGAGTTGAGTGGTTTTTTTTCTCCATTCTCGCGTCTAATCTCGTCCGCTGCGTCCTCCGCGTAGCAGCGTCCATTTTTTCGCACTTCTAGCCATCACGTGTAACTCCGCACTCTTTATTCTTATCAATCCTATTGGGAATGGCTTGTGTAGTGATTTTTGGAGGCAGTTTTAATGCTTGAAGATGTATGTTTATTCTTGTTTAAATAAAAAATAAGTGCTAATATTGAGTGCACGAATAAGAGGTAAATATTGCCTCTTCAGATGATTTTATTTGTCGTATGACGAAACCTAGGAAATTTCTAATACACGACATTTAGGGCAGAGATGCGCCATTCCTTGGCGTATTCTCTTTGTTATGTTTGTTTCAGGGTCTCCTAGGGCCTCATCATAGACATAGAAAGAGAATACGTTTTTATTGTAAATTAACAAAACCAAAGGAATGGAAATATGAAGAAAATATCAATATTGTTTGCCGTAGCAATCGCTATGATAAGCACAGCTTCATTTGCAAAAACAAATCCACATAAAGGTGAAGCCATTTATGTTGAAGAGATTATAGAAACCATGGTTCAAATTCCTGGTAAAGATTATCTTATGGGCAAATATGAGGTAACTCAAGCCCAATGGCAATCAATAATGGGTAACAATCCTTCATATTTTACAGGCGATTCATCTCGTCCAGTAGAGTGTGTTTCATGGTATGATTGTCAAGAGTTTATTGAGAAGCTTAACGCTCGAGCAGAAGTAAAGCAAGCAGGCTTAACCTTCTTCCTACCAACAGAGGAGCAATGGGAGTATGCTTGCCGTGCAGGAGGCACAGGTAAGTATGGCTTACTTGCAGATGGGCGAGATGGCTCCCTTGATGAGATGGGGTGGTATAAATATAATTCAGGAGACGAAACGCATCCAGTAGGACAGAAGAAACCCAATGTATGGGGGTTATACGATATGCATGGTAATGTGTGGGAGTGGACAGCGTCGGCAAATGGTTTTTTCCGTTTTAACCGTGGTGGTAGCTACTATCATGATGCGTCTGTCTGCGAGTCGGATTTCAGGAACTGGTTCAGTCCCGATTACAGGTGCAGCTACCTCGGCTTTCGCCTCGTCGCCTCTAGGACAGGTTATTAACTGTGCTAAAAGAAAAGAGGAGGCGAAGCAAGCGGTGCAAATAAAAAGCACCGCAAGCAAGCCTCCGATAAATGTTTTTCAACCCGTCAAAAAGGTTGAAAAATAAGGTAATTAAACAAAGAAGCGTGAGATTACATCTATCCGTAGAAAGCTTGTTCAGCAGGCAGAGCAAGTGAAAATGAATGCAGAGCTAGCTTAAATAACAGAACTAAAGGATGTACTAGGAATAATTCAAGACCTTATGCTATAAATTGATGAGGATCCAGAAAAGCTAAACCTTGATGATTTAACATCCGAAGACCCTAACGCTAAACGCAATAAAGCTGTGTCATATTTTTTAAGTAAGTAATAAGGAGTAATAATGAGAACAAATAAAAAAATACTATTGACAATATTGTCTGGATTTATATGCTTTGGACAAGTATTTGGGCAAACAGATGAGCAAAAAGCAGCTGCGGAACGCCAAGCATTCTTCGATGAATATTGGAATGAATTAGCATCTAGAATAAACGAGCGTATAACATATAAGGACAGAGAAGAATATTTACAGGCTGTAAAATCGCAACTATTGCATGACAATAATGATGGAACGGTTTTATTAGATGAATTTGCATCTGAATATTTGCCTAATACTTTTGCTAAATATGAAAAGGCACGTGAAAAGTCATTAGAGATTGGACAAAATCTTAAATCAGTCTTTACAAAACCATTAGATGATAATTCACCAGAATGGCCTAGCTATATAAAGGCGACAGAAAAGTATTGTCAAATCCTTTGTGATGAAAAACGAATCCAGAATGGAATTTCATATATTTATTTATTCCATAAGGTTGGAGCAATGAGTGATGATATGCTCGCTGAGCTTGATAAATCAGAAAAAATGAATTTTTGGTTTGAGATTGATTTTAAGCATGATTTAAATCAATACCAAATAAAGAAAGTGGAAGGAGTTATGGAATTTGCGCAAAAGAATATGCCAGAAACCTTTGCTCTATTAGAAGCTTTTGAAAAAGAAATAAATGAAACAAAAGTGCAGTTTGATGGAATATATGCAGAGGCAGAGAAGCAAAATTATTTCCTAGGAAATACAACACACCCAGTCTTTGTCGCATTTGAGTTTAAATATAGAAAAACAATAGAAAAATATAATACCATAATGCAGCAAGTAAAGAATCTTCAGGTTGAGCATTTGCTTTTAGAAGTAACAGGAGATGATTTGGCTTCACAAGATATCAAAATCGCTAAAGAGTATAAAGCCTTTAAAGATTCCTTACCAGAATTTGTAAAAACTAATGCACATAAGGGTGTAGCCTTATATGTTGAAGAGATTATAGAAACCATGGTTAAAATACCAGGAAAAGATTATCTTATGGGTAAATATGAGGTAACTCAAGCTCAGTGGCAATTAATTATGGGTGAAAATCCATCGTATTTCAAAGGCGATTTATCTCGTCCTGTAGAGCAAGTTTCATGGAATGACTGTCAGAAGTTTATTGAGAAGCTAAATTCTTATTCCAATGAAGCTGGGTTAACCTTCTTCCTGCCAACCAAAGAGCAATGGGAGTATGCTTGCCGAGCAGGAAGCACAGGCGATTGGGGATTACTTGCTGATGGCTCAATGGGTACACTTGATGCTATGGGCTGGTACGAAAATAATTCAGGACGCAAGACGCATCCAGTGGGGCAAAAGAAGCCAAATGCTTGGGGCTTATACGATATGCACGGCAATGTGGGGGAGTGGACTGCCTGGGAGTACCGCGACTATAACCCCATCTACTGTGGCGGTGGCTGGGATGATAGCGCTTGGTTTTGCAATACTGGCAGCGGGAGCTACAGCAACCGTGACCGCAAGTTAGACGGGGACGACGATCTCGGCTTCCGCCTCGCTGCTCGGCGTATAGTTGAATTAGTTATAAAAGCCAAGTGTGATGGAAAGTTTATTTCTGGTGAGGATTTAGTCCAATTAGGTGGCAAGCAATATGACATAGGAGAAGCTTTTGAAGTAATTGATGGAACTAACTATGGTGATGCAGAAATTAGATGCAACATAGGAGGAAAGAATTATTCAGGGCAAGTATCTATAGGCAAAGTTACGTGGAAAGGCACAAAGGAATTTGTCGTTGACTTAAAAGAAATAAAAGAGCAACCAAGGATAACGGTAGCGGGCATAGAAATGGTACGCATACCAGATAATGCTACCCATAAAGACTTGTACTTTGGTAAATATGAGGTTACTCAGGCTCAATGGCAAGCAATAATGAGTAATAATCCTTCATGTCATGAAGGCGATTCATCTCGCCCAGTGGAGTTTGTTTCATGGTATGGTTGCCAAGAGTTTATTAAGGAGCTAAATGCTCGTGCGGATGTAAAGCAAGCAGGGATCACATTTAGATTGCCAACAGAGGAAGAGTGGGAGTATGCTTGCCGAGCAGGAAGCAAAGGCAAGTATGGCTTTCTTGCAGAAGGGCGAGAAGGTTCTCTATACGAGATGGGTTGGTATTGTGATAATTCAGGAGACGAAACGCATCCAGTAGGACAGAAGAAGCCAAATGCATGGGGGTTATACGATATGCATGGCAATGTGTGGGAGTGGACTGCCTCAGCTTATGGTTCTGGCCGTTTTAACAAAGGTGGTAGCTACTTTAATTTTGCGTCTTACTGCGAGTCGGATGAAAGGGGCTGGGACGATCCCGATGACGGGTACTACAACCTCGGCTTCCGCCTCGCTGCCTCTAGGACAGGAAAATAACTGTGCTAAAAGAAAAAAGGAGGCGTAGCAAGCGGTGCAAATAAAAAGCACCGCAAGCAAGCCTCCGAAAAATGTTTTTCAACCCGTTTTAAGGGTTGAAAAACCAAATTTTTTGATGACAATATGAGCCAATTTAAAATTTTCTTTGTCCCACATATAACCTGTTTCTAATCTAATATTAGAACAAAAATCTGTTAACACATTGAGTTAGTATTCTTAGGAAGAAAACCCAATGTGTTTTTTTGTCGCTGACGCTCTGGCCTTCGGCGAAACGCGGAGAAAAAAGAGGCTCGGAGACACGGAGGTATTCTGGGGTAATTGTAGTGATTGCTTGCACAATTCTCCACGTCTCCGCGTCTCCGTGTTAAGCGTAAGCAATAAGTGCAACGATTAGCATAGTCCTCCTTTTCCTCCGTGAGAATCACACTTCGTGTGTCCGTGTTAGGCGAAAGCAATGAACGAAAGTGATTTAAACGCTCTTGCTCAAGCCTTCGGCGAAACACGGAGAATAAAGAGAACGGAGACACGGAGGGGTTTGGGGGTAATTGTAATGGTTGTTAGTATAGTTCTCCCTTGTCCTCCGTTCTCCGTGTTAGGCGTAAGCAATAAGTGTAACGATTTAAACGCTAACGCTTGAGCCTTCGGCGAAACACGGAGCACACGTAGTGTGGTTTTCAAGAGAACGGAGACACGGAGGGGTGCTTGGGATTGTTAGAATAATTGCTTGCACAATTCTCCTTTGTCCACCGTAAAAATCACACTATGTGTGTCCGTGTTGAGCGAAAGCAACGAGTGCGAAAAAGGGATGCTGCGACGCGGAGGACGCAGCGGACGAGATTAGACGCGAGACAACCGATAGACAATTAGACGATAGACGTTGAACGGACAATAAGACGATTAGACGCGAGAATGGAGAAAAAACCATTCAACCCTACCTAAATTCTTCATTCTTCATTTTTCATTCTTCATTTATTATAATGCATCGCCTCCGCGTCCCTTCTTCGCACTTTTAGCCCCCACGTGCATCACATAGCCCCACGTGCATCACATAGCCCCACATTAAAGCAAAAAATCCCGTGGGTTAATCTTGCGGGATTTTTTTTTCTTTTATAAGCTTCAATTTATATTTTAAAAATAACTATTTCTTATAGCGCCAATGCTTCTCTAATCCATATGGAAAATCATGTGGAATAACATTTTGGAGTTCTGCTTTTAACAAAATATTATCTCGTCCATAATGTATGAAAATCCAAGGAGCATCTTCACGAACAATGCGCTGCATTTCTTGTATGTATTCTTCTCTTTTTTGTGGGTCTCTTTCTATACAAGCAGCTTCGTAAATTTTGTCATATTCTGGATTGTTGTAGTTACATCTGTTTGGCCCAGGTGAAGCATTTTCAGAATAAAATAGCTGTAAGAAATTTAAAGCGTCAGGATAATCTGCGAGCCAAGCAACCATAAATAATTGAGACTCTCTTTTTGATATTTTTTTCAAAAACAAAGGCCAGTTGTTATATTGTAGCTTTAAATCAATGCCAATTTTTTGCATGAATGATGCAATAAGCTCAGCAGACTCACGTGTTTCTTGATCTGTTCTACCTAAATCAAGAGTAAGCTGTAGCGGCTTTCCTGTGGCAGGGTCTATTCCGTCCTTATAGCCTGCCTCTGCTAATAATGCTTTTGCTCTTTCTAAATTGTAGCTTAATTGATTTGGCTCTTCAAGTCTTGCAGAAATATTTGGAGGAATTGGACCATCAGCATAGGCAACACGCCCCTTGTTTAATTCTATCCATTCTTCAGCATTAAAGGCGCAGGTCATTGCTTGACGTAATAGTTTATTGGTTGAACCAACTATTGGATCGTCCATATTAAACGCAATGTATGAAACCATCATACTATCCTTTGATACAAGTCGAACCCCATGAGATTTTAGTTCATCAGAAAGCTCACCTGTAGGTGTTATGGTGGCATCCCAATTGTCGCGAGAAATTTCTTGGTTTATATCAAGCTCGCCTGACAAAAAAGATAGCCATCGTGTAGAAGCATCATCCATTACATAAAAATGAATCTCATCAAAGCGCTTTAACCCTGGAGCATCTTCTTCTGCTGTAAAACCATCACGAGCATCAGAGCGATTTGGGCGAAGCTTGAAAATCATGCTATAATTACGTTGCCAAGAATCGAGCTGATATGGCCCCGAGCCACACTCGATTGTGCCAAAAGAAGAGCCAAAGCGTTGAGCAACCTCACGTGGTACAATAGCTGTGTATGGCATGGCAAGTATCCATAAAAATTCTGTAGATGGTGTTACTAATTCAATTTCAAAATTTTTATCGTCAATTATGCGTAGTCCAGGTATGTTTGTAGAATAATCTGTTGGTATATCTGTATTAGTAGACATTTGGTGAAAAGCATCTATTCCAAGTATGTTTTTTATTGTCCAATAGCCAGGAGAGGCTAGTTTTGCATCTGCTAGTCGTTTAAAAGAATAAATAACATCCTCTGATGTGATGGCTCTCGAGGTTACAGCTTCTCCGTCGCCTAAATATTTTGAAGGTCCAAAATAAATATCATCACGTAGTGTGCAACGATATGTTTTCCCAGAATCATCTAGAGAGGGGAATTCTTTTAATAGGTATGGTTTTAATTTATATGGACGTGCTGTGTAATCATATTCAAGTAGAGTTTCATATACAAGAGCTACAGCTCTATTTGCACCAGCAGATTCTGCTTTAATTGGATCCATAGAAGAAACTCGGTCAATATTTCTTCTTAGGATGGCTAAGTCATCCTTATCCTCCTTAATGTTGTTGTCCAAACAAGAGGTGGTTAATAGCGATAGGGATAATAAAACCAATAGATTGTTTGATATTAAAGCTTTTATTTTCATTAGAGACAAAATGTTTATTTGTTAATTGTTGCTTTCTTAAAATGGTTAAATGCAATCCTTCCAATAGCGATAAAAATAAAACCAATAAAAAATGCCAGAAAATTAAAATATAAATGTGCAAATCCAGATAAGATTGCCACTGTAATTAGCGAAATTCCCGTTGGTTTATTTGGAAGGGTCACAAAAAATAAGGCGGAAACAGCAATGACCGCTGGAATTAAAAATGCTCCTTGGGCAGATGTATATAAACAGGCTAGCACTAATAATGGAGCCCAAACAATAATATTAGATGATAAAATTCTTTTAATTAAAGATCCACTTGGAAGAGTTTTCTGTTTAAGAGAATTTATAGCTAAGGAAAAAATGAACAAAAATATTATGTATGGAGTATGGATACAAATTGCTCTACATAGGGATATTTTAAGGAAAGCGGTGTAGATAGCAGATATTGGTAGAAGCCCTAAAAGTGGATATTTGATTCTAAAAAGCAATGCAGCAATAGCTCCAAGAGCAAAACCTAGAGATATTGATAAGGTATTATTTTGCGGTGGTGGAACTTGGATGTAGCAGCTTAGAATAGTAAAAATTATGGCGATTACTGAAAAAAAAGCAACCAAAACCAAATGATTTGAATTTGGTAATACTAGAGTGCCACACCACGGGCAGCTTGTATATGGAGCGACAGGTCTATCGCACTCACAGCATTTTAGTAGTTTCATAATTTCATAGTTGATTATTGTATGGTTAAATTATAGATAATTATGCTCAGATAAGCAAGAGAATATGATGATTGGTGAGCTCAATTTTATAGATGTAGCTTGTTTTAATTAATATTCCGGTTTGTCTCTTAAAAACTGAATTGACTTATCATTTACAAAAATAGTATTATATACATTCATTTTTGGTAAAGAAATTCTATTCATATATATAGAAAGAAGAAATTATGCATCCATTCCGTACACATACATGTAACGATTTGCGCCCAGAGCATGCAGGTCAAGAGGTTAGACTTTCAGGCTGGGTTTTCCATAAGCGCGATCATGGTGGTATTTTATTTATTGACCTACGTGACCATTATGGCCGCACACAGGTAATTATTCACCCATCTCGTAGCTTCTTTGAGCGTTGCTCTAACGTTCGTCTAGAGAGTGTTTTAACTATCACAGGTAATGTTGTAGTTCGTGAGCCAGAGATGGTAAATCATGAAATTCCAACAGGTGCAATCGAGCTAGTTGCTGAGGATGTTATTTTTGAATCAGAGGCAGAGATTACACCAATTTATCTAGCAGGTGAGTCTGATGAGGTTGGTCCAGAGGAATTGCGTCTAAAGTATCGCTACCTAGACCTACGCCGCGAGAGCCTACACAACAATATTCTTCTACGTTCAAAGGTTATCAGCTTCCTACGTGAGAAGATGACTTCTTTAGGCTTTAATGAGTTTCAGACACCAATTCTAACCTCAAGCTCTCCAGAGGGTGCTCGTGACTACCTAGTGCCAAGCCGTGTACATCCAGGTCAGTTCTATGCACTTCCTCAGGCACCACAGATCTTCAAGCAACTATTGATGGTTGCTGGCTTTGACCGCTACTTCCAGATTGCTCCATGCTTCCGTGATGAGGATGGACGTGCAGATCGTTCACCAGGTGAGTTTTATCAGCTAGATATTGAGATGAGCTTTGTAACTCAGGATGATATCTTCAAAATCGTTGAAGAGGTTTTGCAGGAGACCTTCCGTAAGTTCAGCACAAAGAAGCTAGATGATGGTCCATTTGTTCGCATCCCATATCGTGAGGCAATGCTAAAGTATGGTTCTGATAAGCCAGACCTACGTATTCCAATTGAGATGTTTGATGTTTCTGATATCTTTGGTGCTTCTGGTTTTGGCGCATTTGCTAAGGCAGTTGCAGGTGGTGCTGTAGTTCGTGCAATTCCAGTAAAGGGCATCGCTTCACAGCCACGTAGCTTCTTTGATAAGCTAGAGGGTTATGCAAAGGAGCAGGGCGCTAAGGGTCTTGGTTATATCTCTTGGAAGGATGGCGAGCTAAAGGGTCCTATCGTTAAGTTCATGACACCAGAGGAGCTAGATGAGCTTGCAAAGCGTGGCAATATGACAGAGGGCGATGTAATGTTCTTTATGTGCGACAAGCCAGCTGTTGCTGCTAAGCTAGCGGGTGATATCCGCTTGAAGCTTGGCCGTGATCTCAACATGATTGATAAGGATGTTTACAAGTTCTGCTGGATTGTTGACTTCCCAATGTTTGAGCGTGATGAAGAGACTGGTGAGGTTATTTTCTCACACAATCCATTCTCAATGCCTCAGGGCGGTATGGATTCTCTATTGAACAAGGATCCACTAGAGGTTCTAGCATATCAGTACGACGTTGTATGTAATGGTGTTGAGCTATCATCTGGTGCTATCCGTAACCATAGCCTAGAAATCATGCTTAAGGCATTCGATATTGCAGGCTATGCTCCAGAGGTAGTATTTGATCGCTTCCCAGCATTATCCGGCGCATTTAAGTATGGTGCACCTCCTCACGGTGGTATTGCTCCAGGTGTTGATCGTATGGTAATGCTACTTGCAGATGCAGAGAACATTCGTGAGGTAATCGCATTCCCAATGAATCAGCGTGCTCAGGATTTGATGATGAATGCACCTGCTCCTGTAACGGAGAAGCAACTACGCGAGCTTCACATCAAGGTTCGCGCACAGAATGTGCAACCAAATGCTGCGGCTCCTCAGCCACAAGCATAAATGAGAAAAAGGCGTCCTACGGGGCGCCTTTTTTATGTATGACGGGCATGTCATAGTTCTATGGTGAAAGTCCAACGGGGGGTAGTTACCGACCAACCCAATAGCGACTCCCAAGGTTTATGTTGTGAGGCATAGGCGAGAAGAAGGGATAGCGAAATCGTAGCCTA